>NZ_FNAS01000020.1 GCF_900101995.1 Riemerella columbipharyngis | reverse complement strand
ATTTCAGAAGATTGTTTTATTTCAGTTTTTCCATAGACATTGCACCCTTTTCCATCGGTAATAAGAAGAGTATATTTATCGGCGGGTAGATTTTTAATAGTAGGAGTAGTCTCCCCATTACTCCATTGGTAGGAATAGTTTCCAGTACCGCCTGTTACAAGGGCAGAAAGAATTCCGCTATTACCATTATAGCACGATATGGTATTTGCGGTAATGTTTAGTTTCAATTCTTCTGGGTAGGAGAGTGTATAAACGGCTTCTGTGGTATTATTGTTTTTATCTTTGATAAGAACTTTATATGTTCCTTCGGATAGATTGGCAAGTTTATTTTCCGTAGCATTTGGAATATCTTGGAATACACCACCGTTGGATATTTGCCATTGATAGAAATAATTTTTTACGCCACCTTTTACATCAGCGAATAAAACCCCATCTTCTGCTTCATCAGGGATATTATTTTGGTTATGATCGTTTTTAGAACGATAATTATTGTTAATATTACAAGAGATTACTTCCTGAACCTTAATATTGACAATTAACGGCTCAGGCTGAGAAACATTAAATACTTTGGAGATAATTCCACAATGATTCAAATTAGAAGTTGCAACGCTATAATTTTTATCTTTTACAGTAAGGTAATAAGTCCCAGCAGGGATATTTCCAAGTTTTATGGTAAAAGGCTGGTTAGTATTATCTGTTATGATGTTGGATGTTATAATTTCTCCATCAAGAGCGTTTTTTCTCCATTCATAGAAATAACTTCCATCGGAATTAGGTGTTCCTCCCGTTACCCTTACGGAGATATATCCATTGCTTAGTCCGTATCCTGTTGGGGTAAAAGTTTCAATTTCTGATAAGGCAATAGGATTTTCAGGTTGTGTAATATTTAAGGTAACTTCTTTTTCTAGATTTGAATTTGTAGGATTTTTAGCAATACAAAAATTGGTATCCCGAACCTTTACGGCATAGGTTCCTGCATCAAGATTTTTGATAGTTGTAGAATTTCCGTTATTAAAATTAGTCCAATCAGCAAAAGGCTGTCCATTTTTTGTAATAAAATATTGGAAACTACCTTGTCCACCACTTGCCGTAATGGAGATTTCGCCATCACTTCCTGCGTGGCAATAGACATTTTTATGGGTAGCATCAAAGGTAACGGTAGTAGGTTTTGTAACCTCAAAATTAAAGGAATGAGCAGCACCATCGGTATAAGTGGCATTACCTAAATAATTTCCTAAAAATTTGAGTTCATATCTTCCAGCAGGAATATCGTTAAGAGTTATTGAAGTACTATTTTGTAAATCCGTTGAGATATTTCCATTTCTAAAGGTAGTTCCTGTATCCTTGTTTGTAAGGACATATTCCAAACTTTCATTTGGTAAGAGTTTTCTATCAAAATTGATAAGTACAGAGCCATCTTCACTATCAAAACATTTGGTAGGAAACACTTGGCTTGATGAAATATGTGGAGCCTCTTTATAAGAAATAAAATGAAAAATATTAGATTTTTGAACTACGCCATTATTTTGGCATTGAGATTCAACCCAAACGGAAATTATTTTTCCATAGTCATTTTCTGAAATGAATTCACTAGCAGGTACATCAAGAATAGGATTATTATTATACCTTGGCGAAAAAGATTTTGGAGTTTGTCCAGCAATACTATATTTCCAAATGTAGTCAGAGTTTTCTAAGTTACTAGGTAAGGATATTTTTAAGTTTTGCTCACTTCCTAAAATATATTGACGGGAAGGGTTAAAATTAATTTTATAAGTAGGAAAAGATTGTATCGTAACATCTCTAGTAACATGAAGAGGGTTAGAGAAAAACTGATTTGTACAAACACCATTGATATTTATAGTCGTTCTATCATGATTGGGACCACCATTACATCCAATCCATGTTTCCCACCTATTTATAGAATAGATTTCAACTCCTCTTATTTTTTTACTTTTACTATACAATTTTTCGTGGTTGAAATGCTGATTCCAAATTCTACCATCCCAAAGATTTTCTTTACTCCCATTGTCATATATAATATTTAATTCTCTTAATCCATAAATATCTCCGCAAGCTTTAGGGTCTTCACCTTGATATCCTTTAATTATTAGTTTATAATTGGCTTCTCCTTGTAGAGATATCTGCCCCCAAACGACATTGGATAGCACAATTATCCACAACAATAAAAATTTCTTCATATAATGTGTTTTTTAGTAATCAACAGTAATTTTTTCAGTTTTAGCCACTTGGTTATTTTGTAGCATAGGTTTTATAAGGTAGGTATAAGTATTTCCTACTTGGATATTAGGATCTTCTATAAAATTCTGTGTTCCAGATAGCGTTCCCCAAAGTGTAGGTTTTTCAGTTCCTTTTTGTCTATAAACAAGAATTTCCGAAATATTCTTTTGAGTGGTTTTCCAGATGAGTTCAATCTGTTTTTTGTCTCTATTGATAGAAGAGGACAACCCACTTAACGCTGATATAGGTTCTAATCTCACACTTCTAAGGCTTAATTCCAAAGATTTATCAGAAATTAATTCGCTTTTATCAATGGCTAAAAGATAATAATTATACAAAATATCGGCCTCTACATCTTTATCTGTAAAGCTGTATTGAGGTTTTATATCTTTGGTTTCGTAGATTTTTTTCCAAGATTTATCATTTCCTTCTTTGGCTTGTCTAAAAAGCTGATGAACCGCCACATCATCACTATAACTTTTGTACCAATGTAGGGTAATACCACCATCACTTTCCAGTTTGTATTCTGTAAATACAGGAGCTTGTGGGCGTACTTTATCAGGTTTTTCCAGTTCTAAAATTTCCGAAGGAGCTGACTGGTTTTTTCTATTGTCGGTGGCCGTAATATAGTAATAGACTTTGGAATTCAAGTTCTCCAAAACAACATTATCTTTATAAGAATTTTCAGTAATAGCTTGTGGGGTTATTCTTACCATTTCTTCACCTTTTTGTATGCCACGGAAGATATGATATCCCTCCAAATCCTTCTCCGTATTGGCTTTCCATTCCAAATGGACGACACCCGTAGAGTCTATTTTTCCTTTGAACTGGAGAGGAGTTTCAGGTGGTGTAGTATCATTAGGTTGAGTAAATATAGCGAAAGATTCTCGTTTGTCGCCATTTTTGGTAATGGCTTGAATTTTAAAGTAATTAGAAGGAGCAATGCTTTTAGACACGATTTGACGCTCAGTTACACCAATATTATTTTTGATTACTTTATAGCTATTGGTATTATCCGTTTCGGAATGTAGGAGTTCAAAGGAAGTAATATCTTTTTCTGATTCTTTTGGAAATTCCCAATGAATAGAAACATCTTCATTCTCCAAAATATTAAATTTATCAATGATAGGGCTAACCTGCAAATCTGTTTTTCCACTTCCTGACACGATATCAGAGTATGGACCAAAATCTCCAAAAATAGTTTTTCCTCTTATTCTATAATGTGCCAATTTTCCATTCTGAGCCAAAGAATCCACATATATCATACCTTGGGTTTGCTTGGTATCGGTATCATTCATATTCATTACAGGAAGATTATTTAGCAGAGAAAAATCTTTTCCATTTTCAGATTTTTCAATGAAATAAGAGGAATAGATATCTCTAAGTTGTAAATATTCCCAAGATAGAATCACATTTTCATTTCGGAAAATCCCTATAAAATCAAGAGGTTTGGGCAGCTCGTAGTTAGGGGTAATATTGGCCACAGCGGTTCCTTTTTCTATGAGCAGTGCGGAACTGTCTTCCGATTTGGGATTCAGTATAACCGTGTATAAATATCGCTCGTTAAGCTTGACCTCTTTATCTGTAAAGCCCCAACCTGCCATTTTTGCGATTTCAAAATCCAAATCAGCAGACATTAGAGCATAGGCAAATCTCTGTTCTACTTCTTGGGATTTATTGATAATCCCTTGTAGTTTATCTTGGTTTTGTCCCATTTCTACTTCAAAACTTTCCCCAAATAGAGATTGAGCTACGATGGCTGCATTATCATTTTTCTCTGCTAAGTTCATCCATTCTTTTTCAGGGGCAGGGAGAAAAATGCCTAAAACCTTTTCTTCGGGTATGGAGAGTAATTTTCCATCTCGCATTAGGGTATATCTTTTGAGTTCAAAGCCTATTTTATTTGCTTTTTGCCAGGCCAAAGGTTCATCTACTGCCCAGCGGAGGGAGATTTCTGTGGGTTTAACACCTACTTTTACCTGAATACGAGGATGGGGTAGTTTTTCTTCTTTTGATTGTTGAGCAAAGGAAGAAAAAGAAGAGAATAAAAATACAAATATAAGTAGGTAAAATCTTGTCATTCAGTATAAAATATGGTATTGTATATTGTTAAAACAAAGGTAATATAAATTGATATGTTGAGCCAAATTTTTTATCACTAACTCTACAACACGAGGAATGAACCTCAAGGGATTAGGGCTTTAATTTTTTACAAAAGTAATAAAAGTGGGGTAATGTATGGTTTATATTTGTTGGAGTATTTGTCTTATTTTTATTGATAATCAGTTTGTTATTTTTATAAAATTATAATATCACTAACTTTGGAACATTACCATAAATATCTACAGAGAGCGTGGCTAATCTAAAAAGAGAAAAATATTATGTTAATGTGATTTCCATTTTTTATATAGCCAGAGACCGAAATTATAATCTTCTTCATCCTCCGTATAACCCATTCTATCCATTTTGCCCCAAGAAGGTTGATAGTATAATATGCAAAAAATAATCTCATCATTTGTTTTCCATTCAATTTTGCATTCATATATATTAACTCTCTCGTAAGATAAAATAGCATTTTTAGGTAATTCTATCCATTGATTTTTGAAAAAAAATCTTTGTTTTATTTCACGTTCTTTGAAAAAGGTAGGGAATTTTTTGTAATGTGATGTGAAAAATAGATGAATTTAAAAACTTTAATTACTGATTATGAAATATCATTCTATAACTACCTTATAATCAAGTTCAAAAAACTGAAAACCTGTGATATTATTTTCTTCAATGGCTTGTTTTAAGCGTTCGGATATAATATTCTCTCCTAAAAAACTTTGCATAGAAAAAAAATCAATATTATTATTTAACACAAGTTTTTTAACAGGTACATTGATTATTTCACACCCAGACTCTTTAAAAATCCTTCTTGTTTGAATAATTAAATCTTGTATATCAATTATCCTAAAGTCTATTTTTTGATTAGGGTCAAAAAATAGACTTTTATTAAAGTCTATATAATTGACCAAAGTATTAAAAAATTGTTCTCCTGAAAATTGAAAAATATAATAATCTTTTTTTTCTTCTTTATACAAAAGTTTACTTTCATAAAAAGTATGAGGATTGGAAATTTTAAAGTTTTCTAATAAATTTTTTAGTTTCTCAGAAATGAGCCAGCCAGGTATTTGACTACCAGCTCCTATAAATTTATGAACATCAAATAAAGCCCATTCCCAGTATTTTTCTTCATCAAAACTTTCTAAAACAAAATAATCAAAAATGGGGGCGTTATGAAGAATACCACCTTTATCCATTGCCCAAAAATATTCATTGGCATTAGTTATATTTTCTCCTTCTGCTCTACTTGCAATTCTGTCTTCGTAAAAACTTTTTATTTGAATTTTATAATATTTCATTTTGTTTGTATTTAAAAATTAATAATATCATTTACATTTTTGTTTCCTAATAAAACTTCTCGTTCTAATTTTTTATGAAATATTATTCTACAACCACCTCATAATCAATATCAAAAAACTCAAAACCTGTGATATTATTTTCTTCAATGGCTTTTTTTAAATTTTCAGAAACTATAATATCTGAACTTATTGGATTTAAAGGGAAAAAATCAAAAAACTCGGTTAGTACAACTTTTTTTATTTTTAAATCTTCATTAAATTTGTCATACATTTCTTCATTAATATCAGACCATTCTTCATAAGATTTAGCAGAATAATTTTGGTTATGTATGTAGAAAATACTTTTGGGAAAATCAACATATTGCATTTTATTGAGTTTTCTATAACTTGCAATAAATTGAAAAATCCAATATTTTAGTTTTTCGCCTTTGTAAAGAAGCCGTGTTTCATAAAAATGATACTTGGGAGTAATTTTAAAATTTTCCAATAAAATTTTAAAATTTTCTGATATGTAAAAATTATTACCGCTAGGTGATTCTCCTATGAAATTGTGTACATCTTGCAGCCGCCATTCCCAATCTTTTTCTTCTCCAAAACTTTGCAAATGGAAGTAGTCAAAAATGGGAGCATCTTCTATAATTTCTCCTTTTCTCATTTTATCAAAATAAAACGCTCCGTTTGAGACAAACTGGCCATTGGCGTGTCCTAAAACTTTATCTTCTTCTTCAAATCTCCGTTTAATCTTTATTTTATAGTATTTCATATTTTAAAAATTTTTGATATCATTTACATTTTTAGTTCCCAATAAAACTTCTTTTTCAAGTTTATCTTTTGTGTCTATAATTAGTTTTTGAATTCTTTCAAAAGCTTTTTTACTTGTTGGGGCATTTTCTATTATAACGGAAATATTTTCACTAATAGCATCATTGTAATTTTTATGACTTGTATGTCCGTTGATATCTAAATTTAAATTCTTTTTTTGTAGCATCATTCCATTGTCAATGCCATTAAAATCAAATTTAAAATTAGGGTCTGCTTTTTTCAAATCAAAAAGTAATTGCCTTAAATCTGGATTTGTTTTTAAAACATCAATAGGTATAATATGGTGAGCCTCAAAGGTTAAGGTGCTTTTGTCGTATTTTGCAAAAGTGTTTTTAAACCAATCATCAAAATTGCCTTCTTTTACAAACTTGTCAAAGTATTTTTTTGCATAGGCTTTGCTTTCAGGAAGGTCTATGATGTTTTTTCGTATAGAATATCGGTTTTTAGCAATATCATCAACGAGCTCTTGGGCGGTATTAAAGATTTTCTTAGCTTTCGTTTCCTTAATATTCTCCCCTACTTTTTTAATTCCATCATCTATATTGTTGGTCGCTTCTTTGAGTCCTTTTGTAGCTCCACCGCCCATAAATAGGGAGGCAATGGCTACGGCATCTTTCCCTACGGTATGGTTTACAATGTAAGATTTATCACTAGTATAATTATTTTTCTTTTCTTCATAAAAATTAATAGCAGCATTTTTTATACTCTCAGGCGTGATATTCTTGACCCTATTCCATAGACCTTCCCGTACATCTTTTTGGGTGGCTACATCATATCCTAGTTTTACCAGCTGTGGGTAGTTGCTTATTTCTTCCACTACACCATCTCCAACACCTGCAAAGGTAGGAGGAATGTGTATGTTAGACTGGTTATATCCTTCATCTTTATTCCAGTAAGATTTCGGTAAGGCAGCGTTTTCCCAGACACTACTTCCTAAATCACCCAAAGTTTCTAGCCACTCTTGGCCGTTCATGTCTTTTACATAAAATTCGCCACCGTCTTCGGTTTCTTGCCTTTGATATAGAGATTTCTTGTCATCTAATCCTCCCAGTTCATTTAGTTTCTCTTCAGCTAATGTTTTTATTTGCTGTTGTATGAGTGTTTTTTGTTCGGCTATTTCGGTGTTGAAAGGTTTTCCAGTAAGTTCTACTTCTACTTCATACTTACCAGTTTTTTCATTTTTATAAACATCTATTTTGTATTTTTTGTCTGCTGTCTTTCCTCTAATAGAGGCTATAAATTGTCTGTTGCTATTCTTTATTTTCTTCTCACCAATTTCCTTTTGGGGTATTTCGTTGTTACCACAAACAGCAGATGGAAAACTAATAGATTCGATAATATCAGAAGCGGAAAACTTATCCTGATACTTGATGTAAGAAAACTTATTGTCTGATTTATGCTTAAAGTCGAAGTTTTTTATTTTGATAAAGTTTACAAAATGGGGTTCTGTAACTTTTGCGGTATAGTTTAGGAAGACAATGTCTTTTTTTTCAATAGTTTGATTTTCGATATTGTATTTTGTAGTAGTGTAATTTTTATTTTCTATTAAATAATATCCATCAAATATATCACCCCCACTGCTGAACGCAGATTTAAAAACATAGTATTTGCCATTTTGTTTAAATCCATATAACGCACCATTTGGATAGCTGCCGTATGAATGAGTATTATTTACATTGATATCTAAGCAATAATGATAAATAATAGTACCTTTCGGAAGAGACAATAGCTTTCCATCAGGTGTTATGAAATTTTCTTCATTTTCTAAAACAAAAGTAGCACCATCTACTTTTTCCCCCTCCTTTTGTTCTTGGAAGGAGTAGATTTTGAGTTTAGGGTCATTGATTTGTTTCCATTCAGGGAAAATAAAATTGGTACCCTCAGCATAATCCATTATGCTGGAAGTATCGCCTTTGTTTAAGTTTTTGAATAGTTTAAAAGGATGTTCAAGTTTGAGTGCTCCGTGAGCCAGTTCGTGGGCGATGGTTCTTGCGGACTGGTTGAAGACAAACCCAAATTGTCCATTGAGTCTCATATACCCACCTTGCCCAGAGGAAGAAGGTTTATCAGTGACGAAGATATAATACTCCAGTCCAACCTCTTTATTATCAGCCATATATTTACTGATAATATTATTTTGAGCCTGGCTGTAAGTAGATAAATCTCCGAACTCATCTTCTGTTGGGAGTTTGTTATTTACTAAAAAGTCTTTAATATCAAATTCAGGTTTGGTAGTAATATCCATATTGATAGCAACTTTGCTATAAATATTTTTAATTTGGGCTATTGTTTCATCGGCTATTTTTACTCCCGTAGTAGGCACGAGATTTAGCTTGATAGTTTTCGGTGAGATATGCACGAGGTTGAATACCCCAGCGATTTGATACTTTCCGTTTTGTTTTATTACTGCCTGAATTTCCTCTTTATCGTAGCTATAAGTACCTTTTAAAGTCAGTTTAAAATCATTGGTTCCATCTATTTTCTTTGCTTCAATAGCTACACCTTTCGAGGTTTTAAAGATAAGGCTATCGGCCTTTACCGAGTCATCAGTAATGGAGATTTTAGCAATAAAAGGTTCAGTTTCTTTATTTTCAACGGCTTTGAAAGGGATTATATAACCGCTAATTTCCTTATAATCATCGGAGATTAATTTTTTAGGTTTATCAAAGGCGTATTTTGAGTTTGAAGCATTTTCAAAGTCTACTTTTATACCTTTTGCGGTAATTGCATTGGCAGAGCCGTTGGCATCCACGCCATCGGTATTTTCAGGAGTAGATTTTCCTCCATCGGTTAGTGTTCCCCCAGAGGTTATATTCCCATCTTCATCTACTTGCCATACATTTCCGTTTTTATCTACAATGGTATAGTCTCTTCCAGCAGGGAGTTCTTGCGTACTACCTGTTCCAGAGCCAGTGTCATCATTATTTTCTTTACCATTATCACCTATGATGATGATTTTTCCCGGAGGTGGAGTGGCTATAAACTGAACATTGGAGACATTATAATCGAGCGTAATATCTTTGATGCCAGCATCGCCAAAGAGTTCTCCTAACCCTGTGGAAGCAAAATGAACGGCCGATTCATTCGGGTCATACTCAGTTTCTACGGTACCACTAATAAGTTTTTTATCGGAGTTTATGGCAATGTTTTGGAAAGCAACTTTTATTTTGGTATCAGCAAGGTACGGTACTTTAATAAATCCAGTACCTGTAAAGATACCATTGCTTCCTTGAGCTTCTATGATAGTAACAGGAAAATCCCCAGCGGTAAAGGTATCATTGGCGACTAATGATTGCCTTAGAGGTTCCTTGTTGGAGATATCTACGGCAGGCATTACGCCACATTGGAAGTTATTATTTTGTAAATCTTGGCTATCTGTGGTAAAAAACTGCACAGGGCTAAAGGCATAAGCATTATCGGAAGATTGTTCATCGGATAATGTTTGGGTTTGCCCACAGACCGCCCCTACGCGGTATTCGTACTCGGTAAGGTCTTCGAGGCCACTAATAAACGCGGAGTTTTGATAAGCTTGGGTATGCATCCACGGAGTATTAGTACCTTTTTTTCGGTATTGAATTTTATAGAGCCCAGCAGGATTACCTAAGAAATTCCATTGGATTTCTACTCTTCCTCTGCCTTTGTTTTTGGCCATTAGGAAGGTAGGAGTTTGGCAGTTTTCTACATAATCGAAGAAGAAAATTTCAGAGAGGCCATTGTTTTTATAGTTGGCACTTTGGATTTGATGATTTGGAAAATTGTTAAAATTGTCAAAAGGGTTTGAAGAAAAAGCCTGCACTTGCCAGGCGTATCTTCTTCCAGGGATAAGCTGAGTTTTATCGATAGAATAGTATAGATTCGGAGCAAATGTTTCCTCTTTCCAAAGGACCGGGGAAGCAAGGAAAGCGGAGATAGGGCTTTGGTTGGTATCCCAAATTTCCTTTAAGATAAAGTTGTATTTAGTATTAGGAGCGACTTGCCTTGGCATCCACTGAAAAAGTATTCCCGAGGCATTTCCGTAAGGATTAAGAGCTTGAATTTTCTCTGCATTTTGCGGGATATTGAGCTGTGGCGGGTCGTATTGATTAAGGAAAACGGAAGCACAGGCTTTCTCGGATAGGTTATTTTTAGTATAGAAATCGTAAGCTTGAAAACAGAACTGATAGAGTCCTTCAGGAAGAGGATTGGCGTACTGCTGAGGATTTAAACCATTGATATTTTGAGGGTCAAAGAGGTGTTTTATTTGAGAGCTTGTAAGGGTGATGTTGGCCCCAGGAGTAAGCAGGAAAGGCTTTTGCCCAATGATAAACTCGTTAGACTGGGCGATAGGCTGAGCGTTGAGCCCTGCTTGCAAAAAGAATTTAATTCCTGTGTGATGCTGTGGTTGTTGTAAGTCCGTCATCAGGATTTGGAGTTGCAATTTGCTCTCGGGAGCGTGGGCATAGTCTGCAAGTTTTAGGCTATATGGAGGCGTGATAACAGGAATGATACGCACAGGGTATTGCTGGGCGTGACCCACCAATGGTAGTATAGCCAATATGAACAGACCAAGTAATAAGAGTTGCTTTTTAAACCAATTAGCAGTATTGAGTTTTAGATTTGTTGTCATTGATAAAGTAGTTATAAAATTCTACTAAAATTCAAAATTAAATTCTTTTTGTGAGCCCAATTTATTCCCAGGTAGGATGTACTGGGCTTTTGCTCTGTATTTCATCTTTGGAATTAATCCAAAATCTGATTCTATGAGCCTTCTAATGTTAGAAGGTATTTGCTGAGCAGGAGAATTAATGTATTTATTAGCCGATTTAGAAACGAGTTCATACCAATCAGCTTTATAGTAGGAGAATAGATCATACTGATAAGGGAAAGTTTTTCTCAATAAGGAATTTCCTTTATCATTTTCCAAGAACATCAGATAAGAGGAGAAAATAGGGAACGCTTTTACAGGAGGAATTCCCGCAAAATCATCTTCTCTTTCTGCTCTATTAAGGGTAAGTCCATCGATAGGATATTGATTGTAGAATAAGTTTTTAAATTTATTGGCAAACTCATCATCCATCAGTGCCGTAATCTGAATTAGAGGCTTATTATCTGTGTATTTAGAGCCTATAAGTTCTGTGATGTCAAAATATTCTTCTCCATTCATATCGTTTTGGAGAGAGATTACATCTGAACTTTGTTTAATCCAAAGATGACTTAATTTCATAGCAGATATTTTGTCTCCCAAAGTATTGTATTTGCTTGTTCGGAAAGAGAACGAAAGCCTTTCAATACTTCCATCTTTGGAGATATTTTGAGCCATTTTCTTTTGACTTTCAGAGGAAATGCTGCTTGCTTCTTCCTCCTCATTATTTTGAGAATCCAAGGTTCCAGAAGACGCTAATGTTTTATCTTCTTTTGAAGAGTTTTCAGAGGCTGTATTGTTGGTATTAGCGTTTGTATTTTTAGCAATGATACTGAAAGAATATTGAGTTTGTTTATCCAAATCAGGTAAGGAGAAATTGACGATATTATCTCCATTATTGTAGGAGAAATCGGTGTTTTTTGTATGTTTCTCTTGTTTGAATTGAATAAAATTCTTCCAAGTTGTATCATCAAATAAATAATCTTGTCCTCTTTTGAGCTTGATATATCCTGTATTGGTTTCCTTTCGGTATAAGTTTTCTTGCTCTACGACAGGATAAGCATACTGAATATTAGAAAGCGGAATATGGTTAGGAGCTGAGCCTGTGGTAAAAGATCTTTCTTCTACTTCGGTAGCTTTTTTGCCATCTACCATTACAACTTGATAGATGCCATTTTTTCTTTCCATAAAACTTACTTCCACCAAGGCTTTCATTGTTTTATTTGGAGGTAGAATATCCTCGGAAATGAAGTTAGCAATATCCTTAGAATTAGCGTATTCTATATTTCCTTTTATTTCTTTACCTTGGTCATCAATGATGGTCATTTTTTCTACTACCACTTTATAAGTATGGTCTCCATCATCTTCTGGAATTACGATAGGCTCATTTACTCTTACGGCAAATGTTGCTTGAGGAATGGCAAAGACATCTACATTAGTATCGTCTTTTTTAGGCGTTAGGTCGGTAATGATTTTCATACCACCAAGCACAGATTCTTTTTCCAATTTACATTCTTCTCCGAATTCCATTTTAAAACGGAATCTTCCTTTCACCAAGCCTCCTAAAAGGTTGTAGTGTCCCCCGAGATAGCTTCTTACCCAATAAGGATTTGGACCTTTAGCTTGAAGTAAAGCAGCTACGCCTGCTTTGATGATAGGAATTTTCTTTCTTATCATCCAAAGTTTTATTTTAATGCCTAACTCCCCTTGTAGATAGGCGTATGCCTGTCCATTGGCATACCAACCATTGATTCCTATTTGGTCTCCTCCTCTATTGGTACATTTAGCTTCTCCGTAATTTTTGAGCATTATATCGGTTCCTAATCCCGCTTGAAATCTCGCATAGAGGAAAAGAGCGGTCATATCCCCAGTATCAAATTTGAGATGAGTCCCGAAGGCAAAACCTTTCCCCTCTCCTAGGGCATTAAGGTCTTTCATATAATCGATATCATTGAGCTGAACGCCCAATATTTGAGCCACTTCGGCAGGAGGTGGAGGGCTGGCAGGAATTTTACTCCCTACCATAAAATAACTATTGGATTGTAGATGGAATTTGCCAAAGCCTACTTTAAGTCCAATCATTTTTTCAGGAGAACCAATATGGAGATACCATTCATTAGGAGCAATATGCAGAACTGCCCAGCCAGCTTTTCCGTTAGGTCCTACCCCAGTGATGATATTATTAGCCACATTAATACTTACATCAAGATTGGCGTGGAAAGTACTATTGTTAAAATCATAGTTCATTGCCAGTTTGCCATAAATAGCTCCATCTATTTTTTCAACGGTAGGATATTGCTGATCAACATCATTGATATCCAAAACTCCTTTTAGCCTTGTTTGTTCTTTGATATCATTAATAAATTTAGGTTTGGATACGATTTGTTGGAATTTATCCTGAATGCCTTGTATTTTTTTAGAAGGAATGAGTTTGGACAAATCACTCATAATAACGGCTTCTCCCATAAATCCGATATTGGCAATACCACCATTAGGATTAGTAGAGATATTAAAGCCCGCCACGATGTTAGAAAGATTTTTATCTCCAACAGCCCCATAAACTCCAGCCCTAAGAGCCAAGCCAACAGACTCATCAGGAGTAAGAACCAGAGCTTTATCTTTAAAAGCAGGGTTAATCGTCATATCCCTATCGGGAATCATACGATAAAAGGCTCCACCGGTGAATCCAGTAATATTAAGAACAGAAGTTTTAATATTAAGATTATCGACAGTACCTTCAAATCCCCAATATCTAAAAGTACTGTATCCAAAAGCAGCATTCACTTTGATTTCTGCATTTTTCAAAGCCTCTATTTTTGCAGAAAGGTTGGCCATAAAGCCATTACCATAGAGAGGGTCGTTTTTCATCAGTTGGAGTTCTCCCGATACGGTTGCAACGCCAATATCTACATTTCTTAGAGCAAGTTTAGAGAGAGAAAATCCATTGTATTCCCATTTTTGTCTGCGATGGTTGTTGGAGATAATTCCATTGATTTTCATTCCCCCAGAGGCAGAAAATCGTTGTTCTTGTAGTCCTACGGTTACTTCAAAAGCGAGGTTGGCACTGGACTCATTAGCTTCAATAAAGATATTTTTTATACTGGCAGGAAATCCTGCAAGTTTCTGTTCTCCCTGTACTCCGAAGTATTGAGCGGTAATGAAGGGAGCTTTGGTCTGTAAAGTAAGAGCCTCGAATTTAATTCCTCTAAATTCAGCTTGTTTTTTTGAGGTTGGTTCATTTTCTGTATTTTCTTTGGCAGAAGCATTAGCAGAAATTGCTAATTCTCCGTGAAGAATAGCTTTGGGTAAAAACTCTCTATTTTTAACGGTCATTTCAATAGAAGAGCCAGGTTTAATAGTTGCTTTGGCACTCCAAATATCAAATTTAATATCATTGAGAGAGGTTACAGAAATGAGATACTGTTCTTCGGAGATAAACCCTTTATAAGCAAGCGTATTACGATTATTAGTTCCATTAGCATTATCATCATTGCTATTAGAGGTATTGTTTTTAGAATTGGTATTTTGAATAGGGAGAGCAATTCTTCCTTCTAGGTTGGCCCCTACGATTTTAGAAGCAGAAAGTTGAATGCCTATTTTATCAAGCGAATAGTTCCACGCATTTTCTGTGCTGGTTAATCCTTTTTCAAGGGGAAAAATATTATTAGCAGAGAAATGCCCCGAAACTCCATAGGCGTCTATAAGTAAATTTTGCCCTTCAAAAGATACAGGAGTATTGATATGGTCTTGGGTTTTAAATTCCTGAGGGAGGCCAACAAAAAGTGATTGCACAAAAAGACCCCGCCAGGATTCTGTACCTCCAATAAGATATCCATAGGTATGATAATCTTTTGGAAATACAACGGAGGGGTCAGTTCTTAGGTCGCTTAAATCAAGGATGGCATTATTGACAAAGAAAGAAAAATAGCCTCTATCCTTATTTTGAGTTTGTGAAGTGATGGCAAAAGGCGATAAATCCACTTTTACCAATAAATCATTCCAATCCGAGGCTTTTAGAGCAAAACCACCCTGTACTCTATTCGTTTGTCCGTTTTCTGTTTTTTCGGGGAGAATTTTACCATTATTATCCAGTGGAAGTAAAACCTCTCTTGAAATTTGAACATTACCTTTTATGGCAAGTTCTTTAAATCCATCACAGTCAATGGTTACATAGGTATTATCATTGATGCTTTCACCAGTGCTTTTATTGATGGTTCCACCTTCTAATGTGAGAAGCCATTTATTAGAATTAAAAGGGATATGAATATTCCCCAATAAAGATAATTTAGCATCTCCTATAATCTGTCCATTGTAGGAAAGTTTGATATTTTCTGCACCAAAATACAGTGTTTTTTTTCCTCCCTCAGCTCCTGCTTGTGGAGTGACAATTCTGGCATAGACATTAATCAGAGCATACTCGGGAGTGAATTTGACTTTTGTAACCACTAACCCATACTGTACATTGGACTTATTTTCTACAATTCCGATAGGAAGTTGGGTCAGTTCATTAGGATTAATTCTATTGGTAAGATTATTTGTTTTATCCAGCAAATCAAACGCTCCAATGGCTTTACCTGTTTCTTTGTCAGTTTCAGAAGAGTTGATTACATTAATATCGGAAAATATATCAGTGTTGTAAGCGTAGGCTGAATAAGCAAAAAATATGAATATAAGAGAGAATAGATTTTTAAGCATATAGAATCTAAATGATTTACGCAAAAGTAAAATATTTTATTGAAATTGAATACATTAAAGTAAAAAAATAGAAGGACATATAGTAAAAATACATTCATATATCACTAAAAATAAAACACTGCAATTGGAGAAACTGGTAAGGCAGTCGGAGGATAAATCCATATTCTATGATAAAAATAAAGAATTTTTATAAATTATTCTGTTGTTAATCAATGATTTATTGTTTTTAATGTGAGAATGAACTAGGTTTTTTGTTGTAAATAATGTATAATTTTAAGTAAAGATTTAATAACAAGAATTTTTGACAAAATTCTTGTTATAAACTTTTTGTAGTTTTTGTATTAAAAACAATATTTGTAGTATATTATTTTATATATTGTAAATAATTATTATATTTGCCCTGTGTAAAATATATAACTTTTATGAAAGTAATTTCGGTTATTACGGAAAAAGGAGGGGTTGGTAAGACTACGACATCTATTCATTTAGGGGCTACTTTTAGTGAAATGGGCAAACGAACTCTGATTATAGATTTTGATGCTCAGAGGAATTTGTCTCTTGGGTATAAAATTCCGAAAGATTTCCCTTATACGGTTAAAAATTTTATTGAGAAAACAGGAAATTTTAGATTGACTCAAAAGGGTGAAAATTTGCTTATTCTCGCGGGAGATAGAAATATAGAGGAAAGTATATATAAGAGGTTTGACCTAAAAGAGATGATAGATATTTTGGCTTCTAAGATGACGCTGGATTTTATTATTATTGATTGTCCTCCTCGCCCACTCAGCGGTAAAATTGGCTTGGGAGAAATTGCATTATGTGCATCGGATTATATTCTTTCCCCTATTGAGGCCGAAGAATATTCCATTGAAGGAATTAATGAACTTTTGCCATCGGTGAAAAGAATTATAGATAACCATAATCCTAAACTGAAATTTTTAGGTTTTTTCTTCAATAAAGTTTTGACCAATACCAAAAATTTTAAAGAGTATAGCGACTTGGCAAAAAAACAGGCGGGGCAATATTTTTTGGAGACTTTTATTCGTCAAGATGTCAATGTAGAATATGCTAAAAAAGAAGGAAAAACGATTTTTCAAGTGGCACCGAATTCAAGGGCAAGTGAGGATTATAAAAATTTAGTAAGAGAAATTTTAAACAAAATAGAGAAATAAAATATGGATAATGTTTTTCAACTTGATATTTTGGATACTCCAAAAATTGAGAAAACAAAAATGATAAAGTATGGTTTTAGAATTTATGTGAAGGACTGGGAATGGCTCAAAGAATTGGTAAAATATGAAATTGTGAAGAATGAAAATTTGGAGTATAATAATTCCAAAGCCATTAGTGAAGCTGTTCAATTACTGATGGAAAAACACGGAGAAATAAAACCAAGAAAGACCAACATAAGATACAGACCAGGGAGAAGAGATAGTCCTAATGATGTAAAAGTGACCTCTACTTATCTTTCAGAACCACAAGTGGAGTATTTGAAAAATTATCACTTTAATACGATATTTGGTAAGGGAAATTTGGAGTATTCTCAAATGGAGCTTTTCTCTGAATTGGTCAATGGTTTAAAAGAAAAATACAAAGACAAGTTTTAAAGTATAAATATTATATAAAGTATAGTATTTTATATAATTTGAATTTTTATAATAAGTATATATGGTAATGTAAAATTTATAATTTATATAATTTTAAAGTTTATATAAGTTAAATAAGGTAATATACTTTATATGAAATAAATAAAATAATGGCAACAAAAACTTATGAAGCAGCGGTAAAACTCAGCACTGGACAAGTGGTGGTTTATCATAATATCAATACGGGATTGTATAAGTTCCATAGGTTTTTGAATGAAAAATTTTCAGGAGAACAGAGATGGCTTTATTATAAAGTGAGAAGAAAATCTACAAAGGAAATTGTTGGATATTATAGAAACTCCTTAGAGCCAATAAAAATAGAATTGATAAGATTGTATTTAAAACCCATTTGTAATGAGAAAGGCACGGGATATTTTATCCCAATTACCTACATCAGAAATGGGTATGATATTGTAAGAAATCTTTTCGTTGCCAAATCCCAAATAGAAAATGTAGCCGAAAATCATATCGTTATTCCAAAGAAAATGCTGGAAATAATGATAGAGAAAGGCAGAGAGGATTTATATCAATATTATCTTACAAATCATCATCAATTGGATAAAGAGGATATTCGTTTAGGTAAGATTCTTTTTGATAAACAAATTAAAGAAATTGAAGGAAGAGCAGAAGAGTTTCCAGAGCTTAATTTTCCATAAAAAAGCCTAATATTTTCCATAAAAGAAAATAAAAGGCCTTTGAGAAGTATAACTTCCATTTCTTGCAATGCAAATATATAGAAAAAAGGTTTATGAGTAAAATAGACACAAGAAAAATCATTAGAAAAGAGTTTAAAAATCTTTCAAAAGCAGAAATTATTCGTTTTGGGAATAGTTTTGTAGATGAATTTTTATTTGAAGGAAATAAGGCGGTGGATATTCCTATCAACGCCCTAAGGATTATTTTCAATATTGTGGCAGATTTGAGAAACGAACAATTACGCCCACAGGATAAACCACAACAACTTTCGCTTTTTGAAGATGAATTCGAGACCGAGCATAATACTTTTGCTTCAATGAAAATCAAAAACTCTCTTATTTCTCCCAGCGGAAGTTCCAAGCAGGTCATTCAAGCCATTGAATTTCTCACGAAATTTAAAATGGGGTGGTATACCTCTACTAATTCAAAAGGAAAGGAAATAAAAACCTATGGAGGGCTTATCACGGCTCCTACTTATGACGAGAGAGGATATACATCTTTCTTAATCAGTAGTTATTGGCTGAAAAAATTGATAGTTATCCCTGAATATAATTCTACATTATACAATTTGGTATATAATGTAAAAAATAACAAACACATCATTTTTGCTATTTGGCTCGCAAAAATCCCTTATGAGGGAACAACATTAAAACTAAGTACATTTAATGAAAAATTTGGTGTAAATTATTCTACGGCAAAAGATTTTTGCGGTAAGTTTTTAAAACCTGTGAGACAAAATTTGGATAAGTTTAGTATGATTTCTTTTAATTATAGCATTTCAGGAGATAAAATTCACATAAAGTCATATGCTACTAAAAAAATATCCGATGAGACCATTACAGAGGAGACACAAGATACCATTTTAGTACGCCAAAGGCTGAGATATTTTAAAAGAAGACATCAACTCACCGATGAAGAAATGGAAAGTTTAGAGTACCATTATAAAAGTAATTATAATAACCGAGAATGGATAGAAAATGCGTATAAAATTTTTGTGAGTGATAATAGAAAACAAGGGAGGAAATCAGATGGGTATAAAGGACAGGAGTTTCTGAAAATTTTTCAGGAATATATTATCCTTGTATATAGGAAGAGTAAAACAGGAGAAATATTACCTAATAGTTATCCTAGAATTATATAATTTCGGAATTCCACTCCCCTCACTTTCGGAATTCCACTCCCCTCACTTTCGGAATTCCACTCTCTTTTGTTAAAAAAACGTTAAAAAAATGGGTGTTTTAAAATCATTTTCGGAATTCCACTCCCCTGAATAGAGTATTTTTTCGGAATTCCACTCCCCTTATTGAGAAGGAGAGGATTTTTGCATACTATTTTCGGAATTCCACTCCCCCTGAAAAAGGGTGTTTTTCGGAATTCCGCTCCCCTCATTTTCGGAATTCCACTCCCCTCACTTTCGGAATTCCACTCCCCCTAAAAATAGCATATTTTTTTTAATTTCAGTATTTTACATAGCTCTTTAAAAGTATATTAAAAAGAATTAAAAAGTTTTTATATTTAAAAGGAAAATAAAGTTAATAAACAAAAACAAAAAGTCCAAGAAATGGAACTTAAATTATTTATAGTATATAGTGTATGGTATTTTATATAACTTAAATATAAGCATTTTTTTAACTACTGTAATACCAAAAAATCACACTTTATTTTTAATATATTAAACAACTCATAATCTATATTTTTTTATGTAAAAGATTTATTAAATTAGGTTAGGTAAATTTTTTATATTTTGCACAATAAAATAAGTAGAAATTTCGTTCTATGATAGAAGGGAATTATTTTTAGGTTAAGAAGTAAGTAAAGATATACAAAACCTTAATATTTCATATCTATATTTCGTATATTTTCCAACTTCTTGGTCATCTCCTAAGGTCGCTGACAACGAAAAAAGCTGTTCAATCTATGATAGATTTTAATTGGGATTTGTCCCACATCTCCGATACCGATTTAGAAGACTTCGAGCGTAAGTTCTTGGAAGAAAAGCAAAAACGAGAACTCGCCGAGAAGCGAAAACATTGGGGCAAGCTAGGCGGTCGCCCAGCCCCTAAGGGGGTTCGTAATGTTCAAAAAAACCTTCGTTTACGCGAAGATGAATATCTCAAAATAGAACAAAAATCGAAGGAAGTAGGACTTAGCGTTTCCGAGTTTTTGCGTAGGAGTGCCTTAGAAATTCCCTTACCAGATCCTGTTCGGAATAATGAATTAATCAAGGCACAAATTCACTTTAAAAGGATAGCCAATTATTTTCAAAAGAAAATTTGGAGTGTTGAAGAAAAGCGAGAAGTTATCGATGAGATAAAGAAAGTATCCTCTATTATCAAGAAAAACTTAAAGTAAAGTCTTTACATAAAAGTGACTGAAAATTAAAAATGATAGCAAAAGCCAAAGCAGTAAAAGGGAGTAAAGCAGGAGCAAGGTATAAAGAACTTGAAGAAAAAGATTCTTTATTTCTCTTTCAAAATGATATGATAGGAGAAAACTGGAAGGAGCGATATGAAGAACTCCGAGCGACCGCAGATTTATACACAGGAAGCCGATTAGAAAAACCCTTTATAGAAAATGTAATTAGCCCTTCCAAAGAAGTAGGGAGTTTTATCACAGAAGAGGGACTTAGAGAATTAGCCCAAAACTATGCTGATAAGATGGGATATTCAGACAACAAATGGTATGCTATTGCTCATAGAAATACAGATGATATTCATATCCATATGATAGTTTGTAGAGTGAATATGCGAGGCGTGTGCAGTATTGAAAATTATAAAATAGGGGAGCGTTCAGGTCAAGTGGCTACTAAAATAGCCAAAGAAAAAGGTTGGCGTACTGCACAAGAAATCTCTTCTGAAAAGAAAAAGAATATAGAGCAAAGTCTCCTTTCCTGCATCCGAGAGAGTGATGATTGGGAAAAAGTAAAGCGAAAAATGATGGAAAGAGATTATCATTTAGAATTATCTTACAAGAGTGATGGTTCACTCAATGGAGCGAGGATTATTCCCATTTCAGAACTGGGGCATAATGGGAGTGAAAGTGAGATAGAAAAAATCAGTAAAAAAGGGTATAAACTATCGGAAATCAATAGAAAATTAAAGATATTAGATTTGGATAAACATTTGAAATTAAATCGTTTGAATGTAGAAACTAATGAAGAGAGAACTATTAGAATGAGAAGATGATTTTTCATAATAATGAAATATTAAAAGCATAAAAAAAATAATAAATCGACATAAAAAATGGAAGAACCAAAACCACAGAACCCTATCCAAGTGATATTAGGAGATATTTCAGAAAATCTAAGAAATATCCATTTGGAAACATCGGCATTAAAGAGGGAAGTAGAATATTTAGGAAAGAGAGAAACTATTGATGTAGATAATGAGCTACAAAGATTTAAGAAAGAGCTAGATAAGGTTTCATCCGAAATGGATAAAAAGTATCTTTCTTTTTTGGATAATTTTAAACAGGAAATAGCAGAAAAATCTAATGTATCCGTGTCTATTGATAAGATTCAAATGAAGGAAATCACCGATTTTAATCGTTTTCTTAGGGGGTATTGGTATATTCCTTTAGCGATAATGGGAGTATCGTTGATTATTGCTTCTGTTACGAGTGTAATGGCTAGTAATTTTTATAAAAAATCCATTTCTACAAAGGAAAGAGTAATTATTGAGTTGAAAGAAGATGGGCAAGTAATACTACCAAGAGAAGAAGTTCAAGAAGCCAATAGGCAGTTAATGATACTGCGAGAATGGAGAAAACTTAATCCGAAAGATAGCAAGAGTCTAGATGATTTTGAACTTGGGTGGAAAATGAGAGGAAAATAATATTGTTTAGATAGATATTGGAAAAACTAGCTTTAATTTTAAAGATAGTTTTTATTCGTTCATATTGAATAATATTTTTATGATTGAGGAATAATATATTTCGTTTTTTTGCCAAAAAGATAATATAAAAACGAAACCCAGCGATGTGCTTTTATTAAAGCAGGGTAATATTGCCCAATAACTTTAATAATTATATTATGTCTAGATTAAAAAGACAACAAAACATCGATGGTTTAATTAATGTGTTAGAAACCATCTCAAAGAGCCAATGTTCTCTTTCGGAAAACGAAGTAAGTTTATTAAGTGATGCGATTGCAAAACTGAATGATTTACGAAGAAAAAAAGGACTGACTAACAAACACTATCAGCTGGAAGTGGCGGGTATTGTGGATTTAATTAATCAATTCTTAATTGTGTAGAATATGAAAGTCAGTTATTTATTAATCCGAGCCCACTTTAAATTTTTTTTCATTATGGATTTAGGCTCAATTATAAAAAATATTAGAAAACGCAAGGGGCAAAACCAAACGGAGTTTGCCCAAAGTTGCGGAATAACCCAAACCTATCTTTCTCAGATAGAAAATAATCAAAAAGAACCGAATTTATCTACTCTAAAAGAGATTAGTAAAAATTTAGATATTCCTTTGCCAATATTATTTTTTCTGTCTTTGAATGAAGAAGATATTCCCCAAGAAAAACGCAAAGCCTTTGAAATTGTTAGTCCCTCTGTAAAATCTTTAATCAATGAATTCTTTACCTCAGATAAATAAAATGCACTTTCCATCTATTGTTGGAAAGCCTCAAAAAGATTTAGATAAATTGGTAGAAAATCTTGATGGTTATTATAGGGAGTGGAGCAAAGTAAAATTAGATAAAGAAACAGGATTGCCAAAGAAAGATAAAAATGGTAATATAAAATTGAGAATAGTAAGAGAATCCAAAGGCATTATAAAGGAAATACAAGGCAGAATTTCAAATAGAATATTAAAGGATATAAAATTACCAAATAATATTAAAGGAGGAATTAAAGGGGAAAGTAATATTACTAATGCAAGGTTTCATAAAGGAAACAGGTATATTTTTACTACTGATTTAGAGAACTTTTTTCCCTCAATTAAAGTAGGGAGAGTATATGAAACGTTATTAAACTTCGGATTTAATAAATTAACTACACATTATATCACAAGGTTTTCAACTTGGAAAGGGGAAGTTCCACAAGGTATAAGAACAAGTACTTATATTGCTAATCTTGTTTTTCTTGAAACAGATTATAAGTTGATAGAATTTTGCGAGAAAAATAATATAAAATACACAAGATTTGTAGATGATTTGACATTTTCTTCGCAAGTTGATTTTGGAGATAAAATAGCACATATTTTGGAAATCATTCATCAAAGTAAATTCAGAATAAATTGGAGAAAAACAAAATATCAAGGAAAGCAAATAACGACGGGAATTCAACTTAATCCAAGTAGAATGATTGCTCCTAAACCAATACTTGATAAAGTAGAATTTGAGAAATTATTGCCACAAGAAAGCCCTAAACCATATACAAGATATAAAGAAAATATAGATAGGGTAAACTATAATAAAATGAAAAGTATAGCCTCTTAAGGGCTATATTTTTCGTAATCAAAATCATAGTCATTATTTACAGGTGTTCTTGGATAGTTAAGGATATAATCAATCTCCTCACTGAATACTCTGCGTTTTTCTTTCATCGTTCCTTTTTTATATAGTAGATGTTCGTGGAGTTCAGGGATGTAGTCAAAATAGTAATTTTTATAGATAGTATTATTGCTATAAGAGAATAAAGTAATCTCTATTTGGTTCCATTTCCAACCAAATGTAATCAATATTTTACTAATTCCTTTTCTTCTTTTTTGCTGTCTTTTTCTGCGGAGTTCTATCATTTATTTTAAATAATTAATAATACAATTAATCTTTTTACTAATTACTTATCCTTCTCCACTCTATAAAAAGTGGTTTTACTAATCCCAGCCTGTTTGCAAGCCTTATCAATCGGAATATTTTTATTTTGGTAAAGGTGTAGAGCGAATTGGTATTTTTCCAAAGTTTCTTTGGCAGCGCCTTTGGGTCTGCCCAAGTGCTTATTTCTTCGCCTCGCTCCCTCCAAGCCAATTTTGGTTCTCTCTGAGATGAGATTTCGTTCGAATTCCGCTACTGCCCCAAAGATTTGAATAATGAACTTCCCATTCGCCGAAGTGGTATCAAAAGCAGGTTCTGAAATACTCTTGAACAACACACCTTTTTGATTAAACAAATCAATAAGTTCTACCATATTTTTTAGGGAACGGAAAATCCTGTCGGTTTTATAGACTACGACTACGTCGCCTTCACGAAGGAAAGAGAGCATTTCATTAAGCCCTTTTCTGTCCTCACGAACGCCACTGGCTACATCGGTGTAGATTTTTTCGCAACCAAAGTTTTGGAGTAAATCTACCTGTGTCTGAATATTTTGTTCCGAAGTAGAAACCCTTGCATAACCGAAAATCATTGTTTGAAATTAAGAGGTAAGAATATTTATTTTTCTTTAAATTTACTTGTAAAATCAGAATAGTCTTCAATTTTAAAAGCTCTAATATCTCTTACCGACTTACAGAACCAATCAATACTTTTTAGGTTTTCAATAGCTGAAAATAAGATAGATAAATCTCCGTCGGTGGCATAAGTGCTTCCTTGTATCCAATAAAATTTATGTTGTAATAAAATTTTCTTTATCTCTGAATAGGCATTGTGATAAGGCTCTCCATAATGTTTTTTCAAATCAGAAATAACCAAATCAAATGCTATTGCGTACATAATACTTGTTGATTTAAAACTTTAAACATATCTTCTTTTTCAAAGAAAATAATTCCATTGTCTGTTTTAACATTTACAACTATCCCAACAAATGGATTCTTTTCTATTTCAAAAACAGTAGCTTCTATCCAATCTTTTTCGCCTGTAATTTGTGGGGATACTAAGACTCTATCCCCCACTTTATATTTTGATTTCATAAAAAATATTTTCACAAAGTTAATCTTTAATTTTGGAATAATATTAAAGTTCCCAAAAATTAGAATATACAAAACTACTAAAAATAACGATAAAAAGCACGGATTTTAATTTAAAATCCGTGCTTTTGTTTTAGTTCCGAGAAATGGTCGTTAAAAAGTACAATATTATACTCAAAATGATTATTATTTATCAAAAATATCTTGCATTTTTTTCTGTAAAACTTTTTTATCGGGGAGTTTAGTTTGATATTCTGCGACCATAGTGGGGGAAAGGCTTCTGCTTAGCGTGTATTCTACCACCTCCGTATCTTTGTCTTTACAGATAAGTACACCGATACTAGGATTTTCATTTTCTTTTTTCACATCTCTATCGAGAGCTTCTAAGTAGAAATTAAGTTGTCCAATATGTTCAGGTCTAAATTTATCCGTTTTTAATTCAAATGCGATAAGGCATTGCAAGTCCCTGTGGTAGAATAGTAAATCAATGAAAAAAATCGCTATTCCCTACTTGAATTCTGTATTCTTCTCCTATAAAAAGGAAATCTTTTCCAAGTTCTAAAATAAAATCTTTCATCTGATGAACGAGATTTTTCTGTAAATCAGATTCACTGTGATGCTCGGAAATATTAAGAAAATCCAATATATAAGAATCTTTGAATACTCCTTTTATGTTCGTATTTTCTTTTAGGGTAATAGGTAAATGGGAGCTTGCAATCATTGTCCTTTCAAAAGTACTTGCAGAAATTTGCCTATCCAATTCTCTATAGCTATACTTTTCTTTTGAGGAAAGTTTTAGATAAAACTCTCTTTCTTCTAAAGTTTTACATCGTGAAAAAATTAAGATATTATTCGACCAACTAATTTCTCTCAACAGTGTCGAGAGTTTTGGAAAGTCTTTATAAGTTTCATAAAATTGTTTCATTCTCCAAAGATTTTTATCTGAAAAACCTTTGAGTTCAGGATGATTATTTTGAATAAAATTGGATAGCTCAGATACAACTCCTTGCCCCCATTCAGATTGTTCTATTTTTATGCTAATGTATTCTCCAATATTCCAATACAAGTTGATAAGTTCTTTATTAACCGCCTTAATGGCGTTAATTCTAGATTTTTGTATAAGATGGATAATATCATTAAACTTTATCTGTAAAGTTTTCATTTTTCTCAATATTAAAAACTATAATTATACCCTATTGTACAAGTTGTTTCGTTTACTTTTGGATTTTCGATATTTTGGTTAGTATTTCTCATCATTTGAACAAGAGTAAGGTTGAAATTATGCTTATCCCAAGGCGTATAGTTGGCTCCCAGCATTAGGTTGGCCACGCTAATGGTTGCATTGGGCATATTAGACCTATTATAGGAAGCCGAAGCATTGGTTTTGAGTTTATCTTCTTTTAAGAAAGATTTGGAAACAGTAATGCTTGGTCCCCAAATTGTAGAAATTTGTGAAGCCGCATAAGTATGTGTAAAATTGAATGAAGAACCAATATTAAGTTTCTTTTCAGGGAAGCCAATAGTATAGTTAATATTTGCATTATGAAACCTCGATAGCCCCCCTTTTCTTACAATACCATTTTCTCTATTCACCATATCATTGAGGGAATAATTGAAGTTAATATTTTGAGTTTTATCTTTGGAATTTGATAAAGCATAGTTGATATTGACATTCATATTTTGTGAAATTTGCTTATAATCAATAGAGTCTTTTGGTTGTTGAATTTGCAGAGGATTAGCGTTGATATGCGTAAATTGATTTAATTGTCTATTGGTAAACATTGTAAAATTAGAATAAGAAGCTGAAATCATTAATTTTTCAGAAGCTTTTAGATTGGCATTCACTGCTCCAACCCATCTGCTGGTTTGTTTCAGTTTTTTATTATCAAGGTTATCCCTTTGCCTACCGATGTTAGAAGACAAGGAAAGTTTATCTTTCAACAATGTAAAATAAGAATTTAGCGTAATGTTTTCGAGGTCATTATTAAAATAATAAGCTCCTAAAGTTCTATATCCAGGTTCTATTTTTTCATATCTGATGCCAATCATTCCTTTTTTAAGTTGAAGATTAGCCCCCGTATTGAAAGCAGAATAATTTTCAGTAGAAGAATTGGTTTTCATCAAGTGAGAGGCGATACCTTCCTTCACGCCTCCAATGGCTGTGGCTCTTTGGTTGGTAGTGATGGCGGTGTTGGCATATTCTCCGAAAATCTCTATATTTTTTTTAATTTTGAAAGCCCCATTAATGGATAAAACCAAATTTTCCTGGGGTAAAATTCCCCTTTCATCAAGAGATTTTTTTAGGGAATGAATATCATCTTTGGCATAGAAGCCAATAACCCCGAGTTTGTATTGTTCCTTTTCCCATTTTAGGTGCGTGCCGTATCCCATTCGTTTATAGGCGGGCATTGTATTTGGGTTTCCATCATCTTCCACCGCTTTATTAAGTCTTCCTGTCATTAGAGCAACTTTCAGAGGAATTTTGGGGTTCAGTTCCAATCCTGCCCCTGAAAATAATAATCCATTGAAAGTATAAGGAGAGAAGGACATACTGGCATCTCCTATATAAGCCTTTGCCCATTTGTATTTTGGGGCAAGGCTTAACCTATTGAATTTAAAAGGAATTTGATAACCTAAATTACTTCCTTGATTGGTAAGATTATAAGAAATAGGCATTGTCCATTTATAAAATCCAATATTGAGATTACCATTGAGGAAATAAGTAAAAGGCTCACGGCCGCTATATACATTAGAGCCATAAAATATAGAATTAGCAGAAATTCCTCCACTAATTTTGAATGGATTTTTTTTCAGTTCTTCCTTGGTTCTTTTTCCCAAATTTTCTAAATCCACATCTTGCTGAGCTTTCAAATGATAAGAAAATATGAACAAAATAGGGAGTAGTAAAATTTTAAAATAGAGTTTTCCCATAGATTAAGGTAGTTTTTGAACTTTAATATCGGTGAGGATATAAGATTGTGTTCCCTCTGATACAAAAGTCTTTATTTTGATGGCTCCTTTTCTTCCGTCTTGTGTTTGGAATAGGATAATTCTTGGCGTTGTATTTTTATTAAAAACAGAATTTCCTTTGGA
The DNA here is from genome assembly GCF_900101995.1 of Riemerella columbipharyngis. Classification (GTDB taxonomy): domain Bacteria; phylum Bacteroidota; class Bacteroidia; order Flavobacteriales; family Weeksellaceae; genus Riemerella; species Riemerella columbipharyngis. The sequence goes on along the minus strand of NZ_FNAS01000020.1, from coordinate 2,346 downwards.
AGATTCATTAATGGTAATATTTCTAAAATCGTTACCGTGATTAATATTATTAAACTGACTCTCGTTGAGTTGTATTCCTACAAGTTCTTGTGTGCTAATGATTTTTGTATGTTTAGCATTAGGAATTTCTCTAAAAGTCGTATTTTGGAGATTGGTAGGCGATGAAAATTGGTTATAATTAAAGGAATCATTTAGCCCAAAAAATACAAAATCAATCAGATGCCCATTGGAATTATTGACCTCATTTTTCGTAATCACTTTTCCTAATGATGAAGAGAAAAAAGAACCAATGGAAGAATGAGCAGTATTGATGCCTAATTTAATATCAGAAAAAGAGAGTAGATTAGTATTAGGTTTTATAATGATTTGTTTTTCTATGGTTTTAGATTCCTTATCATTAGTAGCCGTAAGGGATATGGTATAAGTTCCAGGATTATGGATGTTTAGAGTAGGATTCATATCCGTTGTGGAAGAAAAAGAAGCATTTGCAGAAGGCGACATAGCCCAAGAGTAAGAGGTAGCATTGGTAGAGTGATTATTGAGGTGAAGTAATACAGGAGCCTGATAATCTTCATCAATGAAATCTACTGACCAATCAAAATCTACGGCCATAGCAGGTTTTACCATTATTTTTTTCTCAACGGAATAAGTTTCTCTTCCGTTGTGTATAGTAAGTTTAATGGTATGTTCTCCTTGTGAATGGAATACTACTTTTGGATTTTTTTCCGTAGAATGAGCAGGCATTCCGCCATCAAAAGTCCAAGAATAAGAAGTAGCTCCCAAGGATAAATCTTTCATTTGGAGGGTAACAGGAGCAATATCACTACCTGTCATTTCCCAAGAAAAATCCACTTTCATTGCTTCATCTACTTTAATTTCAATGGTTTTAGTATCTGTATTTCCATCTTTATTAGATGCTGTGAGGATAATTTTATAAGTCCCGGCCGTAGGATATACTATGGGTTTAGGATTTCTTTCGGTGGAGCTACTTACAGATGTCCCTTCAAAAGACCAATGAAAAGTATCTGCTCCCGATGAGGCATTAGAGATTTGTACTTTTACAGGGACAGAATAATCTTCATTAATTATTTTTATAGAAAAATCTGCTTTCACGGGAATACTTTCTTCCCTTGCACAGGAAGAGAAAAAGGCAATTATAAAAATGCTAATGCTCAGTACCCAAAGCATTGTTTTTAATGGAAAGTGGGCATATTTACTCGTGGTTTTCTTCATTTTATCAAAATCAATTTATTGATGAACAATCATTCTTTTGACCAAAACTTCATCACCAGCTTCTAAAATTACGATATAATTTCCAGCAGGGATAGAAATATTGTACGGAATAACAAATTTTTTGTTTGCGGATTTGGCAATCTCTGCTGAAATTGGTCGAGATAGCATATCCAGTATGCGTATTTTTATAGATTTTTCTTGATATAAATTGACCAAAACTTCAAAAATTCCTTTATTAGGATTTGGAAGTATATTGAAATCCTGAATATTAGAAGCTTTATTTGGTTTTGTATCGATACCTGAATTATTATTTTCTACAATAATATTTTTATAGAAAATTTTAGAACATTCCCCTTGATTTCCTTTCAGTCCGATAGTAAAACTTCCTGGTGTTGAAAACTGTAATTCTAAATAATCATTATTTTTATTGACTACTTGAATGGTATTATCATTAGGAACTATCCATTCCACAGACTGAGGTTTAGGTTCGGAAGTATTAACCAAAATAACACTGCTATCTGTGTAGGAATGTGTGCTTACTAAGAAATGAGGGCTGAGAACATCAAGCGAGTTTTTAATCACCACGTTATCCGTAGCTTGGCATCCATTGGCATTGGTAATGATAACAGTATATATTCCTGCATTTGAAATACTTATTTTAGCGGAAGTACTAATGGTATTTCCATTTTGGTCAAGCCATTGGTAAGTAGCAAGTGGGTCATCTATGGTTACATCGTAAGATTGAGTATCTCCTGAGCATAGCGTGATATCTTGCCCTAAATCTATGGTAAGGGTATCAGGCTGAGAGAGGGTATATTTTTTGGATATGCTACAACCATTAGCATCGGTAATGATAAGTGTGTAGGTTCCAGCTCCAATATTAGACAGATGCTCCGTTGTAGCATTATTAGACCATTTAATGGAATAAGGAAGTTTACCACCAGAGATGCTTACCTTTATTTCTCCATTATTTGCTCCATAGCAAGTAGGATTTTTCACGGAAATATCTGTAATGATAATTTCAGAAGATTGTTTTATTTCAGTTTTTCCATAGACATTGCACCCTTTTCCATCGGTAATAAGAAGAGTATATTTATCGGCGGGTAGATTTTT
>NZ_FNAS01000006.1 GCF_900101995.1 Riemerella columbipharyngis | reverse complement strand
ATCACAAAAATATTACTTATTTAGGGCTTTAATATTAATACAAAATAGATCTAAAATTTCTCTAAATTTTGCCTCGAAAATTCTTGAATGGGCAACATACTTGTTTTTTTTCATTGATTAATAGTGATTTACAAAACTATAAATCTTCTTAAGTTATCTTGAATCTAAAAAAAACTATATTATAAAACAAAAAATATATATAATTGTAATTTATATTATTTATAAATAAACTAGTTTGAAAATGTAGATATTTATGATTTTCTGTTGGATAATTAAAACTATTTTGATTTTTTTAATAATATGTTTTTAATAGAGATAAAAATGTAGTTGGGGTAATTGAATTTATAAATATATAGAGGGCAAATAAAAAAGGCAAGCTACCTAAATCACACCGCTACAACCAATTACCTTTGCTGTGTTCCCACCCTGGAGGATTTTCAGGAGCTGGTTGTTTAGGACTTGCCGGTGCAAATATACAAATTTATTATTAAATTCTAAGTATTTGCAGTGGTTTTTGTAGTTTTTTTTATTAAGTATTTGATTTTTAGTGATTTTTGTAGTTTGTGTGTTCTTCTTTTATTATTGGGTTTTAGTGAAAAATTATCCGTAATTTTGTCCTCTTGAAATTTAATCATTAAAATTAAGTAATGAAGAAATCGCTATATATTGGAGCTGTTGTATATTTTGTGCTAATGTTACTATTCTTTGTAGTACATTTTATGTTCCGAGGAGATGCACAGTTTTTCCGTATTACGATGCTGATGAATGCGTTTGTGTTGCCGCTTATCTTTGGGATAGGTGCGTTTTTCTCCGTCTATTTATACAAGAAAGAGAGGGGGAGCATTACCTTTTTAGAGGCTTTGGGTAAATCTTTTGTACCGATGTTTGTAGCGGGGTTTTTGTTCATTACCTGCGTATATTGTAACCTTAATTTTATAGATACAGCTTCTAAAAAAGTTCTCAACCAGCAATATATAGAAAGCTATAAACATTCTCTGCAAGAGGAATATACCAAAGCCAAAAAAGTTTTGAAACCCAATACGGAGGCTTACAAAGAGCTGGAAACCAAATATCAAGAAGCACAGGTGAGAATTCAGTATAAAGAAAAGCAGCACGAGGATATGTTTTCTGCGTATTATTTCAGCTTGGTTTTTGCAGGATATTGTTTATTTTTCTTACTTTTATCCTTGATTTTATCGGGCTTTTTTAGAAGTAAAGTGTCAATTTAATTTATAAATAATCACTTCTATTATGAATTTATCCGTTGTCGTTCCATTGCTTAATGAAGAGGCATCTTTAGAAGAATTGTATTCAAGAATCCGAAAAGTATGTACAGAGGCGGGTTTGTCCTATGATGTCTGGTTTGTGGATGACGGCAGTACGGATAATTCTTGGGAGATTATTCAGGTACTTAGGTCTCAGAACGAACATATCCACGGCATAAGGTTTTCCCGAAACTATGGTAAATCCCAAGCGCTACACGCCGCTTTCAGTAGAGTAGAGGGCGAAGTTGTCATCACGATGGACGCGGATTTACAGGACTTCCCCGAGGAAATTCCGGAGCTTTACAGAATGGTAACAGAAGAAAATTACGATATCGTAAGCGGATGGAAGAAAAAACGCTATGATAATGTAATGACCAAAAATATGCCGTCTAAGCTTTTCAATGCTGCGGCGAGAAAGGTTTCGGGGGTATTCCTTCACGATTTCAATTGTGGTCTGAAAGCCTACAAAAAGCAAGTGGTAAAATCCATAGATGTGTATGGAGATATGCACCGCTACATTCCTGTACTGGCTGCTAATGCAGGTTTCAGAAGAATTACGGAAAAAGAAGTGCAGCATCAGGCAAGGCTTTATGGGGCTTCCAAATTTGGGACTGAGCGTTTTATCAGAGGTTTTTTAGACTTAATTACCCTTTGGTTCGTGAGCCGTTTTGGCGGGCGTCCTATGCACTTTTTCGGAGCAGGTGGTACGCTGATGTTTATTGTTGGATTTTTCTCGGCATTGTGGTTGGGTATTTCTAAATTGATGGAAATGTCCAAAGGTGTGTATGGCAATCTTATCGCAAGAAATCCTTGGTTTTATATCGCTCTTACGATGATGCTGATGGGGACAATGCTTTTCATTGCAGGGTTCTTGGGCGAAATGATTATCAGGACCAATAGAGAACACAAAAATTATCATATCGACCAAATTATTTAGTAATGAAATACTTCTGTTACATATGGGCTGTTTTTGCGGTAATATCTTGTTCAAAGCTGAAACCGGAAGGGAAAATACAAGATAAGCAGATTGAGCTTTCGGCATTTAATAAACTTAATTTGGTAGGGAAGTATAGACTGTTCTATGTGCCGAGCCAACAGAACTTTGTAGATGTGGAGACTTACTCTAATTTTATCGATAATCTTGATATTAATGTAAAAGATAGCACGCTCAATATCACTGAAAAAAGAGAAACGGGTGGCGTGGATTTCTATACCGTTACGGTTTATACCAAAAATCCGCTTACCAAGATTGCTATTTCGGATTCCGTAGAAATGAATGTTTCCGGAGAGCTGGATACGCCTCACCTTAATATTGAACTAAAAAAACAAGGCAAGTTTATAGGGGCTATTCGTACCCCTAAAGCCGTAGTGAATATGTTCCAAAAATCTCGGGCTAATTTTTCCGGCGTTACTCAGAATGCGACACTCAATATTTCGGATACCGCAAGTGTGATTGCTCCATATTGGGAGGTGGGTAACCTTGTCTTACATTCTAAAAATGAAAATTACGCAGAGCTTAGTGTTAATCATGAGCTTAGCGGTTTTGTGGAAAATACTGCTAAATTAACCTACTATGGTGACCCCGTTAGAAATCTTAAAATAGGGAAACAAACAGATGTCGTAAATAAAGAAAAACCTTAAACTTAGTAAATAACAATATAATGAATACATTAGATAGAGCAAAAGAATGGCTTAGTGATTTTTTTGATGAAGAAACAAGAAAGGCTGTGCAAGAAATGATAGATTCCAACTCGCCAGATTTGGAAGATTCTTTCTACAAAAATATGGAGTTCGGAACGGGAGGAATGCGTGGAATAATGGGAGTGGGAACGAACCGCCTAAACAAATATACTTTGGGACAAGCTACTCAAGGACTTGCAAATTACCTTCATCAGCAGTTTCCCAATGAAACCATAAAAGTAGCTATCGCCTACGATGTAAGGCATAATTCTAAGGAATTTGGAAAGCTGTGTGCAGATATCCTTACGGCCAACGGTATCAAAGTGTTTTTATTCAAATACCACCGCCCTACGCCGGAGCTTTCTTTTACGGTAAGAGATAAGAAGTGTGATGCAGGGATAGTCCTTACGGCATCTCATAATCCACCGGAATACAACGGCTACAAAGTGTATTGGAATGATGGAGCCCAAGTAGTGCCGCCGAATGACGAGGGTATCATCAGAGAGGTTTATAATACCAAGTATGAGGATATTAAATTTACAGGAAATGATGATTTGATTGAGTGGGTAGGAGAGGAACAAGATGATGTTTACATTGATACTTGTATCAAAAATTCCCTCTATCAGGACATAGGCAGAGGAAATCTCAATATTGTATTCACTTCTATACACGGGACTACTTATACTACAATTCCTAAAGCTTTGAAGAAAGCGGGCTTCAAAAAAGTAGATTTGGTAACGGAGCAGATGGTGCCAAGCGGAAATTTTCCTACTGTGGAAAGCCCTAATCCGGAGGAGCCAAGTGCTTTGTCTATGGCAATGAATCTGGCAAGGATTACCAATGCGGATATCGTGATAGGAACAGACCCCGATGGCGATAGACTGGGAATGGCAGTAAGAAATTTGGACGGAGAGATGCAGCTGCTAAACGGCAACCAAACCAATACCCTGCTCACATACTATATCCTTGAACAATGGAAAAAAGAAGGAAAACTTACGGGAACCGAGTTCATAGGTTCTACCATCGTTACTTCGGATATTTTCTTTGATATTGCTAAAAAATTCGGAATAGAATGCAAGGCGAGCCTTACCGGATTTAAGTGGATTGGCAAGATGATACGCGAAGCCGAAGGCAAACAAAAATTCATCTGCGGAGGAGAGGAAAGTTTTGGTTTTATGACCGGAGATTTTGTAAGAGATAAAGACAGCTGCGGCTCTATTCTTACCGCTTGCGAGATTGCGGCGTGGTGCAAAGCCAATGGCAGAACGCCTTACCAATACCTTATAGATATCTATAAAGAGATAGGAATGTACCAAGAGGGACTGGTAAATATCGTAAGAAAAGGAAAAGAAGGTGCTGAGATTATTCGTCAGATGATGACGGACTTCAGAAATCATCCGGTGGAAAAACTTGCAGGTTCTAAGGTGGTTACGATAAAAGATTATCAAGAGCAGACGCTATGGAATCTTGAGACCAATGAAAAATCCGAAATGGCAGATATTCCAAAGTCCAATGTATTGATTTACTATACAGAAGACGGTTCCAAAGTTGCCATTCGTCCATCAGGGACAGAGCCTAAGATTAAATTCTATTTTAGTGTAAAAGACACGATAAAATCAGAGAAAGAATTTGAAATAAAACAAAAAAATCTTTTTGATAAAATAGATTTGATAAAATCAGATTTGAAATTGGATTAACCATAAAACAGCCTGTTTGATATTTTATGACTTAAAATGTTAAACAGGCTCTAAGACCGATTAAATTTATTATTTTTGCGGAAAATTAGACTATGAGTTTTATTGAAGACTTTTCATTAAAAGAAGCTACTACCAGCTTTATGGTGTTATTTGCGGTGATAGACATTATAGGCTCTATTCCGATTATTGTATCGTTAAGGAAGAAGTTTGGGCATATAGAGTCGGAAAAAGCGGCTTTAGCCTCTTTATTGCTTATGATTTCTTTTTTGTTTATAGGAGATAGAATTTTGAATTTTATAGGCGTGGATGTCAATTCTTTCGCTATAGCCGGAGCTTTCGTAATGTTTGTCATTGCGGTAGAAATGATTTTGGGTATTGAAATCAATAAGCCTACAGAAGTGGGGGCAGCATCTATCGTTCCGCTGGCGTTTCCACTTATTGCAGGAGCCGGTGCACTCACTACGATTCTTTCTCTGAGGGCGGAGTATCACACCATCAATATCGTTGTGGGTATTTTAATGAATATTGTTTTCATATATATTGTTTTAAAGTCTGCGGAATGGATGGAACGCCGTTTGGGGGAGGCCACGCTGCTTATCTTCCAGAAGGTTTTCGGGATCATTCTTTTGGCGATATCTATTAAATTATTTACGGCTAACTTTGCACAGTTGATTTCACATTATATTCATTTCTAAAAATAGAGTTATGCAAACGATTTACAAAATATTTTTGGTGTTCTTCATTATATGCTTAGGATGTTGCTTCGCAGGGATAAACTGGAGATTGGGCTTTATGCACAACGAAAATACTAAATTCGTTTTTTCCATTGCGGCGTCTATCATTGGTATCATAGGTGTTTTTGTTCTTAATACATGGAGCAAACTTGCACGAAGAAAAGACCATAAATAAAGGATTAACTGTTTTTTTATTTGGGCGTGCCGGCAGCCAGCTCCACGTCTGCTAACCGCAGGTTTGCCGTCGGGCTTTCGCCTATATCTTTTTTTTCGTCGTTCCTCCTCAAAAAAAAGGATGCCGGTTCTATCCCTCACGCAGTGGTCGATGAGATTCTATGAGTGGTATGAGATGGTGGGATTTGAGAAGTGAGATGGCGATATTTAAGTTATGGGATTTTTCTTATGAGTCCCTCGTTCCTTTAACGATTTTTTTCTACTTCTAAATTTTTCCACGCAGAGAATTGCTCCCTTGAGAGGGATTTTAAGGGAGGCACTAATCTATGTTCGGAGGGGCTTAAAACAGCTTCTCGTGGAAGTCTTCTATTTTAGAGACTTTTACGAGTTCTATATTAAGTTTCTTTGGAATTTTATTTTGTACGGAAACAAATATCTTTTCGTAGCCCAATTTCTCGGCTTCAGAGATTCTTTTTTCGATTTGAGGGACGGGTCTTATCTCGCCACTCAGCCCTATTTCCCCTGCAAAGCAATACCGCTCTGCTATCGTCATATCCTCGTTAGAAGACAAGATAGAAGCTACTACGGCTAAGTCTAATGCAGGGTCGTCAGTTTTTATTCCACCTGTAATATTGAGGAATACATCTTTAGCCCCCAGCTGAAATCCTGCCCTCTTTTCCAATACTGCCAAGAGCATATTCAGCCTTTTCGCATCAAAGCCCGTACAGCTTCTTTGCGGTGTTCCATATACCGCAGAACTTACGAGGGCTTGTATTTCCAGCAGCATAGGGCGGTTTCCTTCCATAGTAACCGCTACGGCGTTGCCGGAAAATTCTCCCGATTTTTTGGAAATTAGAATTTCCGAAGGATTTTTAATCTCTTTAAGTCCTGCCGATATCATCTCGTAAATTCCAATTTCGGCGGTAGAACCGAATCTGTTTTTATTGGCTCTCAGTAGCCTAAACAAATGGTTTCTATCTCCATCGAAATTTAAGACAACATCTACCATGTGCTCCAAAACTTTTGGTCCTGCTATTTGTCCATCTTTGGTGATATGTCCTACCAAAAATACCGGTGTATTGGTGCTTTTAGCATATTTAATGATTTCCGCGGAGCATTCTCGTATTTGGGATACTGTGCCAGGGGAACTTTCCATTACGCTTGAATGAAGCGTCTGTATAGAGTCTATAATCATAAAATCGGGCTGTAGCTTTTTAGCTTCGTGTAGGATTTTGTCCACGGAGGTTTCCGTATAGAGGAAGCATTCGGGATTTTGTAATTCGGTCAGTCTATTAGCCCTCATTTTGATTTGGGAAGCACTCTCCTCTCCGGATACATAGAGGATTTTCTTTTTCATTTTAAGAGCTAACTGTAACAACAGTGTAGATTTCCCGATGCCGGGCTCTCCGCCAATCAAAGTTACGGAACCTAATACTATCCCTCCTCCCAATACGCGGTTCAGCTCTTGGCTTGGCGTTTTTATGCGTTCTTCCGCCTGAGTTTCTACTTCTATAATGTTGATAATATGCTGTTTCCCAAAACCTCCGGCATAGTTTTTTGTTGTTTGTTTTTCTGCAACTTCCTCCATCAGGGTATTCCACTCGCCACAATTCTTACACTGCCCATACCATTTGGGATATTGAGTGCCACAATTCTGACAAGAATATACAGTTTTCAGTTTAGGCATAGTGTTATATCTTCAACATTTATAATGTTTTAGTACTCAAATTTGTTGATAACCTCCAAAGTTTTGTCGATCTCTGTGGAAGTGATGGCATCGGAAATAAACCAAGTCTCGTACCCGCTCGGTGGAAGATAGATACCTCGTTCCAAAAGATAGTGGAAGAAGTTGTTGAATAGAGCGTGGTTGGCATTCTGTGCATCGTTGAAATTAGCTACTTTGTTGGTATGGAAAAATACGGACATCATAGAGCCTTTTCGGTTGATTCTATGTTCAATGCCTTTGCTACTAAGTATTTTGGATATTTCAAAATCTAAGGTTTCTGTACTTTTGTTAATCCGGTTGTAGAACTCGGTATCTTGTTTTATAAGTTGTAAAGTGGTAAGTCCTGCACGCATAGCTAAGGGGTTTCCGCTAAGTGTTCCTGCTTGGTAAACATTACCTTTTGGGGCGAGGCAGTCCATTATTTCGTTTCTTCCTGCAAAGGCACCTACCGGCATTCCTCCTCCGATGACTTTTCCGTAAGTTACCAAATCGGCATTGATGCCAAAAACCTCTTGTGCACCTCCGAAAGCCAATCGGAAACCGGTCATTACTTCATCAAAAATTAAAAGTGTGTTGTATTTATCGCATAATTCTCTCAGCCCTTTTAAAAAATTGAATTCAGGGAGTACGCAGCCCATATTTCCGGCTATCGGTTCTATGATTACGGCGGCTATTTCTCCTTCATTATGATGAAATAAATCTTCTACTTGCTCCAAATCATTATATCTTGCTAATAGCGTATCTTTCGCAGTTCCTTGCGTAACTCCGGGTGAGTTAGGTGTTCCAAAAGTAGCGGCACCGCTTCCGGCTTCTATCAAAAATGAGTCTGAATGCCCATGATAGCACCCTTCAAATTTAATGATTTTATCTCTTCCGGTGTAGCCTCTTGCCAATCGTATAGCACTCATACAGGCTTCTGTTCCGGAGGATACCATTCTTATTTGGTCTATATTTGGGACATTTTCTGTAATGAGTTTTGCGATTTCGGTTTCCAATTCCGTAGGTGTTCCAAAAGAAAAACCTTTTTCGGCTTGGCTCTGCACCGCTTTTACGACTTCGGGGTGCGTGTGTCCTAATATGGCAGGTCCCCAAGAGTTGATATAGTCTATATAGGTGCGATTGTCTTCATCGGTAAGATAGGCTCCCTTTGCGGATTTCATAAAGATGGGAACACCACCTACGGATTTGAAAGCTCTTACGGGTGAATTTACGCCCCCTGGGATATATTTTTTGGCTTCACTGAATAAAGCACTGCTTCTTTGGTATAGCATAATATTAGGTTAATTTTTTGGTTTTCTTCCTTGTAAATAAATAACTTGTCCTATTTGGAGTTCTTGTCCTTCGTCCATTCTGTTTCTTTGGTACAAGCGGTGCAGTTTTATTGCAAATTTTTGGGCGATGCTGTACATCGTATCCCCCTGCTGAGCGATATAGGTAGAGACATTGCCTTCTCCGGATTTTGATTCTAAGAATATAATGGAGTTTGCAGGGATATTGGCGGATTCCAGTTCGTTCCATCTCATAATTCTCCTTCCTCTGATATCGTATTTTTGGGCCAAGAAATCCACATTGGTGGCTAATGGAACAATAATGTATTTTCTATCTCCGTTAGGGTGGTTTCTTACTAAAACATTTTGCCATGTGTCATTGGCATTTTTCTCTATAGCATCTCTCCTTCGTACTTGTTCAGCATAGGAAGTCTGCTTGTAAGGAACCACTACGGTAGGAGATACTTTTTTGGTGTTGTTGTCATTAGCTGCAATGGTATTTTCAGTATTTTGGGCATTGGCTTTTGCCATAAACTCTTTGTTGGAATATAGGTCAGGGTACAGCGTTAGAAGTGTGGCATAGACAGACTGAGGCGTAGTATCGTCGTCAAATTTGTGGAGTTTGTATTTTTCTATTTTGTTAATGAGGATATAGGCATACTTTGGATTTGTTGCATAGCCGGCTTTCTTTAGCCCAAAAGCCCAAGCTTTGTAATCTTTGGGATCCAGCGTAAACAGCTTTCGGTAGTATTTTCTGTAAGCCAAGAATTTTGAGTGATCTTCGTAGGAATCTCTTACGCTGGAATACACGCGGAAACATTCATTGGGGGCATCGTCTGTATGCCTCATAGATGGTCCTGTCCAGTCTTCTTTACACTTAATCCCAAAGTGGTTGTTTCCTTGTCTTGCCAACTTAGATTGTCCTCCGGAAGACTCTAACAAGCCCTGTGCAATCGTGATACTTGCAGGGATTTTGTACTTCTGCATTTCTTCTACTGCATACAGTGCAAAGTTCTGGATATACTGGTCTTCATTAGCCCAATACTGGGCGTAAGTTTTGCTAAAACTTACAATCGCTAATGCCAAAAATATTTTTTTCATATATCTATTAAAGTTCTATTTTGTTTTTTTAGAAGGTAGTTTGCTCCTTCAATTCCTTGCAGACCACCCGTATGAAACATTAGAATTTTACTTCCTATTTCAAAGTAGTTTTGGTCTATCAATTTCATCAATTTCATCATTGCTTTTCCGGTATAAACAGGGTCTAAAGGAATGCCAAACTTTGCTCTAAATTCATTGATAAAACGGATAAGTTCATCATTTATTTTCCCATATCCGCCATAATGAGCATCTTCTAACTGAAAGTTTGTCCTTTGGCTAAGGCTCAAAATCCTTTGGTGCAAACTCTCGTCATTCACTACTTTTAGCCCTATAACTGCCTGTTCCGGCTCGGCATATTTGGAGATTCCTGCCAGAGTCCCCCCTGTTCCTACGGCACTACAAAGATAATCAAAATATTTCGTTTCGCTGGTGAGCATTCCTTTTATTCCTTCTACGGCGAGATGGTTGGTACCGCCTTCGGGGATGATGAGTGCGTTGGGGAATTCCTCTTGTAATGCGAGTGTCATTTTATGCTTATCTCGGTAGCTCTCTCTATCTACAAATCTGAAATCCATTTTGTTTTCATTAGCTTTTTTTAAGGTTGGATTCAGATGCCATTTGCGGTTTAGTTCTTCGCCTCTTATGATGCCTAAAGTTTTTATATTTAGTTTTTTGCCAAGGACTGCCGTAGCGGCGATGTGATTAGAAAAAGCACCGCCATAGGTGATGATAAAAGGCTCTTTTGGGTGGGTTCCCAGATAGTTTTTAATATTGTGGAGGAGTTTCCAAAATTTATTTCCGGATATGTCCGGATCTATTAAATCTTCTCTTTTGATGAAGATTTCAATGCCTTTGTTTATGGGGATTTTGATGATAGGGATTTTAGAAATTTCCATTATTTCAGATATTTTACAAAAGACCAAAATTTTCTTTTTTCAAGGTAGTTGCTTTCTTGGTCGTGAGCATAAGCTTCTTGCTCAAAGGAAATCTTGCGGTAGGCTTTGTCGTAGTTTTGGTACTTTGTCCATCGGATTAAAAATTCTAAGATATACCAAATATAAAAGAATATGATCAATAATTCCAGCTGCTGTCTCAGGTGTATCTTTTCGTGGTTAATAAGCACAAAATTCGTTTTGTCTTCGTATCTTCGCAGAATAATGAAGGGATATAGGGCGATTCCCTGTACCTTGGTGTTTTTTAACCATTTTGTTTTGATTAGTATCATCAAGCAAATATAAACAGATTATTATGTCTCTGCAAGATTTGAAGGAAAAAGAAGATTATTATTACAACGATTTAGGATACCGCGTATTTACGGCAAAGTATCTTTTAAAGAGAGGATACTGCTGCAAAAGCGGGTGTAAACATTGTCCCTATGGTTATGACAAGAATACGGACACATTTAGAAGAAATAATGTAGGATAAGAATGGAAAAGAGATTTAGTATCAATTGCAGGGGGCGGCTTTTGGATTTGTCTAAGCCTAAGATTATGGGAATCCTGAATGTAACTCCGGATTCTTTCTCTGACGGGGGCAGGTTTAATAACGAAAAAGCGGCACTCTGCCAAGCTGAAAAAATGCTGGAGGACGGAGCAGAGATTATTGACATAGGTGCACAGTCTACCCGTCCGAATGCACAATATTTATCGGCAAATGAGGAAATTAAGCGTATAAGGAATATCATATCCGAACTTAAAAAAGAGTTTCCACATTGTTATATTTCTTTGGATACCTTTTATTCGGCGGTGGTCAGGTTTGGTGCAGATGAGGGAATTGATATTGTGAATGACATATCCGGAGGGCAGTTTGATGCTGATATGTTTGGTACGGTGGCAGAAACGCAGCTGCCTTATATTTTGATGCATTGTAACCCCGACTACAAAACGATGCACGAGAAAATAGCGTACGAAAACATAGTGTATAGCATCAATCGATATTTTTCAGATAAATTGGCAGAACTGAAAGCGCAAGGCGTTTATGATGTGATTTTAGACCCTGGGTTTGGCTTTGGAAAAACCATAGAGAATCAAATACAAATGATAGAGGAAATAGAGTATATAGGTTTGGGAAATTATCCTGTTCTTGCAGGGATTTCTAAGAAATCTTTTATTTATAAACCATTAGGGAAAAGTCCGAATACGATTGCAACCGAAACGCAGAAACTGCATAAAACACTATTGGAGAAAGGCGTAAGAATCCTAAGAGTACACGATATCGCCGAAACGAAGAATGTAATAGATGAATTGTTTCAAGATAATTGTTAATTTTGAAATTGATACGATTGAAGTCAAGAGATATTGATTAAAATTCTTAAATTGGCACGATGAAACATTGCGTTAACCTAAAAATAAATTAAATATGATAAAGAAAATTATACTGCTATCCGCGATTGTGATGCCTGCTGTGGCGGCATTTGCTCAGCAAAACGGTGGAATGTGGATTCCTACGGAACTAAACGAACAAGAAATGAAAGAACTCGGAATGAAGATTTCGGCAAAAGATATTTTCAATCCAAACAAGCCTGCAATCAATGATGCGGTGGTGCATTTTAATGGAGGCTGTACGGGCGAAGTGATTTCTCCCAGAGGGCTCCTGCTTACCAACCACCACTGCGGGTACGGGCAGATACAGGCACATTCTACGCTGGAACACGACTACCTTACCGAGGGATTTTGGGCAAAAACCACTTCGGAAGAGCTGCCTAATCCGGGGCTTTATGTGGATTTTATAACGGATATAAAAGATGTTACCTCTCAAGTTTTAGGTGCAAATAAAAATGCTTCTGATGCGGAAATAAAGAGAAATATAGATAGGTTAAAAGAAGAATTTAAGCTAAAACCTTATCAGAGCGTAGATATAGTGCCAATGTATTACGGTAATAAATATTATGCTTTTGTGAAAGAAACCTTTAATGATGTTCGTTTGGTAGGGGCACCTCCATCGGGGATAGGGAAGTTCGGCAGCGATACGGACAATTGGGTTTGGCCGAGACACTCGGGAGATTTTTCTATGTTCAGAATTTATGCTGATAAAAATAATCAACCGGCGGAATATTCTAAGGATAATGTCCCATACAAGCCGAAATATTTTTTGCCGATATCCATAAAAGATAAAAAAGAAAATCAATTCACTTTTGTGTTTGGCTTTCCGGGGCGTACGCAGGAGTACCTGCCGTCAATAGCGATAGATAAAATCGTGAATGAAATTGACCCTGCAAGAATAGCTGTGAGAGATGTCGCTCTGAAAACATTAGACGAAAAAATGAGAAAAGACGATGCTACGAGGATAAAATATGCTGCAAAATATGCATCTGTTGCCAATTATTGGAAAAAATGGATAGGAGAAGTAGAGGGACTGAAAAAATCTAAAGCTGTACAAAAACGCCAACAATACGAGGCAAAACTCATTAGCCTTAATCCAAATATAAAACCAACGATAGAAACGCTCACCAAACTGTACGAAGAGCAATCGCCATATGCCGTTAATGATGCTTATTATGGCGAGATGTTTCGGAATTGCCAGACACTTAGATTGGCTTCCAATTTGATGAACTTGGTGGCGCAGCAAGAAAAGGGAAAATCCATCAGCGGCGAGCAGATCGATTACATAGATGAAATGTACAGAAACTACGATGCAATGCTGGATGCAAAAGTGATGGCGAAAGTTTTGGCTTTGTATCAACAAAAGAATAATCCAAATTTCTTACCTCAAGGCTTTTCTAAGTTTTCGGATGTTCAAAAGAATATGGAGACTTTGGACAGTTGGACTTCGCTGTCTTTGATCAGCGGACAGAAAACTTTTGACGGAAAGGTGATTTATTCGGATTTATCGAAATTGATTAAAAATCCGGAATTTGTGAAAGCCTTAAAAGCAGATCCTTATTATCAATTGGCATCCGAGCTTAGAGCGGCTTACAGAGCTAATGTAATGAAGTCTTATAATGATTTGCAAGAGAAAATAGATCATTACCAAAAAGAATATATGGCAGAGCAAATGGCTACGGATAAACAGAAAAAATTCTTCCCGGATGCCAATTCTACACTAAGGGTTTCCTATGGACAAGTGAAAGGTTCTAATCCGAGAGATGCTGTTTACTACGGCTATCAAACGCATCTGGGTGGGATAATGGAGAAATATATTCCGGGTGACTATGAGTTTGATGTTCCCCAAAAACTTATCAATCTTTACAATTCTAAGGATTATGGAGTGTATAAAGACAAAACGGGTGAGGTTCCTGTGAATTTCACTGCCACCAATCATACCACCGGAGGGAACTCGGGAAGTCCCGTATTAGATGCTTATGGTAATCTGATGGGGCTTAATTTTGACCGTCAGTGGGAGGGAACGATGAGTGATATTAATTTTGACCCAAAACTTTGCCGAAACATTATGGTAGATACCAAATATATTCTTTTTGTTATTGATAAATATGCCAATGCAAAACACCTTGTCAATGAGATGAAAGTGGTGAAGTAAAATAGAAAATAGCTCATATAAAAATCCCCATTCATACAAGAACGGGGATTTTGTTTATTTATACTTGTCGTATAGCGATTGTAATATCGCCCAGGTTTCTGCATCTAATACACCATCTGTTTTAGAAGGGTGAAAGTGGTATTGGAAAGACTGAATGACTTTTTTTGTGTCTTTGTCCCAGGTTGAAGTAATATTTATGGCATAGCCGAAATCTTTTAGTTTTTTCTGAACCTTAGCAATGAAGGCAGGAGAATTGTATTGATGAACAATATCATCGTTGGAGATCGTTATATAGTTTTGCACGGAAGAGGTGTCGTACCACATACCCAAACCATAGTCATCATACAGTTTTTTCCAAGGAAACATAGGCCCGGGGTCTTGTTTCCTCGTAGGTGCAATGTCAGAGTGTCCTAAAATATTAGTAGGCGGAATCATATACCGAGTAGCGAGGTCTTTTATGAGGGCTGCAACTTTGCGGAATTGATAATCCGGATAAGGGAAAAACTGCCGCTGGCCTGAAGAATTTAGGACAAAGCCGGAGTTTACGATTTCTATTCCTATGGAATTGTCATTTAGATTGTCGAAGTTTCGCCAGTGACTTACACCGGCGTGATAAGATCTTTTGTTTTCGTCTACCAATTGATAAATTTCTTTGTCAGGGCGGTCGTTTACTAGATAGTGGGCACTTACATTTTTTTGAGTGAGTACTTTTATAGATTTTTCATAGTCCAATGCAGTATAATGGATTATAATAAAGCGTTCTCTGAAATTTTGCCCCACGGAAGGGAAGTGCTCTTTAGAAATAGAATAGCCCTGAGGATTTGCAGAGACAATGGAACCATAGCTGATGGTGTTATTATTCTTTGATAAATCTGCGATATTTACTTGATAGAAATCTATATTATCTATTTTGATGAGGTTGTTTTCTTTTTTAGGTGTAATTTTTTTTGTCTGTGTAACCAGCAAAGTGCTTTTTTTTGTATTTACGGCAGTAGTAGGGCGTGAAGCACAAGATGTAAGTGTGATGCTTAATCCTATGATAAGCAGGTTTTTATGCATTGTGTTTGTGTTTTTTTTGTTGGGAAACAAAGATAGGTAATATTTTTTTACAATTAAATTTGGTAGTTATAGAAAATTGTTATATATTTGCACTCGCAATTGATAAGTAGAAGTTCTTGAAAATACAGAGGAGGGTTGCCGGAGTGGTTAACGGAGCAGTTTGCTAAACTGTCGACCCGAAAGGGTCGCATGGGTTCGAATCCCATACCCTCCGCAGCAATTTTTTTCGGGGCGTAGCGTAGTCCGGTCATCGCGCCTGGTTTGGGACCAGGAGGTCGCAGGTTCGAATCCTGCCGCCCCGACTTTTTTATTAATATTGTTTAGGGTGCGTAGCTCAGCTGGATAGAGCATCTGCCTTCTAAGCAGACGGTCAAAGGTTCGAATCCTTTCGCGCTCACAAACCGCCTTAAATAAAGGCGGTTTTTTTAATTATATTTCTGTTTTATTCCACAAATGTTTTTTTGCAAAAAAGATAAAATTACTCCGATGAGTAGGTTTCTATGTATTGTAGATCAGGCTTGGGGCTTATAAATTGCTACTGTTTTTACTAAGTCATAGGAAGGGGGGGCTTGTATTTGGCAAACATAGATATTTGATTTTTAGTATGTAGAGAAATAATTAAAAAGTTGTATATTGCTGGCTCAAAAAAATAAGAATTAGATATAAAAAGGATATTTACATTTGCATTAAAAATAAAATTATGAAAAAATTAGGTTTGGTAGTGTTTATTTTGTTGGGCGGCTTAAGGGTGAACGCTCAAATAGGAAAGGTATATGATTTGCTCGAACGCTTAGAAGAAAGAATTCAGCTGGGGAGGCAGCATTTAGACAGTGTGTCTTTGTCTGACAAGAAGTTTGTTCTTATAAAAGATTTTGAAGATCATATAGAGCGGCAATTTATTATTTTTAAGACAAAAAGTGTTACTTATGTAGAAGTTTTTGATGATAAACAAAATGGGCAAAGTTCTTCTAATATATTTATGGGAGATGTGGTGAGGAAAAAAGATGCTGTATCTGTGAGACTTACAACATTGGAAAACAGGCGGCTTCCTATACCGATGTCCAAGAATTTGATTATAGCCAAACAGGGTGAACTACTGTATTTGGTGGATGCTAATACCAAAGATAGATGGATAGATCAGGAATTTTTCGAAAAACAACAAAATAAGAAAAAACAATAACTTTTAATTCTTGGAAGAATAAAATAATAAATTTATATCCGTGCAATAAAATGAGTGAGATATTAGTAAAGAAAGTTTCGGAGAAGAGAGATTTAATGTTGTTTATTAAATTTCCTTTTGAGCTATATAGAGAAAATCCTTATTTCGTACCGCCACTCATTGATGATGAAAAGAATATTTGGGATCCTCGGAAAAATCCGGCATTGTCTTATTCTGATTATGAATTATTTTTAGCCTATAAAGGCAAGAGAATAGTGGGGCGGATAGCTGTGATGATTAACCACAAAGAAAAAGAGGAGCTGGGGATACGTAAAGTACGCTTCGGTTGGTTGGATTTTATTGATGATGAGAAGGTCTCCAAAGCTCTTGTTCAGCAAGCTATAGATTATGCAAAAGCCCACAAGGTTTCTAAAATAGAAGGGCCAATGGGTTTTACGAATCTGGATAAGGCAGGTATGCTCATTATGGGGTTTGACCGTTTGGCGACGATGATAGGTATTTATAATTACGAATACTATCCGAGGCATCTTGAAAAATTGGGACTGAAAAAAGAGAAAGAGTGGGTGGAGTTTGAAATAAAATTCCCTGATACTTTGCCTGATAAAGTGGAGAAGTTTAGTAAGATTATCGCGGAGAAATATCAGCTTAAAGTTTTGAATTTTCAAAAAAAATCGGATGTTTTACCTTTGGTAGAGCCTATGTTTCGTCTTTTAGATGAGACTTACAAGCCGCTTTCTACCTATACTCCTATCACCTCTCAGCAGGTACAGACCTATAAAGAAAAGTATTTTGGTTTTATAGACAAAGATTATATTGTTTGCATAGAAGATGCTTCGCATAATCTTGTGGCATTTGCCATCACGATGCCGTCTTATTCCAAGGCTTTGCAAAAAGCTAATGGCAGGCTTTTCCCATTTGGGTGGTACCACTTCTTAAATGCGGGAAAGAAAAATGATAGGGCTAATTTTTATCTTATCGGAATTCATCCGGGCTATCAGCGTAGGGGAGTTACTTCCATTATATTCAATGAAATTTATAAAACTTTTAAGCGGAAAGGTGTCCGTTTCTTAGAGACGAATCCGGAGCTTGAAGAAAATAAAAATATCCAACTTCTTTGGCAGGATTATCACCCCGTGAATCATAAAAGGAGAAGGACTTACGGGCTGGATGTTTATTTATAAATGATATTTATTGGTGATGAAAAAGCAGCTCATCGTTTACGCAATTTTGATTTTAGCATTCTTTGCATACAACTTATTTTTCCAAGTGAAAGATTATAAAATTAGTACAGCTATCAATATTCTTTTTGGGAGTTTTCTGTTTCTTTATATCGCTTACATAGCTTATGTTATCCTCAGAAAACTGAAAAAATAAGGTAGAATTTTATTTATAATACTTCTAAATTATAGAAATATCACCTTAAATATGATCTGAGCACATTCTTATTTTTCTACTTTTGCTCCGAATTTTGTATTTTTGCAAGTCAAAGAAAATAAAGAATGATAATGATGAGTATCCCTGCTAATTATATACCGATATTGATTCAGGCCCTTGTAGGTTTGGGGTTTGTGATTGTGTCTTTGGTGGCATCGCACTTTTTGGGTCCGAGGCTTAACGGGAGCGTGAAGAATGATGCTTTTGAGTGTGGTATCGAGAAAGACGGAGATGCGAGAACTCCTTTCTCTGTAAAGTATTTCCTTACTGCGATATTATTTGTGCTGTTTGATATTGATATTATCTTCTTTTATCCTTATGCTATCAATTTTAGAGAGTTTGGGATAGAAGGCTTTTTAGCAGTAGTCACCTTCGTGGCGGTGTTCTTCATCGGGTTTTTATATGTGCTGAAACGAGGAGCATTGGATTGGGATAAATAGAAGGGTTGTTTAATAAATTTTAAGAAAAATTATGTCTGATACGAAACCAGTAATAAAAACAGATGCACCAGCGCCACCGGGCGTTTCCGGAGAAGGTTTTTTTGCGACTAAATTGAGCAGCCTTATAGGTATGGCTCGTTCTTATTCGCTGTGGCCTTTGCCGTTTGCTACTTCTTGTTGCGGTATTGAATTTATGGCGATGATGATGCCTACCTTTGACTTGGCAAGATTTGGAGCGGAGCGGATGTCTTTTTCTCCAAGACAGGCAGACTGTCTATTAGTATGTGGCACGATTTCTAAAAAATTAGCACCGGTGCTGAAACAGATTTATACCCAGATGGCAGAACCGAAGTGGGTGATAGCAGTGGGTGCTTGTGCAAGTAGCGGTGGGATATTCGATACTTACTCCGTATTGCAGGGGATAGATAGAATAATTCCTGTAGATGTCTATGTGCCGGGCTGTCCGCCAAGACCGGAGCAAATATTGGAAGGTTTTATGCAGGTTCAGGCATTGGCACAAAGCGAAAGCCTAAGAAGAAGGGATTTGCCGGAATATAAAGCACTATTAGAAAGCTATGATATCAAATAGCTTAGAACAAAAATAGCCGAATAATGACAAATGAATATGTTTTACAAGCCATTGATTTAGAATTTCCGGGAAGTATTTTGGAAAGCTCTGAACCTTATGGTTTGCTGACTTTAGTAATAAAAAAAGAGGATATCAAAAAAGTGATTCACCACCTCAAAGAGTCTTCTTTGCAGATAGATTTTCTTACAGATATTTGTGGAATTCATTATCCTCAAGACAAAGAAAAGGAATTGGGAGTCATCTACCATCTGCATAATATGAGAGAGAATTTTAGAATACGCCTTAAAGTCTTTATGCCAAAAGAAAATGCAGAGGTGGATTCTATGACGGAGATTTATTCGGGAGCCAATTGGATGGAGCGTGAAACCTTTGATTTCTATGGAATAAAATTTAGAGGGCATCCGGATTTGAGAGCGATACTGAATGATCCCGAACTGGGCTACCATCCTATGCTGAAAGAGTACAGATTGGAAGATGGTACAAGGGAAGATAAAGACGATAAAATGTTCGGTAGATAGAATACTGAACAGTTTTTAGAACAGTATAATTTGCATCAAGCAAAAATATTATGAAAGATAACGAATTATCAAATATACTCAACCACCGCGAAAGCAATGAGCAAATAGACGGACAACTCTATACGCTCAATTTGGGACCTACACACCCTGCTACCCATGGTATTTTCCAAAATATCCTGACAATGGATGGAGAGCGTATTCTTCATTCCGAGCAGACAGTAGGCTATATCCATCGTGCTTTTGAGAAAATTTCCGAGCGTAGACCTTATGCTCAGATCACCACACTTACAGACCGTCTTAATTATTGCTCTGCACCTATTAACAACTTGGGCTGGCATATGACGGTGGAGAAGCTGATAGGCTGCAAAGTTCCTAAACGCGTGGACTATATGCGTATCATTATGATGGAGCTTGCAAGGATAGCCGATCATTTGGTTTGCAACGGCGTTATCGGGGTAGATACAGGGGCACTTACAGGGTTTACTTATGTGTTCCAAGACCGGGAGAGAATATATGAAATGTACGAGCAAGTTTGTGGAGCCAGGATGACTACCAATATCGGTAGAATAGGAGGTTTTGAAAGGGATTTTAGTCCTAAGTTCCACGAATTAATAAAAGATTTTATTAATAACTTCCCCAAAAGATTTCAGGAGTTTTGCGATTTGATGGAGCGTAACCGTATATTTATGGACAGAACCATCGGGGCTGGACCTATCTCTGCGAAAAGAGCGCTTAATTATAGCTTTACGGGGCCAAATCTTCGTGCTGCGGGGGTGGATTATGATGTGCGGGTGGCACAGCCTTATTGTTCTTATGATGACTTTGATTTCATTATTCCGATAGGAACGGCAGGGGATACCTATGACCGTTTTATGGTTCGCCAGCAGGAAATATGGGAGAGCTATAAATTGGTAAAAAATGCTTACGAAAACCTTCCGGAGGGAGACTATCACGCAGATGTACCTGATTTTTATCTTCCTGCTAAACCGGATGTTTATACCAAAATGGAAGCACTGATTTATCACTTCAAAATCATTATGGGAGAACAAGATATCCCTAAGGGAGAGGTTTATCACTGTGTAGAAGGCGGAAATGGAGAGTTAGGTTTTTATTTGATTAGCGATGGTGGGCGGACACCATACAGATTGCATTTCAGACGCCCGTGTTTTATCTATTATCAGGCTTATCCTGAGATGATTAAGGGTTCTATGATATCCGATGCCATCATTACAATGAGTAGTATGAATGTGATAGCAGGGGAATTAGATGCTTAGAAATAAAAAATCGAAGAACGCTTAATTTCTTTCTTCGGTAGTGAAAATAAATACTTTAGTTAAAGTGTTTTAGGGCTGAAAAAGAGCTTAGCCCAAAATTAAAAATTAACAATAATGAGCGAAACGATTGCTTTTAAACCTGAAATTTTAGAAAAGGTTAAAAAAATTATCGCAAGATATCCGGAGGGAAAACAGAAATCTGCTCTCATACCAGTTTTGCATATAGCGCAAAAAGAATTTGGAGGGTGGCTAAGTGTCCCTGTAATGGATTATGTAGCAGAGGTTTTGGAAATTACTCCCATAGAAGTTTATGAGGTAGCTACTTTCTATACGATGTTCAATATGAAGCCCGTAGGGAAATATGTGCTGGAAGTATGTAGAACGGGACCTTGTATGCTCAATGGGAGTGATGATATTTTGGACCATATCCGCAAGACTCTCAATATAAAAGATGGAGAAACTACGGAAGACGGATTGTTCACTCTGAAACCTGCGGAATGTCTTGGGGCGTGTGGCTATGCACCGATGATGCAGCTGGGTAAGTTTTATCACGAACATTTAACCAAAGAAAAAGTAGATGAAATCCTTGAGCTTTGCAGACAGGGAGCGATTGCTTTAGACTAATTTTATTAAAAACCAATGAGTAAAAAACTTTTACTTAAAGACGCACATATAGAGGGTATTCGTCATTTTGATGTGTACCGCAGACAAGGAGGCTATCAGTCAGCAGAGAAAGCGCTGAAGATGACACCTGAGCAAATTTTGGAAGAGGTGAAAACTTCCGGGCTTAGAGGTCGTGGTGGAGCGGGGTTCCCTACCGGACTGAAATGGAGTTTCCTTGCCAAACCGGAAGGCATACCAAGACACCTTGTGGTAAATGCAGACGAGTCCGAGCCGGGAACATTCAAAGACCGTTATTTGATGGAGTTTATTCCTCATATTCTTATAGAGGGAATTTTGATTGCATCCTATTGCCTTGGTTCTAATACTTCCTATATTTATATTCGTGGAGAATATTCTTGGATTCCCGATATTTTGGAAGAGGCTATAGAAGAGGCTAAAAGAGCCGGCTTTTTGGGGAAAAATATTCAAGGTTCCGGTTTTGATTTGGAAATCTATGTGCAGAGAGGAGGGGGAGCATATATCTGTGGAGAAGAAACCGCACTATTGGAGTCCTTAGAAGGTAGAAGAGGAAACCCAAGATTGAAACCACCATTTCCGGCGGTGAAAGGGCTTTGGGAACGCCCAACAGTGGTAAATAATGTGGAGTCCATAGCGGCGGTAGTTCCTATTATTCAGATGGGAGGAGAAGAATATGCCAAAATAGGCGTAGGACGCTCTACAGGGACAAAATTGATTTCCGCTTGTGGTAATATCAATAAACCCGGTGTTTATGAAATAGATATGACCATCACGGTGGAAGAATTTATTTATTCTGATGAATATTGCGGTGGTATCCCTAACGGCAAAAGACTGAAAGCGTGTATCCCGGGAGGAAGTTCGGTGCCTATCGTTCCTGCGAATCTTTTATTAAGAACCATAGACGGCAAGCCGAGATATATGAACTATGAGTCTCTTTCGGAAGGCGGTTTTGCCACAGGTACGATGATGGGTTCCGGAGGCTTTATTGTTTTAGATGAAGACCAAAGTATCGTAAAACATACGATGACGCTTGCAAGATTTTACAACCATGAGAGTTGCGGACAGTGTACTCCGTGCAGAGAAGGAACAGGCTGGATGTACAAAATACTGAAAAAAATAGTGGAAGGCAAGGGCGAAATGAAAGATATTGATTTGCTCTGGGATATCCAAAGAAAGATAGAAGGAAATACCATCTGTCCTCTGGGAGATGCTGCAGCATGGCCGGTAGCGGCTGCGATACGCCACTTCCGTGATGAATTTGAATGGTATGTCAAGAATCCTGAACTTGCCCAAACTCAGCCATATGGAATTACACATTATGCAGATCCAATTCCACTGAAAGTAGAAGAAAATGATAATTAAAATAAGGATATAGAGATGAGAAACAGAATAATTTACATAATGCTTATTTTTTTCGGGATAGGAATGAGTGCCCAGACAAGAAAACCTTTCGAAAAAGGCTCTGTGTTATTATTTTGGGGATGGAATAGAGGCTGGTTCAGTAATTCTGATATAGGTTTCAGCGGTGAGGGATACAAATTTCAATTGGATAATGTAGCGGCATATGACAGACCTACAAAGTTTGATTTAGGGATTTATTTCGGCCCTACTAAGGTGACATTACCTCAGACTAATGCAAGAATAGCTTATTTCATTAAAGATAATGTCGCTATCGTTTTAGGATTAGACCATATGAAATATGTGATGGACCAAAATCAAACAGTCAATTTCCACGGATATATTTCAGACCCTAAATATGCCGCTTATGTTAAAGACGGAAAAGTAGATTTGTCGGATGAGCAATTCTTGACCTTTGAGCATACCGATGGACTTAATTATATCAACATAGGTGCTGAGAAATACAAAACTTTAGTCAATCATAGAAACTTTGATTTAGTGTGGGGCTATGGTGCCGGAGGCGGTGTAATGTTTCCGAAGAGTAATGTGAAACTTTTTGGTAACGAAAGGAGTGACCGCTTTCATGTAGCAGGTTTTGGTGCAGATGTAAGAACTAATCTTAACTTTGTCTTTTGGAAGCACTTTGTGGCAAGAGTAGAAGCGAAGTACGGATATGTCAATATGTGGGATATCAAAACGACACTAAATAACAACCCTGATAAGGCTTGGCAAGATTTTGCCTTTGGAGAGCTTAATTTTGGGATAGGCTATACATTTAGAACTAAAAAAAATAATTAACAAAGAGCTTTAGGGATTTTACTTAATGCTAATTGCAAATAGATATGAGCGAGGAAGTAATAAAATTTAAAGTCACCATAGACGGACATACCACCGAAGTAGCACCGGGGACTACCATTTTGGAGGCTGCAAGGCAGATTGGGGGGGGGTCTGTTCCGCCGGCAATGTGCTTTTATAGTAAATTAGAAAAAAGTGGAGGACGCTGTCGTACTTGTCTGGTAGAGGTATCCAAAGGTTCTGAAAAAGACCCGCGTCCAATGCCGAAACTTGTGGCAAGCTGTAGGACGACAGTAATGGACGGTATGGAAGTGAAAAATTTGACTTCCGAGAGAACGCAGGAGGCAAGAAAAGCTGTTACGGAATTTTTATTGGTTAATCACCCTTTGGATTGTCCTATTTGTGATCAGGCAGGAGAGTGCCACTTGCAGGACTTAGGCTATATGCACGGAAACGAAATTACCCGTACAGAGTTTGAGAGGAGAACTTACGAGCCGGAAGACATAGGTCCTTATATCAAACTAAATATGAACCGCTGTATCCTCTGTGCAAGATGTGTTTTGGCGGCTAATCAATTGACGGAGAAAAGGGAGCACGGTATTCTTTTCCGTGGAGACCACGCAGAGATTTCTACTTACCTCAACAAAGCTTTGGATAACGATTTTATAGGAAATGTGATAGATGTTTGTCCTGTAGGGGCACTTACGGACAGAACTTCCCGCTTCGCGAGCAGAGTGTGGTTTACCAAGCCTCTTGATGTGACTTGCAAGTGCGATAAATGCAGTGGTAAGGCTGTACTTTGGATGAAAGGGGATGAGGTCATCAGAGTAACAGCAAGAAAGGATAAGTATGGAGAAGTAGAAGAGTTTATATGTAATGATTGTCGTTTCCATAAGAAAGATCTTAAATATTGGAATATTGAAGGACCGAGACACATTAGCAGGCATTCCGTGATTTCTGCTAATCATTACGAAAAAACTACTGATGCTTACGAAAAGATAGAGTACGAGGGGGCTAAAGAAATTAGTCTAAAAGATGAACTAAACGCTGAAGAACAATAGACTATGGATTTATTGACTTTTAAAATAATTTTGGTGGTGGCACTTTTCATTCTTTCGCTTACGGTGGCGGCTTATTCCACTTGGGCAGAGAGGAAAGTAGCGGCATTGATGCAAGATAGATTGGGACCAAATAGAACAGGACCTTTGGGACTTTTGCAGCCTTTGGCAGATGGGGGGAAGTTTTTCTTCAAAGAAGATTTTATTCCACAGAATGCCGAGAAGTTTCTATTTATATTGGGACCGGCATTGGTAATGTTTATTTCCTTAATTACAGGTGCTGTTATTCCTTGGGGAAGAAGCCTTAATATAGGAGGGTATTCATTCAGCTTACAAGTTGCTAATATAGATGTGGGTGTGCTGTACCTTATGGGTATGGTATCCATAGGCGTTTACGGTATTATGATAGGTGGCTGGGCGTCTAATAATAAATACTCTTTGATAGGTGCCATCAGAGCATCATCGCAGATGATTTCCTACGAGCTGGCGATGGGATTGGCATTATTGTCAATAATAATGATGTGTGGGTCTCTGGATCTTGGTGCCATTACGGAAGCTCAGTCTCATGGTAAAATATGGCATTTTATCCCTACTGTATCCGGAA
Organism: Riemerella columbipharyngis; assembly: GCF_900101995.1. Lineage (GTDB taxonomy): Bacteria > Bacteroidota > Bacteroidia > Flavobacteriales > Weeksellaceae > Riemerella > Riemerella columbipharyngis. Next base: position 82,933 of record NZ_FNAS01000006.1, on the reverse strand, counting down.
TGAATTGGAATGTATTCTATCAGCCTTTGGCATTTCTCATCTTTTTTGTGGCGGCTTTAGCGGAGTGTAATCGCCATCCTTTTGATTTGCCGGAGTGTGAGACAGAGCTTGTGGCAGGATTTATGACAGAATATTCAGCGATGAAATTGGGGCTTTATATGTTCGGGGAGTATGTGAATATGTTTATATCTAATGCCTTGATTACCGTATTGTTCTTTGGAGGGTACAATTATCCGGGAATAGATTGGGTAACACACAATTATGGAGAGAATATAGCGGGGGTACTTAGTATTGCAGCATTTTTGCTAAAAGTATTCTTTGGAATATTCGTATTTATGTGGGTGAGATGGACATTGCCACGTTTCCGCTACGATCAGCTAATGCATCTTGGATGGAAAACACTGATTCCGGTGGCACTCATCAATTTATTAATTACAGGAGCTATAATATTGGCATTTAATTAAAATAGAAATTCAGAGATATCTGACTAAAATAAATTTTAGTAATAAATGAAACTGACAAACAGATCAAAAGTAGTCTCGAATAAAAAAATGACCTTAGCAGAAAAGGTTTACCTTCCTGCAATAGCAAAGGGAATGGGAATTACGCTAAAACATTTTTTTAAAAAAGACAGTACAATACAATATCCCAAGGAAGTAAAGCCGAGGGCTAAAGTATGGCGTGGAAGACATGTACTGAAAAGAGATGAAGAGGGGAGAGAAAGATGTACGGCCTGTGGGCTTTGTGCAGTGGCGTGTCCGGCAGAGGCTATCACGATGACGGCTGCAGAAAGAACTAAGGAGCAAAAACACCTTTATAGAGAAGAGAAATATGCTTCTACCTATCAAATCAATATGCTGAGATGTATTTTCTGCGGAATGTGCGAAGATGCTTGTCCTAAGTCTGCCATCTACCTTACGGATAGACTCGTAGATGCAGAACAGAATAGAACTTCTTTTGTCTATGGTAAGGACAAATTAGTGGAGGATATGGATAATAGAATAGACGTTAGTGAACGCCAAAAGAAATCTTATAAATAATGGAACAGATTATCTTTTATATTATTTCGGGATTAGCAGTGGTAAGTGCCATTTACTTTGTAGCTTCCAAAAATCCGCTGTATAGTATTCTTTCATTGATTGTTACTTTTTTCTCTATCGCGGGGCTGTATATTTTGCTCAATGCGCAGTTTTTAGGTATCGTACAAGTGATTGTCTATGCCGGTGCCATTATGGTATTGTTCCTTTATGTATTGATGATGCTTAATCTGAAAGCTAAAGACGAAGGGAAAAAACACAATGTAATGAAAATAGCAGGCGTTTTTTCTGCAGGCTTAATTTTGGTGGGGCTTTTAGGGGCCTTGAAAGGCTATATGACACAGCAGATTCCTACCAATCTATTGGTAAATCAGGAAATAGGGCTTACGAAGAATTTAGGGAAACTATTGTTTAACGAGTATGTACTGCCATTTGAATTAGCTTCAGTACTTATATTGGCGGGTATTGTAGGGGCGGTGCTTATCGGTAAAAAAGATTTATAATTATGGAAACGAATACATTTATTCAGCATATCCCATTGAATTATTTTGTGATTCTCTCTACATTTTTGTTTTGTTTGGGAGTTTTGGGAGTTTTGCTCAGAAAAAACGCCATTCTCATATTGGGATGCGTAGAGCTGATGCTCAATTCTGTAAATCTACTTTTGGTAGCATTTTCTACATACAAAGGAGACGGAAACGGGCAGATATTAGTGTTTTTCATAATGGTGGTAGCTGCAGCTGAGGTAGCCGTAGGGCTTGCCATTATTACAATGATGTATAGAAATACCAAGTCGGTGGATATTAGTATATTAAGCAAATTAAAAGGTTAAAGAAATATGGAAAATATGATATATACAATTGTTCTTTTTCCTTTGTTAGGGTTTTTAGTTAACGGATTATTAGGAAAGAAATTACCAAAATTATTGGTGGGCGGATTGGCTACTGCGGTGGTTTTTTGTTCGTTCCTATTATCCTTGTTCCTTTTTATAAACTTTAATGCAGAGGGGCAGCCTATTGTAGTCAAGGCTTTTCAATGGTTTAGAGTTAATGGAATACAAGTGAATTTTGGATTTCAGGTGGATCAATTGTCATTGATGATGATGATGATCATTACCGGAATAGGTTCTTTGATTCACCTCTATTCTATCGGCTATATGAGCCACGACGAAGGGTTTTACAAATTCTTTACTTATCTCAATCTCTTTGTCTTTTCGATGTTGTTGTTGGTAATGGGAAGTAATTATCTCATTTTATTCATAGGCTGGGAAGGCGTAGGCGTGTGTTCGTACCTTTTGATAGGTTTTTGGTACAAAAATGTGGAGTACGGGAAAGCATCAAGGAAAGCCTTTATAATGAACCGTATCGGAGATTTGGGGCTATTGGTAGGGATTTTTATGATAGCCTACCAAACAAATGTTGTAGATTATCTTAGCGTATCCCAAAACTCTGCACATTTTCAGAAAGATGGTGCCATTATCATATTCATTACATTGAGCTTATTTGTGGGTGCTGTGGGAAAATCTGCGCAAATTCCACTGTTTACATGGTTGCCCGATGCGATGGCTGGTCCTACGCCGGTATCGGCACTTATCCACGCCGCTACGATGGTAACGGCAGGGATCTATCTCATCGTAAGGTCTAATTACCTTTACTCTCTTGCTCCTACCACTCAGGGCGTGATTTTAGTGATTGCTATCGCTACGGCAGGAGTGGCGGCATTTATGGCATTGAGGCAAAATGATATTAAAAAAGTATTGGCGTATTCTACCGTTTCTCAGTTGGGGTATATGTTTGCGGCGTTGGGGGTAGGTGCTTATACTACTGCAATGTTTCATTTGATGACACACGCCTTTTTCAAAGCCTTATTATTTCTTGGTTCCGGTTCTGTAATTCATGCGATGAGCGGCGAGCAGGATATGCGTTATATGGGAGGTTTGAGAAAATACATTCCTATTACACACATTACATTTTTAATAGGAACATTGGCGATTTCCGGAATGCCTCTATTCTCGGGAATGATTTCCAAAGATGAGATATTGACGGCTAATTTCGCACATTCGCCTGTTTGCTGGTTCTTGTTATTTGTAATAGCGGGAATGACGGCTACCTATATGTTCCGTTTGTATTACCTTACATTTCACGGGACATTCAGAGGGACTGACGAGCAAAAGCATCATCTGCACGAGAGTCCTCTAAATATGACTTTGCCGCTTATGGTATTGGCATTTTTATCCTTAGTAGGAGGCTTCTTTAATTTGCCGCATTTTATCGGAGAAGGTAAATATCAGAGTTTAGCACATTGGCTGCATCCGATATTTGTTTATCCTATAGAACACGCCGAAGTTCCTTTTGGTACAGAGATGATATTATTAGGTGCTACGATATTTATGTTTTTCTGTATTTGGATTTGGGTGAGAACGATGTATGTCGGTAAAAATAAAGTGGCTCTTCCGGAGGACGAATACAAAGGCTGGGAAAAACTTTCGGCTAAAAGGCTCTATATAGACGAGGTGTACAATATTCTCTTTGTAAAACCCATAGAGGTATTGGGCAGAGTGTATTCTGTATTTGATAAAAAGATTTTGGATGGATTGGTAAACGGTATTGGTATTGGAGCGATAGCATCCGGAAGATCTTTCAAGAAGTTACAAAATGGAAATGTAGAGATATATATTTTCATTATGTCTTTAGCAGTGGGAATTATATTAATTATTAACTTTATATTACAATAGTAAATGTTATTAGCACTATTACTATTACCTTTATTAGGGTCGGGATTAGTTTTTGCGTGGAAAGGTTCCATTAGCAAATATTTGGCATTGGGTGTGGCAGTTGCAGAATTGGTGGTTGCAGCCCTTATGTTGTGTAGTTTTAATTACTCGGATAGTGTAGACAGTCATCTTCAGTATAGCATCCACTACCAGTGGTCTTGGCTTATGCGGAGTAGTATTGATCTGGGGGTAGATGGTATGGGGTTGCTTTTCGTATTGCTTACGAATATTCTTGTGCCGCTCATTATTCTTTCTTCTTTCAATGAGGAAAAATCTTACCGCAATACATTCTATGCACTTATCTTGCTGATGCAGTTTGGGCTTTTAGGTGTATTTTCATCATTAGACGGACTTTTGTTCTATGTTTTTTGGGAAGTTACGCTTATTCCGATATGGTTCATCAGCGGACTATGGGGGCAAGAGGATCAACGTTTGAGAGTAACTACAAAGTTTTTTGTATATACATTCTTTGGTTCTTTATTTATGCTGGTGGGGCTTATTTATTTATACCAATACGCCGATTCTTTTTCGTTAATAGATTTGTATAATACCGACCTAAATCCTAACCAACAAGTTTTTGTATTCTGGATGATATTTATGGCATTTGCAGTTAAGTTGCCGGTTTTTCCATTTCATACGTGGCAGGCAGATACTTATACTTATGCACCATCTCAAGGCTCTATGCTTTTGTCGGGGATAATGCTGAAAATGGCAATATTCGGTGTTTTGAGATATTTAATTCCAATAACTCCGGATGCTATAGCAGGCTGCTCCGGAGAGATTGTAATTGTACTCTCCGTTTGCGGTATTCTTTATGGTGCATTGATAGCTATTGTAAAAACAGATGTTAAGAGAATTATAGCCTATTCATCTTTATCTCACGTTGGGCTTATGGTAGCAGGTATTTTTGCATCGGCAGTAGTTACGCTTAGAGGTAATTTCACAATAGAAGGAGCCGAAGGGGCTTTGGTTCAGGCATTTGCCCACGGTATCAATGTTGTAGGGCTTTTCTATTGCTCAGATATTTTAATCAAGAGATTCAAAACGCGTGACATTAGAGAGATGGGCGGTTTAGCGAAAGTAGCACCGAAGTTTGCAGTATTATTTATGATTATTCTTTTCGGTTCTATGGCTGTTCCTTTGACCAATGGTTTTGTGGGAGAGTTTATATTGCTGAAATCGTTATTTGATTATAATACTCTGACTATGATTATAGCCGGTCTTACCGTGATTTTTGCAGCTGTTTATCTACTTAGGCTTTATGCTAAAGCTATGTTCGGAGAAGGTGATGAAGCTGTTTTGTCTGGTGTGAAAGACCTCTCTACATCGGAGTTTATCGTGTTGGCTGTTTTAGCATTCTTTGTGATTACGCTTGGTGTTTATCCGAGCATCATAATTGATTTGGTGCATAGTTCATTGAAGTTTATCTACTTATCGGTGATAAGTTAAAAATATTTGTATAAAAGAAAGATGAGTGTTTTAATTATTGTATTTCTCACTGCGGTATCGGTATTGTTTACAGGGGTATTCAATCAAGGTAAGTTTGCGAGATATGTAGGGATTTTAGGGTTAGGCATAGCATTAGCCGTAAGCTATGGTTCGGATTGTGATTTTTTTGCAAAATATAAACCAATGTTTTATTTCAATGGTGTAGCGGCACTTTATACCAAAATGGTTTTAGCCATTACCCTATTGATATTTTTCTTGGGAAGTTTTGCATTTAGCAACCATAGGAGCCATCAGTCCGAATTATATGCACTGATATTGTTCTCTCTTTGCGGAGGAATTATATTATTCGGATTTCAAAATTTGGTAACCTTATTTTTGGGGATAGAAATCCTCTCTATACCACTCTATGTAATAGCAGGAAGTACCAAAACCAATATTCGTTCCGTAGAGGCTTCTATGAAATATTTTCTGATGGGGGCATTTGCCACAGGGTTTTTATTGTTTGGGATAGCCCTTGTTTATGGGGGGGCAGGCAGTTTTGATTTGGGAGCGATACACAATTTCAGTATTACCAACGGTAAAGATACTGTTTTCTTATTAGGAGTTATTTTGATGTTGGTGGCTATGGCGTTCAAGGTTTCGTTAGCACCGTTTCATATGTGGAGTCCAGATGTTTATCAGGGGGCGCCTTCTCTTATTACTTCTTTTATGGCTTCTGTGGTAAAGATAGCAGGTTTTGCGGCTTTTTTCAAAATGATGACGATGGGTTTTGGCGGAAGTTTTTCCGGGTGGATAGATATAATTGCCGCTTTAGTAGTAATAACACTCATTTTGTCGAATCTTATGGGCTTGGCCCAAACTAACGCCAAAAGAATGCTGGCATACTCCAGTGTTTCTCACGCGGGATATATCGCTTTGATATTTTTTGGGTACAATGTAGCATCTTACTATTATATGGCATTTTATCTTTTTGCTTATTCATTAGCAACAATAGGAGTGTTTATGAATTTGATATGGGTAGAAAAGATTAAGAAAGAAACCTCTTTCGATGCTTTTTGCGGATTGGCAAAAACGGAGCCGCTTCTTGCTTTGGTATCGGCAGTTTCGTTATTGTCTATGGCGGGGATTCCTCTTACGGCAGGGTTTATAGGTAAGTTTAATATATTCAGTCAGGCAATAAGCGGAGGTGCTTTGCTTGTAGTTATTGTGGCTATTGTTGGTTCTGCACTAAGTATAGCGTACTACCTAAGACTGATTATAGCAATGTTTTTCTACAAAGAAACCACATTCAAAACAAGTGAGAGTGCTTCTATAACTTACAAAATAGTTGCTGTATTCGTTATATTGTTGCTTATTGCGTTGGGGGTTTATCCGGATTTATTCGCATACCAATTTGGATTGAATTAAAGAATATCTTTGAATTAACTTAAATGAAAACAGCCTTAGAGTATAGGGCTGTTTTTTATGGTGAAATAATAGGGAGTGGTTACTGCTAAAAATTATAGTATTAGGTTAATACAATGCTATATAAGTATCTTTAGTAGTATTCATAAATATGCTCTGCGATAGTATTATATGGCTTATTATTATTAAACTCAATTTGTTTTGTCCAGTTTCCGTGGTTGTCATACTCGTATTGATAAGTGTTTTTTTTCATATAAACTACTGTTGGGATTGTAAGAAATTGTCTCTATTTAATTTCCCTTGCGGTGCTTGAGTCCAATTATCGTAGTACTTAAAGATATATTTACTAAATAAACTACTGTTGGTGTTATACATGTTATATTCTACTAAATTACCTTTGTTGTAGTATTGATAAGTTTCTTTTTTTGTTAAACTACCATCGGCATTGTAACTTGTATAATCTATTTTATTCCCCTTGTTGTCATAGATATAGATATCATTATCGAAAAAAATGCCTTTTTCAATCTTTCCGAAGTGCTCCACCGCCCTATAACAGAATTGAGTATAGTTTTTTACTTTGCATTTTAGTCTGTTTTTTTCTCAGTCGGTTTTTCTATGGTTATTACCCCCTGTAAGAAAAAGTGTTTCTATAAGTAAAATATCTGTTTTTATCAAATGTTTCATAGTATATTATTTTTTATTTTAGTGAATATTTATATATTCGCAAATATATAATAAAATAAGAAATAATCTCGTTGTTTACTTTTAGCCATTAAAAATACGAAAGATATGGTTTATCAAGTAAGAAAATGGTTGCCGTTAAAAAGCTTAGATGACTTTGTTGTTAAATATAATCTGTCTAAATAGTTTATTTTTTCATTTTTATACTTAAATTTGACAAATAATAATTTGTTGAACAAAAAGTATAAATTTTGAATAATAAAGTTATCATATTTTCAGCACCGTCCGGAAGTGGGAAAACTACTCTGGTAAAGCATTGCTTGGAACAAATTCCAAACCTTAGTTTTTCTGTGTCAGCAACTACAAGAGCCCCAAGAGGAAATGAAAAAAACGGACAAGACTACTATTTTCTTACCCCTGATGAGTTTAGAATACGCATTGCAAGCGATGATTTTGTAGAGTACGAAGAAGTCTATCCCGATAAATTCTACGGCACTCTGAAATCCGAAGTACAGCGTATCTGGGATAGCGGAGGCGTGGTGATTTTTGATGTAGATGTAGTGGGCGGGGTAAACCTTAAAAAGTATTTTCAGGATGAAGCGTTGTCTGTATTTATAGCACCACCAAGCGTGGAAGAACTGGAAAAACGCCTGAAAGGGAGAGCCACAGATGACGAGGACACGATAAAAGTACGCGTACAAAAAGCGGAGGAAGAACTTAAATATCAAAAATATTTTGATAAGGTCGTTGTCAATGACCAGCTTACCGATGCCCAAAAAGAAATTAAGACCTTAATAATAAAATTTTTAGAACAATGAGCAATAAAAAGAACCTGCCGGTACCGGACTTTGGAATTATAGACGAATTTAAGGAGCCGGATTATAAAGACTTACCCAAGCTTATCCAAGAATTAAAAAAAGAGAAAGGTTTTACTATTTTGGCAGAGAGCTTTTTGCCGGAGGAAGTACTAAATGTGGCCGACTATGTAGATGGTGAATTAGTAGATAGAGTAGCGGAGATAAAATCTCCAAATATTCTATACTGCGGAGAAAATATTCAGGCAGAGGTGATTAAAGATGAATATGAAGATAAAAATGTTTTTGTCCCAGAGATACCATTGGAAGATGCAGATAAACCTCTAAAAGAAATTTATTACACAATGAAGTATGAGTTTCCGGAGATAGATGATATTCACGAAGAAATGAATACCGCCAAGATTATTCTGGAAGATGTCAAGATTTATGCTTATCACGGTGTTTTGGAGGAAGAGCGTAAGATGGGTACTTATTATTTGGTAACGGTAGAAATAGAAGCGGATATATGGCGTGCGACCAGAACAGACGAAATAGAAGAAACGATTTCTTATGCGGAGGTGAATGACATTATTCATAGGGAAATGGCGATACCATCAAAACTTTTGGAGAGGGTAGCCGGGCGGATCATCAATAAGCTGCATAACGCTTTTGAATACATAGAAAGTATCAGCGTAAAAATAACGAAATGCAACCCACCTATGAAAGGCGAAATGAAAGGAGCATCGGTACAGCTTAAAAAATATTTTTATTAAAAATATTTGCTCTAAAATGAGAAAAATGAAATTATATAGATGGTTGCCGCTCTTAGCTTCTATCATAGGGCTTCAGTCTTGCCAAACATTATTTAATACACAGGTATCGTCCAAAAGCACTCTTAAACTTTTAGATGAATATATTATCCCTAATGATGCTCATTTCCAAGGGACGCTTATCGGCGGGCTTTCGGGGATTGATTATGACAAAGAGCATCAGCAGTATTATTCTATTTCCGATGATAGAGGGAGCAGGGGAGTTCCTCGGTATTACACCCTGAAGTTTGATATTTCGGATAATAAAATTAAAAATTTCAGTGTAGTGGCTGTTGACAGCCTTAAAATGGAAAACGGGCAGCTGTTCCCGGCATACGGTATAAAAGGAAAAGAAAATCAAGTACCGGACCCTGAAAGTATTAGGTACAATCCTAAAGAGAATATTATTGTTTGGTCGAGCGAAGGAGAGCGGAAAGGAGATGTCATAGAAAATCCATCAATTTATGTCGCAATAATGAGTGGTAAAACGATAAGCCAATTGCCGTTGCCTTCTCAATTTGTGATGGACAAAAAGAACTTTGGTCCTCGTAGGAACGGTGTTTTTGAGGGGATGAGTTTTTCTAATGATTACAAACATCTATGGGTAAGCACCGAGGAGCCTCTTTATCAAGATAGTGAAGCGGCAAAGACGATACCGGGAAAATATTGGAGTAGAATTATCAAGTATAGCTATCCTTCGGGTAAGATTTTAGCACAATACGCTTATCCGCTGGACAAAGTCATTCAGACGCCTATCCCTGCCAATGCAGAAGCAATGAATGGGATCTCCGAGAACTACGTCTTGGGCAACGATAAAATGCTGGTTTTGGAACGTTCGTATGCCGCGGGGCATTCGGATTTGGCAGTAAGAATTTATTTGGCGGATTTCTCTAATGCCGAAAATATAAACAATATAGCTTCTCTAAAAGATTATCCATTGAAAAGACCTGCCACTAAAAAATTGCTTTTAGATTTATCAAATTTGGGAATTCATATAGACAATTTGGAGGGGATATGCTTCGGACCTAAGCTTCCGAACGGACATCAGTCGGTGCTTTTGATTTCGGATAATAATTTTAGCAACGATGAAGTTACCCAGATTTTGCTCTTTGATTTAGATATAAAACTTTAAAAATATAATTATAATACTTAAAAATATGAAATCTATTATTTCTATTCTATTATGTATATCTGTTTTTATTAAAGCACAGACAGGAACATTTACAGAGCTTAGCTACTCTTGTGCAGACAATGTATCTCGCCCTTATATCCTCTATACTCCGAAGGGGATAGATAAGGCAAAATCTTATCCATTGGTAATTTATCTTCACGGCTCGATTTCTGCTCCTGTTATTAAGAAAAATCCTTTGGATTATATGAAGCGTTCGCCTCTATTGAAATGGGCAGACGAAGGTAAATTTTATTTAATGTTCAGCTATGGGCAAAAAGGAGCTACATGGTTTGATAAGGTGGGAACTCAGATGGTACTCGGCGAGATGAATAATGTTGTAAAACAGTTCAAGGTCAATACTGATAAAATTTTTCTAAGTGGTTTTTCAGACGGAGGTTCAGGGGTAATGTATATGGCGATGAACAATCCTTTCCCATTCGCCGGTTTTATTGCTATGAATGGAAGTCTTAGCGTGGCTAATAAAGCCGGAGAGTCTGCTGTATTCTCTGAGAATATAAACAATAAACCTCTTTATATTATCAATACTGACGGGGATATGCTTTATCCTATTACACAGATTAGACCTACGATAGATTATCTAAAATCCATTGACCGCAATGTGGTTTATTCAGAGCCGAAAGGCAACCATGAGATGAGCTATATAGACGCTGAAATTCCAGTGCTTACCAGCTTTGTTAATCAAAACAGCCTTACACCTACTCTTTCTTGGAGTTGGGAGACTGCCGTACCTCAACAGGATTTTGTACAAGGAATAAGGATAAACGAGATAGATACATTGCAAATGCCTAAAAACTGGCAAAAACCTTATCATCTGAAAGTCTTTAATGACAAAGCAGATTTCGGGGTTAGCTACGATTACAGCTATCAGGGGAATGACGGTCTTAAAGTAAAAGGCTTTAAGAATGATTCTGCGACAGCAAAAAAAATGGGTGTAAAACCAGGAGATATCATTGTAATGATGGGCAAAGACAGTATTACTTCTCCTTATACTCCATATATTTATGCTGCTTCTAAGAAAGCCGGAGATGCTGCCAGTCTCACTGTACTTCGTGACGGTAAAACGCAGACTCTTTCAGGTGTTTTCAATAAAGGGTTCTATTACGATGTTTTCAAAAGAAATGAGCGGAAACATTATGCGAAAATTCAAGCGCAAATAGAGCGTCATACCCTTTCAATACAGACTTCAAGAGTGAAAGCGTTAGAAATTAATTTTGATGACCTTAAAGCGTTTGGAATAAGGAAATTATTCATTAATGATAAAAAAATAAAAACTAAAACTAAGGGTATTCAGAAGATTACGCTGTAGGATTTTTAACATCATAATTTTATGTTTTGTTTTGTGGAATCTACGCAAATGCATAACTTGCACCGCTTTTATAAAAAATGATTATATGAAGAAACAGTTGTTATGCGTTATGCTTTTGGGAGCATCGTCGTTTGGGCTTTTGGCACAAGAAAGAAGCCAAAGTATTGAAGAGGTAACACTTCACGGAAAATTTCTCAATTTACCCTACAAGAAAGTCAATGAGAATGTGATAGTGATTACAAAAAAGGAGATTGAAAATGCCCCTGCGAAGAGTATAGATGAAGTTTTGCAGCAGTTTACCGGTATGGATATCCGTAGAAGAGGGGCTAATGGTGTTCAGAGTGATGTTTCTATAAGAGGCGGCTCGTTCGACCAAGTTTTGGTATTGATAAACGGCATCCGTATGAATGATTCCCAGACAGGGCACAATAATATGAATATCCCTGTGGATTTGTCTAATGTGGATAGAATAGAAGTGATCAAAGGTCCGGCATCAAGGAGATTCGGGCAGAATGCTTACGCAGGAGTCATCAATATTATTACAAAAACTGCTGCTGACAAAACCGTTAAAGTATCTGCATCGGGAGGTGATTTTTCCACTTATGCCCTTGGACTTTCTGCTACAGGAGGCAATGAAAACTTTACCCAATTATTTCAGGCTAATACGGCAGCTTCTGAGGGCTATCGTTACAATACAGATTACAAAATCAGAAATGTATTCTACCAAAATAATATTAAGATAAAAGATGGCAGCATAAAAATGCAAGCCGGATTTACGGAAAAGAAATTCGGGGCTAATGGATTCTATGCGTCGCCGCTGTACAAAGATCAGTATGAGGAAACTCAGGCTTCGGTGGTAAGTGTGGCGTACCAACAGCAGTTTGGGAATTTGGGGCTTAATGCTAATGCTTATTGGCGTAGAGGGCAGGATATGTATCTTTTTGTAAGGAATAAACCTCAGGCTTATAGAAACTTGCATATCGGTAATAATGTAGGCGGCGAGCTTAATGTAAGCTACAAATCCTCTTTGGGAACTACAGGATTGGGATTAGAACTAAGAAAAGAATTTTTTGTAAGTCATAATAATAACCCTGCCATCAGTATGGGAAGCCGTGAACGGTTTGTGACTCAGTTGTTCTTTGAGCATCATTTTTCTTTGATTAATGATAAGCTGCAAGTTTCACCAGGTGTTTCTTGGGCAAGCTATGGCGATGAGGGTAATTTCTTCTATCCGGGATTGGATGTAGGATTTGATTTTGACAGCCATAATAAAATCTATGGTAATATTTCCAAAGTACATAGGGTGCCAACCTTTACAGATCTCTACTATATCAGCAAAACGGAGGTGGGAAATTCTGCATTAAAACCAGAAAGTGCCGTATCTTCGGAATTGGGATACCGCTATCAATCGTCTAAATTTTCTGCTAAACTGAGCGGTTTTATGAGAGATTCCCAAGATGCTATCGACTGGGTAAAAGCTAATGCCACAGATCCGTGGAGGGTAATGAACATCGGGCAGATTAAATCCAGAGGTGTAGAAGTAGAAGTTTCCCAGAAACCGGCAGAATGGATTAGCTATTCCTTAGGCTACACATATTTGGATAAGTCTTATCATAATCCTCAAAACTTAATGTCTAAGTATGCCTTAGAAAACCTAAAACACCAGTTTGTAGCAAGATTAGAAAATAAATTTTTGAACTATTTTAGCAACGAATTGGTTTATAAGTATAATGAAAGAGTTAATTTGGGAAGTTATAACTTGCTGGACGACAGGCTTTCATTCACTAAAGGAGACTTAAGTATTTATGTCTTAGTAAATAACCTTACAAATACCAAATATACAGAGAGCAGTCTCGTACCGATGCCGGGGAGGTGGTTCCATATAGGATTTAGTTATAAGATAGGTTATTAAAAAGTCTAAAAAAAATGCGAAAAAGCAGTAGCCTTTTTCGCATTTTTGTATTTTCAAATTTGAATATAATTTGTAATTTTGCGAACCTAAAACTTTTGTATGATCAAAATCACTCTTCCGGACGGAAGTATCCGAGAATTTGAGGGGGGGATAACTCCTTTAGAGGTAGCAAAGTCTATCAGCGATGGTTTGGCAAGAAACACGATTTCTGCCGTAGTAAACGATAAACAGGTAGAGGTATCTACCCCTATCGTCACGGATTCCACGCTGCAGCTGCTTACATGGAATGATGATTTGGGTAAGAAAGCCTTTTGGCATTCTTCGGCACACTTGTTGGCTCAAGCCATTTTGGCGTATTACCCTCATGCAAAATTGACTATTGGTCCGCCGATAGAGCATGGGTTTTATTATGATGTAGATTTCGGTGATGAGTCTCTTTCCGAAAAAGATTTTGAGAAAATAGAGAAAAAAATGTTAGAAAATGCTAAGAAAAATTCTACATTTAGTCTCTATTCCGTTTCAAAGTCGGAAGCACTGAAAATATATGCGGACAACCCGTACAAAACGGAATTGATAGAAAATTTAGAAGACGGTTCCATTACTTTCTGTACTCACGACGATTTTACAGACCTCTGTAGAGGAGGGCATATCCCATCTACGGGTATCGTGAAAGCAGTGAAGATACTCAACGCCGCAGGAGCTTACTGGAGAGGAGATGAAAACAACGCACAGCTTACCAGAGTATATGGTATTTCTTTCCCTAAACAAAAGGATTTGACTGAATATTTAGAGCGTTTGGAAGAAGCAAAACGAAGAGACCATAGAAAATTAGGAAAAGAATTAGGATTGTTTACTTTTTCAGAGAAGGTAGGTGCCGGTTTGCCACTTTGGTTGCCTAAGGGTACCACCCTTAGGAAGAAATTGGAAAACTTCCTTTCTGATGCACAAAAGAAAGGTGGCTATGAGTTTGTAATGACACCGCATATAGGAAATATAGAGCTATACAAAACTTCCGGACACTACGAAAAATACGGAGCGGATAGTTTTCAGCCGATAAAAACACCTCACGAAGGCGAAGAGTTTTTACTTAAACCGATGAACTGCCCTCACCATTGCGAAGTGTATAAAGCACATCAATGGTCTTATAAAGATTTGCCCAAAAGATACGCGGAGTTTGGAACGGTTTATAGATACGAACAGAGTGGAGAGTTGCATGGGCTTACCCGTGTGAGAGGATTTACTCAAGATGATGCCCACTTATTTTGTACACCGGACCAATTGCTTGCAGAGTTTGAAAAAGTTATAGACTTGGTTCTTTATGTTTTCAAATCTTTAGGTTTTGAAGATTTTGTAGCACAGGTTTCATTGAGGGATAAAGAAAATAGAGCGAAGTATATAGGCAGTGAGGAAAATTGGGAGAAAGCAGAAAATGCCATCATTACGGCAGCCAAAAATAAAGGACTAAATACAATACTGGAGTATGGAGAAGCCGCATTCTACGGACCTAAATTGGATTTTATGGTTAAAGATGCCTTAGGCAGAAGTTGGCAGCTGGGGACTATTCAGGTAGATTACAATTTGCCGGAGCGGTTTGATTTAACTTATGTAGGATCAGATAATGAAAAGCACAGACCTATAATGATTCACCGTGCACCATTTGGCTCTATGGAGCGTTTTATTGCGATTTTAATAGAGAATACAGCAGGAAACTTCCCTCTTTGGCTTAGTCCCGAGCAGTATATTATCCTTCCGATTAGTGAAAAATATACAGATTATGCAAAAAAAGTTTCACAATTGTTAGAAAATCACGATATTTGCGGTCTGATAGATGAGCGGAATGAGAAAACCGGAAAAAAAATCCGAGATGCAGAATTAAACAAAATACCGTTTATGCTGGTGATAGGCGAAAATGAAAAAACAAATGGAACGGTTTCTGTGAGGAAGAGAGGGGAGGGAGATTTAGGTGTGATGAGTGTGGAGGATTTTATCAACCTTTTTCAAAAAGAAGCTCAACATTAAAAAAGATATTAACTATAAAAATATAAAGCCATAGCTATTAGAAAAAAAAATACCAGGACTGTACCGCATCGTCAGCAAGAGGATGCGCATATGATTAATGATAAAATCCGTGCGAAAGAACTTCGCTTAGTAGGGGATAATGTAGAGCAGGGCGTTTACCCTTTAGCCAAAGCTAAAGAGCTTGCCGCTGAGCAAGAGTTAGATTTGGTAGTAATTTCGGATAAAGCAGAACCTTATATCGCTCGTATACTGGACTACAAAAAGTTTTTATATGAGCAAAAAAAGAAACAAAAGGAACTGAAAGCTAAGCAAGTAAAAGTAGTAGTAAAGGAAATTCGTTTTGGACCTCAGACCGATGAGCACGATTACGAATTTAAGAAAAAACACGCAGAGAAGTTTTTAGAAGAAGGTTCTAAGCTCAAGACTTATGTGTTCTTCAAAGGGCGTTCTATCGTATTCAAGGATCAAGGAGAGATACTTTTGCTAAAATTGGCTCAAGATTTAGAGCATGTAGGGAAAGTGGATCAGCTACCGAAACTTGAAGGGAAAAGAATGATTATGATGATGAGCCCTAAAAAAACGAAATAAAATAGAACTATTGATAACAAAATATAAAAAGCAAAAAAATGCCAAAATTAAAAACGAAATCAGGTGCTAAGAAGCGTTTTGCTCTTACCGGAACTGGTAAGATTAAAAGAAAGAATGCTTATAAAAGCCACATCTTGACTAAAAAAGAAACTAAGCAAAAGAGAAATCTTACGCAAACTTCTTATGTTGCCGGAGTGGACGAAAAGAGCGTTCTTAAGCAATTAGCAATCAAGTAGTTTTTATAAATCATTATCGGTTTATAAGAATTAACAACAAAATTCATTAAAAAGTTTAACCCTGAAACGGAGCCAATAAAGTAAGTTTTGAAATAGAAACTTCGCCCTTTTCAAAAAAACAAAATTTAAATTATGCCAAGATCAGTAAACGCTGTAGCGTCTCGTGCGCGCAGAAAAAAAGTGATGAAACAAGCTAAAGGTTTTTTCGGTAGAAGAAAAAATGTTTGGACTGTTGCTAAAAATGCCGTAGAAAAAGCAATGCAATATGCTTACCGCGGTAGAAAAGAAAAGAAAAGAAATTTCAGAAGTCTTTGGATTACGCGTATCAATGCGGGATGCAGAGAGCATGGAATGTCTTACTCTCAGTTTATGGGAGCACTTAAAAAACATAACATTGAGCTCAACAGAAAAGTTCTTGCAGACCTTGCGATGAATCACCCTGAAGCGTTCAAAGCAGTTGTGGATCAAGTAAAAAAATAATGTATAATTTTTTTGTTATCAATATAGAAACCGTCTCGTTTGCAGACGGTTTTTTTTATTTAGCCTAAACTTATCTTAAATGTGGCTCTAATTTTTAAGACAAATTTGTTTACATTTGCAGTTATTCTTTATAATCAAAAGTTATTACATAATATAGATGAAACCAAGTTTAGCAAAAGGAACACGAGATTTTTCGGCACAAGAGGTCGCGAGAAGGAGATTTATTATCAATATTCTTCAAAATAATTTTGAGGTTTTTGGTTTTCAGTCGTTGGAAACTCCAAGTTTTGAAAATCTTTCTACACTTACCGGAAAATACGGTGAAGAGGGAGATCGTTTGATATTCAAAATTCTAAATTCGGGAGCCTATGCCGATAAAATTTCAGATGAAGAATTGGTAAAAAGAGATTATAAAAAGCTTACTTCCCAGCTTTCTGATAAGGCTCTTAGATACGATCTTACAGTGCCTTTTGCGAGATTTGTTGCAATGAATTATGGGCAGATGACTTTCCCGTTCAAACGCTATCAGATACAGCCTGTATGGAGAGCAGATAGACCACAGAAAGGGCGTTTTAGGGAGTTTTATCAGTGTGATGCCGATGTGGTAGGCTCGGAGAGTCTTTGGCAAGAGGTGGAACTGGTACAGCTTTATCATAAATCCTTTTCGGATATGAAAATACCGGTAAGCATACACATTAACAATAGAAAAATTTTGACAGGCTTAGCAGAATATGCCGGAATATCCGCACAATTGATAGATTTTACCGTGGCACTGGACAAACTGGATAAGATAGGAAAGGAAGGGGTACTCTCTGAAATGAAATCCAAATCTATCTCTGCTAAAGCTTTGGAGAAATTAGATTTTCTCTTTGATGTACAGAAGCCGGCATTGGAGCAATTGGCAATATTGAAACAAAAATTTGAACATACAGAGATAGGATTGCAAGGTATTTCCGAGTTGGAGTTCGTTTTGGAACAAGCGTTCTCATTGGGAATTTCCGAGACCGATTTGGTGTTTGATATTACTTTGGCTCGTGGATTGGATTATTATACCGGAGCTATTTTTGAAGTAAAAGCAAAAGATGTCCAAATAGGCTCTATAGGTGGAGGAGGCAGATATGATAATCTCACGGAGGTTTTTGGAGTAAAAAATATCCCGGGGATAGGGATTTCGTTTGGATTGGATAGAATTTATCTCGTGATGGAGGAATTGGGGCTTTTTAATCATAAAGACGAAATTCAGGTGAAATATCTTTTTGCAAACTATGGAGAAAGAGAAGCCTTGGAAGCCTTGAAAATAATTTCAAAATTGAGAACTAAAGGAATTTCCGCAGAAATTTACCCGGAGGCATCTAAACTCAAAAAGCAGTTTGCCTATGCCGAAAAAAAGAATATTCCATTTTTGGTTTTTGTAGGAGAGCAAGAGATTTGTGATAAAACTATTACAATTAAGAATTTAAAGACAGGAGAGCAGAATACCATTACCATAGATAAATTTCTAAATTGATTATAAAAAAGTGCATAGCGACGCCTCTTGGTGAAATGCTTGCAGGAGTTTCTGAAAATCGGCTTTGTTTTTTATTGTTTTCAGATAGCAGGTGGATAGAATCTCAGATCCAAAAACTATTGAAATGCATTGGCGGAAATTTGGTAGCGGGGGAGCATCCGTTATTTTCTCTTTTGGAAGTAGAACTTAATAATTATTTTGAAGGAAAGCAGAAAACCTTTACGGTACCTTATTCCTATACAGGCACTGATTTTCAAAAACAAGTATGGCAGTCTTTGACGCGTATTCCCTATGGGCAAACGATTTCTTATAAACAACAAGCACTTGCCATAAATTCTCCTAAAGCAGTAAGGGCAGTGGCAAATGCCAATAGCCGGAATCCGCTGGCTATAATAGTACCGTGCCATAGAGTGATAGGGCATAATGGTAAATTGACAGGTTATGCAGGGGGATTGGAAAGAAAATCTGAATTGCTAAATTTAGAATTTAATCGAATAATATAGAGATGGCAGATTTTAGATTAAAGGTATTCTATACGGCATCAAAGTGCTTAAGCTTTACAAAAGCAGCCGGAGAGCTCTCTATATATCCTAACTTGCGGTTACTAAAAATCTAAAAATGAAATAGTAATAGATGCGTTCCATTACATCGTACTGATTACCAAAAAAGGATTGACCGTTTTAGCCTAAGAGCATTAAAAGCGGTTGGTGTAGGTGAGATAAAATCTTTACTAAAAGGAGAGAAAACAATCGCTCAATTATTCGGTAAAATAGGGAAATTACCTAAAAATGCCATTACTGAAATTAGAAAGATTAAGAAACCTAAAAGAGGAGATGCTAAGAGGATTTTTGAGAAAGTTCAAGGAATAAGCCATGTATTGAAAAAATATAGAGTTTCAATTTTTGATAAAGTTAAAGTTATTGGAAAAGATAAAAGTTTACCAAGAAGTGTTGTAGAATCTTTTATGGATAATTATTATTATACAGCTGAGACATTAGAAAATATAAAAGTCTTTAGGAGATTTGGAGAACAAGGAAAGAATCAAGCAAAACTTTTTGGAAATTATACTTCTACAGAGGCATTATTGAGTAGAGAGGAATTAGCAATATTAACTAAATGGAATACGATGCAATTTGAAGCAGAAATAGTTATTGAAAAAGGTGCTAAATTAAATTTAGGAAAGGTTGCACCATATGGAAAATACTCTGGGGGAGCAGATCAAGTTCTCTTACCTAGAAAATATCCTGAAAAATGGATAAAAAGCATTAAAGATTTGAAGACAAAAAAAACTTATTCTTTGGAGGAGTTTAAAACTTTATTTCCTAATTTGATTAGGGCGAACTAAATAATTGATTATGAAAGATGAACTTTTAAAGTTAGAGCTAATTAAGTTACAAGAAATATTATACAATGAATTTAATTCAAAGTATAGATATGAAGATATTGATAATTCCATAAAGATTTTAAATCAAAAAAATAAAAAACAGTATTGTTCTATAGCTAATAAGATTAATAATTTCAGTAGAATATTATACGAAACAGGATTGCTAAACGATTTAAATGATAATATTTATGAGGAATTTATTAAAGTATTAAAAAATGTAGAGGATATTGTAAATTCAATTTGTTCGGAGAATAACACAAAGGGATAGAAGCTCCCCAAAAGCGCTATTGAGGAAATTCGACAAGTTAAAAAAATAAAAAAAGGCGATGCTAAGAGGATATTTGAGAAGGTATCATTATTAAAATCAGCAAGGTTAGCTTGGGGAAAAGGAGAAAATATTATAACAACTATTAAGAGAAGTAGAGTTGGTTCTTGGATGAGTAAAGCAGAATATCAAAAAATGGTAAAACTTCTCAACTACAGAAAAGAAGTGGAGGGATAACTCATATTCTTTTAGAAGGAAAAGAACATTATAGAGATATTGCTGAAAAAATGTATGTAGAGTTTGATATTCCTAAGAATACAACTATTACTCGAGGAAGTGGCAAAGGCTGGGGAATTTTTTATGAAAAAGGTTCTCCTCGTTGGAAATTCTATAATAAAAAAGGACTAGATGTATCACAACTAAAAGTATCCAAACATTAAAATAATAGATAGAAATGGACTTTAACGAATTATTATTAAATTTAAAAGGATGGTTTAAATCATTAAATGAAATGAAAGAAGCTCAAATTTTTTTTAGAGAAGAAATATATAGAGAAGAAATGCCTTTTGCGGATGCAAGTGTTTTAAAAATAGAAGTAGAGGATATAAATAACTTAGGAATAATTTTAATATATAAAGATAATTATTTATACTTTGATTATATTTCAAAAAATGATGAATCTATGAAGAACCATAATTGGTCAGAAAGATATACTGACCTACAAGATATAAAATCAAAGATTTTGGAATTTATTAAAAAATATTGGGAATCCTAAATATATGTCAGAAACTAAAAGTCCTTATTGTGCATCTTGTAGAGCAGTTTAACGAAATGTTCCCTAATATAAAACTAATATTTATAAATGGCACAAAATAAAATAAAAATAAAGAAATAATTTTTGAAGTTATGGTTACAGACTCTGATTTATTAAGAAAAGAGATAGAGAGATATAATGAATTTAATAATACAAATTTTGAAATTATAGAAATAGCAGAAGAAATAGAAGCAGAATTTTGCAAGATAAAAACGACAGCAGATGAGTCTCACATATTTAAACTGGGATTTGGTTTAGCAAGGTGTGAAGAGGAGTTAAGACAAGAGGATAAAATAGATTGATAATTTTGAAATAAATAATAAAGTTTGAAAAACCTCCTATATATATTATTTTTAATATTCAGTATAACTTTTAGTTATGCTCAGGAGGTTGTTGCTCAAGATTTACAATATGCCACATCGATTACCTCTGAGGGGATTAGAGTAACCTTTAAAAACAGCAATAACTCCCAATACGCATTTGATGAGCCTACAAAAGCATTAAACAGAGATTATAAGGAGCTTAACGGAAAAATAACTCCATTCAAAGCCGTAGAAAACAAAAAGACGGAACCCTTTATTGCCAGTGTAGAGCTTACAGATAATAGTATATCTGTGGATAGTTTAATCTTCAAGACCACAAAGGGCAGGGCTATCGAATCAAGGAAAGTAGGAAACGACTATGAATTAACCCTAAAAGGCTTATACAGCGATGCCACAGAAGAAGTACAGGCGGTGATTAAGCAAAGGGGAAAATACCAAGTAGCAGGAGCGTTTAATTTGGTTCATATCTCGCCTAAGGCGATTAAGCTAAACTTAATTCCGACGTCAGGGGTACACCTATCCGAATCCCAAATAGAGGAAGTAAAAAACATCTACAAAAAAATACCCGAAGATATTGCCACTGGTTGGGTAGTTAAAGCCTTGGAAGATTTACAAGAAAAAGGAGTGAAAAGTATAACAAATATCCCTTGGAATGGAGTAAATTAAAATTTAAAATAAAAGTAATATGAAATCTAATGATGAAATTTTAAATGAGTATGGTAAAAAGTTAATTGAATTTTCTTTTGATCCTGCAATTGGTAATTTATTAAGCTTAAGGATAAAAGATAATCCTCCAATAATTTTTGAAGACTATGTAAATTTATTTAAAAAAATAGATAGTGAAGATTTTGTTATACTTCAAAAATACCTTGAAGAGAGTATTGGGGGAGTTTTATTCAATATTTTAAGAATTTTTGAAGAAGATGAAAGGTTTAGATTAATTTACGAAGAGGACGGTAAACAGGTTGATTTAGTCAAAATCAGCGAAATGCTAAAAGCAGAACCCATTATCGAAAACGGCTGGATAAAAAGGTTTAGCAAGTACGCAGAGGAGGGCGACAAATAACGAAAATCCTGTTTATTAAAAAAGGAAGAGCCTTTGAGGCTTTAGTAAGCTCAAAAAATCAAAAACATATCGCCCTTTAGTATGATTTACAAGGATTATACACACTTGAAGCAAATATACCTAAAAGGCGTAAACAAAAGTACTGTTGCCGATGATTTATTTGTGAAAAAAGTGTTTGATGCAATAGAAGAAATAGAGTATTTTAAAGCGATTATAAGCGATAGCAAATTAACAAGAAAATCTCCTTGGATGCCCAACCAAAAAAGCCAGAAGTAAGAATTCATCACGATATATAAAAATAGATTTTGAGGGGAAAATATACGTTTTGAATTATAGAACTGATATTGTAGGTAAGGTTGCGTATGGGTTGAGCTATTTAATTTTAGAAGTTAAAAATAAGCCTGTATAGTTAAAAATGAAATTTCTTAAACATATATTTCTTTTGATTCTAACATTTTTGTTAGGACTACAAAGTTCATTTGCACTGAATGTAGCCTCTCTATCAGCGGATATATATAGTTCTTACCAGATAAAGACACTGGCAAAGAAAGCCACAGAGAGAGCCAACCAAAAGAATATAGCCATACCGGAAAAAACGGTAAAAGACTTAGAATATTTAGCTGGCGTTAAGGTTAAGAATACATTAAAAGTACTTGATGAAATTGGAAAAATAGGAGATAATGTAATCAATTCCGTTACAGGAGATATTAGGAAATTTTCAGAATATGCTTTAACTAATCCCTCTAAAAAAGGATTATTTGTTGATAGCTGGGGGTATAAATTAGAAGACGCTCAAACACTATTAGAAACATATAAAAAAACAAGCGATAGAAGCAATAAAAAATGGAAAAGTTATTTTTAAAGAAATAGATACCTTCGGCAATAAAGTATATCGAATAGAAACAATATTAGAAACACCTGCTCAGGGGGTTAAGAAAATATATGCGGGCTGGATAATAAAACTCAAAAATCCTCAAGAATTATTATTATCAACGCCCTTAGCTAATAAGTAAGCCTTTATGAAACTATATGATTTGTGTGTTATAGAAAAAAATGATTTTTACGAGGATATAATAGGTGCATTTGCTATTATTTTAGAGGATTGTGGAATCTATTATCTCGTTGAAATATGGATGTTTAAAGATAATGATGGTGCTCGTGTTTTAGGCATTGCAAAAGATGATTTAAGGCCTGCAACCGAAAAGGAAGAAAAAGAATTTCAAGAAAAATGGAAAAAATATATAGAAGACAATGAATAAATATGAAACTATATGATTTGTGTATTATAAAGGAAAATGTAAGTGTTTACAGAAAAGAGGTTTATGTTCAACAAGTAGCTAATGATTTGAAAATACTAGATAAAGAAATAGAAAAAAACTAGAATCTCTCATTACTATTATTGGTGATTTTTCCCATTATTTCAACAGTTCAAATAAAGTATCTGCCAAATGAAGGATACCATAGCAAAGTATGATGATATCCTTATGGCTTGATAATTTGGATTCAGATAGAATAGCAAAAGATGGATATACATTGATATATGGTTTTCCTTTTTACGATTTCATCCGCAATGATGCAGAGCTGAAAAAATTACTGCTCGGTCTTTTGGAGACAAAAGCATACAAAGGTATCGAATAAAGGAGTTTAAAGACAAATTTAGAAAAGATATATATAGTTTCAAATAGAAAAAGCGAATATCATTTAAGGTATTCGCTTTTTATGGGGTAAGTTAATTAAATCTGAATTTCTCGAATATTCAGGAGAATAAATCTCTTACTTTATCAAAGAATGTTTTCTCTTTTCCGGAAGGCTCTGCTTTCATTTCGCCATTTTTTATTTGCTGCTCAAAAAACTCTTTTTGTTCTTTGGTTAGTTTTTGTGGCGTCCATACATTGATATGGATAAACATATCCCCCTTGCCATAGTGCTCTACGCTCGGAAGTCCTTTTCCTGCCAATCTCAGAATTTTTCCGGATTGTGTGCCGGCTTCTACTTTTATCTTGACTTTTCCGCCTACTACGGGAATTTCTTTGGAGCATCCGAGAGCCGCTTCTGCAAAGGAAATGTAGAGTTCTTGGTGCAGATTGTCGCCTTCTCGTTTGATATTAGCATCTGCTTCCTCTTCTATTACCACAAATAAATCTCCAGGTGTGCCATTCCCGAAAGGAGCATCGTTACCTCTTCCGCGGATATTCAGTTGTAATCCGTCTCTGGCACCAGCCGGTATTTTTATGCTGATTTCTTCGTCTGTTTTTATAAGTCCCTGGGAGTTGGCTCCATTAGGTATATGAGCCGCTATTTTCCCTGTACCATTGCATTGTCCGCAGGTAGACTGGGTTTGCATTTGTCCAAACATTGTATTCATAGATTGAATACGATAGCCTTGTCCATTACAAGAGGGGCATGTTTTGGAAGTGGCCCCTTCCGCCACTTTCATTTTTTTAATTTTGATGGTTTTCTGTGTGCCATTGACCATCTCTTCTAAATTAAGCTTTATACGAACACGGAGGTTTGTTCCTTTATTGTTTTGGGTGGCTCTGCCACTGCCGCCGAATCCGCCAAAATGTCCGCCGAAGATATCTCCAAATTGGCTGAAAATATCCTCCATATTCATTCCGCCACCAAATCCGCCAAATCCGCTTCCGGTACCTGAAGCTGCATGTCCGTAGCGGTCATATCTCGCTCTTTTCTGTTCGTCGCTTAGTACCTCATAGGCTTCGGCAGCTTCTTTGAATTTCTCTTCGGCTTCTTTGTCTCCAGGGTTTTTGTCTGGGTGATACTGTATCGCTTTTTTTCGGTAGGCTTTTTTTATGGCTTCTGTACTTGCGGTCTTTTCAACGCCTAATACTTCGTAATAATCTCTTTTTGACATTTTGTAAAATTATGGTTGTTTTTTGCAATTTGTATTATTGCCCTATAACTACTTTGGTAAATCTTATGACTTTATCGTGCAGCATATAGCCTTTTTCTATAATGTCCACAATTTTATTTTTTAGGTCATCTGACGGTGCAGGGATCTGGGTAATAGCTTCGTGCAAGTCCACATCAAAGCTGTCGCCCGGATTTACTTCAATAGGTTTTAACCCTTTTTCGGTAAGTTTATTTTTAAGTTTTTGATAGATTAGTTCTACACCTTTTAGATCGTTTTCGTTCCCGTTTTTAGAGAGTTCTTTCAGAGCTCTTTCAAAGTCGTCTAATACCCCCAGCATAGAAATCATCATATCTTGGTTGGCATAGAGAAAGAATTCGTTTCGTTCCTTGGCAGTTCTTTTTTTGTAGTTTTCAAACTCTGCATAAAGTCTGATGTATCTATCCTTTTCCTCTGCCAAAAGCTCCTCTAAACTTGGCTTTTCTTCTGCCAAATTTTCCTCTTCGGCTTGTCTTTGAGTTTCTTCCGGAGTAGAGGTTTCATTTAGTGTGTCTTTTTCTAAATCCTTATCATTGTTATTGTTCTCAATCATAATATCATATTTTATATGGTCTTTTTTCTCAAAGATTTTGCCAAAGTTGAAAATAAGACAAAATGTCTAAAAATAATAAAGTACATTTGGAAATAATATGATAATGGCATAAAGATGAGGATAGGGGGCTTGGTAAAATTTGGCAGGAATCTTAGTATTAAAAATTAAAATTATTAAATTTGTCAGTATAAATCATATCATATGAATAAAAGTATAATCAAAGGTTTGGGGTATTATGTCCCTGAAAATGTTGTTACAAATGCAGATTTAGCAAAGCTAATGACAACTAGCGATGAATGGATAACCGAAAGGACGGGTATCAAAGAACGCCGTCATAGGAGAGAGCGATACGATGATAAAGAAACTACTTCATTTTTAGGATTTAAAGCTGCAGAAAAAGCCATTAAAAATGCAGGACTTACTGCTGAGGATATAGATTATATTATCTTTGCAACACTGTCGTCGGATTATTATTTTCCAGGTTGCGGAGTGTTGATACAAGAAATGCTTGGATGTAGGACTGTAGGTGCTTTGGATATTCGAAATCAATGCTCTGGTTTTGTTTACGCAATGAGTGTGGCAGATGCTTTTATAAAAGCGGGGGGTTACAAAAATATTTTAGTAATAGGTGCAGATGTACATTCTTTTGGTTTGGATTTTTCCGATGAAGGCAGAGGGGTGTCCGTTATCTTTGGAGATGGTGCTGGAGCTATAGTCCTATCTGCTTCTAATGATGAAAACGCAGGGAATATACTCTCGGTAAATATGCATTCGGAAGGGAAATATGCAGGGGAACTTGCCGTGAAATTCCCGGGTACGAAATACGGCTGGAGCGACAGGCTGCTAAGTGAGCCGGAGGTACTTACCAAAAAAGAAATTTATCCTTACATGAATGGTAATTTTGTTTTCAAACACGCCGTTACCCGTTTCCCTGAAACGATAAAAGAAGCATTGGATAAAGCCGGAAAAACAGTTCAGGACTTAGATATGCTTATTCCTCATCAAGCCAATATCCGTATAGCCCAGTATGTGCAACAACTGCTCGGGCTGCCCGATGAAAAAGTTTTTGTAAACATTCAGAAGTATGGTAATACCACTGCGGCATCTATTCCGATAGCACTTTGTGAAGCCGTGGAGCAAGGGAGAATAAAACGGGGCGATTTAGTTTGTCTTTCGGCTTTTGGGAGTGGATTTACTTGGGGTAGCGTATTGTTTAATTACTAATCTTGACAACGAAATTTTTTAATTACCTTTGGTGCCAAAATGATTATGCTATGAAATGGATTACAGCTTTTTTAATTTGGGGGAGCTTGTTCTTGCTTTCTTGCAGAGATAATGATATTAGTTTTGAAAACCTTGGTCATACCCTGAGGTTTTCAAAAGATACTCTTACTTTGGATACGGTATTTAGCCAAACCCGCTCGGAAACCTATGCCGTGAAGGTTTATAATAATGAAAACAAAGATGTGGTAATCCCCGAGATAGTTTTGGAGAAAGGTGAAAATTCTATGTTTAGAATTAATGTAGATGGTACGCCGGGGGTGAAATTCACCCAAGTCTCACTAAGGAAAAAAGATAGTTTGTATATTTTCGTGGAGATCGCCCCAAATGCCCATCAGCCTATTGAAATGGCGGAGGACAAAATTATGTTTAGCAATGGACAGCATATTACGCTAAGAGCAGCCGTACAAGATGCAGAATATATCATATCTACAAAAGAACACCCGAAAGTAATTTCGGAAAATACCGTTTGGAATAATGATAAAGTGAAGATTATCTACGGCAGTCTTACTTTGGCCGAAGGGAAAACATTGACCATAATGCCAGGAACGAAAGTCTATTTTTATAAAAACTCTGGACTGACAGTCGCTAAAAATGCTTTTTTAGACATTCGAGGTGAATTAAAAAAAGAAGTGTTGTTAAGAGGAGACCGAACGAACTCCCAATACGATACCATCCCCGCAAATTGGGAAGGTGTAAAATTCCAAGAAGGTGCTGTGGCAAAGATTGATTATGCTAAAATATTTGGCGGCAATACGGCCCTTTCTTTAGAAAAATCTAGGGTGTCTATTAAAAATACGATACTCTACAATTTTCAGAATTATGGCATATATGCCCAAAACTCTAATGTAGATGCCGAAAACTTGGTAATGAATTCTTTTGGAAATACGGCTGTAAAAATAGAAAACGGCGGAACTTATAATTTTATACACAGTACCATTGCCAACTATTGGTATCACGACTTTGCAGGGGGTAATTTATGTTTGGATGTTTCTAATGCATATACTATGGACAAAGGAAAAACTTCGTCGCCCCTTAGCTTATCTTTGTTGAACTCTATTATCTTTAACAATAAAAATAATTCTATTGTTTTTAACATTGATCAAGCGCAGCCTTTTGACTATTTAATTCAAAACTCGCTTGCCAATTATTCTAATGAGTCGGGATTCGTATGGGATAACAATGCCAGAGTTATCAACTCTATCGGTAATAAAGACCCTGAATTTGAAAATACGCATAACAAAAAACTAAGCCTAAGACTTAAAAAAGATTCTCCTGCAAAAGCTAAAGGAGATGCAGCAGTAGCCCAGCATGTACCGAAAGATATAGCAGGGGTATCCCGTCTTGTAAATCCCAATATGGGAGCTTATCAGTAAAACCGGCTTTAATAACCATAAATCAATAATAATGAAAGAAATAGAATCTCTACAAAAGCAAGTAGATGATTGGATAAAAACCATCGGGATAAGGTATTTTAATGAGCTTACGAATATGGCGGTCCTTACAGAAGAAGTAGGGGAGGTGGCACGCATTGTGGCACGAAGATATGGAGAGCAGAGTGAGAAAGAAAGCGATAAAAATAAAAATTTGGGAGAGGAGCTTGCAGATGTGTTGTTCGTAACGCTATGCCTCGCAAACCAGACAGGAACGGATTTGCAAAAAGCCTTTGATAATAAAATGAAACTGAAAACAAACCGAGATGCAGAAAGACATGCTGCCAACGAAAAACTAAAATCTTAGCAATGTTTATCTCGAGATTTAGAATAGCAGAGGGCAGCGAAGTAGAGATTACAGGCTCCAAAAGCCTATCTAACCGATGGTTGGTATTGCAAAAATTATTCGGAAGTATAACCATAAAAAATCTGTCTAATGCGCGGGATACGAGTGTTTTGTGTCAGGCACTTGCTTCTAAGTCCGATTTTATAGATATCCACCACGCAGGAACAGCTATGCGTTTTCTTACAGCCTATTTTGCAATACAAGACGGAAAAGCCGTTACACTAAGTGGTTCGGAAAGAATGAAAGAAAGACCTATCCGTCCCCTTGTAGAGGCATTGGTACAAATGGGTGCTTCTATTTCTTACGACGAAAAAGAGGGATATCCTCCTTTGACGATAATGGGAAAAAAAATGGAATATTCGGAGGTGGATATACCGGCTGATATTTCCAGTCAATTCATATCGGCATTACTTTTGATATCGGGAAAGCTGAAAAACGGACTGAAAATTCGCCTTCGTGGGAAAGCTACCTCAAAACCTTATTTGGAAATGACCTTGTCTATACTTAGGGAGATCGGTATAGAGGTTGTGGTAAAAAATAATACAATTGAGGTTTTGCCTTTTTCTAAATCTTTGATAAATAAAACTATTCTTGTGGAGAGTGATTGGTCTTCGGCATCTTACTTCTATATGTTGGCGGCAGTGGGGAGGAATAAATTAACATTAGGAAAATTTCAAAAAAACTCTTTACAAGGAGATGCTGCTGTTGTAGATTTATTTCGACAGTATTTTGGGGTGCATACAGAGTTTAGAGAAGACGGTAAAATCATTTTGGTGCCTGTCCAAGGATTTATTTATCCCAAGAAAATAGACCTCAATATGAATAGTTGTCCGGATATTGCACAGACGATTTGTGTAACGGCATCATTGCTTAGAATACCCTTTTGTATTAAAGGGCTGCATACTCTTAAAATAAAGGAAACTGATAGGTTGTCCGCTCTTAAAAATGAATTGCGTAAAATGGGCGTAGAGGTTTGTATTTCGGAGGATAGTATCCGAAGTTTAGTTTTTAATGAACTTCCAGAAAAAATAACTGTGAAGACCTATAACGATCACAGAATGGCAATGAGCTTTTTGGGATGCGGGCTGATGTGTGATGTGGAGATAGAAGATGCTGCAGTGGTAGAGAAGTCTTACCCTCTTTTTTGGAAAGATATTGGCAGAATAACACGAAAAATATAGTATGAACATAACGAATCAAAAAATAATTGCCATTACAGGAGCTTCTTCGGGAATTGGCAAGGCTATGGCGGTTTGTTTCAGCCGGCAGGGGCATCGTGTCTATGGACTAAGCAGGAGCAGCGTAGAGTCTGATTTCACTTCAATGTCCGTAGATATTACTAATGCAGAAGCCGTGAAAAACGCTATAGCGAGCATTGTAGAAAAAGAATCAAAGATAGATGTTTTAATCAATAATGCCGGTATGGGTATGGTAGGTGCAGTAGAAGATACAAAAGCAGAAGAGATACAGAAACTCTTTAATCTCAATCTTGTGGGTGCGGTTCAGGTGATGAGTGCCGTTTTGCCTTTTATGAGAGAACAACGAAGCGGAAAGATTATCAATATATCCAGTATAGGGAGTGAAATGGGATTGCCATTCAGGGGATTTTATTCTGCCTCAAAAGCGGCACTCGACAAAGTTACGGAGGCTGTACGCTACGAAGTAAGACCCTGGAATGTGCAAATTTGTGCTTTGCACCTTGGAGATGTAAAAACAGATATAGCCCAAAACCGTGTAAGATCCGAAGTCTCGGCACCATATAGAGAGGTTTTCAATAAAGTTTATGCTTTGATGAACAGCCATGTGGATAGCGGCGATAGTCCGGAGGCGGTAGCGAGATATGTGGAGCGGTTGCTTAGCAAGCCGGAGTGGCGTTCGCACTATTATTTTGGAAAATTTGGGCAAAAGATAGGCGTGCCGCTCAAGTGGCTTTTACCCCAAAAAATCTATGAAAAACTTATGCGTAAATACAATCATATTGACTAAAATAATCGTTTCGTGGAGAGAAAATTTTGGAGTGTATTACTATTTTTAGTGTATCTTTTGGGGACGGCACAGGGACACCGCTATTTCCTTATAGATGCGAAATCCCACGCTACTACTCAGGTAAAAGACTCTCTTTCTGCGGTTCATTTTTTAGACTCTCTTTCTCAGTATCGTTACTATTTGACGAGACTGCAGAGCGTGGAACAAAAGAGAGATTCCGTTAAGATTTATTATGATAAGGGACAAGATTTTAATCGAACTCAAGTGGTTTTGCCGAAAGACCTTTCAGTAGATCTGGGGCTGGAATCAGGGGTTGTCGTTAAAGACTTAGACTCTTTAAGACTTAGGATAAATGATATCTATAAGCAAAAAGGCTATGCGTTTAACCGTATTAAGAGTCGGTTTTTGGGAATGGAGCGTGGTGTTCCCAAAGTGGGGCTTTCGGTGGTGAGAGCCAACAAAAGAACGATTGATGGCTTTGTCATTCGGGATTACAACAGAGTGCCGAGACGGTTTGTCAAAAATCTGGAGAAAGAGTTTGTAGGGCAGACTTATGATGACCGCCACCTCTTGAAAATCCGTAATGCATTGGCCAATCATACTTTCGTAACATTAGAACGAAATCCTCAGACACTTTTTACCAAAGATTCTACGCAGATTTACCTCTTTCTGAAAAAGAAAAAAGCCAATACCTTTGATGGCGTACTCGGTTTTGGGAATAATAATTCTCAAAAGTTTCAAGTAACGGGAAGCATTAGCCTTAATTTCAAAAATATTTTTAATGGATTTGAGTCTGTAAGTTTGTTTTGGCAGCGAAATCCCAATTCGGGGCAAAACTTTGATATGCAGGCAGATGTCCCCTATCTCTTTAATTCCAATATCGGGGTAAATCTTCATACCAACATATTTAGACAAGATTCTACTTTTGCCAATGTAAAGGTATTGTCCGGAGCTTATTTTCAATTTTCACCGCGGCAGAAAGTTGGGATAAGAGGGCATTTGGAGCTTTCGTCGGTATCGGCAGCTAATCTGAGCACAGCAAGGAATTTTAAGCGAAAGGGCTTTGGGGTTTGGTATGAATTTCAGATGCCCATAGACAATCCTCTGATGCTTTATAAAACGAAAATAAAAGCAGATGCCGACCTATTCAATACCATTTACGATGATTCCAAAATAGTTCCTACGAAGCAATATCAGCTCTTTGCCGAACACAATCTGCAACTGGCGGACCGAAATTTCATCAATGCCAAAATAGAAACAGCCGCACTTGACACTAAAGAAGTACTCTCTGTAAATGAGCTTTTTCGGATAGGAGGCTGGAATTCTCTGCGGGGATTTGATGAAAATATTCTTTTGTCCAAATTCTATGTCTATGGAGGTTTGGAATACCGTTATATTATTGGTGAGACTGCCTTTTTTGATGTTTTTGGACAGATGGGGAAACTCAAAAATCCGTTGTTCGAGAAAGATATAAATTTGTATAGCGGAGGATTTGGGTTTAATTTCATTCTTCCTGTGGGATTGATGAGTTTTCAGATATCTAACGGTAACAACTTTGAGGATAGATTTAATTTTAAGAATACAAAAGTCCACTGGGGGCTTCTTAGCCGATTCTGATTTTAACGCCTTTTTAATAAACTTTAACCATTTATTGTGAGTTTTATTTAATTCGTACTCATTACATTTGCCACTATGATTAGAAATTTTATTTTTTGTTTTTTTTTATTGACTTCGGTATTTTTATCTGCTCAAATTTATAAGGGAAAAATATGGGTGAAAGACCGTACGGATATCTCTTTTACGCCTGTTTATGTTACTAATCTTAATACGCAGAAAACAGTGCTTTGCGATTATAAGGGAGGTTTTGAAATCTCAGCAAAAGAAGATGATGTGGTAAGATTTACCTCTGTGCTTACCGAGCGGAAAGACATAAGAATAAAACCAAAAATGCTCAATAATGAAAACATTGTGCATCTGGATATGGCGTATAGCAATATTCCGGAAATAGTTCTCAAAAGAAAACCAACAGGCAATTTTAAGATAGATGAAAGCCGATTGAGTAATAAATACACGAAGCTGAATATAAATAAAATAATAGGCTTGCCGGCTCCAAAGGCAGATACAAACTATAGTTCACCGCCTTTTATTACGGGATTTACACTTAATATCAATACCATCTATGACTGGATTTCCGGAGACAGACGGAGAAAGAAACGCCTCTACGAGTACGAACAAATGATAAAAGCCAATACCTCCATCAGAAAATACTACGGCGATGCTTATTTTCTGAGAATGGGAATCCCGAGCAATAAAATAGATGAGTTTTTGCAATTCGTTTATACTTCGGAGCATCTTTTGCAGTTTGTAGAAAATAATAACTACGAAACTATAGCGGTTTATTTTGATAAATATCTGCCTGTCTTCCGAAAGAGAATGAGAATGCCGAATTTGGACGGAGGAAAGTAATTTGTCCGGCTATTATTGTTTTCAAGAGAGGCTCAATGGAAGCAATAAAAGATAATGTTTTTATAAAATCACTTGACAAAGGGGTGCCGAATGTTGTATATTTGCAAATTCTTAAAATAATAATAAATATTTTTATTATTGTATTTTTTAACTTAATTTTTTTGAATGAAAACATCTGATTTTAATTTCAATTTGCCTGCCGAGCTTCTTGCAGAGCGTCCGTCTGAACATAGAGATGAAGCAAGACTAATGGTACTCGATAGAGCTAAACAAACGATAGAGCACAAACTATTCAAAGATGTAGTAAATTATTTTGATGAAAATGATTTATTTATCTTTAACAATACAAAGGTCTTCCCTGCAAGACTCTACGGAAACAAAGAGAAAACAGGAGCAAGAATAGAAGTCTTCTTATTGAGAGAATTGGATAAAGAAACCCGTGTGTGGGATGTCCTTGTGGATCCTGCAAGGAAAATAAGAATAGGGAATAAATTATTCTTTGATAAAGAAGAAACGCTATTGGCAGAGGTAATAGACAATACCACTTCGAGAGGGAGAACGCTAAGGTTTCTCTACGACGGCTCTTACGAAGAGTTTAGAGAAAAACTCAGAGAAATAGGAAACACACCGCTGCCTAAATACATTAAAAGAGAGGCAGAACCGGAGGATGCAGAGCGTTATCAGACCATCTATGCCAAAGTAGAGGGAGCTGTAGCTGCACCTACTGCGGGGCTCCATTTTTCTAAACATTTGATGAAAAGGCTGGAAATCAAAGGAATCAATTTTGCGGAAATCACTCTGCATGTGGGGTTGGGAACCTTTAATCCTATAGAAGTAGAAGACCTTTCTAAACATAAAATGGAATGCGAAGAGACTATCATAGACCAGAAAAATGCAGACCTCATCAATAAAGCCATAGAAGAAGATAGGAAAATTTGTGCCGTGGGAACTACGGTAATGAGAGCCATAGAAACTTCGGTGTCTTCTAATAGAAGAATAGGACCTTATCACGGGTGGACTAATAAATTTATCTATCCTCCGTATGATTTTGGAATTGCCAATACTATGATTACCAATTTCCATACCCCTAAATCGACTTTGCTGATGATGATTGCCGCTTTTGCCGGTAAAGATTTTGTGATGGAGGCATACGAAGAGGCAATCCGCGAGAAGTATAAATTCTACTCATACGGAGATGCTATGCTTATTTTGTAATTTGTAAAATGTAACTATTATTAAGCCAAAAGCAATGGGCAAATCGTCTGTTGCTTTATTTTCTTTATGAGAGATATCCGTACATTAAGCTTAGAAGACCTGAAAAACTATTTTCTCTCTATCGGGGAAAAACCTTTTCGTGCCAAGCAGGTTTATGATTGGTTGTGGAATAAAAACGGACATTCTATTGATGAGATGACCAATATCTCGAAAACTTTGAGAGAAAGACTGGCTCAGGAGTTCATTATCAAGCCTGTGGCGGTAGATGTTTTGCAAAAAAGCAAAGATGGTACGATAAAGAATGGAGTCCGTCTTCACGATGGGCTGATGGTAGAAAGTGTTCTGATTCCCACCGAAACGCGTACTACGGCGTGTGTGTCTTCTCAAGTGGGCTGCTCGCTCAATTGTGAATTTTGTGCTACGGCAAGACTCAAACGAATGAGAAACTTGGAAGTAGCAGAAATTGTGGATCAAGTAGTGCTGATAGATAGACAGAGCAGAGAATATTTTGACAGGCCTCTTTCCAATATTGTATTTATGGGAATGGGCGAGCCAATGATGAATTACAAAAATGTAGTGGAAGCCATTAGAAAAATTACAAAACCCGAAGGCTTGGGAATGGCGGCAAGACGAATTACAGTCTCTACTTCCGGAATCCCCAAGATGATAAAAATGCTGGCAGACGAAGATTTGAGGGTAAAACTTGCACTTTCTCTACACTCTGCCATAGAGGAAAAAAGAAATGAAATAATGCCGTTCTCTACCAAGTTTCCGCTTACAGAGATTATAGAGGCTTTGCAGTATTGGTATCAACACACGGGGGGGATTATCACTTTGGAATATTGTATTTGGAAAGGGATAAACGACCAAGATGAGGATATCAAAGCACTTATAAAGTTTTGCAAAAAAGTGCCAACCAAAGTCAATCTGATAGAGTATAATTCCATAGGAGACGGTAAGTATGACAGGAGTAACCCTGCTGCTACGGATAACTATGTCCGGCAGCTTGAGAAGAACGGTATTACAGTAATGATACGCCGCAGCAGGGGAGGAGACATAGATGCCGCTTGTGGGCAGCTGGCTAATAAATCTTGATGAATTATTAGTTTATAAAAAATAAAATGCCTTGTTCTTTCGGAAATTTGGTTATACGCACTTTGATGCAGTTTTGAATTCCTATGTAAGAGAAAACAGATAATTAAAAATGTTTTTTGATTCCTAATAGGGCAGAGGCAGAAAATAGATTCTCAATTTCATATGCGGCTCTGTAGCGAGGTAAGCCGAATAAGCAGCGGCAAAAATCTACAAAAATAAATTATAGACGAAACTAAATAAAATAAAAATACTCTGGAAAAGACCGGAGTATTTTTGTTTTTTTAAGGTTTTAAGTGTAGATACCGCGTGAGTTTTATGCCCATATCAGTCCAAAGGATTTTGGCATTGCCGTTTCTTACGAGGTGTAAATGTGTTTGGGAAATTTCGTTTAATATGCCTTCAATATTTGCACCGCTGATAAAGTTAGAAAACCCTTTCCAATTAAAATTATTTTTCATAATCTTTTTATAAACCAGCTCGCTTGTACCGTAATTTTGGAGTAATGCCAGCCGAAATACTTCGGTGCAGTAATTTAGAAAATTCTTTTGTTTTTCTGTGCTCCATAGGGCGATGGTATTTGCCCAGTTAATGATGTCTTTTAGGACTTGGGGTTTGCTCCTTGCCTGGAATGCGGTACGCACCCATTGAATAAAATAGTCTTCAAAATCTTGGTCGGCAGCTTCGTGATTTATCAATCTCTTTGCCGTGTTATAGTCGCCTTGTGCCTGGATTAAAATTTCTCTTGCGAGGCTTTCGTCTTCTATTGTTTCGCTTATTTTAGCAAGAAGCGTATCATCATTTATTTTAGGAATATTCAGAATCTGGCATCTCGATAGTATGGTTTGCAGCATATTGTCGGTAGAGGTAGCCAATAGAATGATAACCGTTTTTTCCGGTGGTTCTTCCAAGAATTTTAAGAATTTGTTTGCCGCATTTTCACTCATTTTTTCAGCGCCCCAGATGATGAGAATTTTAGTCCCTCCTTCAAAGGTTTTCAGGCTAAGACTCTGGGTGATAGCCGATATCTCGTCGGGCGAGATGAATATTTGTTTGTTCTCATTTCCAGACAAAGCACTTATCCAGTCTTGATAATCGGCATAGGGATTATTGAGAATCATATCCCGCCATATATTGAAAACACTTTGGCTAAGAGCATTTTTTTCTCCTTTGAATATAGGGAAACTAAAATGGAGGTCCATATGATTGAGGGAGCTTACTTTGTGCTCGGCTTCGGAGTGTTCTCGTTTCAGGATTTCCAGTGCATACAAGAGTGCCAGCGGCAGAGTGCCGTATCCCATTTTACCTACAAAAAGCTGTGCATGGCTTATTCTATTGTTGTCAATGCTTTTTAGTAATACACTTTTTATTTGGTCTTGTCCTATGATATCATCCCATTTCATATTCCAAAGATAATAAAAAATTTAGTTAATATTTTTTTTCTTTGTAGGATAAAATAAAAAAGGTTTAAACATAGATAGACTCCTGACTTGGCATTTTCACTATATGTCTGACCCATCGAACTCAATGGCTCGACTACGGTCGCTGACAACTGGGACTGGACCGAAGTGAAGTAATTGCGCTGTTCTGATTCGATACGGTGAGACATAAGGAAAATGATTTAAGGGTTACTTATAATGAAAGTAATTTGCTAAAATAGACGGCTCGAAGGTTTATTTATACTCCTAATTTAAAGTGTACGTTGGGGTTAAATTGATAAACTTTTCCGCCTTTTTGATTAAATTCAAGTGCACCACCGGTGTACCTTACATTCTTGCAGAATTTCCCTTCATTTAGATCATTACTATACAAAATGCCTCCACACTTGGTGTTTCTCTTTAATCGTTGCCCTATTCTATAAAAAGCAAGATTTAATTCCTCATCATCAAATTGTAAAGAGGTTGCCAACCAACTTTCTTTGAGATGCCCTGGTTTTTCTTCTCCTATTCGTAAAAACATGATATCAGGATTGTAAGATGAAAATTCATTGAAAGGACAATTGGTATTGTATTCTTTATTAGAAAAATAAGCTGCAGAATCCCAGTAACTCACATTTTCTTTCAGCAATATCTCTCTAATTGAACCAACATTATTGTCATCAATCAGAATGTTTGCTTTCGGTTCATCTATTCTCAATAGAATATTGAATCCTGCTTTGTACATATCTGTAAGGAATTCAACATTCTCATTTAGTGTTGCGAAAAATTGGATATTTACTTTCTTCATTTTTATATATTATAGGGTATAAATTCTACATTACCTTGACCATATATACGTTCTAAATCTTGTATGGCTTCAATTTCTCTTTTTATAGATGTTCCATCGGTGAGACATATCGCTAATTTTTATTATAGTTTTTGTTGATGAGTATTTTTATCTATTCTGAAACTACTACTGTTTTATTTCTAACTGTTGAATCAGTTGGTTGTAGTACTTTTCTAACATTTTTATATTATTCTTTCTGTCAATTTTCCCTGTTAGGTTATCCGTATATGTAATCCATTTGTAACATAAGTCGCTGAAAATCTGTCTTCCAAGTTCCGTGACATCATTCTCATAAACACAAGTTGTTAATATGAGTTCTCCTTCTTCATTAAAGGGATTATTCAATAACAGTCCCTTGTCCCATGCAAATCTTAGTAGATTTGCACACACAATTTTAATATCCTCTTTATCCTTCTGGCGGATATATGCATTTGTTAAATACGGTACATCTAAACCCAAAAAATCTTTATTTTCCATTCTACAAACTTTCTATCTTAAAATTTGATTATCCCAAGAACTGACTATAATCAACAGTTCCTTTTTCAGTAATTTCCTGCATAGATGAACGAGCAGTTACCCCAGAATTGTTTGGAAGTTCCAACGAAGCTCCTTTCTCAATTAATTTTGAGATTAGATCCATATTGTCAATATTTTCCTCCCAAACCAACCTAAGTAATGGCGTGTTTCCCTATTTATCTTGTAAGTCAATCTGTAGATTTTCTTTACCCAAGAGCAAATCTATTGCAGTAAAAAACTTCTCTTGAACAGCAAAGTGAAGTGCTGAGTACCCATTAAAATCCTGACTGTTGATGTTAGGATTTAACTCCATAAAAGACTTAAGAAGTTCTTCTTTCCTCTCAATAATTAAATTCATCAACATAGTCCTTCCGTCTCTATCATAGCTGTCGATACCAAACGGTTCTAAAAAGCTGATAATTTCATCAATACTATTTTTATTTAGCGTGATGAAAAGTTTTCTGTCATCAAAATAGTTCTTTTTCATTTTTTTTTGTTCTTATATGTTACATTTTTCTTCTCATGTTTATGACTCATATTCTCAGAGGGATCATCGACACCAATGGATGGATCCATTTGCTTGCTGATGGGAAGGCAGGCGATGCCTTTCAAACCGAGAGATTCCAAGGCTGGAAACATCACGGCGGACAAAAGATTCTCCCCAAGCCCCATCAACGTCATGGCTGCTTTCATACCCGTATCCACCGCATTAAGGCTCGGAGATACACCGGACTTGGCATTTTCACTATATGTCTGACCCATCGAACTCAATGGCTCGACTACGGTCGCTGACAACTGAGACTGAACCGAAGTGAAGTAATTGCGCTGTTCTGATTCGACACGGTGAGACATAAGGAAAATTTTGCTTTGATATAAATTCTATTATCTTGTAATTATATATATGGTTCTATTCAATTTTGTAAGGTGTTTTTTCACTTGAATTCACAGTTAAATACCCATCTTCATCAAACAATGCATATATCCTATCAATTTCTTCACTCATCATTGTTTCGAAAGAATCCCATTCTTTAAGGGATGTTGCATCGTACCTCCCACAATAATGAACCTTATTGGTTGCACAATCAATATAAAGCTTAGAGGCATCATATGAGTATGTACCAATAAAGATTACATCTTTGCTTGAGTTCTTGGGGCGTTCAAATCTATTAAGATCTTGGAGGTCCCAGACAATAACTTCATTACCGGAACGATCTAATAGTCCATCACGATTACCATACAAATTCAGTGAAAAATAGAAATGCAATCCATTACTATATTCCATTAGAAAACGCTTGTAAGCCGGAGGTATTTCTCTCTGCAATCGTTTTTCCAAACTATTGATCAGTGAAAAATCCAATTTTTGGCTCAATTGTATGTTGTATGCCAATGGAGCAAGCTTGGGAACATGTCCTATTTTCTCTCCTTTGGGAGTCTTCACATAGCCATTTTTTCTTTGTGCATCAATTACACGATTTAATTTTTCAATATAGTCCATAAAAAATCAAGTTATTTTTCTGTTTAACAATTCTCCTGTTGTTGAATTATGGAAGTTACCAGAATGTAATTCTAAGTGTTCGTCAAATTTTACAAATTGAACATTGTCAGGATTATCTGCCAAATGAGGATGCGTTGAAACACTATTTATATGGTGTCCATAATAATCCTTTACCTTTCCTGTTTTAAGAAGTTCTTCTTTCTCTTGTTCGGTCCACTCTCGTGTTCCGCCAAGCCCCCGTTTAATTAACTCTTGTTCCTCTTTCCAAGCACGTTCAATTCCTTTCCTCCTTTTTTGCTCAAGCTCACGTTTTTTATCCTTCTTACTCTTACGACCCGGCTTCTTTCCAAATTGGCCATTCTTTCGTCTGTATATTCTTAATCCAAATATATCAAACCATAAATTAGAATCTACTACATACGCATATAGCGTAGGATTGTTTCCCTCCAATCTGATTGGATCCTGCGAGATATAACACCCCATAGCAGGAGAATAATATCTGAATCGGTTGTATGCCAACTCGGTCTCGTAGTCATAATACTGCCCTTGAAAGAGGAACGGCACCGTTACGTTCTTATAGTAGGAAGTTCTTCTATGGCATTCCTCCTTGATAATCTTCCCGTTCATATCAAGCCGTCTGTACCATACTTCCTCACCGTTCTCATCGTACATCTCCGTAGGGGTACCCAAATGGTCGGTTGTTTATTTCAATGAACTTTAATTATTTATGCAAATATACTGAGAATATTTAACAAAAC
Source organism: Riemerella columbipharyngis (assembly GCF_900101995.1). Classification (GTDB taxonomy): domain Bacteria; phylum Bacteroidota; class Bacteroidia; order Flavobacteriales; family Weeksellaceae; genus Riemerella; species Riemerella columbipharyngis. Next base: position 42,580 of record NZ_FNAS01000006.1, on the reverse strand, counting down.
TCAGATGTGATTGATTTTTATAAGTTGATTTGTTTAATTTGTACGAAATGGTTGGATAGCAGAGCAGATAAACTTGTGCAAAAATATAGAATACTTAAATTATCTTGAAATTAATAATCTACAATTATAAAAATCTATAGCCAATCGGCTTGAAAAAATATTTCTCCTAAAAAAATATTTTGCTCTGAAAAGATATTGATGATTATTTTGTATAATCAAAAAAAAACTTTATTTTTGCAGTCCTAAAATTTAAGTATAAAGCGATGCCATTACACGCTTATTTATTTAATTATTAAAACCATTTTAAAACTATGAAAAAAGGAATTCACCCTGAAAATTATAGACTTGTAGTCTTCAAAGACATGAGTAATGATGAAATGTTTCTTTGCAAATCTACTGCTGAAACTAAAGACACTATCGAGTATGAAGGACAGGAGTATCCATTGATCAAAATGGAAATTTCGTCTACCTCTCACCCTTTCTACACCGGTAAAGTAAAATTGGTAGATACTGCAGGTAGAGTAGATAAATTCATGAATAAATATAAAAAATTTGCTAAAAAATAAATAGTAAATTTGCATAATTATAATACAAAAGAGAGGGTGGAAAGCATATGTTTTTCATCCTTATTTTTATTTGAGAATCTGCCCTATCAACCAAGTTGATAGGGCAGACGAGAATTTTCATTCTACTTTTTTTATTTTTCTGTATCGTATTTATCTACTACTTTTTGGGAAACTCCTGTATTGCTAAATCCTCCGTCGTGGAAGAGATTTTGCATAGTGACCTTTTTTGTAAGGTCAGAGAACATCGCCACGCAATACCCGGCACAGTCGTCTGCTGTAGCGTTTCCTAAAGGGGACATATCCTCTGCATAGCCCAAAAAGCCACCGAAGCCTTTTACACCGCTTCCTGCTGTAGTAGGCGTAGGAGACTGGGAAATGGTATTTACGCGGACTTTCCTCTCACCCCAATAATATCCGAAACTTCTGGCGATACTCTCCAAATAAGATTTGTTGTCTGCCATATCGTTATAATCCGGAAAAGTTCTTTGTGCCGCGATATAGCTGAGTGCCAAAATAGATCCCCATTCGTTCATACAATCTTTATCCCAAGCCACTCTCATCACTTTGTGAAAAGATACCGCCGATACATCCCAGCCTTTTTCCAACCAATCATAGTTGATAGCCGTATAGTTTCTCCCTTTTCTTACATTCACAGACATACCAATAGAATGGAGTATAAAATCCAACTTTCCAAATTTAGCAATCGCTGCATCAAAAAGTTTTTCCAAATCTTCCATGGAAGTAGCATCTGCTCCCACTACTTCAGAGTTTGTTTTTTCTGCCAAAGCGTTAATCTCTCCCATTCTCATAGCGATAGGAGCGTTGGATAATATAAATTCCGCACCTTCTTCGTGGCATTTCTCCGCTACTTTCCATGCGATAGATTGTTCGTTAAGAGCTCCAAAGATAATTCCCTTTTTTCCTTTAAGTAATCCGTATGACATTTTTATGTTTTTTAATGATGTTTTGTTTTTTGTCCGATAAAGGTAATAAATTTTATTTTAATCAACAGCCCTAGGCTGATAAAAAATCAAAAGTCTTCCGGAAAGGAAGACTTTTGAACACCAAATCACAAAATATTAATATGAAAAAATTTACTTTTCAGCAAATTGTGACTCGGCTGGGATTCGAACCCAGGACCCATACATTAAAAGTGTATTGCTCTACCAGCTGAGCTACCGAGTCTGTTTTTTTTCTGTGCCTGCGACTGGATTCGAACCAGCACATCCTTAGGATACCACCCCCTCAAGATGGCGTGTCTACCAATTTCACCACACAGGCAAAAAATCGAAATACGATTTGCAACATATGTGACCTGGCTGGGATTCGAACCCAGGACCCATACATTAAAAGTGTATTGCTCTACCAGCTGAGCTACCAGGTCTGCCTCTAATAATAACGCACTTTTATTCCGCTTTAAAAGCGGTGCAAAGATACATTTTTTTTTATTTTCTCAAAACTTTTTTGCACTTTTGTTGAAAATTTAGTGATGATAATATCCATTATGGGCTATATGGGAAGTGGCAAATCCCACATTTCCAAATTATTAAGCCAAAAAATAAATTTTCAGTTATTTGAGCTTGACCGCTGTATATCCGAAGAAACAGGAATGGAGATCTCCGAAATTTTTGCCCAAAAAGGCGAAATCTATTTCCGAAAAATAGAAAAAAAACTATTAAACCACCTCATTAAACAAAACACCAATGCCGTTTTGAGTTTAGGAGGCGGCACACCTGCTTATTATGACAATATTGACATTATTAATGAATTTTCGGAAAGTTTTTTTCTAAGTGTTTCTGTAAAAACTTTATGCGAAAGACTCTGGCACGAAAGACTCCACCGCCCTATCATCAGCCGCATTAATCACGAGGATTTACCGGAATTCGTCTCCAAACATCTCTTTGAAAGAAATCCTTTTTATGCAAAAGCGAAACACATTATCTTTACGGAGGGAAAATCGCAGGAAGATATATGTAATGAGATTATTCGTCTTCTAAATCTCCAGAATCTATAAAGAAAGAATCCCAATCATCGTCTGAGAACATATCTGCATCACTTTCCATAAAGTCCGACATATCTCTGCGATCTTTTTTCGTGGGGCGTCCTTCTCCTTTTTGGCGGTAATAATCTTGTGTGAGTTTTCTCATTTTCAGGATTTCGTATTGTTCGCTATCCGTCATATCTTTTATATGCAAAGGAACGAGTTTTGCTCCTATTCTACTTTTAGGGATTTGTAAAATTTTTATTTTGTAATCAATTTGGTTTTTTCGGATTTCTATAATATCACCTTCCGATACTTCCTTAGAGGTCTTTACGGGCTTTCCAGCTATGGAAACTCTATTCTTTTTTATCTCTTCGGCGGCGATGCTTCTCGTCTTGAAAAAACGAACACTCCACAAAAACTTGTCAATTCTCATTTTTTATTTATATTTTTGTCCTTTATAAAACTGAACGGCAATTTAGTGAAATTGTATTTAATAATAGGAAAATGAAAAAAAATATTTTTTTAGGGCTTTTAGTAATAGGATTAATGAGTGTTTCTTGTAGAAAAGATACCTATGAAAATGTCACAAAACCAATAGACATAAGCATACAAAATGAATACGACGAAAAAGCAATCCAGCAGTTTTTAAAAGATAACTACTTTGATGATAGAGGGAAAATCGTAGAATTTAGTTCTACGGATACTAATGACGATAATGAGAAACCCCTCTCGGACTACAATCCTGTTACGCTTCCTGATGGGACAGTATATATCATAAGGTCCGACGCCCAGCCCGATAGCGGAGAACTCGTAGGAGAAGATGATGTCATCAACCTGATGCAATCCTGCTATACTTATGTGGCAACTAATGAAGAAGGTTTTATTAAGCTAAGGTCTAAATATCCGTTTCAAAATACAATAGACGGAGATGGTGTACCGATTAAAGATCCGCTATTCTTCCACGCTGATGAAAAAATGATGAAAGAAATGAATGTGGGGAAAGATTATTTTGAGATAAAAGGATTCAAGGAAGCTATACAAAATTTCAAAGGTTTTAATCTTCCCGACGAGGCAGGCTATAATTTGCAAGGGGTAATTATAGTCCCTTCTAAGAGTGCTTTTGCGAGAAGTACAAATCATTATAACTATACAGGCTATTCACTCCAAGACAGAACTTTCGTATTCAACTTCCAGATCTATAAAGCTCAGAAAAGAAATTGATTCAAAGTTGTAATGCGTATGAGTTAAGCAGTCTGTTTTTTTTACATTGAAAAAAGCATTTTGTTTGCTGTGGAAAGATATGTTTCTTTGTAAAAAGAAATGCATTAGTGTTTCGTAATATACTCTATGATATATGTGGAAGTTATTTAAGAAAATAATCTATATTTTGCTATTGGTTCCTATTTTATCCATAGTGTGGGGAAGATTTTTCAACCCTATAATGACTATTATTCAAGCTGAAAATTATTTCAAATATTATAAACTTGACAGAAAATATATCCCTATCAACCAAATGGGGGATAATATTCTTAAAGCGGTTATCACTGCAGAAGATCAGAATTATTATAAACACTCAGGCTTTGATTTTCAAGCAATAGAGCGCACCGTAAAACACAATCAAAAAGGGAAATCCATACAGGGAGGGAGTACTATTTCCCAACAAACCGCTAAAAATATATTCCTATGGAATGGCAGAAGCTGGATAAGAAAAGGACTGGAAGCAATATTTACTTTCACGATAGAAAAAGTTTGGAATAAAAATATCATATTAGAGCGGTATCTCAATTCCATAGAGATGGGGCAAGGTGTTTTCGGGATAGAAGCCGCCGCCCATTATTACTATAATAAAGATGCCAAAGACCTTACTAAAAGTGAGGCTGCGTGGATTGCCACCATTCTTCCCAATCCTAAAAAATACGACCCTAAGCACCCCACTCCTTTTCTCATAAAAAAGCACAACCGCATACTGAGACAAATGAATGCCATCACGCTACAACCTTAGCGACTTAGAAAAACGATTTCTTTTACCACATCCTCTCCCACTACAGACTGGATTTTGCGTAAAAAAAAAGTTTTCTTCATTCGGAAGTCATTGTTTGCCAATGGGGATTTTATAGTAATTGTAAGTATTTTGTTTTTCAGATGAATATCGTTGATTTCGTTAAAGAGAGTGTCGTCTAAATATTCTTTCAAAAAGTCTTTTATCTCAAAAGCCTTTAGTTTATCCTCAAAATGATATATTTTGGCTAAAGACTGCAATAATTCTGAAGACTGAAATTCTCTTTTTTTAATTTTTTTCATAATTATTAAAGTCCAAAAATACGACTTTCCTCGTTAATGTTCTTTACAACCTCCTCCGTACGCCCTCTATGCGTATCTGTGATGAATATCTGTCCAAAACCTTCTCTGTTTACCAAATCGATGAGCTGGGAAACCCTTTTGTCATCTAATTTGTCAAAAATGTCATCTAATAAAAGCATCGGTGTGTTTTTCGTCCTATTTTTAATGCAATTCATCTGTGCTAATTTAAGTGCTATTAAAAAAGATTTTTGCTGCCCTTGCGAACCTGTTTTTTTTATCAAATCCTCGTCCATCATTAGGTTTAAATCGTCCTTATGCACACCTTGAGAGGTATAGGTAAGCACGCGGTCTTTGGATTCGTTTTTTCTTAGCACATCATTCATTCCGGTGGTTTCTAGTACGGATTCATAGATAACATCTACCTCTTCCTTAGAATTGGAAATCACTTTATAGAAATCCTTAAACACCGGTCTGAGTCCTTGTATAAAATCATTTCTTTTTCTATAAATAAGAGTGCCGAAGCGGGAGAGAGGCTCATTATATATTTCCAAAGAATCTGCATCAAAAAATCCATTTTTCGCAAATGATTTTAGTAAAGCATTCCTCTGTTTTAGGGCTTTCTGATATTGTATAATGCTGTGAAAATATTCTGCATCTACCTGAGAAATCATCGCATCTAAAAATCTTCTGCGGTTCTCTGCGGAATCTGTAATCAGATTGGCATCATACGGAGAAATCATTACGCTTGGCAGAAAACCAATGTGTTCGGCTATTTTTGAGTAAGCTTTGTCATTTTTTTTAATGACCTTTCGTGCGTCTTTAGGCTGAATTACTTTTATATTAAAACCTTTGTCATCGCCTTGTACTTCTGCTTCTATGGAGAAGAAATCTTCTCCCTTTTTGATGTTGTTCAAGTCTGAATTTCCCAGAAAACTTTTACCTAACGACAAATAATGAAGTGCGTCTAAGATATTGGTCTTTCCTACGCCATTATCCCCTATAAAGCAGTTAATGTCCGGTGACAGATCAAACTCCCGCAGCATATGGTTCTTAAAGTTTCGGATAAAAAGTTTTTTTACAATCATAAGCTATAACAATTCCCAAATGTAATGCAATAATACTAAAAATAAAAACGGCAATCCGCAACAGCTCTCTACTAAAAACGAATAATAATACTCCGGGCGAGCAGGCTCTGAAAAATAAATTAATAAAAAACAAAAAATCATTGCTATATAAAATGCCAAAGCAAACAAAAAATCCAAGTGATAAATTGCCAAGATAGTACTTATAAAAATTAGACCATAGGCTAAATACTTCGTATTCTGAATACCTATAAGTTTAGGGAAAGTAACCACCTTATCGCTATTGATATCCCTAATGTCAAAAGGTAATACCAATGCCGTAATATAAGTCCAACTGATAAAGAAAATCTCCCAATCCATTTGCTTAAAGAACAGCCAGCCGTTCATCAGTGCCCATGCAAAGCCCACATAGAATATTTTGAACAATGGTATTTTCCTGATAAAATAATGCAAAAAGAAACTATCGTAAAGTAATCCTATTAGAATGACAGCCGTCCATTTGTATATGGTTTCTATTGGATAAAAATATATGAGAAGCCCGCCACAAAGCAAAAAAGTGAAAATGTTGAAATAAATAATCTTGTGTAAGATCTTTTTATTGTTCTGATACTTGGTATAGAGATAGCCGCTAAAATAAGTTAAAAAAACGACGAAAATCATCACTCTGGAAAAGTAATGGTTCTTCATCATAAAAAAAACAGCCAAAAAAGTCCCCATAAAGGAAACATAAATTTGGCTGTCTATAAGATATTTTTTGATTTTACAGAGCGAAATCATTTAATTTTTTTGAGTACTAACTTATGGCTTTCTTTTTTTTATACGAAGATAGTCAAAATGTTTGTTGTATCATAATATTTTTGATAGACTTTTGGGATATGCTAAAAAACACTAAACTGTTTTTAATCAAAATATATTAGGAAGATACAGGGGATATCTTTCTAATTATACCTTGGACGAATACTGTAATTACTTTGGTTCTGCTAAGATTAGCGGACTGCGGTTTCTCCTGTCTCAGTAGAGGAATTAAGTGTGTTGGGTTGTTCAGGCTCAGATTTTTTTTCGTCTAAAATATCAAGTGTAACGACTAAATTTTTTTGAATATCTTTACGAGATGAATAAAGAATTCCACATAGCTTGCTAATCAATCTATATTCCCCCTTTTCTATGACTATACTATTCTCTCCTTTTGCAGGAATTGGGATTTCATATTTGTTTTTACCTACGACATTCAAAACCATATTGCATTTCGTTTTATTTTCTACCAAGATGATGGTTTTGGTATTAGATATGTCACTGTTAAATAATTGATTTAATAAGTCTACAGTTCTTTTATTATGATTGGCTTCGAATTTTTCCATCAATTCCTTAAACTTTTCTGTAGAAATCATATTTTGTACAATTTCTATTTGCGTATAGTCGTCTCCTATGATTATTTGTCTTGTTTTCATCGCAGAGCCTTTATTGGGTTTAGCCCATGCCATGGTTTCTAGCAAAGGAAGTTTTTTTCTTAGCTCGTAGGCATCCCGGCTGTAGGGGTTAGCTCTTATGTATGCTTTTACTTCATTAACATCATTGCTTTTGAAAATATCCGAATTGTTTTTTGCTGTACAATTGAAAAGGAGAACACAGAGCATTATCCTCCAAAAAAAAATCTTTTTCATGGGTTATAAGTTTTTTATTTATTTTAATCTGAATTTGATATAAGTGATGGTTTTTCCTTTTGCCGAAAAAAGCCCTTCATAGTAGGTTTTTATTTCTCTTAGCAAAGGGGTGTTTGGATCGTATTCGAGAGCACCGTAGATATCGTGGTGGGTAGATATAATCTCGTCGTTAGAGTTTTGCAGAATGCCCAAAGTATATCCGTGCAGAAATTCAGAGTCGGTTTTCAGATGAACGATGCCGTCTTTCTTCAATATTTTTCTGTAGAGGTCTAAGAAAGTGGGGTGGGTCAATCGATGTTTCGTTCTGCGGTATTTAATCTGTGGATCTGGGAATGTAATCCATATTTCGTCTATTTCGTCTTTTGCAAAAAAACAATCTACAAGCTCTATTTGTGAACGAAGAAAGACTACATTTTTCAATCCTTTGCCCAGTGCTTCTTTTGCACCATACCAAAATCTTGCTCCTTTGATGTCTATACCAATGAAGTTTTTGTTAGGAAAGGCCTCTGCCAGTCCTACGCTATACTCACCCTTGCCGCAGCCTAATTCTAATACGATAGAATTGGGATTTTTGAATACTCTCTCGCGCCATTTTCCTGCTAAGTGATAGCCTGCCATTGCCTCTTCTCGAGTTGGCTGATAGACATTCTCCAAAATTTTGTTTTCAGCAAATCGTGCTAACTTGTTTTTGCCCACTAATCTTTATTTTGGCACAAAAATACGAATGTAAAACTTAAAAACAAAAGTAAATTCGGGCTTTTGTTTATTATCGTAGAAAAAGAAGAAGTTTAATTATAAAGACAATATCTTTCGATAAATAGCCATTATTTGACGGGCAATTTTTTCGTCATTAAATTTTTGTACATATTCCAGCCCTTTTTCTGCACGGCGTTTTCTTTCTGCTTCATTATTCCACAAGAAGAGAATTTTAGCCTTTATATCTTCTATACTCTCGGGATTGACATACATAGAATACGCCCCTCCTGCCTCTGGAAGACAGCTTACATTACTCGTAATGACAGGCGTTTCGGAATAGAGCGCCTCAATGACGGGGATACCAAATCCCTCAAACAAACTGGGATAGATAAAAACATCTGCAAGGCGATAAAACACCGCCAATTCTTCCATCGGTATATTTTCTAAAAAGATGACCTCCTGATTGTAACTTTTGATTTCCGAGATTATTTTCTTGTAATAATTGGTTTTCCTGCCAACAGCAACTATCGGAATATTTTCGTTCCGCAATGCCTTGACAACATTGAGCAAGTTTTTGCGGTCTTCTATCGTCCCGACATTGAGGATAAAATGCTTCGGAAGATGATATTTTTCTGTAATTTTCTTTTTTCGTTCTTCGCTAATGAATTCCTTAAAAGCATTATGACAACCCTGATACACCACTTTTATTTTATCCTCGGAAACCCCGAGATAATGCATAACATCTTGTTTCGTTTGCTCCGAAATGGCAATCACAAGGTCGGCGCTGTGAGCGGCTTTTTTGAATTTCCAAAAATGGATTTTTCTGTCAAAGAAAGAATAAAACTCGGGGTACCTCATAAAGATTAAATCGTGGATGGTTACGATTTTTTTTATCGTCTTATGGTTCCATTTTAGAGGAATCTCCCCAGACAAACCGTGGAAAATATCCGCATCCGCATTCTGGGCATCTATCCCCATTTTGAATTGTCTGGCAAACTTTCCTTTTGAGGTTTTTATAAACTTAACCTCCTCTCGCTCAAGGATATTTTGTCCCTTCTCTGTCTTTTTTTTATTCAAGAGAAGATACTGATTTTCGGGATAATACTGCGAGAGCATTCTTACTAAATCCCGAGAATAATTCCCCAATCCGGAACTATTCTGGAAAAATCGCTTGGCATCGTAGGCTATTTTCATTGTTTGTCAAAAGGAATTATTATATCTTGAGTTAATTGTTTCTTTTTCCAATGTTCAGATTTTTTTCCATAAAGAAAAATTCTCCCCAATTTATATTTAAATCTAAGATGACCCTCAAAGTCTATTCCTAAAAATCGATGTGGTATATTTGGTTGTTCTTTTAATATTTCATTTATGGCATTTGTATAAACGGTAGGGCCTGTTGTTTTATGCACATCATTGGGAAAACGATGATTTTCTATATTATCTAAAACTTTTTCTAATGTTCTTTTTAAGAACGGATGATTTTTATTTGAGATAATTCCCCATTGGCAGTATAGTCCCGGATTACCTTCTTTGGTGATTATAAATTCATCTTCAGGCATTATAAAATGATCTAAGGGGGTTTTATTATAGCTGTCAATATCAAGATACAACCCTCCTTTTTTATAAAGAATGGCATATCTGAAAAAATCGGCTTTAGCCGCTCCTATAGTTAGGCTCTTATAAGCTTTCAAATATTCAGATGGAAATTCTTGTTCAAAGAAATCTAAAATATCTTTGTCGTTATAAAAATGGTAACTCCATTTAGGATTTTTCTTCTTCATTCGGGATATATAAAACCTAGTAATCCAAGGTAATTTATCCGTTTTGAAAGTCTGAAAAATATTTTTAGGAATAGCCATTACACTGCCACATTATTTTCTCTCAGAGCATCGTTAAGAGAAGTTTTTTTATCGGTAGATTCTTTTCTTTTTCCAATAATCAAAGCACAAGGCACTTGATATTCTCCTGCCGGAAACTTCTTGGTATAGCTTCCCGGTATCACTACCGAACGCGCAGGAATACGCCCTTTGTACTCCACAGGTGTGTCGCCTGTAACATCAATGATTTTGGTAGAGGCTGTCAGCACCACATTGGCTCCGAGCACCGCCTCTTTCTCTACATAAGCCCCTTCCACGACGATACATCTTGACCCCACAAATACATCGTCTTCGATGATAACCGGAGCCGCTTGTAACGGCTCTAAAACACCGCCTATTCCTACTCCTCCGCTGAGGTGTACATTCTTCCCAATCTGTGCACAACTACCCACTGTAGCCCAAGTATCCACCATAGTTCCGCTATCTACATAGGCTCCTATGTTTACATAGGACGGCATCATAATCACGCCCGGCGCTATAAATGCACCTTCGCGGGCAATCGCGTGAGGGACTACTCTTACGCCTTTTTCGCTGTATCCTTTTTTCAAAGGCATTTTATCGTGGAACTCAAAAGGTCCTACTTCTATTGTCTCCATTTTTTGGATGGGGAAGTAGAGAACCACAGCTTTTTTTACCCATTCGTTTACTTTCCAGCCGTTTTCCGTAGGTTCTGCTACGCGTAATCTTCCTTTGTCTAATTCTGCGATGACTTCGCGAATTGCTTTGTGGCTGTCTTCATTTTTAAGGAGTTCGCGGTTTTCCCAGATTTGCTCTATTGTAGTTTTTAATGACATATTTTTGTGGTTTTTAATAATGAAAATTAGACTTGCAAAGTTACAAAACCCTTCTTGCAAAAAGAAATGCTTTGTTCCAATAGCTTTCCTTTAGCGAAGATAGAATAACGCCGCGAGATGTAGAGGCATGGATAAAGTAAATATCTCCGTCGGTATTGATATCGTGGACTATCCCCACATGGCTCACTCTGTTTCCTCCTCCCGTAGCAAAAAATAACAAATCTCCGGGCTGTATATTACTTACCCTGATTGTCTTTCCAGAGTTGGCTTGGTTTTGTGAGCGGCGTGGCAGAGAAATATTGTTTTGAGAAAAAACTTGTATCACAAGCCCCGAGCAGTCCGTTCCTGTAGAGGATTTTCCGCCGTACCGGTATGGGGTACCAATAAATTTTTCTGCCGTTTTTACAATATTTGAGGCTTTATGGGAGGAAGCCTCACCCCTAAAATTGGATTTAAGAGATTTGAGGTTTTCCGCTGTTTTCGGATTTTGGTAAGAATAGTGTCGGGGGTAAGACTTGCGTACGCCACAACTCGTTAAAATTAAAGCTAAGCTTATTAAGACCAAAAGGTACTTTCTCATAAGGTTGCTATATATTTTGTGATTATTTGATGATTCTATCCAAAACCCATTCTATGGTTTTCTTTTCCGAAGTGTGGTGGTCGGCAGAGAACTCACCTCGTACCCGGTTGGCAATCACGCAATTTACCGTCATTGCTTTGTGTCCTAATAGCTTAGAAAGACCGTATATTGCAGAGGTCTCCATTTCAAAATTAGAAATACCCAAGTCGTTTAGGGTTTCCAAGAATTTATCATCCACGGCTTTTAGACGAAGCTGCCTGCCTTGAGGTGCATAAAATCCAGGGAATGTAGCTGTATTGCCGTGATATTTGGCATCTTTGTAATAATCCGAAATCTCTTCTGCCCACTCAGAGAAATAAAGCATTGGCTTAATGTTTTCGTAAGGAAATTTAGAAAGAAAATCTTTGCTGAAATCATTTTCAAAGCGGTAATCTTGATAGAAGTTTAGAAGTCCGTCCAGACCTACTACATTCTGCGTAACCAGCATATTATCCACTTCTATTTCCGGATTTACGCTACCGCAAGTCCCTAACCTGAATAATTCTAACGCTGTATGTTCGGTTTTTATTTCTTTCTTTTTGAGGTCTATGTTTACCAAAGCATCCAGTTCATTCATTACGATATCAATATTCTCAGTACCGATGCCTGTGGACATTACCGTGATTCTCTCTCCACGCAATATTCCGGTGTGGGTGTAAAATTCTCTTTTGTTTTTCTTAACCTCTATTTTGTCAAAATACTGAGAAACCTTAGGGACTCTGTCGGGGTCTCCTACGAGAATAATTTTAGATGCAATTTCTTCGGGTAAAAGGTTTAGGTGATATACGCTTCCATCTTCATTAAGCACCAATTCTGATGCAGCAAGTTTATTAATCATAATTTTATTTTTATACTTTACTAATTGTTTTTATTTTTTCGCTATCCTCCCACGCGTTTGGTTTTGTAGCCCATATCTTTGAGGATGGTCATTATTTTATCTCTATTATCGCCTTGTATGATGATATTTCCATCTTTTTCCGAGCCTCCGATTCCCAATGTAGTTTTAATTTTTTTAGATATATTTTTAAGCTCCTCGGTACTTCCCTCAAAACCTTCTATAATGGTTACGGGTTTTCCGTTTCTACCCTTCTTTTCGTATTTACAGATAAGAGGATTTTTCTGCACGAAAGGCTCTTCGGGCAATTCAAAGTCTTGCTCCTCGTGGTCAGGAAATAAGTTTTTTAATTGGTCTCGCAAATTCATCCACCAAAAATAATAATAAAAAACCGAGAACCAAAATTTTAGCCTTCAATTTTCTACACTAAATAAAAATTAGGAACACTCACTAAAGATTATAAACCCCAAAGGGGTTAATTTATATGTATAAGTAAAATTTACTCATTATATTTAGGGTAATGTTATTTCTTTATGAGGTTTTATATCTAATACATATTTAATCCAATTAGAAAAACTATATTTCTCCTTTATTTCTTGGTTAACTTCATATTTTTTCATCAGAAAATCTTCCAATCCCTCTAATTTTTTGTTTTCAATTATAAATATATTGTTAGGGTTGTAAAAATCGTAATTTCTTATAGACAGATTATTCGTTATCAATTTTTTATCATATCCTATAGCTTCAAAAACTCTTAAAGATAATCCGTCATGTATATCATTTAATATATCAACGATAATATCTGCTTCTGAAACTCTTTTAAGATTTTCATCAAAACTTATTCCCTCTGTAGTATATTGATTATATGATGATTTTAATTCTTCTTTAAATCATTCTCTACACGAAACAGAAGTTGGCTTTCCAAACCTAAGTCTGCTATTCTTTTTCCTAACTCATGCATAATTAGTGCTCTATTTGGGAAATAATAGCCAACAAAATAAACTTTTTTAGGGGTATTTTGAACTATTTGATTTTGATTTAAATTATAATCAAAATAGAAATTTGTGAGAGGTAATAATAGGATAGTCTTTTTAGGTTGATGATTCCTTCTAATTCTATTCCTGCTACATCGGCTTGTTTGGCATTAAAGAAAGTAATCGTTTGCCCATCGGAGTTGGCAGAAGCCGTATAGGATTTTTCAATGGCATTCAAGATTCTTTTACCAAAAAATCCTATTGCAAACATTTCGTTTTTAGACGGAAATATTTCGTATTTCAGATCAATATTGTAGTTTTCACTGTTTTGAAGTTTAGGATTACCCAGTATATTTTCGTTATTGGGGTTAATGTAGGTAATCGGCATATACTCAATCAAAATAGGACGCGTAATGGTTTTACTGGTGGTGAATATTAGATTAGATTTTCGGTTGAGTTCTTTTTTTACAGAAAGTGAAGGTAATATATAGTATTGATTTTTAGTTAAATTACTAAAAGAACTATTAAAAGATTGCGATAATTCTTTGAACCTTGTAATATTCACATTGTTTTCTACTCTACTGCCGATGAGAATATCCCAAGTATCATTAGGTTTATAGTTAAGGCTGAGGTAACCTGCATTTACAAATTGATAGATATTGTTTCTATATACCGAAGTAGAGCCTTCTCTGTAATAAAATATGCCATTTTTGTGCTGATTGGTCAAAGACAGTCTGTAGAGTATCAGGGTTGATGACAACTGTTCTGTCTGCCAGGTTTGAGTTAATATTATACACAGAATAAATGAATCGGTAGGAAATACTCCGTCTGTCCATAAAACCATCGTATCCCAAGGATAGTTCCACAGGATAGGATTTTCTGTTGTTTTTGTTGTCTAATCTTACTTTATACTCTGCAAAGGCAGAGAGATAATTCTTACCATTCACATCTAAATATTGACGGATAAGATTGTTCCCCCCGTAGCTCAGGGAAATCAAATCAGAGTTTTGTCCTACGGGATTTCCTGAGAATATTTTTCTGTCGGGCTGTTGGTAGTTATTGCTTACCCAGCTCACCCCGGCTTTTAGCTCGTGGCGGTCGGCTATTTTTTGTGAGGCGGTGAGTTGTAAATCGATAAACCTCGAAATGTCTTGTTGATTTACGCGGAATAATCCTGTTCCGGAATTTCCTTGGTCTATATAGCCGTAATTGTCTTGGATAAGGTTAGTAGAATTTTGCACGAAAATACCGTTTAGTAAGATGCTGTTTTTTTGTTTTTATATCCCAAGTCTAATAAAACGGAAGATTCTGTTTCGTATTCGTGTTCTTTTTTTAAGAGCTTGTTGTTATATACGATATTAGACCCTGCAAATTGAAGTAAGTTATTCTCACCCTCTTTGTATTGGTACTGATTGCTTTGGTTAAGGGACAACAACAAGCCCACATTTCCTCTACCTGCCTTAAATCGCTTTGCTGTGGTAAATGAAATCCCCGTATTGGGCAGCGACTTGATATTATCCACATTCCAAGAATCCTTAAAAGAACTTGGGGATTTGAATATATAGTTGGAAGGACGGTAACCTCTTACTTCGTCGGGTAGTTGTTTTTTTCTTAGCATTAAGCCCTATGTAGCCCGATATTGTATTGTTATTTTGGTTGATTTTAAATTTGTCTCTCAATGTAGATTGCGTATTGGCTCCTATAGAAATAAAATGGCAATACTAAGTTGTGTGAATTTCATTCACTATAATAATTTTCTTTCATTTTTGCTTTGGCAAAGAAATAAGTTTGTAATGGTATTTAATGTTTTAATAAAATTAAGTTTGTATTAAATAATTTTTAATGGGTTTTAATTAGGCTGGTAGATAAAAAAATACTCTTTCGAAATTTATTTTCTTGTTAAAAATCAAATTTACACTCCCCAAAGCGCTATTTTCTATAAATTTCTTATATTCGCTAAGTAATTTATTAGTGTTGTGGCGTTAGATACTTCCATAGAATTTCTAAAAACCGTAGGTGTAGAGAGGGCAAAACTGATTAAGAACACTCTCGGCATCGTTACTGTAGAGGACTTGCTAACTTTCTACCCTATCAAATATGTGGATAAAAGCAGAGTCTTTAAAATATCCGAACTTAAGCCTCAATCTTTAGAAATAGAATTACAATTTCGCGGGCGTATTACAGAAATCCAAGAACTTCCATACGGAAAAGGGAAAAAACGGCTTACCGCAAAATTTTGGGACGATACCGGCACGATAGAATTAGTATGGTTTAGATATTCCAAATGGCTTTTAGACCAAATTCCTTTGCATCGTGAAGTTTTTATTTTTGGAAAAGTCAATCTTTTTAATGGGGTTTTCTCTATGCCGCACCCCGAGATAGAAACAGATGAAAAAAAAGCAGTGTCCGGAACGCTTTTGCCTGTGTATTCAGGGAGTGAGAAATTAACAAAGAGGGGAATCAACAATAAATTTTTTCAAAAGATTATTTTTAATTTGTTACAAAATCATCTCGACGAACTTATTCAAGAAAATCTCCCTGAAAATCTATTGAAATCACTAAGTCTTATGCCAAGGGCTGAGTCGTTTCTTAATATTCATTTTCCTAAGAACCATGCGCTAATGAAAGAGGCGGAACGCAGAATAAAATTTGAGGAAGCCTTTTTCTTTCAGCTGGGATACGGACTAAAAAAGCAGCATCACAAAGCGACGGTTGTAGGTAGTCCTTTTCCTTTAGTGGGGCATCATTTCAATGATTTTTATCAAAACCATTTGCCGTTTGAGCTTACCAATGCCCAAAAGCGAGTCCTAAAAGAAATCCGAAGCGATATGAAAAAACCGATACAGATGAATCGGCTTCTACAGGGCGATGTAGGCTCGGGAAAAACGATGGTAGCTCTTCTCTCAATGCTACTGGCGATGGATAACGGCTATCAGAGCTGTATGATGGCGCCCACAGAGATTTTGGCACAGCAGCACTTCAATGGAATCTCGGAACTGCTGAAAGACACAGACATAGAGGTAAGACTACTTACCGGCTCTACCAAAACCTCACAAAGAAAGGAAATCCACGAAACTCTTACCAGTGGAGCATTGCCTATCCTCATAGGGACACACGCCGTTTTGGAAGATGTGGTACAATTCAAGAACTTAGGTTTAGCTATTATTGACGAGCAGCATCGCTTCGGGGTGGCACAGCGGGCAAAACTTTGGGCTAAAAACAAAATTCCCCCTCATATACTGGTAATGACGGCTACCCCTATCCCGAGAACTTTGGCGATGAGCTTTTATTCGGATTTAGATGTATCCATTATCGATGAGCTTCCTCTTGGGAGAAAACCTATTATCACAGCGCATAGAAAGGACTCCTACCGCCTTTCTGTCTATCAGTTTGCAAAAGAAGAATTGAATAAAGGACGCCAAGTGTACTTCGTTTATCCTCTTATAGAAGAATCAGAAACATTGGACTATCGTAATTTGATAGAAGGAATGGAGCATATCACAGATTATTTCAAAAACTATACAGCGGTAATGCTTCACGGCAAAATGAAACCGGACGAAAAAGAGGCGGCAATGCAAAAGTTTGCTTCCGGAAAAGCCCAAATTATGGTGGCAACCACAGTGATAGAAGTAGGTGTAAATGTACCCAATGCTTCTATTATGGTAATAGAAAGTGCGGAGCGTTTTGGTCTTTCTCAGCTGCATCAGTTGAGGGGAAGAGTGGGACGCGGCTCGGAGCAGAGTTTTTGTATCCTGATGAGTTCTGATAAATTATCTGCGGACAGCCGAAAACGCCTCAAAACGATGTGTGAAACTAATGATGGATTCAGGATATCCGAAGTAGATATGCAGCTTCGTGGTCCGGGAGATATCCTTGGGACACAGCAGAGCGGTGTGGTAGATTTCAAAAAACTAAGCCTTACCGAGGATTCTTCTATTATAAAGACTTCTAAGTATCTGGTAGAGCTTCTGATGAAGAGCGACCCAAAGCTGGAACACCCTGCACACTGCCAGTTGAGAGATTATTACCAAAAACAATACCGTGGCAAGAATAAGTGGGGGAGGATTAGTTAGTTATTAGGATTAAAATATTGCTTTTATAGAGAATATTTTTTTTGAGCTTAAATTTCATTAAGCCAAACTAAAATTATATCTTTGTGCGAAAGCAAATAAAAGCAAAAAAATGAGTAAATCAGTAGAAGAATTAAAAGACTTAACCACACAAGTACGCAGAGATATTTTACGCATGGTGCATGCAGTTAATTCCGGACATCCAGGAGGTTCGCTGGGCTGTGCCGAATTTTTGGTAACGCTTTACAATGAAGTGATGGACCTAAAAGACGGTTTTGATATGGACGGTAAAGATGAAGATATTTTCTTTCTTTCCAACGGACACATTTCACCAGTGTTTTACAGTGTTTTAGCTCGGCGAGGTTATTTCCCGGTGAGTGAATTAGCTACATTCAGAAAATTAGGCACTCGCCTGCAAGGGCACCCAACAACTCATGAGGGGCTGCCTGGGGTGCGTGTGGCATCGGGGTCTTTGGGACAAGGATTGTCTGTGGCTCTCGGAGCGGCACAAGCCAAAAAACTCAATGGTGATAAGCATTTGGTTTATACGCTTCACGGCGATGGTGAATTGCAAGAAGGGCAAATTTGGGAAGCATTGATGTATGCGGGTGCCAAAGGGGTAGATAATCTTATTTCTACCATAGATTATAATGGAAGACAAATTGATGGCGATACCAAAGATGTCTTAAGTTTAGGCAATTTAAAAGCCAAATTTGAAGCCTTCGGTTGGATTGTTTTAGAGGAGAAACAAGGTAACGATATTGCTGCTATCTTAAAAGTATTACAACAAGCAAAATCCGAAACCGGAAAGGGAAAACCCGTTGCAATTTTGCTTCATACCGAAATGGGTAACGGCGTAGATTTTATGATGGGTACACACGCTTGGCACGGAAAAGCACCAAACGACGAACAGCTGGAAAAAGCCCTCGCTCAAAATCCTGAAACGCTCGGAGATTATTAATCTTAAGTATATATGATGAAAAAAATAATTTTACCAGTTATCCTATGTTCTGTATTGGCTATCTCTTGCTCGAAAGATGATGATAATAATTCAATAAAGACACAAAATAATGAAATTGAAACACTCATACTGGGCAAATGGAAAATCAAAAAACAGCAAATTATAAAAAGCTCAAATGGTGAAGTGGTGGATTTTGATTTGAGTAGCCAAAATAAATGCTTCAATAAATCGTATAATGAATTCCTGAAAAATGGGAAATATATTGCAAAACAATATATTGATGAAAATGGTAGCTGCAAAGAGCAGGTTCTGGAAACATCCTATACCATAAATAAATTAAACGCAACATTGGAGATAAAAGATTTAGTTTACCCTAATCAAGAAATTCAGAAACTAAATCAGGAAGAATTAGTGCTAAAATCTCTTGGTCATGATTTTGATCAAGATGGTAAAGAAGATTATAGAATTTACACTTACGATAAAATAAAATAAGTGGCGTAAAGGCTACCCCAAGTAAAGTGAAAATTACCCTATATAAGGCAAAAGTTACTCCATCAGGCGTAAATGTTACCCAAGATAGAGTAGGTGTTACTTTATTTTGAGTAGCCTCTACCTAAGATAAAGTAACCTTTACATAATATAAGGTACAAAATACTCCATCTGGCGTAACATTTACCTCGATTAAATGATGAATTTATAAACAAAAAATAATTTTTAAAATAGTAAAAATGGGAAGAACTAAATTATCATTCGCTGAAACTATTTCTAAAACACAAGTACTGGCCACAGCACTCAAGGCAAATTCAACACAGCTGGAAAAGCGTGGGATAGATAATAGTTTCATTACAGAATTAGAAAAGCTAAGAAACGAATCCATCACATTAAATGATGAACAAGAAAAATTAAAAGCTGACTTAAAGCTAAAAACAGAAGCTCTCTTAGAGAAAATAAATCTCTTAGAAAAGAAATATGCCGAGGCTAAAAAAATTATAAAAATAGATTTCGCACAATCACAATGGGTGGAATTTGGCATTGAGGATAAAAGATAATTTAAATATTAATTTATGAAAAGAATAATTGTTCTATTTGCTTTAATATTTGCAAGTTTAAGTTTTGCTCAACAAGTAAAATATCAGTTATCCAGTCATATACTAGATATTACACAAGGAAAGCCAGCTGTTGGCGTAAAAATTGAGTTATCCAAGAAACACCCAAATGGCGTGTGGAAGGTTATAGATCAGAAAATAACCGACCAAAACGGAAGAATTAAAGATTTCTTGAAAGAAGAAAAGAATGTAGACAATAGAGGTATTTATAAATTAACTTATTTCACATTACCTTATTTTCAATCATTAGGCCAAGATACTTTTTACCCCTTCATAGAAGTAATCTTCGAGATAAAAGATAATAATCATTACCACGTACCAATTACTCTTTCGCCCTATGGATACTCAACTTATAGAGGGAATTAAATGACTCGTGAAATTTAAATGTAAAAACTGAATTGATGAATGTAGTTTCTTTTTTCGCAGGCGCAGGTGGGCTAGATTTGGGATTTCAAAATGCTGGATTTGATGTTATCTGGGCAAACGAATATGATAAAGAAATTTGGGAAACCTATGAAAAAAATCATCCTAAAACTATTTTAGATAGGAGAAGTATTATTGATATTTCTACAGATGAAGTGCCAGATTGTGATGGTATAATTGGAGGACCTCCATGCCAGAGTTGGAGTGAAGCTGGAGCTATGAAAGGTATTAAAGATAAAAGAGGTCAATTATTTTTTGATTTTATTAGAATGCTTGAAGCTAAACAACCTAAGTTCTTTCTTGCAGAGAATGTTAGTGGCATGTTACTCAATAGACATTCAGAAGCCTTATTCAATATAAAAGAAATGTTTAAGAATGCAGGAATTGGATATGAGCTATCTTTTGAACTATTGAACGCCGCTAATTACAATGTCCCGCAAGATAGGAAAAGAGTGTTTTTTGTTGGGATTAGAAAAGATTTAGGATTTAAATTTAAATTTCAGAAACCTTCTTTTGAGAAAGTTACTTTAACCGATGCAATATCTGATTTGAAATGTAATGCTTTAGCAGCTCAAGAAGGAAATAAAACAAATGGAAGAAAATGTGAATTTCCAAATCATGAATATATGACAGGGGGGTTTTCAACTATCTTTATGTCAAGAAATAGAGTAAGAAATTGGGATGAGCAGTCATATACAATTCAAGCAGGTGGGCGTCACGCCCCTATACATCCGCAAGCTCCTAAAATGAAATTTATTGAACAAAATAAGAGAATTTTTGTCCCTGGAAAAGAACATTTGTATCGGAGATTAAGTGTAAGAGAATGTGCAAGAATTCAAACATTTCCAGATGATTTTATTTTTTACTATACTAAGGTAGCCGCTGGATATAAAATGATAGGTAATGCAGTTCCTGTAAACTTAGCCTATTTTTTAGCTAGAAGTATTCGCGAGCAAATTATGATGAATGAAACTGTTGAACTTAAATCTTTAGCTGTATGACAAATATTCTAGAAGCAATCGTGAATATAGTGCAAAATCCTATAAATGAGATAAAATCCCATTACACTAGTAAAAATAGAGTAAATAATGTGGGAGAAGCATTGGAGTGTTTTGTAAAAGATGCTTTTGCTAATTGTATTCATGAGGAGATAGAAGAAAGGCTTGAAAAATACAATGAAGTTTTTTCTTGGCTAGGAAATCAAAATCATCCACCAGATATAATGATTAAAGGAGGAGATGCGATAGAAGTTAAAAAAACTCAAAGTTTAAAATCAGATTTAGCTTTAAATAGTTCTTATCCAAAATCAACATTAAAATCGGACAGTTTAATGATTACTAAATCATGTAAAAACTGTGAGAAATGGACTGAGAAAGATTTAATTTATTGTGTTGGTCATACAACAGATAATTCTGTCAAATCATTGTGGTTTGTCTATGGTGAAATCTATGCTGCTGAACATGAAACTTATGAAATCATAAAAAATAAAATAACTCAAGGAATAAATGAAATTCCAAATGTTGAGCTTTCTGAAACGAAAGAATTAGGGCGAGTAAATCGTGTAGACCCACTTGGGATTACTAATCTCAGAATAAGAGGCATGTGGCAAATTCAAAATCCGAGAAAAGTCTTTGAATATATTTATGACAGTAATTCTGAGTTAAGTTTTGAGTTAGTAGCTATAATACCTACTAGAAAATATAATAACTTTCCAATAGATAGTATAAATAAGATTGAGAATATTGACTATTTGGATATTAAAGATGTTAAAGTTAAAAATCCAAATAATCCAGCGAGACTAATTGAATGTAAACTAATTGTATATAATAAATAAAAAACGAAAAAATGAAATACACCTTTACAGAAAAGAAAGACACCCGCAGTGGGTTTGGGGCAGGATTGGCAGAGCTTTACTGAATTTCAACAAATGATGAAAGAAAACGAAATACAAAGGAAAAAAGATTTACTTTTGCAGACGGGCAACAATCTATAAAGGAATTTTAGAAAAAAATATTTATGCATTCAGGTAGAAATATAAAACCATTCCTTAAGTGGGCAGGGGGGAAAACGCAACTGATTTCAGAGATAAAGAATGTCATTCCTGATATTTTTTACAAGGAAGAGTTTACTTATATAGAGCCTTTTGTAGGCAGTGGTGC
Organism: Riemerella columbipharyngis; assembly: GCF_900101995.1. Classification (GTDB taxonomy): domain Bacteria; phylum Bacteroidota; class Bacteroidia; order Flavobacteriales; family Weeksellaceae; genus Riemerella; species Riemerella columbipharyngis. The sequence continues at coordinate 20,472 of NZ_FNAS01000006.1, read as the reverse complement.
AGTGCTTTTTTCAATTTTAAATCATTTTCCTAATGCAAAAAATATTGTTATAAATGATATTAACGAGGATCTAATCAATACATATAAAACGATTAAAGAGAATCCTAATGATTTAATAACACTTTTAGAAGATTTTCAAAAAGAATATCACCTCTTAGAGGGCGAAGAAAAAAAGGCATATTATTACGAAAAAAGATTTCGTTTTAATTCGAGACTAAGGGATATTATAGAACAATCCGCTTTATTTATATTTCTAAATCGTACTTGTTTTAATGGGTTATATAGGGTTAATAAAAGGAATGAGTTTAATGTTCCTATGGGAAGTTATAAAAGACCCTTAATCTGTGATACCAATAATATTCTCGCAGTGAGCAAAGCCTTAAAAAATATAGAAATCTTGTGTGGTGATTATCAACAAACGTTAAAATATGCACAAGGTAATACGCTTTTTTATTTTGATCCGCCGTATAAACCGCTTAGTGAAACTTCTAGTTTTAATGCATATACAAAATATGATTTTAATGATGATGAGCAAATCCGTTTGGCTCATTTTTGTCAGAAGATAGATGATTTAGGGTTTTCTTGGATATTGAGTAACTCAGATGTTAAAGGTAAAAATCCAGAAAATAATTTTTTTGATGATTTGTATCGTGAGTTTGATATAAACAGAGTTTTAGCAAAGAGAAGTATCAATGCTAATCCACAAAAAAGAGGACAATTAACAGAATTATTGATTATGAATATTCCTAAATTTTAGTTATTATGATCATAGGAGGAAAAGGAGGTGGAAACACCAAAACAGGTTTAATTTTTGAAGGAAAAACAGATTTATCTACCTTTCTAAATGCACAAAAAGACTATAAAGTAGATAACGGTAAGGTCTACTATAAAAAGAAATTAGTGGGTAGAATATTTAAAAAACACGGATTTTATAAATTTTTGGAAGAACTTCGCATCAATTGGAAAGATTTAATTTCAAAAAAACTACTTCCTGATGATAGTATATTTGTAATTATAGCCAATACTTTATTTGTTATTGAATGTAAATTTCAGCAAGTAGCAGGTTCTGTTGATGAAAAACTACAAACGTGTGATTTTAAAAGAAAACAATATCAGAAATTACTCTCAAAGGCAAATATTGAAGTAGAATATATTTATTTGTTGAGTGATTGGTTTAGAAATCCATCTTATAAAGACGTTTTAGATTATATCCATAGTGTACATTGTTACTATTTTTTTGAATATATACCTCTTGCTAAATTAGGTTTACCTGTGCCAGAACAAAAATGATAGAACCCTATTTCAAGTCTGATGATAAAAAATTCTATCTCTTTCACGGAGATATGATGGAGCTGTTACCTAAAACTGACTATCAATTTGATATGGTATTTGCAGATCCGCCGTATTTTTTGTCAAATGATGGGTTAACTATTAAAAATGGAAAAATTTCCAGTGTAAACAAAGGAACTTGGGATAAATCATTTGGGATTAATTACATCAATAATTTTAATCGAAAATGGCTAAGTATAGTTCGTGAAAAAATGAAAGATAATGCAACTATTTGTGTTAGTGGAACGATGCATAATATTTTTTCTATAGGTCAGCTCCTCCAAGAATTAGAGTTTAAAATTTTAAATGTAATTACTTGGGAAAAAACCAATCCTCCGCCCAATTTCTCTTGTCGTTATTTTACGCATTCTACCGAACAGATCATTTGGGCGAGAAAATTTGAAAAAATTCCGCATTATTTTAATTATGAATTAGTGAAGAAACTCAATAATAATAAACAGATGAAAGATGTGTGGCGTATGCCAGCCATTGCCTCTTGGGAGAAATCCTGCGGTAAGCATCCTACTCAAAAACCGTTGGCTCTTTTAAGTCAGATTATTTTAGCAACTTCTCACCCTAATGATTTAATTCTAGATCCTTTTGCGGGGAGTTCAACCACTGGAATAGCAGCAAATTTATACAGAAGACGCTTTGTAGGAATAGATTTAAACAAAGATTTTTTAGAATTGAGTAAGAATAGAAAATTAGAAATAGAAAAACAAGAAACAATAAACAGATATAAAGAAAAAATACAAAATATTTTGATGCGATAATATAAAAAAACATAAAAAAATGAAATACACCTTTACAGAAAAGAAAGACACCCGCAGTGGGTTTGGGGTAGGATTGGCAGAGCTTGCCGATAAAAACCCAAATGTAGTGGCACTTTGTGCCGATTTAATAGGTTCGCTTAAGATGGAGAAATTCATAGAAAAAGCACCCGAAAGATTTTTCCAAACAGGAATTGCCGAAGCCAATATGATGGGTATGGCGGCAGGGCTTACTATTGGCGGAAAAATCCCGTTTGCAGGTACATTTGCCGCTTTTGCCACAGGGCGGGTGTATGATCAAATTCGTCAATCGATTGCCTATTCGGGCAAAAATGTGAAAATCGCGGCATCGCACGCTGGCGTTACTTTGGGCGAAGACGGAGCCACACACCAAATTTTGGAAGACATTGGGCTGATGAAAATGCTCCCAGGTATGGTGGTTATTAATCCGTGCGATTACAACCAAACCAAAGCCGCAACATTAGCTGCCGCCGAGTACGAAGGTCCGGTATATTTACGATTTGGGCGACCTGTCGTTCCGGTTTTTATCCCAGAGGATATGCCCTTTGAAATCGGAAAAGGAATTTTGCTTCAAGAAGGTACAGATGTAACCATCGTAGCAACGGGGCATTTGGTTTGGGAGAGCTTATTGGCAGCCGAAGAATTGGCAAAAGAAGGTATCTCTTGCGAAGTGATAAACATTCACACCATTAAACCGCTGGACGAAGAAATTATCTTAAAATCCGTTAAGAAAACAGGTTGTATTGTAACAGCTGAAGAGCATAACATTTTAGGCGGATTAGGGGAGAGCGTTGCGGGAATGCTAGCACGAAAACACCCAACAAGGCAAGAATTTGTCGCTGTAAATGATACTTTTGGCGAATCGGGAACGCCTACCGAGCTAATGAAAAAATATAAAATAGATGCCGACGCGGTGGCAGAAGCCGTAAAAAGAGTAATGAAGAGGTAGGCTAGTTTGCTTGTTATATACGATAAATACCCTCTATTGGAGGGGATTTAATTGTAAGAATAAGAACTGAAAATCCCAAAGTGCTTACTTTGGGATTTTTTTTTTGAGGTTCCGAGCGGATTCGAACCGCTGTACAAGGTTTTGCAGACCTCTGCCTAGCCACTCGGCCACGGAACCCTTCTTTTGTTTTGAGCTGCAAAGATATGTATTTTCTAAATTCTACAAAAATTTTTTATGATAGAATTTTGAAAGGCACATTTAATTAACCAATGCGACTCATTGATAAAAGAGGTCTTTCGGAGTTCTAAAATTTAAGTTTTTTACTTGGTCTTCGGCTACCTCTTTGATATATTTATTATCAATAACACTAAATTCTGATGATTTCGGAATGTATTGTCTAACTCATTTATTGCTGTATTCATTCAATTCCCTTTTCCATAAATCATACGGATGTACAAAATAAAATTCAAACTGCATTTTTTGCAACCTTTTGATGATGAGCAAACTCAGCACCATTATCACTGGTAATGGACTTTAAGGCAACAGCATATCTATCACGGTTTGTGCCAGTGATTTTGTATTTTTATCTTAAAAGAGTTCTTTTAATAGAAATAAAACCTTTACCCCATTTGTCGCTTTTTATATTTAAACTTAGGGATTAGATTTTTAGCATGTATTTTGAAAAGTATTATTAATTAAAAATAGTCTATTGTGTATTTGAAAAAGACAAATTATCCAAAGGGTAAATCAGAAAATAGAATAAAAAGATGGTTTTATAAATGAAAATAAAGATATGAATGAAAAAGTTTCAGTCTATAGAAAATAATATAATGAAAAATTTTTGGAAAAGAAGTGTTTTTTAATATTGGAGCCATACTTAGAAAATTGGATATTTCGAACTATAGAAATATTAGCTAAGAAAGTATTTGTAGAAGATAAAATGTTGATAGTCTGTAACTTTACTAAAATGTGAATAGACAAGAGAAATATTAAAATTAGACGATATACGTATTTATGTTAAGTATAAAAATTACTGTTGGATTGGGATTGCTGTTGACCGGTTGGGGAAAATCTTGTTTGTAGAAAATCAATGCAAAAGTTTTTAATCCTCCTATTTAAAAATTAAAATTTAAGAATTTGTATGATATAAATGTTGTCATAAGGTGTTTATATTAAGTGTTTTTGTCGCTTTGTAGAAATCTACAAATTAAGTTATAATAAAAAAATCACTCAACTAACATTACTGACAATTAGTGGTAATTTATAAAAAAAAATATTTTGAATTTAAACAAGGTTTAAGATAATTTAAGAGGATTATTTCGTATCAATTTACATAAACAAAGCTCCCCCTAAAAATCAAACTCTTGTCCCAGCTCAGGGAGTGTAAAATCTATTCCTTTTTCTTCAAAATATCGGTAGGCTTCGGTATGGTCAATGGTTATTGATGGGAAAGTATCAAAATGGCATCCCAATACTTTCTGAGTTTTTAGTAATTCTGCTGCTGCAAAAGCCGCTTTGCGAGGGCACATGGTGTAATGTTTGCCCACCGGCAGAATAGCCATATCCAGCGAACCGAAAAGCTTCGGCAGCAGTGCCATCTCTGCACTCACGCCTGTATCTCCTGCCATATAGAGGTTTCGCCCATCTGCAAACCGAAAAACATAGCCTGCTGCCAGCCCTCCGTAGCTACCGTCCGGAAAAGAACTCGTATGCAGTGCTGGTACCATAGAGATTTTGAGGTCTTCTATTTTGGCAGAGCCTCCGAAATTGATGTCTATATTGTGCAGATGCTTAAAATAGCCGCAAACTTCGGGTTGCCCGATGACCACTGCATCCGGATAGCGGTCTATCACTTCCTGCACATCGGCGGTATGGTCGCCATGGGCGTGTGTTATCAGGACATAATCTATCCGCTGGGCATCAAGATTAAACCCTGATTTTTCTTTTTGATAATTATAAAAAGGATCCGATAAAATCATCTTACCCTTATAAGTGAACAAAAAACAGTTTTGTCCTAAAAATTGTATTTTCATCGTATTTTTATTTTTGTATAATGGTTTATCATTTTATTAAAAATAATTTAGCCCAAACGCCAAGAGTATTGCCATCATCAGCGTAATGATGCCCACCTGTTTCAGAAAAGGATCTAAGGCTCTCGGCTCTTTCACTGCCATTATCCTGCGGCGAAGGTTCATCATAGGGAAAAGCAGTATCATAACCATAAAAGCATAATAATTCCTTGAGTAAAAAAAGCCTTTGACGCCCAAGAAAATCAAGATAAAAACAAGCGGTAATATCAGCAACACCATCTGGTAAATCATCGCCCTGCGGAAGCCCAAGCGAAGCGCCAAAGTCTTCTTGCCACTCTCTCTATCACTTTCGATATCTCTCATATTATTAAGGTTAAGGACTGCCGCACTCATCATCCCCACCGCCGAAGCAGGCAATAGTAATGCCCAATCCCAAGACTTAGTGAAGAGGAAATAGCTCCCTCCCACAGATACCAATCCGAAGAATAAAAATACCATAATATCCCCCAGTCCCATATAGCCGTAAGGTTTTTTACCCACAGTATAGCCTATCGCTGCTAAGATGCAGAGAATACCCAGTCCGATAAATCCCCAGAATACACGGATGTGATTCGGAAAAAAAGCAATATACAAAAGTGCCACAGTAGCAGCAAAAGAAACTCCGGCAGTGAGCCATACGGCAGTTTTCATCTGTCGTGGAGTAATTCTTCCCGATGCTACCGCCCGGGCTTCGGCTTCGTTTACTCTTTTGGCATCGGTTCCTTTTATGCCGTCTCCATAGTCATTTGCAAAATTAGAAAGCACCTGATATAGCACCGTTACCAATAATGCCAATATAAAAACTGACAAATCCCAAGTTCCTCCGCTATTGGTATTGAGCTGCCAACGAGCAATAAACGAGCCGACAATAATCCCGCTAATAGACAGCGACAAAGTCCTTAGACGCGCCGCATGTATCCAATCTTTCATTAAATTAACCTTTATAGGTGCAAAGATATTATTTTATATGTTATTTTTTGACTATCCGAACTCAATAATACTTCCATATGTTGTATATAAGATGTTAAGATAAATAAAACGAGAAAGAATTTCAGAAAGCGTTATCGGCATAAATTTATTTTGAAACGACGGCTGCCTTGAGTTAAATAGTATATATAGCTTTAATGAAAAAAATAAAATATTAGTTTCTATGGTTAATATCACAAGATGGTACTCAACTCCGCGGAGGAGTTCCATAATGTTTGGTAGAAGTATAGCTCTATCCCTTAGATTCCAGATAATCTTGGAGGATAATCGTAGCACTTATTTTATCGATTAGCCCTTTGTCTTGCCTCTTTTTCTTGGACTTTCCGCTTTTACTGATGTAGAACGACGCTATTTTCGAGGTAAAGCGTTCATCTACTCGGTGTATGGGGATATGGGGGAATTGGCTTTCAAACCTTTTGATAAAAGCAGAGATATCTTGCTCTATTTCGGAATTGATTCCTTTTAGGTCAATGGGAAGCCCAATAATCAATTCTTCTACATTGTTTTCCGATAAATACTTCTCCAAGAAGGCAAAAAGCTCCGAGGTTTCCACGGTTTGTAGTCCGCTTGCAATGATTTTCAGGTCGTCTGTGGCGGCTATTCCGGTGCGTTTTTTTCCGTAGTCGAGGGCTATTATTTTTCCCATTGGTTTAGGTTTAATGGTTAAGGTTTTTGTAGAAACGCAAGGCGTCGTCTATATGCGAGGTTTGAGCCTGATAGTCGTAGATGGCGTGTCCTTTTCGGTCGATAAGGCTGAGCATTAGTTTTCCGTTGTTGTTTTTTTTATCGTTCATCATCACGGCTTTTATAGCTTCATTTTCAAACAGTTGAATATTGATATAAGGGTAAAACTGCCTAATGGTACCTATAATGTTTTCGGCATCGGGTAGGGGGATAAGTTTTTCAAGATAAGATAGATAGGTTTCTATAATCATTCCCAGTGCCACGCCCTCTCCGTGGGGGATAGGTTGTTTTTCTTTTAGGAACAAGCTCTCTATGGCGTGTCCTACACTATGTCCGAAGTTTAGGGTTTTGCGGATATTTTTTTCCGTAAAATCTTGTTTCACGATATTTTGTTTAATCTCCATAGAGACAGGAATATGTGGGGCGATGTTTTCCGGTAACAGTTCCTGGATTTGGGAAAGTGCTTCCCAGTGTTTTATGTCGGCTATCAGTCCGTGTTTCAGCATCTCTGCAAATCCGCTTCTCAGCTCTACAAAGGGCAGCGTTTTCAGAAACTCCGGATAAACGAAAATCTCTTTCGGAAAAGCAAAAGTACCGATGATATTTTTTAAGTAGAGGTGGTCTATTCCCGTTTTTCCTCCTATGGAAGCGTCGCACATAGCGAGCAGTGTCGTAGGGATATTGATGAAGTCCATTCCCCGTTTGTAGGTGGAAGCTACAAAGCCACCCATATCGGTAATGACACCGCCGCCTAAGTTGATGAGCAAAGATTTCCTATCCGCCTGGAACTCGGCGAGGATTTCCCATATTTGGATAGCGGTATCAATGTTTTTCAGCTCCTCTCCTTGTTCTATTTCAATGATTTCAAAGGGGATATCGGTTTCTAAATTTCCCAAAACAATAGGTAGGCAGTATTGGTGGGTGTTTTCATCCAATAGAAAGAAAATTTTGCTGTATCCGCCTTTATTTACAAAATCATTAAGTGCTGAAAAATCATCATTAAGAATAGAAACCATCGTTTTTTTTGCAAATGTATAAAACGAAAGGCAAAAGAAAAAGTTTTATATATAGGCTTTTTTTCGGTACAGCATACATATTTTTATATATAAACCACCCCGCCTCAGAGTTTTGAAACGGGGCGAATTTTTTTTGTATGGAACAGGTGTATTATCTCTTGTCTTTCAAGGACCAGCCTGTTTTTAGTCCGATGATGAAAGCAACGAGCAATACCTCCCCTACGGCAAGCAACAAGTCTCCCGGCACCCTCATCCATCTTAGGGTCTGCATCGTATCGGTGTGCATAAATTCCGCCGAACGCGCATACCAATATCCCTCTTGTATAGAAGCGATGGATTGCATAATTCCTATAGGTAAAATACTTACCGTTACCATTACCAGCAGACCGATATTGATAAGCCAGAATGCCCAGCCGATGAGTTTGTCGTTCCAGTTGTGTTCGGGGTACAATCCTCTTAGCACAAACAGCATCAGCCCAATTCCTAAGATACCATACACACCGAATAGTGCGGCGTGCCCGTGTACTGCGGTGGTATTAAGCCCTTGCAGATAATACAACGCGATAGGCGGGTTGATGGAAAAACCGAAAATACCGGCTCCCAAGAAGTTCCAAAAACACATTGCGATAAAGCAGTAGATAGGCCATTTGTAGGCTTTAATCCATTTTGTGGATTTACTTACTTGGTAGTTATGATAAGCCTCTATGCCGATAAGGACCAGCGGAACAATCTCCAATGCACTAAATGTTGCCCCTAATGCCAAAACAGCCGTAGGAGTAGCACTGAAATACAAGTGGTGGAAAGTCCCGAGAATACCTCCTGCCAAGAAAATAATCGTAGAGAAGAGTACGGAAACGGTTGCGGATTTTAGTCTCAGCAATCCCAATCGCGTGAATAGGAATGCCGCCACTACTGTAGCAAAAACTTCGAAAAATCCTTCTACCCAAAGATGCACGACCCACCATCTCCAGTATTCGGCAATGGCCATATGGGTCTGTCTACCATACATAAGGCCTGCACCGTAGAACATCGCAATGGCTACGGCAGACAGAGTGAACAGGATAAGCAGGTGCCTGTCTCCGTCTTTTTTCTTCAACGCAGGCAATAAAGCTCGTACCATAAGGAACAGCCACAAGAACAGCCCTACCAAAAGAAGAATTTGCCATACTCTTCCAAGTTCCACATATTCGTATCCTTGGTGTCCAAACAAGAAGTTTTGTACCAATCCCAATTTTTGCATTACTCCGAACCATTGCCCTGCCAAAGAACCCAGCACTACAAAGAGCAAAGCTCCAAAGAGGATATTTACACCCAATACTTGATATTTCGGTTCGTGTCCGGAGACCGCCGGAGCAATATAAAGCCCTGTGGCGAGCCAAGAGGTAGCAATCCAGAAGATAGCCAGCTGCACGTGCCAGCTTCTGGAAAGGGACTGTGGTAAAAAATCAGCCAGCGGTAAGCCGTAGAATGCGGTTCCTTCGACGCCGTAGTGGGCGGTGATGACTCCGGCAAGCATCTGTACAAGGATAAGTAGAGATACGATCCATATGTACTTCAGCGTTGCTTTCATAGAGGGAGTGGGTTTCATTTTTCTCAAAGGGTCTTCCGTAGGGAGAACTTTGTTCAGTTCTTCTTCGTTGTTTTTCGTGTGGTGGAAAACCAAGAGGGCAACCCCTGCCAAGAGTAAAAGAACACTAAAACCAGACCATAAGTGCAAAGAAGCGGGTGCAATATTCCCGATCAAAGGTTCGTGGGGCCAGTTGTTGGTATATGTTACATCATCGTTGGGGCGATTGGTGCTGCAGACCCAGGTACTCCAAGCAAAAAACGCATTCATCTGTTTCATTCTCTCGGGGTCTTTTATGGTATGTTTTGCAATCGCATATTGATCGCGAAGTTTTTCCATAGACGGATCTCCCATAAATAATTTTGCATAATAAGAAGCGAGTTCCGCTTGTACTTTCGCCCGTTCATTGCTGATGATGATTTCTTTTTTATCTTCATCAAAGGTATTGGTTCTCAATTCTTTTTTTAGTAAAACTTGGTATTTTACCTGTTCTTCTTCTGGAAGCGAATCGTAGTTTTTGCCGTCTTTTCCTGCTAAATTTTTTAGCAACAAAACCGCTTCCCTGTGGAGGTAATCCGCCGTCCAGTCCGGTGCAATGTAGGCACCGTGTCCCCATATGCTTCCTACGGTCTGCCCGCCGATGGACTGCCAGACATTCTGTCCGTCTTTGATGTCTTGTCCCGTAGCGACCACCGTTCCGTCTGTTGTTACGATTTTATCCGGAATAGGGGGAACTTTTCTGTAAATTTCCACGCCAAAGAAAATAAGTACGGCAAAAGATCCAAGAATGACTGCCGCAAGCCATCGCCAAAGTTTTTTAGGTGTCATATTGTAATAATTTTTATTGTTCTACTGAAAATTCTTTTTCTAACAAAATGGCTTTAGGGAATAAAATATTATTCTCGATATGGATATGTCTGTGTAAGTCATTTTCAAAATCTTGCAACATTGCAAAGGTTACTCTGTAAGTATTGCAGGCATCGGCAGGAGGAGTGTACTCGTCGGTTAGTTTAGCGATTTCTCTAAATCTTTCTCCTTCTACATCGTGCTCGTGTTTCATCATATTTACGGGGTTTTCCACCGTTTCAAAATGGGGTGCTTGTATTGCATTGCCGGTGATTTTGGCATTTACCATCGCTCTGATGAAGGGGAATAGGATGAGTTCCTCTTTTTTGAGGTGAGCGGCTAAATCGTGTGCCGACGCATTGAATAAACGGGCAATTTCGATAAGCTCGGGGTGTCGCTCTCCGTGAACCCTGCACAGTTTATCTAAAAAAGCCTGTATAACAGGTGTTTTTTCTTCTACATACCTGTGGTGTGTTTTTTCTACATAGTCCGCCAGAAGGTCTATGGGGAAGCTGTTGAAGTCAATGCCGTCTTGATTTCCTTGGGGCAGAGCGTTGATTTCGTTATAGATTTCTTTGGGATCAATGCTTTTCTTTTCGCAAGCTTCCGCGATAGTTCTTCCGCCTCGGCAGCAGAAGTCTATTTTGTATTTCTTGAATACGGCTGCGGTTCGGAAGTCTTCGGCTACAATTTCGCCAATCAGTTTTTGTTTCAAATCCATTATCTGTTTGTTTTTAATATAATAATATCTTTTTATCTTTTATTTTAATATGAATAGCCAATGGCTTAATGTATTTCTGCCGGTTTCTTAATTGTAATTTATCTTGTCCGTTAAGAAAGTTGTATTTAACTTTTTATCCTCAATAAAGTGGTTAAGCGTGTATCGGTCTAACAAATTTTTAATAATCTCTCTTACAGGCTTAAACTCGTGGTGCATAGGGCAGGGGTGGTTTTCTGTGCATTCCGAAAGCCCGAGGATGCAATTGGAGAATATTTTGTTTCCGTCAATTTCTATGATAATGTCTTTTATCGGCTGTATTTTTTGGTTTTCATCTAAGAAAAATCCTCCGTTAGGGCCCTTTGTAGAGCTTATAAATCCTTTCTTGCTGAGCCCTTGCAATATTTTGGCGATGAAATGTTCGGGAGATCCAATGCCCTTGGCAATTTCTTTTATGCTCAATCTTTTTCCGTCCTCGGATTGTCTCGCGAGGAAAATAACGGCTCTTAGTGCGTATTCACAAGTCTTAGAAAACACTTATAATTGATTTTGATTCTGCAAATTTAATATTTTTATTTAATAAAAGATATATAGGTATTTTAATTTAGATTGAATCTATTTAGGCTTGGTGGTTTACTTTGTTAAAAAGGGAAATTTAATACACTGCCTTAAAGCAGAGGAGGATTGAATTTACAAGTGGAAACCGGGCTGTATAAAAAAAATAAACGGCTTCTAAAAAAGATGTATGAAAAATATCAATAAAAAATCTTTTTTACATTGCATAAGTATTGTTAAATTTGCCTTTAAATTAATTCTAAAAATAAAATGGGAATTTTTGACAATACAAAAATAGCATTCGCAGATAAATCCACTAAACAGCTGAAAAAAGCACAGTGGATGTTTACGATGATCCAGCATCCGACACTTACAAATGTAGGTATCAAGGCACTTAATTTCTCTATTCGCAATAATTTTCCTTTCGTTCAAAGTATCGTGAAGAGCACGCTTTTTGAACAATTCTGTGGCGGAGTTACCAGAGAAGACAGCAAAAAGGTGGTAGAAGGGATGTATAAGCATCATATTGGCAGTATATTTGACTATGCCATTGAAGGACAAGAGGATGAAAAGACTTTTGACCACACTTGTGAAGAAACAAAAAAGGATATAGAATTTGCCAAGGGAAATCCCGCCATTCCTTTCGTAGTGTTCAAACCTACTGGCTTTGGGCGTTTGGATCTTTATGCAGATGTACAAGCCGGTAAAACACTGAGTGCAGAAGAGCAGGCAGAATGGACAAGAATAGTGAGACGCTATGAAGAAGTTTGCCAGCTGGCGTACGACAGAGATGTCCTTCTGATGATAGACGCGGAAGAGTCTTGGATACAGACTGCGGTAGATGATTTGGTGAATGAGATGAAAGCTCGTTTTAATAAAGAAAAAGCTATTGTCTGGAATACTATACAAATGTACCGTACAGGGCGTTTGGAGTATTTAGCAGAGGATTTGCAAAGAGCTAAATCCAAAGGCTACTATTTAGGCTACAAATTCGTGAGAGGGGCCTATATGGAAAAAGAAAGAGAGCGTGCCGTGAAGATGGGCTATCCTTCTCCTATTCAGCCTAACAAAGAAGCGTCTGACAAAAACTATAATGCTGCTATCAATTTTGTAATGGAGAACTTGGATACTGTTTCTGCATTCTTTGGTACGCACAATGAGTTTTCTACTAAACTCATTATGGACAAAATGAAAGAAAAAAGCATTGCACACGATAGCAAACAAATCTACTTCGGACAGCTCTACGGAATGAGTGATAATATTACTTATTTCCTTGGTAGCGAGAAGTACAACGCTTGTAAGTATCTGCCTTATGGTCCTGTGAAAGAAGTGGTGCCGTATCTTACCCGTAGGGCTCAGGAGAATACATCTGTGGCGGGACAGACTGGTAGAGAATTGTCTTTAATCAAAAAAGAACTTCAGCGAAGACAATCCGAGAAATAAAATATTGAGTGACGGATAGTGATTCAAATCTAATGGGGTACGCAGAAATCGTCATCCCGCTTAATCTAAAAGGGACCTATACTTATAGCGTCCCTATTGATTTACTGCCTAAGGTAGAGATGGGAATGCGGGTTTTAGTCCCTTTTAGAGGAAGAAAAATATATACGGGTGTCGTCTTTGAGCTGCACAATCGCAAGCCGGAGGATTTTGCCCCGAAAGAGATACTCAATGTTTTGGATGAAGTGCCTCTGTTGCCGAAGCCTCAGATTGAGTTTTGGAAATGGATGTCAGAATATTACCTTTGTCATTTGGGGGAAATTTATCGTTTCTCTTTTCCATCTTCGCTAAAGCTGCAAAGTGAGACTTACCTTAAGCTCAATCCCAATGCCAATATAGAGTATGAAAACTTGGAAGCCAATGAAGTGTATCTGCTTCAGGCGCTGGAGGTTCAGCAGCTGATTAACCTTTCGGAAATAGAGGCTTTTATTCCTAAAAAAGAAATGATCTCTGCCATCAATTCATTGATTGGTTTGCAGTATATTATGATTGATGAAAGGGTGGCAGAGCGGTACAAAGCAAAGGAAGTTTCTTATGTCGAAATTTCAAAAGAAATCATTGATAATGAAAATCTTATCAAAACGCTGTCTGCATTAGATAGGGCAAAAAAGCAAAAAGAACTATTTCTGAAAATTTTATCAATTCAGACTCAGGATAATTCTAAAAGGATTAAAAAATCGTCTCTTTTTGAGGAAGGGGATTTTTCTTACAACCAACTGAAATCTCTCTTGGATAAAGGTTTCGTTCAAGAATATTATTTAGCCGAAAACCGCCTTTCTTCTTATGAAGGCGAAGTGGAAGATTTGGAGGAATTGACCGAAGCACAAAGACTTGCCAATAATGAAATAGAGAAAGTTTTCCAAAAGAATAATAAAGTCCTTCTGCACGGCGTAACCTCTTCCGGAAAGACGCATATCTATATGCATCAGATAGAGCGATGCATTGCCGAAGGTAAAAATGCCCTATTGCTGTTGCCGGAAATAGCCTTAACCAAACAAATCATCAATAGATTAGAAAAAAAATATGGGAGTCATCTGGGGTTTTATCATCAGAAACTTACGGATTTTGAGAGGGTAGAGGTGTGGCAAAAAGTAAGGAGAAACGAAATAAAAATACTGATAGGAACACGCTGTGCCCTATTTCTGCCCTTCCAAAATTTAGGGCTGATAGTAGTGGACGAGGAGCACGATAGAGCCTACAAACTTCAGGAGGTATCGCCGTTTTTCAATGGGCGGGATGCGGCATTGATGCTTTCGGATTTTTATCAGTCCAAATTGATATTGGGTTCTGCTACGCCATCGGTGGAAACTTATTATTTGGTGCAAAAAAATATTATAGGCTATACGGCATTAACCGAAAGGTACGGCAAAACGAAAATTCCGGATTATCAAATTATAAATTTCAAAGAAGCCCAAAGCAGTAAACAAACTGTCGGAAATTTTTCTACGGAAGTTATAGAAGAGATTAAACAAAATCTTGAGAAGAAAAAACAAATCATTATTCTGCATAACAGACGCGGCTATGCCAAAGTGCTGGAATGCGAAGTTTGCGGCTATGCTACCTATTGCACCAATTGTGATGTGGTGATGACTTATCATAAATCCACTCAAGAGATGAAATGCCACTACTGCGGACAAAAGGCGGCAAAGCTGGAGGTTTGTCCCAAATGCAAGTCGGATAAACTGACGACCAAAGGCATAGGCGTAGAGCAAATTTACGAAGAGGTGAAACAATTGTTCCCCGAAGCAAGAATAGAAAGAATGGATGTGGATACAATGCGAAAAAAGTTTGCTTACGAAAGACTTTACGAAAAAATTGAAAATCGCGAGACAGATATTATCGTGGGAACACAGATGATTTCCAAAGGGCTGGATTTTGATAATATAGATTTGGTGGTTATTCCAAAGGCAGACGCACTCATCTATGTCCTTGATTTTCGTGCAGAAGAACAAGCATATCAACTAATTACGCAGATTTCCGGCAGGGCAGGGCGGGTCTCCGGAGAGGGGCGTGTGATGGTGCAGACATACAACCCTTTTAGTCCTATTTTTCAGATGATTAACGATAATGGTACTGCTGCGGAAGTCTATGATTATTTTCTCAAAGAAAGAAAAAAGTTTCTCTATCCGCCGTTTACCAAATTGGTATTGATAGAAATCAAACACAATAAAGAGTCTAAAGCCGACAGAGCTTCTCAATTTATGGGGTCTATCCTCAGAAAGTATCTGCACAAAGACTGTATTCTCGGTCCTGAAAAGTCTTCTATTTCTAAACTTAGGAATAAATATCAGTTTCAGATACTTGTCAAGCTGCCGAGAAACAAAAACTACTATACAATGAAAAAGTGTATAGAAAAATCGTTAGAAGAGTTTAGGGAAGTGAAGGCATATCAATCGGTTAAAATAGATGTTTTTGTAGATTTTTAAGACTTTTTAACAGAATTTATGCTTTTTTTTGTGGGGTAAAGAAGTTTTATAACGAAAATGTTTATACATTTGTAATAAATAAGGTTTTTATTCGTTATAAAAATGTATTCTTTTTAAATGATTTCAATGAAAATTATAAATAGGAGTTTAATTATTTTAGGTTTATCGTTATCTGTGGGAGCATCCTCACAACAGAGGCTCGCTTATACGGGTACGCCTTCTTTGGAAGGGATTAAGACGGTAAAGAATGCCATAGTTTCAGAATTAGCTAAAAATGAAATTGATTTTGCAATTGAAAGACTGCAGAGCGAATCTATTGTAAGAAATGCCAACTGGGGGTTTGTAATCTACGATCCGGAATCTCGCCAAGTAGTAACTTCGTACAACGAGAATACGCCTCTGGTGCCGGCTTCTACTACAAAACTATTGTCTACCGAAACAGCAATGAACATTATGGGGACAAAGTTCCAATACAATACACAGCTGGAATATTCCGGTACTGTTTCCCAAGATGGTGTTTTAGAGGGGAATCTCTATATTATCGGAAGCGGAGATTTTTCTCTCGGAACAGGTATGGGGGGGGCATCCAGATATTCTGCGATAGTTTCGGATTTTATTCAAGCTATAAAGAACGAGGGTATCAATAAAATCAATGGGAATATCTATGTGGAGACTGCGGTATTCAAAAATAATAAAATTGATTTGCCCCAAAATATAGTGTGGCTGACTCATAATAATTACTACCTTCCTGTGGGGAATACACAGGGGATGGATCCCAGAAAAGAAATGAGTGTGATACCACCGGCAGATCCGTTCCACCCTGCGAAACATTTCTTTTATATATCTCCATATACAGGTAAAATGGCGATTACAGATAGTTTTGAAGGAAATAAAGTTTATACCAAAATCCCCGATGCTCCGCTTTATTTAGCCAAAAACCTTAGGGCTGCTTTGCCAAAAAGCGGAGTGGTGGTATCCGGAGGAGTGGAAACAAAAACGCAGAATATCAATCCGGAGGCAACGAAAATTATTGCAAATTATAAATCGCCAAGTCTTTCGACTATGGTGTATTATACCAATCAAAATAGTGTGAATCGTTTTGCAGAGGCTATACTTCGTGCTGTGGGATTTTATAAGAACGGTGACGAAACTCTGGACACGGGAAGAAGTACAATTCTTACTCATCTCAAAAACAAAGGATATGATTTTGCGGGAATCAATTTAGTAGATGGTAGCGGGCTGTCACGAAGTAATGAAGTAAAACCGATTTCTCAAGCTAAGTTTTTAGCAGAAATAATGAAAGAACCTTATTATCAAGACTTCTTAAAATCTCTGCCTGTTGCAGGACAAACGGGAACGCTGAAAAGAATGTTCGTAGATAGTGAGGCAAACGGAAAAATATTTGCTAAAACGGGTACGCTGAAAGGGGTAAAATGTCTTGCAGGATATATCCATACCTACTCTGGGAAGGTTTTGACTTTTTCTCTTTTGGTGAATAATTACAGCGGAAGCGTGGCTCAGATTAAGTCTAAAATGGAAACATTACTTACTCCGGCTATCGATCTTTGATTGGTATTAAAAAAAAATCGTAAATTCGCAGTAAAATTTTAATCAATGAACTACGACATTATAGTGATAGGAAGTGGCCCTGGCGGATATGTTACTGCCATTAGAGCTGCGCAATTAGGCTTCAAAACAGCCATTATAGAAAAAGAAAACCTTGGAGGTATTTGTCTCAATTGGGGGTGTATCCCTACTAAAGCACTTTTGAAATCTGCTCAAGTATTCAAATATATCAACCATGCCGAAGATTTTGGGCTAAATAAAGTAGAGGGAAGTTTTGACTTTCCGAATGTTATCCAAAGAAGCCGTGGTGTAGCAAATAGAATGAGCAAGGGCATTGAGTTTTTGATGAAGAAAAATAAAATCGATGTCATCTTTGGAACAGCCACAGTTAAGAAAGGTAAAAAAGTTTCCGTAGAGAAAAAAGACGGTGGTGTAGAAGAATTTTCTGCAGAGCATATCATTATCGCAACAGGAGCACGCTCTAGAGAACTACCCAACTTGCCTCAGGATGGTAAAAAAGTAATAGGCTACAGACAAGCACTTTCTTTACCCAATCAGCCTAAATCTATGATTGTTGTTGGCTCTGGTGCAATAGGCGTGGAGTTTGCGTACTTCTATGCGACTATGGGAACCAAAGTAACGATAGTAGAATTTATGCCGAATATCGTTCCGGTGGAAGACGAGGAAGTTTCTAAACATTTGGAAAAAAGCTTGAAAAAAGCAGGTATAGAAATAATGACCAATGCCTCAGTAGAGGCTGTAGATACCACAGGAAATGGCGTAAAAGCCAATGTGAAAACGGCAAAAGGAAATGTAACATTAGAGGCAGATATTGTTCTTTCTGCGGTAGGCATTACGGCAAACATAGAAAATATAGGGCTTGAGGAAGTCGGTATCCAGACAGATAGAGGGCGTATTTTGGTAAACGAGTGGTATCAAACTTCTGTACCGGGCTATTATGCTATCGGAGATGTTATTCCTACTCAGGCACTTGCACATGTAGCTTCTGCAGAAGGGATTACTTGCGTAGAGAAAATAAAAGGACTGAGTGTAGAAAAAATGAATTACGGAAACATACCGGGATGTACTTATTGCCTTCCAGAGATAGCGTCAGTAGGGCTTACCGAGAAACAAGCAAAAGAAAAAGGCTACGAAATAAAAGTAGGTAAGTTTCCATTTTCTGCCAGTGGTAAAGCTACAGCCAATGGGGATAATGACGGCTTTGTGAAAGTTATTTTTGATGCTAAGTATGGCGAATGGCTTGGCTGTCATATGATAGGGAACGGTGTTACGGAAATGATTGCCGAGGCAGTAGTAGCGAGAAAATTAGAAACTACGGGACACGAAATTCTAAAAGCCGTACACCCACACCCGACTCTTTCTGAAGCGGTAATGGAAGCCGTAGCAGCAGCTTATGGAGAAGTTATTCATATTTAGTGAAATATTTTAATATCTTAAAAAGTGCCAGAATAATTCTTGGCACTTTTTTTTAGATTTGAATATTATTCTTTGATTATTCAAGGTTCTTTCTCATTTCTTCCACTTCGGCTCTGATGGTTTCCTTAAAGAATTTTGGGGCTAATATTTTCACGCGGCAGCAAGGACAGTATCTCTTGTATAAAATCGAAGGTGGGAACGAATTTGAGGGAAATGACGACTTCTGAGTCGGTTTCTTCTATGATGGTCTGGGAATGGTGCAGCGGCAAGAGTTTCACATAGTTGCCTTGCTGTTTGCTGAACGAAAGGATGATTTCCTCTGCAGGATAGTCGTTGGGGGCGACAATCCCGAAAGAATTTTTGTACATTTAACCGATGTTTATTTTCTCGCGGGAAAATTTACTGGCAGAGATTTTCAGATCCGCCATACGGTTGAGTCCGTAGATTTTTAGTTCTTTTACGGTTCCGTTCACGACTTCTTTTCCCAATAAATACCAGCGGTAGCGAAACTCTTTCAGGGCATAGGGCTGTACCACTTTTTTACTGGGTTTGTCTTCGTTGTTCCAAAGGCTTTGGTGCAAAAAAGAAACGATTTTTCTATTTTTGATGGCGTGGACCAATCCGTTGAGGTTTTCGCCTATCCCCCTGCAGATGCGGTTTTCAAAGTGCATTATGTCAGAATCCTTTTTAGTTTCGCGGTAGGCACTGAGCAGTAAAACATTCTCCCAGTTCTCTTGAGATTACTCAAGTTATTCTTTGTCAATGAAATATATGTTTCTTCCTTTGTCGTAAGAAATCTCTAACCCTGATACTTCCCTGATGATATTTTTGTCGCGCTGGAAAGTATGCTCGCAGAATTTCAGTTCTCGGTCTATTTGCTCAAAATGAGCTTCCAAATATTCGTAGATTTCCTTGAATGAAGCGCCTTTTTCTTTTCTTTGACGCAGAAAATCCTCAATATACTTTACCCTAAAAAAGTATTCTATCTTTGCCATAGGTTTTATATTTAATCCAAATGTAAAAAATTATTATGAATGATGAATGTACCCTCATAAAAGTTGAGAAATGGGCTGTTCGCAGTATTTTTTTCTTCCGCAGTTTGCGCAGTGCTTTCCCATCCAAACCTCATCGAACTGATAAATGGCCCATTGTACCATTTCGGGAATGTCCGTTAGAACACCGGCTTCAAAGTTTCTGTTGTTCGGTGATTTCATTCCCAAGCCGGCTCCCGTAAGTTTTGCCGAGCCTATGTAAGCCTCACGCTGGTCAAAAATGAAAATCTTGAAATGCACTCTCGGGCAAATGGCGGTTTCCAAGTTTCTGACGAGCAGCGGATATCTATCAAAGTCTTCCCTGAAATTCTTGCCCGGCTTCTTGGCAAAAAACAGCCTGAGCTCTACCCGCCTACTGATGAGATGGGACAATGCCCCTAAGTAAGACATTGTGTTTTGCAACGGCGTTTTGATGTACAAATCTTTGATGTTGGCGGTGCCTATCCACAGTGATTGCTTTACGGTAAGCGATTTCTCTATAACATTTTTATAATGGGTTTCATTGCTGATAAATTTTATGATGGCATTATTTGGGGTGTTTGAGGTTAAAGGCTTATTCTGAAAGGGGCTTCGAGGTCGTATTTCTTCTTCATCAGAAGGCGGTAGGCGTATTCCTGAATCTTCTGCCTCTGGGTAATGGGGGCTTGCAGCTGGTGTGTCGCGAAGTGGGTGGCTTCATTGTAAATATCCCAGATTTCGGCAGCTGTTTCGCATTCTTTTCTAAGAAACGGAACGTCATTTGCATCTGAGTTGGTCAAAATTTTCTCCAGCCTGTCCGACAGCTCGGGGAATGAGAACAAATCTTTCGCTTGCTCTTTATCTGTACTTTTGATGATGCATCGGTACAAATACTCGATTTCCGAAAAAGACGCTTTGGTGGACTGTTATAACCCGCAAAACGAGATGTGCATTTTTTCAAAATGAAATGTGCGAAAATTTTGTTACAAACGAGAAGACGAAAAAGCTTTCACTTGGAGAGC
>NZ_FNAS01000018.1 GCF_900101995.1 Riemerella columbipharyngis | reverse complement strand
GATAACGCCGAAAAGTTAGCCCTCAAAGTAGTGGGGCGTATGCGCTTGGATAGCAATAATACGGAGCATATCCTATACAATTCTTTCATCAAAAACTCGGTGGAGATTCGTCCGGTAGAGCTGGAGGGCGTGGGTGTTTTTGGGGTAGAAGTGTCTCTCCAGCTCAAGAACCCACAGCGGCTGAAAGTAAACCCTGATGACTGGAAGGATTTGGATAGAGTTTGTTAGATAAAAAAATAACAAAAAAGTTATAAAAATATTTGTATATAACAAAAATGTTATATATATTTGTGGTATGAAATCAAGTTCATTAATAAAGATGGTTGAAGAAGATGGCTGGTATTTGGTAAGGACAAAAGGGAGTCATCATCATTTCAAACATCCAAGCAAAAAAGGATTAGTTACGATTCCACATCCTAAAAAGGATATTCCAATCAAGACAGTAAAATCCATTTTAAAATAGGCGGGGCTCTAAGCCCTCCTGTTTAATGAACTTAAATATAAATTTTTTATAACATTAGAATTATTATGAGCAAAGAAATTGTAGTTTTTGTAGAGAAGCACGAAGATGGAATCTATTGGGGAACATCTCAGAACTTTGAAGGAGTCGTTAGCTCCTTTGGGCAATCATTTGAAGAATTAAAAGCTAATTTTGAGGAGGCTTTTGCCGATAATATAGACTTGGCCAAAGAATTTGAAGAACCTTATGCACAAGATTATGAAGATGTAAAATTCATTTATAAAATGGATATATCTTCTATATTCAATTTAATAAAGGAAATTAAAGTATCTGCGATTGCTAAAAAAGCAGGTATTAACGAGTCATTGGTAAGGCAATACAAGACAGGAAAAGCTGCAGCATCTTTGGAACAGACGCTTAAAATACAAAATGCTATTCACGCTTTAGGGCATGAATTATTATCTTTAAGAATTTAAAAGAAAAAAACTTGATTTCATAACGGTAGTTATATTGATATAACTACTACTATGTCCTACCTTTTTAGGTAGGATTTTTTTTTCCAGCTCAAGAATCCACAACGGCTGAAAGTAAACCCCGACGACTGGAAGGATTTGGATAGAGTTTGTTAGAAAAAAGTTTTGAAAATATTTTGATATTCAAAAAAATATCATTATCTTTGTGGTGTAATAATCAAACAATGAGAAATGAAGTATTCAGAATTAGAACGGAAGTTAAAAAAAGCAGGGTGCTATGTTGTGAGAGAAGGAAAGAAACATCCTCTTTGGTTTAGCCCTAAGACAGGAGAAACTTTCCCAACTGGAAGACACGAAAATGAAGAAGTAAAAAAGGAACATTAAATGAAATCTTAAAAAAAGCAGGGCTTAAATAAAAGCCCTGTAAAAAAATAAAAAAATATTATGAAAGCTACGATAATTATAGAAAAGGGAATAGATGGTACATATGATGTACGTACCCACGAAGGTACACCTATCAATTATATGGTTTTAGGGCAGGGTGATACAGTAGAAGAGGCATTAGAGGATTTTAAAAACACTTATGAGGAGATAAGGGAGGTTTATGCTGAGCAAGGAAAAGAGTTCAAAGAACTAACAGAGCTTGAGTATGTATATGATTTAACAGCGTTTTTACAATACTATAATCAATTTATATCTCTGGTTGGTTTAAGTAAGTTGACAGGGATTAACAAATCACAACTAAGTCATTATATACAAGGGTTTAGAAATCCAAGTAAAAAAACGGCAGAGAAAATACAAACTGCACTATATCAATTTGCAGACGAACTAAAAAGCGTTCATCTTGTTTGATTATTACATTTTATAACATTCTGAATGCTGTGAGTCCTACCTTTTTAGGTAGGATTTTTTTTTCCAGCTCAAGAACCCACAGTGGCTGAAAGTAAACCCCGACGACTGGAAGGATTTGGATAAGGTTTGTCCATAGTCCAGAAGAAAAAAATAACAAAAAAGTTGTTCAAAAATTTGCATATAAGTATATAAATAGTTACCTTTGTATCGTTGAATTAAAATATTAAAGCCTATGAAGTATAGTGAATTTTTTAAAAAAGCCAAGAGAAATGGCTGGCGGCTTTCAAGACAAGGAAAAGGGAGTCATGAAATTTGGATAAAAGATGGTGAAGAAGTTGTAATTCCCAATCATGGTTCGAAAGAGATGCCAAGTGGTTTAAGTAAAATGTTAACTAAAAAAATGGGGCTGTAAAAAGCCCCTCTACAAAAAAATATAGATTAATTATGAAAGTGATTAAAATAATTATTGAAAAAGACCAAAATGGAAGTTTTTGGGCTACTGCTGAAAATATAGACGGAATTTATGCTGTAGGAGACACAGTAGAGGAAGTGAAGGAGTCTGTTTTAGATGCTTTGGAAACATTAAAAATGACTTCAAATCCACCAAAAGAATTAAATAGTAAATATAAAATAGCATATAAATTTGATACAGAAAGTCTTTTACAGTATTATAAAAAGATACTTTCTGCTCCAGCTTTTGAAAAAATTACTGGAATTAATCAAAAACAAATACATCATTATGCTTCAGGGCTTAAAAAACCTCGTGAAACACAAAAAAAGAAAATAGAAAATGCTTTGCATGAATTTGGGAAAGAACTTTTGTCCGTAGAACTTTAATTTTTAATTCAACACTTTAGATTATTTTTTTACGGTATGCCCTACCATTTTGGTGGGGCTTTTTATCTTTCCAACTCAAGAACCCACAGCGGCTGAAAGTAAACCCCGACGACTGGAAGGATTTGGATAAGGTTTGTCCATAGTTCGGAAGAAAAAAAATATAAAAAGTTTTCGTAATTAAAACAATTGTTATATATTTGCAGTGTCAATGAGTGACAGAGTAGAAGTTCTTAAGTTTAACCCTTTAATTTTTCTTTTATGAAGTTTGATTTTGAGTTAAAAATCAGTTTCAGAAGAATGAAAAAAGGCTTTAAGTTTGTAACGAAACTTAAAGCCAGAATCAAACAGAGGTTACTAAATCTGTTATTCTGAAACAAGGGGGCTAAGTCCCCCTTACTTCCTAAAGGGCAAAGTTATAAAAATAATTCTAAAATGAAAGATTTTATAAAATTGCTGAAAAATATCTTTTCCAGAGAGCCTTTTGAGCAGGATATTCATATCCGGTTTAGTTTAAGCGTGGAACAAATTGTCTTTATTATTTTGGTTCTATTAGGATTGATTTATGTTTTTATACACTAATGCTATGGATGCATTTACTTACGATTTAGACCAAATTACAACAGAGTGGATACAAGAACAAATGAATATCTTAAACTTAAAAAGGAAAGATGTAATTACTCATTTGGGATTGGATAAAAGCTATATGAGTAGAGTTTTTGCTTCGGAGGATAGCCCGCACAAAATATATCTGAGTAGACAAACCAAAGCTATGTTTTACTATTACTTTTTAGCTTATAAATTATCTATTTAACATACTGCTCTTTTGGATAAGGTTTGTCCGTAGTTCGGAAGAAAAAAAATCAAAAAAAAATGATTGAAAACTTTATAATCAAAAAAAATTGATTATCTTTGTAGTGTAATAAAAGTCAAAAATATGGTAACAAAACAAATTACAACAGAAGAATGGGAGCTAATAGAAACCATTCGAAATTACAGAAAAGCGTATCCAAATGGTGCGAGAATGTTGAAAGCTGAAATCCAAGATTTACTTGACGAGTTAATGGACTTAGGCTACCAAAAAAAATAAAAACATCCCCCTCTCAGAGGGGGTATAAAAAATATCATTATGGAAATAACAACAAAACAACCAGAAAGCAAAATGACAATGAAACAACAGCTTTGGGATATCATTGTTGAAATATCTTGGGGGGAAATTTCTGAACAATACTTTAAAAAAAGTCGTTCATGGCTTTCTAAAAAGATGAATGGAAAGGGATTTAATGGAGAAGCTAACGCTGATTTTACCCCCGAAGAAAAAGAGATACTAAAAGGGGCTTTGATAGACCTTTCAGAAAGAATAAGAAAAGCTGCAAACGGTATTCAGTAAAACATATTTGCTGATTTTTATTACACCCTGCCCCGCCATTTTGGTGGGGCTTTTTATTTTTCCAGCTCAAGAACCCACAGCGGCTGAAAGTAAACCCAGACGACTGGAAGGATTTGGATAAGGTTTGTCCATAGTTCGGAAGAAAAAAAACATAAAAAAGTTGTTCAAAAACTTGCATATTGTAAAAATTTACAGTATCTTTGTAGTGTTAAAAAAAATAGAAGATATGAAACTAACAGAACAAGAAAAGGAATTGATAGAAGCCATTAGGAACTATCTTAAATCAAAACACAATCCATCCATCGATTTAGAGTTTTATGCTCGGATGTTATTTGAAAAGATGATGGCAGGAGAAAAGTAAAAAACAAAAAATACCGCTCAAAGCGGGCGGTATTTTCACTTTTAAAAATAGAAAATATGGAAGTTAATATTAGTAAAAAAGTCCCATACAGAAAGCAATTAGAAGATATTCTTGTAGATATATCTTGGGCAAAAATTTCTACCAAATACTTTGGCAAATCAGTTTCTTGGATTCACAATAAAATTTCAGAAATAGATGGAAATGGAGGTAAAGGCGGATTTACTCCGGAAGAAGCTGAACAATTTAGAGGTGCATTGTATGACCTCTCAGAAAGAATACGAAAAACAGCCGATAATTTTAAAGGATAAAGTTTCGTAGAAACTATTTTTTTTTTAACACTCTGCCCCGCCATATAGGTGGGGCTTTTTATCTTTCCAGCTCAAGAACCCACAGTGGCTGAAAGTAAACCCCGACGACTGGAAGGATTTGGATAAGGTTTGTCCGTAGTCCAGAAGAAAAAAATATAAAAAAGTTGCTGAAAAACTTGCATGGTAATAACTAAATAGTTATCTTTGTAACGTCAATTTAAAACAATACAAAATGAAGTATTCAGAATTTCACCGAAAGATTAAAAAAAATGGGTGGGTAAAAGTTCGTTCGGAGGGCAGCCACTACATTTACGAAAAAAACGGAAAAACCTATCCGGTTCCTTTTCACGGAAGTAAAGAGATAGGAGAAGGATTAAGAAAAAAATAATTCGGGAGATGGGCTTAAAATAAGCCCCTCCCTTAACTAAAAAAATAAAAGCTATGGATATTATCATTAAAGTAGAAGCGTCAAGCGATCATCTGGGAGCTTATGCTGAAAATTTGGAAGGTGTAACCGCCGGAGGCAGCACGGTAGCAGAACTAAAAAAGGGAATTTTGGATTGTATAGAGATTCAAAAAGAATTAGGAAATATTGAAGATATGGAGTATAATTTGATTTACCAATACGATACGCAGAGCTTTCTGAAATATTACGGAAAAATCTTTACGATGCCTGCATTGGAGCGTTTAACAGGTATTAACCAAAAACAGCTGCACCACTACATTATGGGTAAATCTACGCCCCGAGAGCAGACTAAAAAGAAGATAGAAACCGCCCTGCACAGTCTGGGTGAAGAGCTAATAGCCTTTTCTTTATAATGTTTTAAATTGACAATTCTGAATGTTATCTATTAAGCCCCGCCATATAGGTGGGGCTTTTTTATAAAATAATCCACCAGATTTTTGGTGGATTATTTTTTTTGTTATATATTTGCAGTGCTAAATATTACCATCAGAAATAATCTGATATTACTTCTACGAAATAAAAATCTTCCTCCGTGAAGTGTGGTTATTAATCTTTCTGATTGGTAATGTTTAGCGACACCCACACCATCGGGGGATTTTGCTTTTGCAACAATTTTAAATTTATATAAAAATGCTAAACATTACCAAAACCACTAAAAACCGAAGATGGAAAAGGTTCTTACTAAAAAGAAGAAGTGAAAAAGTTCAATCTTTCATCAAGTCTTATCCAAGAAAAGCCTTTACCTTTGTAAAGGAGAAGCAAGGCCACCTGTTTGCCCAGAGGATAGAAACCGGAGCTTACAAAGTAGAGTTCCGTTCTAAGATTACAGGGCGTTCTGCCTTTGCCTATGGAGCATCGTTTGAAGCGGCTTATCACAATATGATAAGGATGTACAACCTAAAACATGATGCGTAATGGACACAAATAGATCTACAGATATCTCTTTTGAGTTAAAACTTGCAAACTGGCTGACTAATGAATCATGTTTCATGGAACATTATCCCATACAAGAAGACATTTTTGAATTAATGGACTCAATAGAAGTAGGCGGATATTTTCAAGAGGATGAAGTCGAGTTTTTAGTAAGTATGTTGAAAAGCTATTTGAAGCTAAGTTTTATCATTAAAAAACATCCTGACAAAACAGAGAAACTCATTAACTTTCTAAAATAATGCTATGGAAGATTATAAAAAAGAAATGCTGGAGCTTTTGCACCGGTATTACAGGCCAATAGGGGAAGAAGAAAATAGAATATTTGCTTCTACGGCTAAGCTCTTGGCAATGTTCCGAGGCGTGATTCCTCATCAACCGATAGGGGAGCACGATGTCTATGAAGTCCTAAAAGATGCAGGATTTCAAATAGAGAAAGGCTTAGCCCAAGATGAAAACGGAGACGAAATAGAGGCTTTCCTCTGGGTTCTCTATGAAAGACTTAGCAGTCAGCAGACTTAACAATTTAGTCTGCTGATCGCAGGTATGTCCTTTTTTCGGATACCGGTTTTTTCTTATCTTTGGGATATGGAATACAGAGACGAACTAATGATAGCCAAAAAGGCAGAGCAGATGCTGACTTCAGCCCTTAGAAATAGAACGAAAAGTTTTAAGGAACATTATCATCAGGATGCTAAGGATTCGTTAAAAGAAGCCTATGCAAAAGCCAGAACCAAAAAATATGGTAAGAAGAAAGACGGCAACCAGCAGATTTTTATGAGGAGTCTGGCTATTCGCATGCCAGAACACGGGTTTGTACAGCATTATGGTGTAGACACCGTTAGAAGCGGAGGGACAAGAGAACGCCATAAGCCCAAAGATACGGCTTATCGTTTTAAAGCTCATTATTTTAAGATGAAGGGAACGCCGTTCATAGACAATGCAATAGAAGAAAGTGGTGTTGTGGATTTTGTGGCAAATAGTGTAGGTAAAATTAAGAGCCGAGAGATTTGGAGAAGAGCTGATATTTCCATTAAAACAATTTTCAAAATAAATGACAATGAATATTATTAAAATCATAGCGGTATTGGGCGTTATATTTTTTTATAGTGTATCCTATAGGGGGGATTTTGGAGCGTGGGCCATTAGGTATTGGGGCGTGGCTCTTAGCGGTTTTAATAGGCTGGTGGTTTATAAAAAAAATCATCAAAAAATGAGAATATAATAGATGCAGTATATAAAGCCGAAGGATTTTCGGTCTTTTTTTTGTCCTTTTTTTTCGGGTTGCTTTTTTTGAATATTGCTGAAACAAAAACCCTTTGAAAAATCATCGGGTTATTACGGTGTGGTTGTAGACCCACAGGGACGAAATCCTATTTTATGAAATTCGTTATAATTATCTTTGTTTGTAGGGGTTAAAGCCAGTATTTAAGGGGTGTTAAAAGAAAAGAGAAATAAAGTAAAATAAAGATAAATTAAAGGTTTTTCGGGACATATTCGGGATTTTTTGTAAATTCGCATAAAGTTTTAAAGCTATGAAAGTGCTATATTTTATAAAAAAGCGAAAAAATCCAATATCAAAAATTTATATTAGACTTTGGGAAAGTAAAAAGATAGATTTAACCACCTCAACGGGGGTGCAGATAAATTACAACTACTGGGATAGCAAAAACGAAAAAGTAAAAAATAAAGTAGAGGCAATAGACAAAGATTTTATAAATACAAAATTGTTAGAGTTAAAAAAGTATATAACAGAAACCTATAATATTGAATTTAATAGCGAGATAACAATAAATGCCGAATGGCTAAAAAAGAAAGTCGCTATTTTTTTTAATCGTGTAGATGATAGCCAACTCGAAAAAGTGTATTTTGTGGAATGGGTTAAAAAGTTTGTAGAGAACGCCCCTAATAAGCTGAACAGAGGTAAAAAGCTAAGCCCCCGCACTATTTTAGCATATCAAACAATGCTAAACCATTTGTTAGATTATGAAGCTTACAAAAAGACGAATTTAAAACACTCCGATATTACATTATCTTTTTACTGGGATTTTGTAGGGTATTGCAGAGATATTAAAAAACTCTCAGAAAATACAATAGGGAATATCATAAAATATATAAAATTCTTTTGTGGGAGTATTGATTTTGAGGGGTTACCAGTATCCAAAGACTACAAGCATAAAGAATTTGTAAAGCCAAAAGAGCAAACAGACGATATTTATTTGACCACTAAGGAAATAGACCAAATATTTAATTATGATTTTGGAGATAACCCGAGATTAGACAACGCCCGAGATTTACTCATAATAGGGCTAAATACAGGGCTAAGGGTTAGCGACTTTATGCGTTTAGACTTGTCCCATATCAAAGATGATACGATAAGAATACAAGCTAAAAAGACGGGTAAAATAGCCGAAATTCCTATAAATGAGCAAATAGCCCACACACTGGAAAAGAGAGGGGGCAACCTCCCGAAAGCAATAAGCGACCAAAAATTTAATAAGTATATAAAAGAGATAGGGCAAACAATAGGTTTTGATGAGCTGACCAAAGGGGCAAAAATGGAAATCATAGACGATAAGGGAACGACCCGCAAAGTGTCGGGATTTTACCCAAAATACGAGCTGATGACCTCCCATATTTGTAGGCGTTCATTTGCTACTAATCTATATGGGCAAATCCCCACCCCCGTAATTATGGCGATTACAGGACACACAACCGAAGCAATGTTTTTAAATTATATCAAAAAAACAGCCTCAGAAAATGCAGAGGTATTACGAAACTTCTACAAACGAAGCGCCGAAGAAAAAGGATTAAAACCAGTTTTAAAAGTAATTTAAAAGATATTTAAAGATGATAGATATTAGGGAAATTTACAGAAATAACGAGGGTGTTAAAAAAGATAATAAATATTCGTCCCCCAGCTACTCAATGCAAATATTTAATAAAACTTATATAAACTTAGAAAAGGCGTTTTATAACCCCGATATTATACAAAAGCGGGAAGAACTGAGGAAATGGACGAAAAAAATAGAGAGTGTTTGGGTTAATGCAAATAAACACCGAGAGCCCACCCCCGAAGAATGGGGCAAATATTTTGCCCACTTTTTAGATTATATAGAAGCTGATAGAAATGAAAGCCTATTTTTGGGCGTTGATGTTTGGACTTCGATAAAAAGGGAAACAGAATTGCAAATTTATTTAGATGATAAATTAAAAGAAGCGGATAAAAAGGCGGAAACAGATATATATGAGGCTATTTGTTATTTAATAGACCAAAAACATACATATCATAGGGATATTTTAGACGAGGGTAGAGCTGATTTACTATTAAGAAACGAAATAAACGCTATTATTTTTGATTGCTTACAAATAAAAATAAACGAGATAAGCCAAAAGCAACCGCCCGAACCTCAGCCGTTTGCTCCGATTATTCCTAAGAAGCCGTTTAAATGGAACTCTAATAAACAGACCTTAGGCACTTTGTTTGGCGTACTATTTAACCGTGGAATTATTGAGGGTAACGCCTCAGATTTTCAAGCCCAAATATTAGCTTTATTTGAGAACGCCCCTGCAAAAACCACCCTCGCAGATAATATAAATCTAAAAGTGTCGGACGGACGGGCTAAATATTGCGAAAATACCGAAGTATTATTAAAAGATTGGATAACTTTTTTAAAAGAAAAAACCACAAAAACAAAAAAATAAATTTAATACTAAAACATCAGCCAAAGCCTTTATTTATAGGGTTTTTATACGCCCCTAAAAATTTGCCCCTAATTTTTTTTAGGGGTTTTTTCGTGCTTTATCATTTTTAACCTTTGCCCCAAGAAAATAAAAAACAGCAAAAATATGACAGCTATTAAAATCGAGGTCAACGGGTTAGATATAACCACCCTCACAGAAAAATTGGACATGCTAACTAATGCGCTAACAGAAAAAGAGGCAAAGGCGGAAACCTCAGCCGATACCTCCGAAAAACTTTTAACCCGTGGCGATGTCGCAGAACTTTTAAAAATAACCCTCCCAACGCTCCACGACTGGACAAAAAAGGGACTTTTAAAAGCTTACCGAATAGGCAACCGCATACGATACAAAGAAGCCGAAGTAATGGCAACCATTAACAATAACCCTGCTAACCCATTTAAAAACAAATAAAAATGAAACATTACACACAATTTTTAAAGAAAAGAACGCTCCGCCTTATCCAGTTAGGTAAAATGTCAAGAACTCTAAGCCACGATATAGAGGAAACCGAAAGAAAGCTAAAAGCCCTCAAACAGCAAAGCGAGGAAATAGAAAGCGAAATATTTAGCAATGTTTTTCATCTCTACGGGCGTGGGACTTCCGAAGTGATAGAAACTGCCCAGCAAAGAGCAGACGAGTACAACCATAACCGAGTAATGAACTACCCACAACATGAAGACAACGAACGCCGAAACGATTAAAAAACTACTGGACGAATTACCCGTATTATGGGAAGAGTCTAAGGACTTACAAAGTCCTATTTATGAAGCAATAATAAGGCTAAAAATAGCCGAATTGCAAAAGGTATTAGAAGGATTTTTAACCATAGAATTAGAAACCGAATAAACCCCAGCCCCGAAATGATAGACGGCGTTAAAATATTGTGCAACCTCAACCCCAGCGACTGGACAAATAATAAAAATTTGTCGTTTCGGGCGTGGGCGGATTTATCCACTGGGGAAATACCGCATAATAACAAATATGCTGATTTAAAGGGTTTGCGTTTGTCTATTATCTCGGGTAATACGGGGACTTTCTGCAATCTTAGAGGGTCGTTACCTAAGTATTTCAATAATGGGAAAAATAACGCATTTGACTATGATTATAGCAACTTTTTAACCACTTGCGACCAGTTAGACGAATTAAAAACAAAGCCAAATAATGCGATTTTAAGAGGGTTTGAGTTCGGTGTAAATGTTTCGCTCCCCGTCCCAGTTCGGGAGGTATTGGAGAATATCAAAGCCTACAAAAAACATACTTTCGGACAATATACCGAAAAGGGCAAAGGTTTAGGGTTGGTCTTTGATTTTCAGCAATATAGGGTGAAAATATACGATAAAGGACACCAGCAAACGGGCAAACCCTCCCAGCTTATGAGGTTTGAGATTGGCGTTAAAAAAATGGCGTTTGTGAAAAACTTAGAAATAAAAACACTTGCAGACCTCCAAAATAAGAGCGTTTGGGCGGGTTTATCGGGGATATTGTTAAGCGTGTGGCGTGATATAGTCTATTTAGAAAAAGGGCTAAAATACAAGCTAATGAAAGCCCACCAGCAAAAAAAATACTTGTATTTCTTTAATCCGCTTTACTGGATAGACCTAAATAAAAAGCAATACCACACGGCGCGCCAAACGCTAAGCAAGTTAAGGGCAAAGTATGGAAACAGAAACGATACAAAGGCAATAATTAACGAGCTTATTTATTCCCAGTGTCTAAAACTTGCAACGGAAAGCACCCCCGAAAAAGGGAACGATTTAACCGAATGGAATAAGCTAAAAAATGCGTTCGGAATTTCTGAGAGTGTGCAACCTTTGGAAAATCAAAAAAGGGAACGATTTAACCATTTAGATAAAGGGATAATACAGGTTAATAATTCTAATATTTATTTGTTAGAAAATACAAGTAAAAAAATACTTAATGAAAGAAAAGAAAAAAGTAAGAAAAAAAAGCCGAAAAAATCTATTTGTATGAATTGCAAAAAAGAACTGAAAAATAAAAAAGCCTCCGCCAAATTTTGCGGGTTGAAATGTAAAAACCACCATAACGGGAAGCGGAGAACCCAAGCAAGGCAAAAGCAAAGGGCAACCGAGCAAAAGGAATTAAAAAAGCTACTCCCGAAGCTCAAAGGCTTAGACCTCCCATTGTTGGTTATCTACGAAGCCGACGGAATGCAATACGCCGACCACCTCAGTCAAAGCGAAATAAACGCCCCTGCTGAATGGATTAGGCAAATAGTAAAAGTCCTCATAACGGACAATAAAACCGCCCCGACCGTGTGCTTTACCACACTAAGGGCAAAACGATTGATAAAGGAAATAACAAACATTAACAAACAAAAATTATAACAAAATGACAAAAACAAATTTTCAGCCGTTGGTACTGACCAAAACGGCGGACGGGAGGCAAGCCGTGCAATGCTCAACCCTTTATAACGCCTTAGGGTTATTACATCAAAATTACACCCGTTGGGTTAAAACCTATATAACAGGAGATAGGTTTGCAGTTGAGGGGGTAGATTATTTGAATTTATCTACTCACTTTGAGGAGATAAGAAGTAAAAACCAAACTTTAACCCACCAAAGTGGTGAGATAAGAACAAGCGGGAACGCCTTAACTCAACCTAATGTAGAGATAAGACAAACGCTAAGGCAAAGACGCAACCGAGCAAAGGGCAAAGACTTTATTTTGACTTTGGATTTTGCTAAAATGTTAGCAATGCAGACCCAAAGCGAAGCGGGACACAAAATAAGGCTTTATTTCCTCCATTGCGAAAAGGTAGCCAAGCAAAAAACGGAGCTAATCCAAAAAGAGCTATTTGCCGAGTTGGAGGCTTACCGAAGTTTAGAAGCTATAAGGCTACAACGCCGAGAGCTGAACCGCCAAGCCCGAGAACATAGGGAGCGAATAAAACAAGCTCAAAGCACCATAAAACAGATAGAATACATACAACTAACTTTTAACTTTGAAGAATATGGAAACAACTAAGAAAAAAGGCGGGAGACCCAGCGAAGCTCAAACAAGGCTAAATTTTGCCACTTATTGCGAGAGTAGAGCAAAGGGACACAATCAAAAAGAAAGCGGAAATTTGGCGGGTGTAAATGAGAAAACGGCGGGGAAATATGAGAGGCTAAGACTACAAGCCCAAGCCGACAGACGGCAAAGGCTTATTAACCTAAGGCAACGACTGGAAAACAAAGCCGATAGCCCCGAAATTACGGCAAAGGAGCTAATAAGTTTAACGCTGTGTATCAAACAAATAGACCAAGAAATAACCGAAATCATCTAAAAAATTGGGTAGAAATGGAAATAAAATGAAAATAAAAACAATTATTTTGAAAAAATACGCTATGCACCAAGTTTTTAAGCTAAAAAGTTAAGATTTTGAGGGAGACGACGACCAAAATCGCTATATTTTGCCTCTATTTGCATAAAAAGGAGCTTTTTAACAATGATTTTGCAGGAGGGGGGGTATATGTATATTTTGAGAAAAAATAATGCGTTAAAGCTACCCCGATGAGGTGCGTTGTAATATTTTAAGTTTATTTCCATTTTTTACAGTTTTATTTCTGATTAAATAAAAAAATGCGTTATGAAAGCAATAACAACCGAAACCAAACAAAGAGCCTTTAAATACTATTGTATGGGGCTAAATAGCAAGGAAATAGCTAAGCTATTAGACTGCTCATATAGGACGATACAAAATTTTATGAGTGCGGAAAACTGGAAAGAAAAACGCCAAACATTGAAAAAATAATGTATCTTTGCAATTCCTAAAAGTAAAACATTATGACGAATAAAAATAAATTTTACCCCCGTTGGTGCGGTACGGCGAAAGCCCCCGAATGCTCGTTTTACAGCATAGGACACCGTAGCGGGGGTTTGTTATTCCTAAAAGTAAAACATTATGAACAAAAAAGAAACCGCCGTAATCATAGACGGCAAAGCAATTGACCTAAAAGAGTGGATTGTATCTAACCAAGAAAAAGGGCTAAATAACACCGAGTTCGCGGAAGTAAACCAGCTGGGGTGGTTAATAAATGATATAATAGGCGTGTGTGCTACGGCTTTACATTTTATTAGCGAAAATGATAACCTAAGCAGTGGAGACCTCCGCCAAAGCTTCGGAGCAAGTGCAGGAGAAATAGCACGGGTTTTAATGTTTGCTCAAACTCTTACGCCTCATTTAGAATTAGAGTTATTAACCAATATTCAAAAATCACTCCAAGAGCAGTAAGTAAATGACCTCGCAAAAGCGGGGTTATTTTTTTTGATACCTCAGCTAAAAATAGATGAGGTTTTTTAGTTTTAATCCAATTTTTAGGGACATATTCGGGACAAAGCGTTTTTTAAAACAAATAACCCGCTGAAAATCATCGGGTTATTATGGTGTGGTTGTAGACCCACAGGGACTAATCATCCTCACTTAAGATGCTTTTATACAATTGGTTAAATTTTCTTTTGTGGCATTTTTGTTACATTTTTACCCATACTATCCATAGATTATCCTGCCGCTCTATTTTGTGGCTTGCTTTTAATGGTACTGTTTTCTTCATTTATTTTACTTATTTCTTTTTCTAAATTTTGTAGTTTATAGGTTAAAAGTTCTCTATTTTCATTCAGTAGGGCTACTTCTCTTTTTAGGGATTCGTTTTCCTTGCGTAGTAAAGATATTTCATCTTTAGTATTTGATATATTGTCAATGTTAGTATCTTTATTTTCGGTGATATGTTCATTTCTCAGCATATTACCCTCGCCGGTAAGTAGCCACTCTGGATTTATTTCAGGATATTGCACTAATATATTTGCATATTTATCTGTTGTTATTTTTCTTTTTTTGTCTAAAAAAGATTGGGAAAACTTTAAATCTTTACAAAATCTATACTTACTAATACCTTTGTAATCAATGTATTGCAATATCCTTTCTGTAATAGTCATTATTTTACACTAATTTATTTGCTTAATAATAAAATATATTTGTATATTTGCCTTGTTAATTTGATAAAACAAAGTAATGAAAAAAATTCGACTCCACCCAGATTTGAAGAAACAAATTGCAGAAGAATTTAAGGTAAGCTACCAAACTGTAAATATGAGTTTGGAATATGTATTTAATTCTGAAAAAGCCGAAGCTATACGCAATAGAGCTAAGGAATTATTAAAAAAAGAAGCAGGATTATAATAAGTTGTTTTTTAGAAAAGCACGAAGGACCTAAGTATAAAATTTTTCCTCTTAACATTTTTTTTCTATAAGGGTCGGACAGACGGTTGCAGTGCTTTTATTTTTTTAAAAAAAATATGGGAAGAAAAGCAAATACTAAAGTTTACGAGGATTTTGTAAAGCGTGTCTTTGCTAAAAGAAAATTTTTTCCTGTTAGAGAGTTTAACGCTCTCATATACGAAAACATAAACGCAAGCACAACCTACTACAGAAGACGAATGGAGTCTTTGGGGTTGATCAGCGTAAAAAACGGAATAGTGAAACAACAATTAAAATAATCAACTATGGGACAATCATTCTACGGCTCTATCAACTTCGACAAGCTCATGGAGCATCTTAAAAAAGGAGAATTAAAAACTTTTAAGACGGATAAAGGTGTTCGTTTAATTAATGTAAATGTTTACATAGCAGACGACCCAGACCAGTTCGGTAATGATGGCTCTATATCTGTACCTCTGAAAGAAGAATTCCATCAAGACAAAATAAAGGCGGTATTCATTGGAAATCTAAAGAAATCCACACCGAAAATCACCGAGGCAACAAAAAATGATTTTCAGGATGATGAATATTTACCATTCTAAAATAAAGAATAAAAAATTAAGAGTCTTTGTGCAGGTATATGCTAAGACAAGGGCTAAGCAAGATGTTAGAACCTTAAGGGATAAGTATAAAAGGCTTTTCCCTAAATCAACAAGCAAATGGGGTACATAAAAAAAGAATTTATTGATCGCCTTTTATTTAATACTGATATACTGGAGGTTTGCCAGAGCCTTGGTATTCAGCTGCAGAAGAAAGGTGCTCACTACTGGTGCAAATCTCCATTCAAAGAGGAGAAAACACCCAGCTGCCAAATCAAGGCAAGCACCCAGCGGTTTATGGACTTTTCTACCGACACCTATGGGAGTGTTGTGGATTTGGTGATGAAGGTAAAAGGACTCTCGTATCCGGAAGCCATAGAAGAACTTGCAAGGATGAAAGGGCTTCAGATGGAGTACGAGAGCCAAGCGGACACAGAACTTCTCCGCAAAAAAAGAGTCGAGCAAAAATCGCTTCGCTCTTACCTGAAGGCGATAAACAAAAAGTTTGTAGAAAACCTACACCAGCTACCGAAAGACCACCCTGCATGGCAAGAAATAGCGAAAAGAGGCTACACTACTGAAGATGTAAAAGAGTGGCAACTGGGCTATGCTCCGGGAGGTAAGTTTATTTATGAGCTGTTTGTGGCTTCCGGGGCTGTAGAAATTGCTAAGAAATTAGGGTTGGTAAATGATAAAAACAACGATAAAGTCTGGAATCGTTTGACTTATCCTATTTATGACAGCCAAGACCATATAGCTGGCTTTGCCCACAGAGATTTGTCCGGTGACCCGAAGCAAGCCAAGTGGATGAACCCACCAGAAACAGAGCTTTACAAAAAAGAAAAGATACTGTTTGGGCTTAATTCCGCTAAGAACGCCATCTCCAAATTTGGGCGTGTATGGCTGATGGAGGGCTACAATGATGTCATCGCTTGGCACAAATACGGCATAGAAAATACCGTAGGAATATGCGGCACAGCACTTACACACATACATATCAAGGAATTAAAAAAGCTGACTCAGAAAGTGACGCTTTGTTTAGACCCCGATAATGCAGGGCGTAAGGCGATGCTTAAGTATATTCCTCTGCTCATTACGGAGGGCTTTTCAGTAGAAGTTTGCCGGCTTCCGGATGTAGATCCGGACGATTACAGCAGGGCCTATCTCGATAAAATCCAAGAGGTGGGATTGTTGCACTCCCTGCAACCCTATATAAATAAAGGCTTTGATGTCTTATGCCTTGAAAAATTGAAAGGAGATGAATTAGACAGAGCTAACGGCATTAAGGAGCTTGCAGAGATAATATCCAAAATTTCGGACACTACACTTCGGAATATATACACGGATAATCTCATAAAGTTATCTAAGCAAAAGCCGGCTTTCATTAGAAACTTGATGAAAGAAAAAGAAGCAGAAATCATCCAAAATGTCAATTCGGATAACGACCTTTATCAGCTTCCGAACGGTATTACTACACCATTGGAGCAGTTAATACCTATCATAGAGAAGTATCAGCTCTTTATTTCG
Organism: Riemerella columbipharyngis; assembly: GCF_900101995.1. Taxonomy (GTDB): domain Bacteria; phylum Bacteroidota; class Bacteroidia; order Flavobacteriales; family Weeksellaceae; genus Riemerella; species Riemerella columbipharyngis. The sequence goes on along the minus strand of NZ_FNAS01000018.1, from coordinate 18,093 downwards.
AACAATCAAATCTTTGTACAAGAACGATTTGACTATCCTATCACTTTCAAGAGTATTTCCAACTTTTCTGTGGAGATACTCCAGCATATGAATGATGAGAAGTTTGCCTCCAAACTACTAAGGATATCCAATATTCACGGAGATGAACGAATTTTTGATGTAAAAGCAGATGCTTTGACGACACCTCTGGACTTCAAAAAACAGTGTGCCAACCAAGGGAATTACCAATGGAACGGTAATCAAAAAGAGCTGGATAAGCTCACGGCCTATCTCTATGATAATATGGGCGTGGGTAGGCGTGTAGATGTTTTGGGGTGGAATGCAGAAGGGTTTTATGCTTGGAATAATTCTGTAACTATTCCGGGGCAGCCGAGTATTCCTATCGATAAAAACGGGATATTCCATTTTGATGGGCACTCCTACTATGTGCCTTCTGCCAATGAAATTTACAGGGCTAATCCTTACAAATTTGCCCAACAAAAAAGAGTACAGCTCAAGTCTTGGAGTGTTCCAATGGTGGACTATCTTGGGCAGATGAGAAAAGTGCATAGAGACTATGGTATCATAGGGATGTTGTTTGCCTTTGCATCTGCTCATCAGGATATTATTGTAGATGTGGCCAAGGGCTTCCCTTTGATGTTCCTATACGGCCCGCCGTCCACAGGTAAAGACGAGCTGTATGGTTGTATCAAAAAGATGTTTGGTATAGCCAAAACAGACTTCATAAACCTTGAGAATAAACAATCCACCGGAAAAGCCAAGTTGCGTTCCTTTGGAGAGTTCTCCAATATGGTCGTCCATTTATCCGAGTTTACCAACGGAGACAAGGAAGTGGACGGAATGCTCAAAGGGATATGGGATAGAGGGTCTTATAAAAGAGCGACATTGGACTCTATGGTAAGTACTGATGCATCTCCTATTCTATGTTCTGCAATTGTAACAGGTAACCAAGCCCCTACAGATGACGCCGTGCTTACCAGATTGCTCTATGGTGAGATGACTAAAAACCAATTCACCGTAGAAGAAAAAAGAGAGTTTGAAAAGCTGGAGCAGATGACAACGGAGAATATAACCGCTTATATGGAGAAATGTATATGGTACAGGAACTTGTTTGTGGAGAAGTTTTCGGAGAAATTTAATCTTTACAAAAAGATTATCTCAGCTCGTCCGGCATTCGAGGGGATGATAGACCGGATCATCACAAACTACTCCATTTTAGGAGCTACGCATGAGCTTCTGAAAGATACTAATGATTTTGTATTTCCATTTACAACCTCTGAGATGCTGGAAGTTTTTGACAATTGGGCGAAGAATCTCAAAAATAAGCTGGATAATGCCAATGTATTGTCGAAGCTCTGGGATGTATTTGTGGCGTGCCTCTATGGTACAGAGCTGCAAAGGCTTCAGAGAGGCGTGCATTTACAAGTACACAGCAATCTTTTGTATATCCGTTTTACGGAGGTTTATAATAGAATCCAGACGGAATGGTATCCGAGGTTTGCGGAGTCGTGTCCGGCTAAAGGCACACTAAGGGATAAAATCAAGGAGTCCGGTGCATTTGTGGAAGAATTGAAATCGTTCAGATTTGGAAATAATATCAATACTTCAGCCTATGTAATAGACTTAGAGAAGCTGGAGAACAAAGAGTCTATTCTCTTTGCTCTGAATATCCAGAAAGATGAAGAAGATAAAAAATACGGTATGGAAAGCCTTTACCCCCCTGCAACCCCCAATAATAGTAGTAGGGAGGAAGGTAGCCCCGAAGTTCCGTTCTGATTTTTTTTCTTTTTTTTTATAAAGCGAGTCGCCGAAAGGGCAAAAATAAGTTCCAACATTTCCAACAAGCCCTAAGGTATTAAAAAAGAGTATTTTAAATAAAAAAAGTATGTTGGAAAGTTGTTGGAAAGTGTTGGAAGTTGTTGGAAAGTGTTTTCCGTTTCCAACAGTTTCCAACAGAAAACAGGGGTTTCCAACGCCTAACTAATTGAAAATGTGTTTTGTTGGATTGTTGGAAAGTTTTTGAGGAAAATAACCTAACTAAATTGAAAAATAAAAAAAATATGCCTTTTCCGAACCATAAAATAGTCCACGACTACGAGGATTTTTCTAAAATAGAAAAACACTACCAGCAAAAGTTGATAGAACACTGTCCTATGTTCTTTTGCGAGATTTTTATGAATATGGAAGTGGTGCAGATTAGAAGCCTAAAAACCAACGAATATATGCACGGCATATACTTCAATGGTAATCTTATAGGGCATTTTTACATTGGTAAAATATACTCTTACAAAGAGCAATTGGCCATTGTAGAAAAATACATGCCCCCGAAATACCTGCAATTTCAAGAATACAGTAGGAAGTACAAAGAAATAGATTACACGCCTATTCCTTATGACGGTTATGCGTGGATATATGATAGAATATTAACAGAAGTAAAATGATGAAATTATTAAAACAAGAGTATAGGATAGAGATATACAGCACTCTACTGGACTACGGCATTGATGAAGCCCATGCCGCCGAGTATGTAACCCAAAAGTATAAGCAATTGTTGGCGGAGCAGATCCATGCTACAATGAAAAAGGCTAATAAGTTTTTGGAGAAAGATGATCTGCCGAACTTATGCAGGGAGCTTTCATTGGATTGGGAAGAACTAATGGATGGTTTAGAGGTCAAAAGATTGGTCTATAAAAAAAATGAGAATGGAAAGATAGAGGAATTTATGATGATGGATAAGTACGAAATGTTATAGGCAAAATTAAGTAGATGAAAAAAAAACTGACGGACAATCCTAATGTTCCTGTTTTTCACTGGCGAAAATTTATACCCGAGACCGCCTTGAATTTGGTGAATATTAATATAGACAAAATGGTTTCATCGGAAAATTATCAAGGCTGTATATTTTTCAAAAGAGAAAAAGATAGTAGAGTGGCACAAATTAACATTTACAAAACAGTAATAGAGGTAAGGATTTATTATGTAGATGGGGATATTTGGTATAATATAGATTGGAACGATACGACATACTTGGAACTAACCAAAAATTCCGGGCGTACCTCAGTACTTGAAGTTTGTAAAATTCTCCATGAAAAAGGGTATCAATATTCATCAGTAAGATTTTAATTTGTCCTACTTAGACAGGGTTTTAATCTATATCATTGCATCAAATATCAGTTATGTTATACATAGATATTCCGGTATCCAGAGCTGTAAAGAAGTTTTTGACTTTTAAATATGGCAAGGAGTTCTATTTGAATAGAACCGATTGGCTGGGGATTTTAGTTACTACCGTCCTTAGCAAAAAAAGGGATTATTATAATTATAAGCCTGTACAAAGCTCATACAAGCAAGAGTATTCGTACAGGGTTGTGATTAATTATGCCCACTACGAAAAGTATGGGATAATCTTTACCGATGCCAAAAAGAAGCAGCTGAGTAAAGTTTTGGAAAAAACATTCCGAGAATATCTATTTGAACAAGCCATTATGGCTAAGGAGATATACGGAATTCTATATAAAGATACCATCTTTAATATATTGGAGTTCTATGGTATTGATGACTCTGATGGGTATTATGATGCTATCTTTCGAGATTTCACAAGAAAAAAGAAAGATTTATTAAATAAAAATTTCTAAAAATGTCCCTTAAAATATGGAAATAAAAAGTACTACGAATGGTTTTTTCAGAGAAATCCGAAGCATTGAGGTTTACCATTCTAAAGATATAGATTTTTTAGACCAAAAAAATAAGGTAGTCCCTACCATAAAGCCTGTTACGGTATTCTCTGATTTAGTTCCGGAAGACTTTGCACGGAATATAAACCTCAAATACAACAACGACAATGCTTATTTTGAAGTGGATATCACGACGGGGATCTATTTGTCTGACTATCTGATACCGAGTATTTTTGATGTTTTTGGGAAAAGGAAATTTGCCGTTGCACTGGTGACCAATAATGACAAAATATTCATTGGAAACAATAGAGAACCTATGAGTATAGACCTGCACGACCGGATAAAGGACGATAATTCCGGAAGTGATAAATACGAGGTTTCCATCTACGGCACTACGATTTTAGACCCTCGTTTTGTCCTTTAAATCCCAAGCCCATTGGGATAAGTTTGCCAAACATTTGAGACTATGTTTGGCATTAATACATTATTCAATACCCCTCTGGCGATAGAGAAGAGCTATTTGCTATCAGTGATTGCATCATTGGTGACAAAGCATTCTGTTTTTAAAGCTCAGAACTTAGATCATAACAGACAAGAGCTGTTATTCCTTGAAAATATTACGGCACAGGGAATAGGGAACGCTGACCAGAAGTTTCCGGTGGTATTCAATATCATAGGTCCGATAATGAAGTATTCGGACTATGGCTGTTTGGGTACTGTTTTTTATGGTAAATTGTTAAAGCAATTGGACAGCAATCCAGCCATATCCGGTATAGTTCTGAATATTGATTCCGGAGGGGGAATGGTTTCCGGAACGGCAGAACTCACAAACATTATCAAAAACTTGGAAACCCCAACCATCTCTTATACTTCCGGATACCAATGTTCGGCGGCTCAAGATATTGCGAGCGGTTGTGATTACCATATGGCAAGCCCTTATGCGGACCTTATTGGCTCTATAGGAACAATGCTTTCTTATCAGGATTTCGAGGCGATGTTTGAAAAATGGGGCGCTAAGATTTATGAACTCTATGCCCCTCAATCCACCGAGAAAAACCAAGAAATAAGAGAGCTGATGAAAGGGAATGAGGAACTATACAAAGAAAGGCTAAAACAATTAACCGATGATTTTATCGGTAGAATAAAAGCCAACTATGGCGAAAAACTAAAAGACGACGGGCATGTCTTCAAAGGGAAAACATACACACCGAAAGAAGCCTTAGAGATAGGTCTGATAGACGAGCTTGGAACGCTCGAAGATGCATTGAACAAATTTTAATTTTTAGATATGAATAATAGATTTCAAAAACTTACTGCACTATTGGCACTTGGTGAAATATCACTAAATGCCGGGCTGTTTGGAAACAAAAAGCCCTTTGCGAAATTAGACGAAGACCAGCTTCAGATCATTGAAGATGCTCTTAAAAAGAATGACACGACTGCTTTGGAGGAAAGCCTTAAATCGGCGGAGACCAAAGTAAGCGAAGTAGAAAATGCTGTAGAACAAGCCTTGGAAATTTCTGGACTAAAGGCAGGAGACAGCTTGGTGGCTTCTATTGTTTTGTTGGGTGAAACTTGTAAGCAATATGGAGAGTCCAAAGACCGTCACTCACTACCTGAAAACTCCGGCAAGGAAGAAGAAACAGATGGATTAATAGACGGATACATAAATCCTAATCATGCACATAATAAAATTTTAAAACAAATATTCAATGGCAAATAATCTAAACATACAGGACATTCGTACAGAATTAATACTTTATCTAAAAACAATTCCAAATGTAATGCAGTCAGCAATATTGTCTTCTGATATTCAGATAAACCAGTATTGTAGAACGGTAACTAAAGTAAGGAGTAAATACCCTACTATCCAAGCCTTGATGAGTAATGTGGTTCAGATTTTTGAAAGTAAAAAATTCACGCCTTACGGTGATATTACTTTCTTGAATAAGAATTTAACCAATTTTCATCAGAAAATAGATTTTGAGCTTGATCCGGCTGAAATTCTTGGAACATGTTTAGAGGGTGATTATGATGAAGGAAAACCATTGGATAAAAAAAACATCTCTAAAATGGCTATCCAGATGCTGAAAGATAAGATTATTGATGATGTCAATACCCTTTCTATTACAGGGGTATATGATGAAACTAAGAAAGGTTCAGAGAATCCTGTATTCGGTACTTCTATGGATGGTATCAACGAAATCCACAGAAAAATAGCGATAGATACTAAAAACCCTGCATTCTTGATTCCGGGTGATGCTATTACGAGTTCCAATATCTTGGATGTAGTACAAGCTTATGAAAGAGGGTTGCCGTCTCAGCAGAGACAAAAAATCAAAACAATATTTATGAATATTGTTGATGCTGAAGATTATAAAATAGCTTATGAGGATAGATACGGACAATCCCAATTCCAAACCAATTCGAGCATAACGAGATTGGGTAACCGAAGAATTGTAGGCATTCCAAATTTAACCCAAGGAACTATTGTATCTACGGTGGACAACAATTTACTAAGACTAATTGACGAGATTGAAAATCCTTCAGAACTTACAGATGTTCAGATACAAGATAGAATTTTAAGAGTGTACGGAGAGTTTACCCTCGGCTATGATTATGCTATCAACCAATTGGTTTATATGCATACCGCAGACGGAAGCAAAAACAGAGGATTGAATAACAACGAGCAAAATAAATTATTCTACCCTAACGAGAGAGGTCTAACAGCATAAATTAATAAAGAATGGAAAAAGATAATAACAACACTCATTCGGCTGAACCAACAGCCGATGAGTTGATACAGAAAGAAACAGAGCTTAATGAGAAAGAAGCTCAACTGAATGAAAGAGAAACGCAGCTCAACGAAAGAGAAGAAGAACTTAACCAAAGAGAGGCGCAGTTCAACGAGAAAAATACAACTACCAAAGTAGAAGTAATTCCGGGGGAAGATTTTGAGTTTAATGGTGAGCAATACAAGTTCACAGATGAAGCTCCGAAGAAAATCCGAATTAACGGAGAAGTGAAAACTCAAAAGGAAATTGCCAAAGACGAAGATTTACTTCTTCAGTTAGTGGCTGGAAATTCAAGTTTAATCATTAAAAAATAGAAAAATGGCTGGATGTTTTGATAATACACCGCACGAAAATCTTGAGAATTGTCCTAATGAAGATTCATTTTCAGGGCTTACCACAAGGCTGTACTATGTACCTACGGCTTTTGTGAAAACTTTTGCGAAGCCTGCTCCGGGTGCAGACTACCAAAGTCGTGTGAAAATAGGTACAGGGGGTATTGTTTTAGATACCGGAAAATCTTGGAAGTTCATTGATGTTCAATTTGATGAAAATGAACTAAAAATGAGCCTTACCGGAAATACCGGAAATAAGAAAGTAAAAACGGAGTTGGATTTCCTTATTCCGGGACTGAAAGTGAAAAACTTGGGCTTTATAGATGCCTACAAAAATACGCCGTGTGTGTATGCGATAAAAGATTCCGAAGGAAAACTGTTTGTACTTGGGAATAAAGATTTAGGTGCTTATATCGATACCGCTGATGCTACTTCTGGTAAAAAGGTAGACGACAATTCCGGTATCACAGCCAAAGTAATGGCAAATACGAAGCTTTATTATTATGAGGGTGAAATTAACTTAGAACCTGCACCGTAATGGACAAAAAATATTTTAAACTACGAGTAAAAACTGGCACTAAAATAATAAGTACCAAGGGCGATTATATTGTTTCCGATATTCCAGACAATGCACTGGAGTTTTTGGAGAAGGGAGCATCTTGGTTGGTTCTTGCAAAGGAAGCTGATGTTCCTCTATCTAAATTGGAAGAACCAAGACTCCGGAAGCTGAAAAGCCTAAGAGCAACACAAGGCTTTTCGGAGGATGTGATAATAATATCTCGGGCGTTGGAACTGAAACAGAAAGGCGATAAACCAAAAGTAGAAGCAAAGCCCGAAAAATAATCCTATTTAATTGTTGAAAACAGCGGGCTTGTCCTGCTGTTTTTTTTCTTATGAACAAAGAAGTACACCAGCGTTTATTATCAGATTTCCAAAGGCTTGGAGGGAGTGGGCGTTTGGCTAAGAGTTTAGCAAATTTTTCACTTCAGAATTATGCAAAGCTAAAATATGAGATAGGGAGGCTTTCGGGAGACCATGTTAAACCTACGGCTGGCAAACCGGCAGCCGAAAAAATAACGGAGCAAAAAACGGAAACCGAAAAACCGAAGGTGTTGGGTTATGCAAATGCCGAGAAAAGAAAGGTTTTTAATGATTTCATTGCAGACTATCCGTTGGAACTTCATCCGGTATATAGGGGCAGATGGCAGGTATGGCTGGAGTCTTGTTCGCTCAAAATAGCTTTGAATAAATTACCCTCTACCGCCGTGTCTGAGGCCTTTGCGATTCAATGCAAAATCTACGAGTGTTTCAAAGTTTTTGATGAATGCCAGAAAATCCTAAAACACTACCGAGTCTATAAAAGAATAATGCCTACCGGCGTTAAGAAAGATTTGTCCGGACTTTCAGAATTGGAGCTTTTTAAGCTGCAAAATAAATTAAGAGCTTCTATCTCGAGAAGAAAAAAAACAATAGAAAAAATGGAGGTAGAACTACCGGAAAAAGACGCTTCTGGCTATACCTCCAAACTGCATAGTATTAACCTAAAAAAAGAACAATTACAAGAGAAAATAAACGAGCTGATGGCTTGTGAAAAATTATTGAATGATGGAAAATAAAATATTAGCACCACTTGAGTGGTACACCGTAAAAAGAAAAGTAAAAGAATTAGTGCCTTGCGATTTCAATCCGAGAACGATTTCGGATGACGAAATGAATAAGCTGAAAAAGAGTATTGAGAAATTTAACCTTGTAGAAATTCCTGCTGTTGATTTTGACAATGTTCTTTTAGCCGGACACCAGCGTATAGCTGCATTATTCATTTTGGAGAGAGGCGACGAAGAAATAGATGTAAGGATACCGAACCGAAAACTCACAGAGGAAGAATTTAAGGAATATATGCTCCGCTCCAACATTCACAACGGAGCTTTTGACTGGGAGAAGATAGAGGAATTTTTCCAAGATATAGACCTCGAAGATATCGGTATGGATATGGGGGACTATGACGAGTTCCTGAAACAAAATGCAGTACTGTCTCCGGAGGAAGAAGGAGACTTTGATGCTACGGTGTATGAAAAATTTGAAAGTGCAGAAGGTGACTTGTTTGAATTTGTATCTGTGGATAAGGGAATCAAGCACCGCTTTCTTTGTGGTTCTTCTACCGACTCCGAAAATTGGGCTAAAATTTTAGGCGATGAGAAAGTGGATTTATTAGTAACGGATCCTCCGTATAATGTAGATTACCAAGGAGGTACAAAAGAAAAGTTAAAAATTAAAAATGATAAAATGTCTGATGAAAATTTCTATCATTTTTTATATGATTTTTTTGTGAATACTTATGTATTTTCGAATTCCGGAGCACCTGCTTATGTGTTCTATTCTGATTCCGAAGCTATCAATTTTAGAAGTGCTATGTTAGCTGCCGGATACAAAATTTCATCCACTTTGGTATGGGTGAAAAATTCATTTGTTCTTGGGCGTTTGGATTATCATATGCAGCACGAGCCTATTATTTTCTGTGAAGAAACGCAGCCTGCGGAAATAGAAACACATCGTTCCATTGTATATGGGTGGAATACTGAAGCGGCCCATCCTTGGTACTCCGATAGGAAGCAAAGTTCTGTTTTAAGATTTGACAAGCCTGTTAGAAATGCAGATCATCCTACGATGAAGCCTTTGGACTTGATTGGTTATTTGATTAAAAATTCAAGTAAGCAAAAGGATATTGTCGCAGATGGATTTTTGGGTTCTGGTTCTACTTTGATAGCTTCGGAGCAGAACTGGAGACAGTGTCGTGGCTTTGAATTAGATCCGAGATTTTCAGATGTCATTGTACGCCGCTGGGTAGCTTATATGCGTGAAAATAATTTGGCATTTGAGGTTTACAGAAATGGTAACCTGCTTACTGAAAAAGATTTAGAAAAATGGAACAAAAAGTGAATGTTTTAGATCTGTTTTCAGGCATTGGAGGGTTTTCATTAGGATTGAAAAATGCAGGGTTTGAAATCGACAAACATTATTTTTCTGAGGTTAATAAACATTCCGTTGCTTGTTATAAAAAACATTTTCCAGATGCAATTTCGTTAGGGGATATTACGCAGTTAAACACATCAAACATCAATGAAAGAATCAACATTATCACTTTCGGAAGTCCTTGCCAAAATTTCAGTATGGCAGGAGACAGAACAGGGCTTGAAGGAGATAAATCACGCCTTATTAAAGAAGCAATGCGAGTGGTTAGAGAACTCCAACCAGATATTTTTATCTGGGAAAATGTTAAAGGAGCATTCTCCAGTAATAATCGCCGAGACTTTTGGGCAATTGTCCAAGCGTTTACCCACCTTGGGCGTTACCGACTTGAATGGCAACTGCTTAATACAAAGTGGTTTTTACCCCAAAATCGAGAGCGGATATACCTTATCGGACATCTTGATGGAAGAAGTAAGCCCAGAGTATTTCCTATCGGAGAAGATGACAAATTATCTTCAAGAAAAAATGAACAAAAAGGAGAGCAGCCACAAACCGAAAATTGTTCGTGTATAAATCCTAAATTTGGACAACGAGCATCTGATACTTTTTTACAAGTGGGAGATTTTAGGTATGATGAAGGGTTTAGAGAAAGAAAAGATAATACTACTCCCACGCTTCGGAATAAAACAGGTGCCGGGCTTAGTGCTTTACCTTTGGTTATAGGAGCATTAAGGGGAAGGAATCCTGCTAATCCTACCAGTCGCCAATCGGGAATAAAATTGGAACAACGATTAGAGACTAACTCTTTGGGAGTAAGTAATACGCTTACATCTGTACAAAAGGATAATATTGTGATTTATCCTCAAGGAATAAGACGACTTACGGAAATCGAATGCGAACGATTGCAGGGCTTTCCGGACGATTGGACGAAGTACGGAGATTATGATGGCGTAATAAAACCTATTCCCAAAACGCACCGATATGGGATGATTGGCAATGCCGTAACGGTAAAAGTAGTGGAAGAAATCGGAAAGAAAATAATCAGTTAGAGCTTCACTTTTAGTGGGGCTTTTTATTAGTTAAAATATAGTTAAATGTCAGAAAATAAAGCACTTACAATTTGCAAGGAATGAAACAAGAATGTATCTTTGTTGTGTAAATAAATGATAATCAAATAATTAAAATTATGACAGCACAAGAGTTAATTGAAATGTTATCGGAGTTAGATCCAGAAACAGAGGTTCGTGTTCAATATCCTTACGGAGATCATTTGGGAACATCAATAGCCGGAAAGATTATTGACGGAGAGTTTCAAAAAATTAAATATAGTGACTATCACAGTAATTTTAAAATAATCGATGATGACGATGACTATGACGATGACTATGACTATGATGATGACGATGACTATGACTATGACTATGATGATGACGATGACTATGATGACGATGATGAAGTAAGGAGGGTTTTTGTATTGGATCTCAATTGATGTTTTTGCCCCATCAAAATGTGGGGCTTTTTTTGTCCTTTTTCAGCCGTATTTGTACGGCTATTTTTGCATTGATGGAATTAGTAAAATTCAAAAAGGATAGTTCTTTTTTGCGAATAAAAGCAAGTTATTTGGATGAGTCTTCGGTTCAGTTAACGGCAAAGGAAGAAGAAAAGAAACAGCGCCTGGCACATGCGTGGGCGTTGAGACTTAACAATAAATACTCGACGCACCAGACCATTCAGATTTTGATGCGTGAGCATTCTATATCCAGAGCTACGGCCTACCGTGATTATAACTGGAGTATGCAGATATTCGGAGATTTGGACGCTACCAGTCTTGCTGCTGAAAGACAGGTATTAAAAGAGGCGTTTTGGAATGAATACCAATTGGCCCGAAAAGCCGGTAATGGAGACCTCGCTGTGAAAGCTCTCAAGGAGTATCGTTCCCTTTTCAACTTTGATGCTGAAGAAAACCAAGTAGATCCAAATAAAATACAGGCACACGAATATCATATGAAGATGCCGAGATGGGTGTACAAAAAATTGGATGAACTGTTTTCTGATGGGGTAGTAGATTTCAATAATATGGATGTAGAAGATGTAGATTTTAGGGAAGCCGCAAACGACAATAACGAAGAACAACATGAGGAATAATGAAGTGTCTAATATCCTTAAGCCAATAAAAAAGCTGGAGCTTAATTTAATGCAGATGACGGCTATTTTGGCTAATCAGCGTTATGGTATTAAGAATATCAACATAGAAGCCGGCAGGGGTTCTGGTAAGTCCACCGTTTTGGGATGGTTTCTGAAAGAAGCAGCAAGGCAGATGCCTCGTTCTACTGGTGTTATCGTAGGTGAAACTTTCGTGCAGATAAAGACAAGAACTCTGCCGTCTACCAAGGAGGGACTGGAGATGTTCGGCTTATTTGAGGGGATTGATTATATCGTGGGCAGGTGCGGACAGAAGGAAGGGTTTGAGATGCCTTTTCAAGCTCCGGACTCGTGGGCTAATGTTATCCACTTCCGAAATGGGACTATTGCAGTGATGGTTTCTTTGGACAATCCCAATTCTGGGCGTGGGTTGAATTCTTATTTTGTCATTGGTGATGAAGCTGCACTATTGACCTATGAGCATTTATACAACAATGTCTTGACAACCAACCGAAGTATCAAGCCTCAATTTAAGAATAAAACATTACTCAATTCTACGATATTCGTGTCTTCTGTAGCGATGACTCAGAAAGGAGAATGGTTTACCAACCGAGAAGAAAAAGCACGGAAAAATCCTAAGAAGTTTGCATTCTTGAAGTTCACTTCGTTGGTAAACAAACACAATCTAACTCCGGGGTGGATAGAACAAATGAAGGAGGAAGCTCTATCCAAAGTATTGTTCGATGCCGAGATAATGAATATTCGTCCTCGTGGGGTTACCGATGGTTTTTATTCACAATTAAAAGCCGATACCCACTACTATTCTTATAGATACAATGTGGACGATATGGGGGGCTTGTCGGAAGATTATAAGCCAAGCTGCAGGTATGATACCGATTTGATTAGAGGTATTCCATTGCAGTTTAATCTTGACTTCGGTGGGCGTATCAATTGCGGTACGGTATCTCAGTATCTTACATCTATCAATGAGGTTCGGTTTATCAAAGAGTTCTTTGTTAAAAATCCAGATAAGCTATCGGATATGGTTCGATTGTTCATTGATTACTACGAACCACACAAATCATCCTGTAATGTGGTTCATCTGTATCACGACCGTTCTGGCTATAAACAAGAAGCCAACTCTAAGACGACCTTAGCAGAGGATGTAGAGAATATGCTTCGTTCTGCCGGTTGGCGAGTGATCAATAAGACTCCTAACACGAATAATCCGAGCCATATCGATAAATTCCGACTGATAAACGAGATTCTTTCGGAGCAGAACAATAAGCTGCCCATTGTAAGAATTAACGAGAACCAATGCCCAAATTTGATCATTTCAATGGAGAATGCACCACTGACTTCTGACGATGCATTCAAAAAAGACAAATCATCGGAGAGAAGCTCTACCATTCCACAGGAACACGCTACGCACTTCTCCGATACCTTTGACTACTGTTTATTTTGGCAATTTTCATACATTATTGATTACCAATACTCAAATTCATTTATCATTACGAATTTACCTTGATGCCTTAACTTTCATTATTCTTTTTTTAGTCCTGCTCCGGCAGGGCTTTTTTGTTGGATTTCATATTTCGGTAAATTTTCAAAGTGTAATTGTACTTTGGATTAAGGAGGCCCCGTGAGGGTAATTTCAATTTTGAGAATACTTGTCTAATGTTGTTTTTTAATTCGTTGCAATTCAATAAAATAACAAAAAATTTTTGAGAATAAGGCTTGTTTTTCTATTGCTGCGGCGTGTCCTTTTTTTTAGGTGGTGGTATTTTCATTTTTGCTCTATGGTAAAAACGATTTTTTTGGCTGATGTTCTCAGTGATATGAAAAAGCTGGATAAAAAAAATAATCCTATCCCTTTTTCCATCACAGTTAGAACATTCAATTTGCAAAACAAATCCGGAGGAAGTATTAAAGTTTATGAAAAAGCAGTACTTCTCAATCCTCCAAAAAGGAAGGGTGCTAAACGCTTGGCTATGGATACTGCTTTCAAAAATCCAAACCATTGGGAAAACAGAACGAGGAATATCAAGGTAGACAATCAGATTAAAAAAATAAATATCCTTTTCATCATAGAATATAACGGTAAAAAAGTAGTGTACTAATGAGAAAAAAAATAGATGACAATACATTTATAGTAGGAGGTTCACGAATGCCGTCTGCTATTATTAATTTTAAGAGCAGCGAAAAGAATGTTCCGAAACATTCAGCTCCGAAGATACTGCCCGACAGCTCCGATACGGAAGACTGGTGCAACTGGGGAGATAACAACGATTACCCAAAAGAGCTGATGCAAAAAGTGAGCAAGGTGGGTACTGCTGTAGGTGGGCTTGAAGTATTGGCTTCCGCTCATTATGGTATAGGTTTGAGGGTTTTCGAGATGGTGGAGACGGATTCCGATGTACAATTCAAAGAGAAAGTGCCATCATCTTTGCCGGAAGTATATGATTTCTTTGATAGGACGAATTTTGATCTGATGCTTTCAGATATAGTTTACGATTATGAAGCTCTCGGAGTTGCCTTTCCGGAATTCCTGTTAAGTCCCAATGGAGAGGAAATAATTTCGGTTATCAGACACCAAGCCTCCTATTGTAGGTTTGAGAAACCAAAAAACGGGATGATACAGAATGTTATCATCAATACGGCGTGGAACGAAACGGAATTTGATGTTAAGAATAATATCAAAGTGCCGTGCTTCTCTCAGAACCTAAGCCCTGAGGAAATAAAAACCTACTGCAAAGAGAAAGGCATTAGAAAATTTATCGTGCCTATCATCAATACGCTGATAGTGGAAAAGGTTTATCCGAGTGTCGGGTGGCATTCTTCATTCAAGTCCGGATGGATGGATGTCGTGATGGCAGTACCGGAACTCAAAAAGATGATGTTCGAGCAGCAGTTTAATTTCAAATATTTGATACACATTGCTGACGATTATTTTGTTCATCGATACGGGGTGGACGAGTGGAATAAATTCGATAACAATCTAAAACAAGCCTACCGAGATGAATTGGTGAATAGCATCGACGATAATCTCAGCGGCAACAATGGTTCCGGCAAATCTCTTATTTCTCCATTTTTTCGAGATAGAAATTCGGGAGAGCTTATCAAGGGAATTCAAATAGAAGAAATAAAACAACATCAGGCGAATGGCGAATTTCTACCGGATGCTTCTGCCGGCAATTCCGAGATACTTTTCTCTATGGGGGTAGATCCTGCTTTGCTCGGTGCTGGTGTTCCCGGGGGCAAGAACCTTAGTGGCTCCGGATCAGATAAAAGGGAAGCGTGGACAATCCTTTGTGCAAGGCTTCCGAGAAAGCATATCCGTACTTTGTTTATCTTCCGGTTGATCCAAAAATGGAACGGATGGAATCCGGACCTTGTGGCTAAATTTCCTAATACTAATCTTACGACACTTGACAAAAATCCAAACGGACAAACCAAAGTCGTGAACTAAAAATTTCTAAAAATGTCCTCTAAATTATGGAAAAAATAATACCCAACAATTTAATCAAAGAGCTTATAGCGATACCTAAAAACTTTGACTTGGATTTGATAGACCAAGAATCCGGCTTTGAAACTAAAATATTTCCTTTCGTTTCACGCTCTCAGTTTGAGAGCTTAGAGAGTTCCAATCCGGCTATATATAAAAAATTAGCCAGAGCAGGGATATTATTTTCTTTCGTGCTGGATATTCCGAGGCTTAAAGTGTATATCTCAAACTTTGGGATCAATCAATACGACCACGACAAAGCGAGGGTTGCACCGTGGTGGGATATTAGAGATTTGGGCTTGTCTTGGCTGAAAAAGGCGAATGACAATTTATTTTCTGCATTAAAAGAAATTGAAAAAGATGATGTTTTGAAAGCGGATAATACATTTTTTCAAGACGAATTTGAGCTGGTCTCTCTTTTTGATTTTCAGAAGTTCTACGGCATAGGGAAATCTCCGGAGGTTTACCAATACCTCTCGGATATAATGAGGGAGCATTTGGGCTTATTGCTCATGAGTTTGGGCACTTGCACCGTAGAAGAATTAAAATCAGATCCGAAACTTAAAGAATGGTTGCAAAAGTATCTCAAAAATATGGCGATATGTAGTGCGATATATAATGCTAATTTGCTATTTATCAATTCGGGTATCGTTATTCAGTACGAAGAGCTACCATGGCAGAAGTCTGTGATTCTTAGTCCGGAGCAGGTCTATAAGCTCGGAGAGCAATTTAGCAAATCAGCAGATATGTATCTGCAGTTTATTTTTGATTATATGCAAAAAAATGCCTCTTTGTTCCCTTGCTACCAAAGCCAAGAGGTAGAATTTAGAACTAAAATCATACCTAAAAAAGGCGGATTATTCTTGTAATAACAACTACAAGGTTTGTCCTTTATTAGCCGTGTCTGCACGGCTATTTTTGCTCTATGAATACTGATATTTTCATAGAAGATTTACCTTATTGCCCACAGAACAAAGCTGTAGGAGGAATAAGTACCCGAGTGTGGTATGCTCCGGCAAATTATTTCAGTAAGATAGCTCTTCCTGCCGCTTCAGGCTTCTCGTCCTCCAGAGTGATAGAGAGAAAGGGAATATCTCTTTATGGGCATAAAAGTCTAAGCTATATAGATCTATTCATCAACCAAAACTCTTTAACGGAAAAGACATCGGGCAGTATTAAAAGATGGAAGCTATCCACAGAGCTGAAAGCCTCTATCTTGGAGCTGAATGCAAGGAACACGGGGTTTATCTCAAAGGTGAAAAATGAAGCACTGATATTATTGATTCCGGATGCCAATGGAAGACTTTGGGTAATGGGTAATAAAAAAAACGCAGCTTATTTGTCGAACTACGAAGGTAATACAGGAGAGCAGTATGAGGACGACAGTATATTGAACTTAACCTTTACCGCCAATACGGCACTATACCTTTACAATGCAGATGTTTCAGATATCAGAGCTGTTGGAGGTTTCTCCGGAGGTTATAATACAGGATTTAGAATATAAAGATATGAGCAGATTAGAAGAAATAAACAGAAATCTTCCCGATAACGACGAGGGGTTGATTACAGAACGCAAGATGAGAGATTGCTTTTCCAAGACCTTTGACGAAATAGGAGAAAAACTACCTAAGCCAAAGAATAATGGGAATACAAATAGTTTTCCCTTTGTGGTGGGTGTGAATGAAGATGGCGAAAGTGCCAAGCTACCAGCAGGGGACTTGGGCAAAAACATCGGTAACACGGATATGAGAATACCCGAAGGGGTAGTTCGAGTATTGGACGCTACGGGTGCAAAGTTGCAGCTAAGGGGACTTGAAGACAAGAGTAACGACGTTTCGTTTGGCAAAAAACTAAAAGTAAACGACAATGGAGAGCTGGCATTCAGCGACCAGGCGGATATTCAAATGCTGTTTCCGGATACCATTACGGTAAACCAACAAATTCCCAACAATATCTCTCAGCTGCCGGAAGAATTAGAGGCTGTTAGAAATTTTATGAAAAATCTTTATCACCTGCCTATGCAGTTGGTTTCGGAGGATATGGTTTACATCAATAAAATTTCAGATGATGAAGAAATAATGATTTATGAAAAAGGAGCTATCATCACAAAACTTCCGTCAAAAAACAGATATGCCCCCATTTTATCTTCTGCTCTTGTACACACGAGTTTCCCTGTTGATAAATCGTGGGCTTTTATGTGTAAGATTAACAGACGGTTTTATGTTAAGAATGTAGATGCTTTTAATTTTGGTTTGACTTCGGCTTTTAATCCTGCCGAAATTCTAAGCCCTGAAGTTGCTCTTGTAGGTGCATCTCATTATAATGGAGGTAATTATTATTTTGGAAGTGGACTATTTGTGTTAGACCAATTTTTTGACACTGCAAACGGCGGAATAATCATTTACACTTATTTCGGTGATATTTTAACGATAGCTGTTATTTCAGGAAGCAAGACAATAGTGAAAAATATTCATAACCCTAATTTTTTAGGCAAGCAGAATATTGTGATGGACTGGAAGGCAGGGGGCGAGAACACTATTATAAATAATATGAGATACTGGATTCAACCATAAAAATCAATATAAACAATGAAAACAATACTCACACAACAAATTAGCAACCACCCGTTATTTCCGAATATCAAAAGAGAGGTGGAAGTTTCAAACATCGCTATACAA
>NZ_FNAS01000023.1 GCF_900101995.1 Riemerella columbipharyngis | reverse complement strand
TTAGCCTGTGCCAGTTCAAACACACCGGCAATGCTCCCCGTGTGTTGCAGACAGAAGTCTAATAAGGACTGGTTATGTAGTACTATCTTTTTCATATTTCAATCTTTAAGCGTTCAAAGCCTTCGGAAAGATCAATGTTTGGATTTTCGTAGCCGTCATAATTCAGCTGTATTCTTACATCACGCTGAAATTTGGATTTGTCGGTATTAGATTTTAGATAATTGATTACTCCTAAACCCATTTGCGGCGTTTGTTTATATTCCCCTTTTTGGGCTATTATGATATGGTCAATGTGCTGTATATCGCTGTTTCCGACCGCAAAATCCCCATTGATAAATTCCAATTCGTTGCTATCATCTACTAATATGTCCTTACGCTTTTCCATTATTTTAATAATTGCCTGCCGTGCTAACGGCTTAGCTTATTGTTCCTGTTCCTGTACTTGTCGTTGCTCCTGTTTGTGCCGTTGGGCTGCCTGCCGTACTTACCGGTATGCCTGCCTGTACCGTTACCATTCCGCTTTTTACAAAAGCATCTATCAATGTTGCCAATCGTTCGGCGTAATAATTATAATCTGCTTCGGTCTTTTGCATCATCTCTTGTTGCAGAGCTACTATACCTTGTTTTAGTGCTTGTTTATTTAGTGCCATTACTCCAATAATTGTGTTGTTTTATTCTTTAATTCTTCAAATTTCAATTTGTTATTAGGCGAAAACTTACCTATTCCGGACGGTGTTTGAATTATCGCCGTCTTCAACTCCGCTAATAGTTCCGTAAGTAGTTCTTTCAAGTCGGCTGCGCTATTTTTGATTTGCAACTTTCCATTTTCTACTTTCAGAACCGCACCTCCTATACTCATTTCCACACTTTCAATTTCGGTGTATTGAACAATACAGGTTTCTGCGGTTTCCCCATCCACACTCAGGCATACGACTTGTGAATTAAGTTTTGGCTTAATCAAGAGATGATTTGAAAAATCTCCTTTCAAAGCCTGCAAACGAACATCCAGCAAAGGCGGTAAATTCTCCCGCTCTACGGTGCAGGTATTTCCGCTTAGTGCGGTTACTTTCCCTATGCTTACTTTTAAGCCCTTATCCGAAAACAGTCCGATGGCTTGTTTCAATGCTTCGCTCATAGCTTCATAGATATTTTATTTTCTCGCTTAATGCCGTCGTTTGCATTGGCTTTAATCGTTACGCTCTCGATGAGAAAATTGCCGTCTCGTTTTTCGTCCGGATATTGCGGATCTATCAGCTGCAGCGTATCGCCGGGCTTTGTCCTTGGTATGCACCAGCCGTCCAATGTGCCATCGTAACCGTCAAAAACAACACTGTGATAATATTTTTCCGCTTGTTCTTTCAGCTCGTTTTTACTCAAATTCAAAGGCATGTGCAATGTCCTTTCACCATTGACAGGCGTTCCGAACTCATAAGTAACTTTTTTGGAAGTCCCTGCCTGTATTGATATAGCCGTTATTTTACACTCTTTTTTATCCTTTGTTACATACTTTAGGTCTGAGCTTTTTCGGATGTTTTTCCCAAAAACAAACTTGTGTTTATCCGGTGTTTTGAAATCTACCATCATACCTGCGTGCAGTTTTTTCCCATAAAAATTGCACCGAATACCGTATTTTTTCAAATCCTCCAGCACTTCAAAAGCAGTGCAATTTTCTATCATAAATTTGCCCAAGCTCATATCCACACAGTCTATTTCATAACCGGGGGCAATGAACTGCAGCACTTCTTTAAGTTTCGTATTGGCAAAAGTGTGGTTAAACTTTTTGGTTCGTTTGAGCTTATACATTTCGTCTTCACATTCCAGTACGGTAGGAATTTCGGCACCTATGTGTGCGATATACCCTTCAAACTCCGTTTTCAACTCTCCGTTATAGCCCAATTCTATGCGAATGGTGTCGCCTGTTTTTATATAGTCCAGCAGGCGTTTCCCTTTGGCGTCCTTAAACTCTCTCGGCAGTTCTACGGTAGCTTTGTTGCTTATCTTTTCCAGTGTGCTTTGGATTTCAACACTTTTTACGGTGTTCAGTTCCAAACGCTCTCCAATGGTTATTCTAACAGAAATATTCAAATACATTTTTAAGGCTTTAGAACATTAAACAATGGCGACTGAATAGACGATGCCGAAAGCGTGAACTGCACGGTATCCTGAAAACCTTCAAGCGGCGTTATCTTCAAGTCTTTAAAGTATATGTGGTCTATTTGCTTATCCTCAAACTGCACGCCTGTTACTTCAATGGTATCGTTAATTTCAAAAAAGCGGTGTAGTGCGTCTATTTTGTTTTGAGGGTAAACTTTATTTTCCATATCAATCAAAAGTCCCTTGATGTCAAGCTGCCATTCTTTGGTACCCCAGCGTTCTACAATAATGTTATCCGCTCCGTTTACTTCGGTTTCTACAAGGTTTTTCTCTTTACTGAAATCTATCATCAAAGGTGGGGCAAACACGCCCGAAGTTTCGGTAAGCATACCGGAAAAGGTTAGTGTTTGACTTCCGTGCTTAAATTCTATTTTTTCAACATCAGCGTCTAACTTTCCGTACAGCTTAATGCCGTAATCCGGCTGTTCTCTATCTACCACAGCGGTATTAATGTTTCTCCCTATTGCCATCATCCCAAAAGCCGCCGCATAACGTGCCGCCAAGTCTATAACTATTACTGTTCTATTATTCATTCTTTTCAAATTTCGTATTGAGTAGTCCTTGCTCTGCCAGCCAAGTGATTTGTGCCAGTTTCATTACCCAAATATCATCGGGTAATTGTTCCGGAAAGGGAATGCCCAAATAAAAACTCATTAGGGCATCCGCCTTTAGAAATACATCACTGTCTTTGTCGTAATTCAGTCCCGGGCAGGCGTCTAAAGCCTCCCGAACTTTCCCTCTCTTACCGGTATCAATTCTGCCAATAATCCTACGGCTGCATAGAACATTCCGTCATCTGCCAATACTTCCTCTTTAGAAGTCAATAGGCAGTTTTTAATCAAAATCTCCTGTGCTTTGTTCGGATTCTCCTTTGCAAATCGCAAATATTGAGAAACGATAGAACGGCTCGGAACTACCGCCAAGACTTCTTTGTGCTGTTCGCATAAGTCGTCTTTGGGCAGCAATAAAGATTTCAGTTTATCGCCATATTCGGATTTTAGAGCCGTTTTCACATCTTCGGCTACGGTTTCAATGTTTGTATTTTCTTTTTTCATTTTAAATTATCTTTAAGGGTTATTTAAACACTTGCGGCAACATTTAGCTGTACATCTAAGGCAAATAGCTCATACTGATACTCCAGTCCCATATCGCCCGTTACGCTTCTGCCTTCTTTTTTGAATTTTGCCACGATTTTATCGACAATGACTACATTATACTCGTTGGCAAATTCCACCGTAATGGTAAACGGTTCTATGCTGAGCAAGTCTCCGCCTGATGCGGTTTCCAATGCCACGACATCTACCATCAGCAAAGTCATTGAGGCACTGGGCGTAATTTTACCACGGCTCCAGCTGGTCGCTCTTGCCCCCAGCGTATGATTGAGTTGGTGTTCTTGCTCGTTGCCATATTCCATAGATTTCACTTCTATGGGCACGCCGTTGATTTGTACGGTAACATCGGCACTATCGTAGGCTTTTCCGTTTCTGTTTATTCTTGACATTAGTCTCTTGTTTTAAGGTTTAATGTTCCGTTGATTTCCCCGATAACGCCCTTAGGCACTATCTTATAATTCACTTTGAGAATACGCTCCACCAAAAGGTCGCTGTCGGCATCTATATAAGTTTTTCCGTAGGTGATTTCGCCCCGCAAAATCATATCTTCAAAAACTTTATCGCCCACATCTTCGAGGGCTACTAGCGTTCCTTTGCTGAGTTTCCCTGTTTTCTTATCTACCTGCCAAGTGGTTTTTACTTTCGGCAGATATGCCCTCCGCAGTTCCCTTACCGCTTTATCCGCTACACGCCCGTAGGCAATGGTGTGTTCGTTCATGGTATTGTCAGCATCTACAATCACAGGCGTACAAGTATGGTCGTTGTTCCAGCGTACGCCTGCCAGTCCGGCATAAGTAACCCCGAATACATAACCTTTGGTTTCCAAGGTTTGAAGGTCGCTATATGCCTCCGTATTCGTTTGGTGGGAAGAAAGTCCCGGTTCTATCCAAACTTTACGAATGGCATCTGTAAGGTTGAATTGACCATTGTCGCCAATGTTTTCGTATACCTTTGCTCTTGAACAAACGCCTAATACCGTTCCTACATCTGCAAATTTTTTCCGCTCTCCTATAAGGCTTTCGGCATAAAGCCAATCTTGCCCAATGACTACCGTTACTTTGTCTGCCTGCAAGTTTTCAATATCTCTAAGATTTGCCGCACTGGAAGCCTGCCCGCCGTAGTGGTGCCCCTCTAAAAAGATTTGGCAAGGCATATGGTTGTCATAAGTCCAATTGTAAAGCCCTTGAGCCTTTGCAATTGCATTATACACATCCGTAGGTAAGCCGTTCAGCATAGCATTGGGTGCTTCTGCCGGATTGACGGCAATGGCTAATTGGCGAATTTCCCCTCTTGCGTGTGCCAATAAGGTTTTGGCTTTTGTTTCGGCAATATCCGTCATAGGTGTAGCCTGTGCTACAAGCATTAGGTGCAGCGGTATTCCTTCCCCTGCCATACGGTAAAACTCCGAACAATGGCGGTAAACATTCAGACTGTTATCCGTGTCAAAATCAGGCGTAATGCCTAAGGCCTCCACATCTTTCATATTGTACGCCGTTGTCGGTTTATCCAAAGACAAAGCGGATGCGGCTATTGCGGAAATAATCAGTCCGCTTACGGCATCATTGCCTGCCAAGCGGTTAATGCCTATTTTGCCTTTTTGTATGTTTACACCTTTCAGGTTACTCATCGTCGTTTAATTTTTTGAGTTTGCTAATCTTTTTTTCGGCAGCTTTTTTTATTGCCGCTCTATTTTTACCTTTTTGTTCATCTATAAGCATTTGCTCCACTTGGGAAACCGCTTTCTCTGCTTCTATTTGTCCAATGTTTTCATCTACCGTAAGCTCTTGCTCTGTTGCAGGGCTTTCCACCTCTAATACTCGGTCGATACACTCCAGCGTTTCGCCTTTTCCAAGGCTGTTTTTTGCCAAATCTTCAGAAGTAAAAAACTCCCCTTTGGGGTTCATCCACAGTTTTGAAAGCTGCGGATGTTCCTCAAAGATTTGTACTGCTTTTTGTTTATCTTCTATGGTCATTTTTCAAGATTTAAAGGTTAAGCAGAAGCAGATACAATAGCGGCAATAGCTCTCTCTTTTCTCGGTAACACAATGTAGTTGTGGCGTACATTGTAGAACCAAGCCTGTTGTTGTGTTCCGGGTTCGTCGGCATAGTTTTTCGTCATTCCACTTGCACGGAACATATCCGGTGCATAGAATGCCACAGAGGCTTGGAAGTCTCCGGCAGCAGGTACGGCTCCGAATGATTTTTTGGTAAGAGACGATACCGTAATGTATGGCGCATCTACATACCAATACACTTTAAAGCCGTATAGTCTGGCATTTAGAAGACCTCCTACTTCGTCGGAGAATTGACCGTTGAACGCTGTTTTGCCTATGGCATCATCCAGCAAATCGTTGTAATGGTCTGAACACAATACCAGCACTCTATTATCCGCAGGGATTTTTTGATTGTCAAAAGCTCTTTTGAGTTTCAAAATATCCTTCAAAGTAAGTTTCTTGCGTCCTGCACCGTCATCTTCGCCGGTAGTGGTAAGAATAGGCGTTTTTGCCTTATTGCTTTGCGGGGTAAGTGCATGCAATGCCTTGTTGTGCTTCACGCGCATAATGGCATTTTTGTGTTTCTCTTGCACCAGTTTGATTTTGTCGTAGGCGATATACTGAATTTCGTCATCCGTTACCTTAGTAGCCTTTGTTTTATAGCTGTCCAGCTGGATAGGAATATCAGTATCTGTTTGTTGTGAAAATCCAATAGGGTAAGTGGAGTTATTAATAAGTACCTCGGGGTCTGCACCTACATCTACCAAATGAATAATTTCGTTGTCGCCTCTCGTAGCGGAAACAAAACGGCTTTCGTCCGGTATTTCGGCTAAAAATGATGCCTCTTCTGTGGCTCTGAATGCTTGCACGAGTACATCTGTCCAAATTTGTTGATTTAGTCCTGCCATTATTTTTTGTATTTTTCGTTAAACAATTTTTGATAAGTTTCTTTGTCGCTTACGGCTAATGCCTCCAGTCCTCTCGGGTCTTTGCTTTGCCATTCGTCCCAAGTCCATGAGGCACGGGCAGCATCGGATTTCCCTTTTTGAATTATCTCGCTAATATTCGGCGAGGCTTGGGGTTGGTTGTCCAATACAGCCATCAAGGCATCAACGCCCGAAGTTTTGCCGATTTTGCGGAAAATGTCTTTTTTCTCATCGGTCAAAGAAAAGGTTTTGGCGTGTGCCTCAATGACAGCATTGATTTGTTCTTCTTTGAAAGTACTCAGACTTGCCTCTGCATCTGCTTTGTCTTTTATGGCTTTGTCTTTTTCGTCTTCCAATTCCTTAAATTTGCCTTTCAAGGCTTCCAGTACTGCCGTGTCAGAACTTTCGGCAGTTACCACCGCTAACGAAAAAGCGGTAATGAGTAGTTGTTTCATATTTGTATCGGTATTTAATTGATTAATTTCTGTTGTATCTCCGCTTATCATCAGCGAGGCATAGGCGTTGAATACTTCCAACTCTCCGAGTGCGGTAGGTTCTTCAATAGGTATCAGCGTGGTATTGTTGCTCGGGATAATCTCGCTTACCAGCCCCATTTTCAATGCCTCGTCAGCATCAAACCAATTATCGCCCTGCATTAGGTTTTGTATTTCCTTTTGAGGCTTGGCAGTTCGTTGTACCAGTTTGGCAATAAAATTAGCTTCCATGGCTTCTAAGAGCTTAGCAAGACCTTTCAAATCGGCTGCCGTACCTTCTGCATAGCCAGACGGTGCGTGAACCATTATATATCCGTTTTCAGCAATGGCTACATCAGTAGTTGCCGTGAGTATGATAGCCCCCATGGAAGCCGCTAATCCGTCCACAATGATTTTCACTTTTGAGGGCGATTGATTGATGGCATTGAATATCAAGTTACCGTCAATCACCGAACCGCCATAGGTATGCAAACGGATAGTGATTTCATTGTATGTCTTTTGTAAATTCTCAAAGTAATACATAAAGCTCACGCCGTCTCCGGGGAAGATTCTCCCGTAGCATTTTAGTTCGTTTTTATCCGTGCTGAAAATCATAATATTTGATTTATTTTGGGCAAACTTACACTGGGAATTTCAGCCCTTAAAAATCTTTGGTAAGGGTTGCCACTTTTTTATGCAAACTCGCTTTGTATAATCATTTTTGCCACCAAAAACTTATTTATGGCAGCACAACAGATACAAACAAAGAAAAGAGCCAAATCAGATCTTAGGGAAATCTGCGAAAGACTATTTGTAGAAACAGGATTATCCGCAAAGGCATTATCTAATACATATCCGGTAACAGAGCAAACCATATCCAAATGGCGAAACGATACAAGCAGAGACGGCAAAACTTGGGACGAAAAACGCCAAGAGTTTATCACCGCACCGGCAAATATACGGCAGGTGCTTATGGACGAGCTCAGAAAAGTAGCCGAAGGCTCGGAGTCTTCTATTAATGTTAAGGATTTAGCCACCATTTATAAAGTAATAGAAGGCTTCAGCGACAAAGTAAACACGCAAGTCGTTTATTCTGTTTTCAAAGAATTTGATAATTGGATGTCAGACCAAGATCCCGAATTAGCATTGCAGTTTGTCCATTTTCACAAACTATTTTTAATCTATAAAGCAGAAAGGGAATGAGTGAAATTATTAGCAGGCAGCTTCAGAAATTAATTGATGGTTACGAAGACCATTGCAAACAGCTGGAAAAAAAGACAAAGCTCAGTTATCGGCATAAAACACCGCAGGAACGCCGTGAATATCGTTTGTTCTTGGAAGAAGACTATGCCCGCTGGTTCAGTGAGCTTTTTCCTCAGTACGCCAAAAAGCCGTGTGCGTGGTTTCACATAGAAATGGCTAAGATATTGATTGAAAATCCAATCTGTTACTTATTAGCCGAAATTTACCGCTCGGGGGCCAAATCGGTACATTTGGACTTGGGCATTCCGCTTTATCTTTATGTTACGGGGCAGTTGAAATTTATGCTGTTGGTAGGGCAAACAGAACCCAAAGCAAAAAAATTGATTAGAGATATTCAAAGCCAGCTTACGCACAATCAGCGTTTTTTGTATTTCTATGGCAATAAATTTCAACAAGGCGATTGGGCAGACGGCGATTTCAAAACAAAAGACGGTGCAAAATTTATAGCCATTGGTTGCGAGCAGTCTCCCCGTGGATTCAGAGAAGAAGCAGAACGCCCGGACTATATTGTCGTAGATGATGTGGATACCCGCAAAAGAGTTCGCAACGAAAGATTGAGCAAGGAATTGTTTGATTATGTATGGGAGGACTTAGTGAGTACATTTGACGAAGGCTCTCCACGCCAAAGATTTGTTTGTGCCAATAATAATTTCCATAAGAATACGCTTATCAATCAGCTAAAAAACCATTTTGTTACGCTGAATGAAAATCTGAAAAAACAAGATTTGCCCTCTTTCTATTTTACGATTTCCGTCCCTGCCGTAAAGGATTTAACAAGTTTTGAGCCTAACTGGCCTGAAAAAACCAACGCAAATTATTGGAAACGAAAATTCATAGAAAAGCCCTATCGCTCATTTATGCGAGAATATATGCATGTACATATAGAAGAAGGTGCAATATTCAAGAACGAGCAAATTCTTTGGAAAGAAGCATTGCCTTTGGAACAATATGATGCCCTTGTCTTTTACGGAGACTTATCCTACAAAGATGCGGGGGACTATAAGGCTTTAATATTGGTCGGAAAAACAGGCAGAGAGTTCCATGTTTTAGATGCCTTTATTGCACAAACATCAAGGCATAATGTCGCCCTTTGGCTGTACGAAAAAGCGAGGGATAATCATTTGCTGCAATATAACATTCAGTACTTCATTGAAGGGAATTTTGCACAAGATTTATTTGTGAGTGATTTTGATTTAGTAGGCGATACTATGGGCTTTTACCTGCCTATTATAGCAGATACAGAGAGCAAGGGTAATAAGTTTGACCGTATAGAAAGCATGGCAGGGTATTTTGAAAGAGAAAATGTTTATTTCAACAAAGCAAAGGAAAAAACAGGGGAATTTCAAAATTTGATTGACCAGCTTTTGGCATTTCAGAAAGGAAGCGGCGCACACGATGACGCCCCCGATGCTCTACAAAGTGCCATTGCAAAGCTCAACCGTTTAGCCATTAAAAACACTTTGCCCGCCCTCACAATGAGCCGTACCGAGTGGATTAGAAAAAACAAAAACAGATTTTAATTTATGCAATTCATTACCACAGACGATTACAGTACACTCGTAAGAAATGAGATAAAAAACATTTTGCTTGAGAATTATACCGATGCCAAGCTGAGTGCTGCCGAACAAATGGCTATCACACAGGTAAAAAATTACCTTACAGGAAGATATGATACTCAAAAGATATTTGAGGCTTCGGGTGCGGAACGCAACGCCCATATTGTAATGCTAGTCATTGATTGCACGCTTTACCATCTATATACCTCCGTCATTCCGGACAAAATGCCCGAAATACGCTCGCAACGCTATCAAGACGCCCTCGATTGGCTTAAAATGGTCGCTGCTGGCGATGCTGTTGCCGATTTGCCTAAAATAATCGGTAACGATGGAGAAGATATTTCCGGTATAAAAATAACGAGCAAGTACCAATCCAACAATCAGAGATGGTAGCAAATAATCTTTAAACAGCCTTTAAATTCAATTTTAAGCAATGATTACAAAACGACAATATGAATACATCAGAAACATATAAAAGACATTCTAACGGCTTATTTTTACCTTACGCCGAAAAAAAAGCACAAGGAAAGATTAACCCAAAGGTTATCCAAGTCGTGGAATCCTTTAAGGACAAAAGTAGGAAAGATATAGACAAATGGCGGAAAGCCATACAAATGACACAGCTTCTGGAAAATCCTCGCTTCCAAGATTACCACGATTTGGTGGACGATTTGCTGACGGACGGACACCTGCAGTCTCAAATACAGCTAAGAATCACCGCAACGCTTAACACGGATTTTCACATCATCAACCGCAGAACGGGAGAGGAAAACGAGGAACTGACTTTTGTTTTTCAGCAGCAATGGTTTTTTAATCTCTTGGAAAAAGCATTGTGGCAAATTATCCGAGGCTTCAAGCTCGTGGAGTTCCGTGCATTTAACGCCGAAAAAATAGATTTCTCGGAAATTCCGCAGCGCCATTTGGTACCTACTCAAAACAGAATTATTCCCGACCTTTCGGACTACAACACATTTATTGATTTTTCTGCACCGAAATTAGCCGCTTGGCTTTTGCCTATCGGAAGAACAAGCGATTTGGGACTTATTAACAATATCATTCCTGCCATTATATGGAAAAGAAATGTTGCCCAGTCTTGGGCGGAGTTTTGCGAACGCTTCGGTATTCCGCTCATCACGGCAACTACCAATTCCCGAGATGCCAAAGCCATCAATGATGTGCATGACATGCTCATAGGTATTGGAGAGGCAAGCGTGGGAACATTTCCGCAAGGCACGGAAATACAAATACACGAAGCCAACCGCACAGATGTATTCCGTGTGTATTCTGAATTTATCCAGCTGAATACCGATGAAATAAGCAAACAGCTGGTAGGCTCTACTATGCTGTCCGATCAAGGAAGCAACAGAAGTCAAACAGAAGTACACGAACGCGGTTTGAACGAAAAAATAGCTGCTTCGGACAAACGGAGCGTAACATTTATGGTCAATGACCAACTGCTGCCTCTACTTAAAATACAGGGCTACAAAATAGGAGATGATGATGTTTTTGAATTCAAAACCGCCGAACAGGAAATAGATATAGACAAACTTTGGAATATCACAAACGGACTGCTTATGCAAGGGTTTCCGGTAGAGCAGGAATGGATTTCCAAAACTTTTAATATTCCTTTTGAGGGGAACAGAAAGCAAGGCAATGAAGAACCCGAAAAAAAAAAGAATAAACCCAATGCCGCAGCTATGTTTGAACGATACCCCGAGAACTGCTGTCCTCATCATTTGCCGGAAGCCGGTTTAAGCGGACTGAGCCAAACGCTCATTGAGCTTACCGCAAAATTAGCCGGTGCGGTATTCGACAAGACCGATATACTCGGCATTCTCGGGAAACTAATTGCTGCGGAGGGCGTAGCACTTACAAAAGCCATGATGAGCAAATTCGGAACAGACGACACCTATACCGGCCCCGATAAGCTCACTATGCAGATGATGGAGTACAATTGCTTTGACTTCGCTTGTTCCAAAACCGCCGAGCGTCATTACACCGTTGCTTCCCGTTTGATTGACTACGAAAAGGGAGCTATTAAAAGCCGTTCGGATTTTATTCAGCAATGCCTTAAAGACAATGACCAACTGAACAAAAACTGGCTCAGAACCGAATACAACCTTGCTGTTGCTACGGGGCAAAATGCTTCTGCCTATGTGCGTGCTATGCAAGATGCCAAAAACGGCGGTACACGCTTCTACGAATACCAAACCATGGGCGACAGTAAAGTGCGTGCTGCACATCAGATTTTGGACAGAAAAGTATTTGATATTTTATCCCCTGGCGATAAAGCTATTTGGCCGCCGAATGGCTATGGTTGCCGTTGCGAAATGATACCCCACAGCGGGGGCATACAGCCTACCTCTTGGGACAAAGGCAAATCTATGCTTATGGCAAGCGACAAGCACTATGCAGGTTCGCAGTTTGTCCTCAACCGTGGCGACCTAAAACAGGTATTTACCAATAAACAGTTCTACAGAGATATTAAAGGTTATCCGGAAAAGATTAACCAAATGTCGTTTGATAAGTACGGATTGGAAAAATGGAGCGAATTTAAAGACACCTTAAAGAACATTGAGCTTGATAAAACCATTACGCCGGAAAATGTACACGAACTATTCAAAAAAGTAAAAGACGAAAACTATGCAGGATTTGAGGACTACTTAGGGCGCAAGCTGTTTATGAAAGAAAAAACATTTACCACCCATACAAAAGGGAAATATTTGGGAGAAAATGAACAAAGGCATCTGTTGTTTCCACACATTAACGAAGTACTTAAAAATCCCGATGAGGTGTGGTTAAGAGAGTACAAAAACGGTGTTTATCAATCGCGTTACATCAAATTTTATAAAGATAAAATGCTAATTATAGACTGTGAATTTGACAAACACTATGGATTAGAAGTTAAAACTTGGTACAACAATAAAATTGTAGAAGATGAATTAAGACAAGGTATAATAATAAGAAATAAAGGAAAGAATTTATAGAAACCGCCCATGTAAACCAGAGGGGGTATAGGTAAGACGCACTTCCTTTTGTCGTGCAAGCATCCATCTTAAAGGTCTCTATAAACTCCGACACTGCAAAGGTAAACAAAAAATTAAAATAAAAACAAAAAAATATGGCACAACAAGCAAAACTCACATTACTGATAGACCTTGCCGATAAGCTCAGTGCAAAGCTGGGTAAATTGGAAGGCAAACTTGCGGGCTTTCAAAGCAGAATGCAGAAAAGGCTGAACACCCTCTCCGATAAAGTAAGCAGCAAGCTGGGAATGTCCACCGATACACTCAAAAAAGGATTAATGGTGGGGATTGCCGCAGGTGCTGCCGCTTTGGGTGCATTGGGTGTAAAGAGCGTTCAAGCCGCCGAAAAGTTTAACGATGCCTTTCTGCCTATACGCCAGCTCAACTTAGACAAATCCAAAGGAGAGCTGGACGACTACCGCAACAAAATACGAGATGCCGCATTTGAGGTAGGCACCAATCTTTCAGCCAGTACTACGGCAATGTACGACCTGCAATCCGCGACGGGAGTGTACGGCGATGATGCCATTGCAATATTCAAAAAAGTGGCAAAATACTCCGTCGCTACCGGTGCAGACCTCAACGACTCTATGAACTCCACCACCAAAGCGATGAAAGCCTTCGGACTGGGGGTAAACGACATAGACAAACTATTGGAAAGCAACGCCAAAACCGTACAAACAGGGATTACCACTTATGATGAGCTGGCAAAAGTGCAAACAGAATATGCAGGCGCTGCAAGCTCGGCAGGGCAAGGCGTGGACACCGCCAATAAGGTTTTTGCAATGTTCACTTCCGTAGCTAAAAACTCAGATGTAGGGGCAAATATGGCTAAAACATTCTTTCAAGGTTTAGGGCAGCAGGCAGACAAATTCAAAAAAGTATTGAATATAGATGTTTTCGACAAAGAGGGCAGTATGCGACAGGCGGACGATATTCTGAAAGATATTGCCGGCAAATTC
Source organism: Riemerella columbipharyngis (assembly GCF_900101995.1). GTDB lineage: Bacteria > Bacteroidota > Bacteroidia > Flavobacteriales > Weeksellaceae > Riemerella > Riemerella columbipharyngis. The sequence goes on along the minus strand of NZ_FNAS01000023.1, from coordinate 5,231 downwards.
AAGGGGATGAACGATAAACAGATTACGGAAGCCATTAACAAAATAGGAGGGCCCGAGGGATTGAGAGGGGCATTGGATAAAGTAAAAACAGGTGCCGATGATGTGATTAAAACTTTTGATGCTTTCGACAGCTCCAAATTCAATTTGGACGATGCCCTTAGAAATGCACAAGGCGATTTCGGAAAGATGAAAGAACTGTTTGCTAATCGTTTGGAAATTGTACTTTCAAAAATAGGCGATGCGATTATTCCGCCATTACTGCGATTGTTTGAAGTGCTTAATCCCGCTCTCGATTGGCTTAATAAAAATGTAGGCTGGCTTATTCCCGTATTTACTGCTTTTGCCGGTGCATTGGTACTCGCCGCCGGAGCAATGTGGATACTAAACAGCTCAATTTGGGCAAATCCAGTAATATGGATTATTGCAGGTATTGCGGCATTGATAGCCCTCATTGTTTATTTATGCTCAAAAATAGAAGGCTGGGGTAATCTTTGGGACTATACCGTAAAATTTGTAAAAGCCGTATGGAACGGATTTTTGGCAGATGTAAAATTAGCATGGCTCGGTGCAGAGGATTTACTCCTTTCCGGAATAGAAAAAATAATGACGGCATGGTACAAGCTGAAAGGGCTTTGGAATAAAGCCGAAGCCGCCGAAGGATTGGCAAAAATAGAGAAAGAAAGCAACGAAAGAGCCAAACAACTGAACAAAGCCCAAGAGCTATCTACCCACTATAAATTAGAGGCAGCCAGAAACTTAGACGGTGCTCTGCACAGCTTAAAATGGAAAGAGGACAAAAAAGAAGAAAAAACCGGCAACAGCACCGGCACCCAAAACACCGGTGCCTCTCTCTACGGAAATACAAAACAAGGCGGAGGTGTTGCTGATGGAGGCAATGCCAAAAAGAAAGGCAACAGCGTAGGCAATGCCGTGCAAAAAGTAACCGGAGCATCTACCCAAGCCAAAAATATCAATATCAAAATTGAAGCCTTACACAAAGGAAATAACATTATCGGTAACGGCGGAAACGGAAGTATCTCTATGAAAGAGTACGAAACTATGTTTAACGAAATGATGATGCGTATTATCAGAAATGCAGAAATGTCCTAACACTAAACGGCAAATTATATGACAGAAGTAAACAAAGCCTTTTGGCAAAAATTAGAAAAACAGCTGGGCGATACCCTGCATAAAAAACTATTGAATGAAGCCAGCTATCGTGCCGTTCGGTTTTCTAAGCAGCGTTTTATCCAAAAAAACTGGGTAAACACGATGCCCGAGCCTTGGAAGCCCCGAAAGCTGAAAGCCTCCGGTACGCTGATGGTGCAATCCGGACGGCTCAAGCGCTCCATTCGAGAGGTGGGCAGAACTGCCACTACCGTAACCATCGGAACCGATGTCCCTTATGCCCGTATTCACAATGAGGGAGGCATAGTGAAAGAAACTGTACAGGTAAAAGCCCACAGCCGGAAACGCTCGGCAAGGCAAAACAGAGGAACCGGAGCTATCGCCGTAAAATCCCACAGCAGACGGATGAATGTACGCATACCCGCACGCCCTTTCATAGGAGAGTCCAAAGCCCTGCTGAACAAAATCGAAAAGAAAATGAACCTATTGGCAAATAACGCCTTGAAAAACCTTTAACGACTTAGTATGAAACAGTTTTATAAACAGCTCTTAGCAGACTTTGAGCAAAAAAAGAACCGCTATACAGATGCCGGACTTATGCCCCTGCGCATCATAGACCTATACAACGGACAAGATACCAATCCCGAGTATTTCGATATACTCACGCTTCCGGCATTGTACATCTCTATGAGGGCAGACTATGCGGCAGAACCGGCAACGCTCAGCGTAGAGGTAAAACTACTATACGAGCAATTGCGGAACACTTCCAGCATAGGACTGAACCGAGACGAGGCGCTGGCATTTTTTGAAATGGCAAACATCACAGACGGCATATTGAAAGAAATAGAAACTCCCGAAACAGGGCGTCTCTTGCTGCTCAGCGAAGGAATGGACTTAGACCCTACGGTAACCGACATCTATCAATTCAGCTACCAATGTGCCTACTATGGCAAAGAAAAAACCCGACAAAAGGAAACCTTGCCGGGAAGTATTGACGATATTAGAACAAAAACAGGATTGTTTAAGGGGCTTTTGTGATTTTATAGCCCTCTACCCAAATATAACCTTGATAGTTCTCTATTTTCAGGGTATAGGTTTTAATATCCGCATAGCCGTTTAAGCGTTTTTTGAAGAACATTTGAACGGCTTTTTTGTACGCCTGCGGTATTTCGTTATCTTGAAACACCAGCCCGTACATCGTATTCCTAACAACGATTTTGCCATTTCTATTTACTTGCTCCATCGGTGTTTTAGGCGTACGAGGAAATACCCTGCCCCACTTTTGTGAAAAGGCGGTGGTAGCAAGGCATAATGTCAATAATATAGGGAGGTAAAAGAATTTCATTTTTGTTACGAATCTTTAAGTATACGCTCTTTTTCTTTTTGAAATTCTTCTTCTGTTAAAACGCCTGTTTCTTTCAATTCACCTAATTTTTTCAATTCATCCATTTTACTGTATGATTGTGGCAAAGCAACCTTGTCTTGTTTTGCTTCTGATATTTTTTGCATAATGGTATTATATACCTCTTCTGTTTCATTTGCAAAACTTTTACTCCAAGCTCTTAATATCAATGTATTTTGGTCTCTTGCACTTTTTGCAGAGGACCCGAAAATTCCTACTCTTGCGTTAGTATCAACACTCCCGGCTGTTAATATTTTAATATAGCCATTAGACCATATACTTGGCTTTTTGTATTCTATAGCATCAATTCCCTTATAAAATTATTTCCGTTCTCCAGATGCCCCACCTTGTGCTAAAAATCCACCAACAGTATTTCTTGATATAGCTACACCATCAGAGTAAATAATTAGTTTCCCATTTTGTCCTTTTAATTCCTTTATCTTATCCATGTTTTCTTATTTAAATTAAACTTTCCAAAAATAAAAAAACCGCTCGAATATACAAGCGGTTTTTCATTATTTTTATTCTTCTAAATAAAGCCCTCTGGTTACCTGTCGTTTGAAGTTTCCTCCCTCTATTTTATCAATATCCCTCAGTTCTCTAAGTTCAGATGGAGTAGATTTTCTTTTTACAATTTGACTTTCGCGATATATTTTGCTTTTTAGAATATAAGCACTGAAGAATATCTTGTATAATTCTTCTCTGCGCTTGTTCTTGTTAGATTGTTTACGATACCTATTTAGCTTGTTTTCGCTGAATTTACTCCATTCTCTATTCATATGTGGCTTGAAATAACCATAGGCAGTCTCTATGGTTATCCAGTCTAAATATTCTAACTTAATACGAAGCTCTTTTACACCATAGGTGTCTTTATAAACAGGGATTTTTTTATCCGTAAGGAAATACTCCAGTATCTGTTGTAACAGCCAAATATCTATTACTTTGGAATACTTAAAAGTATATTCTTTTAAATTGATATTCTCTAAATCTTTATCAACAATATTATACTTTTTTAATAATCGTTTTAGAGCCCTTTCTGCAGCATCTTTTTCGCCATCTACACCCTTGTTTACAAGAGCTAATACCTTACTTATTTTTTCTTTTATTTGTTCGTTCATAGTGTTTTAGTTTTTATACCAAAGGCGGTTTTTTATGAAATTCTTTTATCGCGACATCAGAAAGCCTATTTAGTGGACTGGGGCTTTCTCCTTCTTTAAGGGCGTGTGTTTCCATTTTTACATAGCCTCTTTTATCGGGTTCCCATTCTTCTACGCAAATAGTATACCCCTTTTTTCTTAGTGCATCTTCTACTTCCTCGTAGCTGTACCAGTAGCCGTTTAGTTTTATCATATTACATTAATTTTTGATGAAGTTCGTTTTTAATAAGTTCCATAGTATTAAGCTCATAAGAGCCGTAAAGTCTTCCATTAAGGCGGCTGCATAGAATATCAAATAGGCAGTCTGCTTGATAGTATTTTAGCGTTAATACCCTTTCTTTGCCGTTGGGATTGCTCGTATAAGCAATGCACCTGTTTGATAAGCTTTGGAAAAGCTCTTGCATGATAGATAATTTTACTTTCATTTGTCTTTGGTATGCCACTTTTTGGCACTCCGCAAGGATTATTTTATGCAGTAAAAACATTGCTTCAGGCGTTACTTTAATAGTTATTTTCATTTTCTATAATTTTTTTCAATTCTCTTTTTGCAGGAATACCCAGATAGGTATGGTAAGTTTTCTTGGATATAAAATATTTAGGCTCTATGTACGCCCAATAAATCTCCTTGTAAGACAATCCGTACTGGTGTCTTTGGATATTTGTGATTTCTTGGATTTCCATAATTCTTTTGTAATAGTTCTTTTTGTTATATGCCATAGATTATGCAGAGAAGTTTTTTTTTAGTTGTTTAGGGGGATGGGTAGTTTATGTTTATGATACCATTCCTTAGTACCTGTTATTTTTGCCTGTTTTTCATATTTATTTCTTAGGCTTTTGAATTGCCTTATCAGTGGCTGAAATTCCTCTATCTTATAATATTTCAAAGGCTTTTTAAGCGGGCTTAAATCCAGCATCCAACTGTTAAACCTGTCCCAATTATCGGGCTCAAGCAAACCGATATAGGAGGCATCTTTCAGCACAGTGCTTCTAAGCTCTTTTAATCGTTTTTCGTTTGCCAGCTCCACTGCCACATCGGTAACTGTTTTTTGAGGGAAAAATCGACGATAAAGCCCTTGCAGTTCTTCTATCGTTAAGTCTTCTATCTGCCATTTGTCGTAGTCGGTATGTAGTTGCACGGCAGAGCGCAAAGCTTCTGTACCGAATTTATCCCTCAACCGCTGTATCATTATCTCTGCTTTCATCTTTAAATTTATTTTTGTTGGTTAAGTATTCTTTTATTACACTTTTTTTAAACCTGTCTATCAGCTCCAAAGCATTCATTATAGAGGGTTCCAACACCTCTCCTTGCTCATTGAAATTAGGAGAGACAAAAGCCTTTTTTATTTGCTTAATGAAGTCTGTGTCGGTCATAATATTGTCGGATTTCATCCGTTTACTTTGCTCCGCTCGGGGGCTCGAACCCCGATGCCTTCCGGTGCGGAAATTGCTTTTTTTTAGATGTATTTTTCATTTACCGGAAACAAACTCTCTATATCTGCTCCTTCGGGAAAATCCACCGCAGAGATAGATAGCGGAATATTGAT
>NZ_FNAS01000032.1 GCF_900101995.1 Riemerella columbipharyngis | reverse complement strand
AGCGGATAAGTTCTGTATTTCTGCCTTTGCTTTGTGGTAAGTTACTCATTACTGCAAAAATACAAAACCCCAACCTATTGTACAAGTTGGGGTTTTGTATTATATTTGACAAATGGAAAGTAATAATGATTGGGCTTATGAACTAGCGGGAGAACTTTTATCTCCCATTAAGGAGGTTTATGGTATCAAGCCAAGCCCTAAAGAGCAGCCTAATGAAAAGAAGTCGGAAGAAGCCTCCGTTAGCATTGACTACGACTCCTCAGACTACGAGGTTAGAGACATTCTGAAAGAAAATATCTGGAAGTTTTCAGCAGCAAAAAGCTACGATGACTGCATGCGTCTTAACTGTTTATTTTTTCGCCCAGACGGCAGCATACGCTCTTGGAACGAATTTAAACGCGAAGCTATAAGAATACTTGGTTTTCCCTTGAATCAAAGTGTTGATTCAGAATACAACACAGCTATAGGCTATTCGATGATGAGACGAAAGTGGCGGGAAATACAGAGAGATAAACATATATTTCCGTATGTACAGTTCAAGGTAACAATGGACAGTCATACCTCCGAAATATGCACGCCTCTGAGTGATATTATTGTAGAAGTAGATGACCCTTTTTTGCAACACTATTTCCCACCGAACCACTTTAATTGTCGGACGGGTGTTATCAAGCTACGAAATGCTACCCCCACCCAAATAGAAGAAGACAAATTACGAGGAATATCTCCCTTGTTTAAAAATACCACAGAAGACTATTTCAAGATAGACAAAGAAAACGCATTCCGAATACCCATATCGGATGAAAATTTATCTATTCTCAAAGATTTTTACAAATAGTTGTTTTTCAACTCGTTTTGTTTTTACAAATGTTAAAATTAATTTTTTTTGAAATTTTTATGTACAAATATTTGCATTATTAAATCATTTGTTTGTATATTTGCGCCATAATTGAAAAGCAAATTACAATGACAACAACAGAAATTAAAAGACAAATCGAAGAACTTAAAGCTGGTAGAAGCATGGAAACCCTTAAAAAAGAAGACAAAAAGCTTTACTATCAAGTAAAAGGGCTAAGCGAAAAACTTTCAGAAGCAAGAGCTTACGAAAATAAGCAGTTCATCACAAAAGAAGATTTAGTAGAATACAAAGCGCTTATTATCTGGATGATGAAAAACAAAGGCAACTTCAGGGGTTACCTTAATCTAAAAGAAGCTATGCAGAACCTTTTAGATGAAGTAGAGAGCGGAAATATCATCTACAAAACAAAAAAGGGCATCAAAGGGATAGTTACTAAGTTAGCGTTAAGCATAGCACTTGACAATAGCTATAACAATATGATAGATGCTAACGGGATAGATATACTATCTCAAAATACTTACAACAACAGCCTTTTGAATGCATATCAGCAATTTAAAATGAATGCTTTAATGTAAAAAAAATAAAAAAAATGGAAAAATATATAAAATCTACAAAACAAGCTTTCGAAGATAGTAATGTGGTGATTACAAAGGTATTGCAAGGATACGATAGAAGGGTGAGAATAGATGCCAAAACAAGAAGCCACCAAGCTGATATGGATAACTTTTTTTCCGAATGGGTATCAGAGAGATACGCCAATAAGCTATCCATTGAAATATTTGGAAAAAAGGTTAACGAATTAAGGGTATACAGGTGCTAATGAAAAAATGGACGAAAGAGGAGGAAAGCTTCCTTGTAGATAACTACAGGGAGCTCTCCATTGAGGAAATAATGAAGGTGATACCACGCTCGAAGGATGCTATCCGCTGGCGAGCAAAAGCTTTAGGAATAACCCGCTCTCGCGGAGAAAGCTGGACCGATAAAGAGATAAAAATGATAGAAGAAAACTACTCCATTTCGGAAATATGCCGGATGACGGGTAGGACTTACACCTCCGTTGTAAAAAAAAGGCGGATAATCGAAAATAGAGATAAATCAAAAAAAATAAACAAGCTCTCAGGTTTCTTTGATAAAACCCCCATAGAAAAAGGAATACCGAATATGAATATATATTCGAAGTCATCGCAGTACTTCTATCTGCTTTCACAAATGGAGATAGGTGATAGCTTTGAATATCCGCAAGAGGAGCACTCTTTGTTGCGGAATCAAATGATTCTTTTTGAAGGTAAAAAATTTCAAACCAAGCGATGGATAGAAGGCTCTCGCAGGGTGTGGAGAATAAAATAATGAACATATGAAATTTAAGATAGAAAAAGTAATTGACGGGGCAACTGTTGCCTCCATAGAAAATGCAGGGCTAAAAATTTCCGCTAAATTTCCATTGGATAAACTTACAGGAAGCGAATCTTTCGATGCGGAAGATGTGCACGCGGAGGGCGACCTCTCGCTATACGCCAACGCGCCGAAAATGCTTACCGCCCTTGCGGAATGGGTGGTGGAAAACAGAAAGCTAATAGAGAAAAATACCCCCACACGGCAGATAACGGAATTGCAAAAAGCTCTCGGAATGACCGATGTCGCCGCCGCTAAGCTATGTGGTATTTCCCGTAATACTTACAGCAAGTATCTCAGTGAGGGGAGGTTCAAGTGGGAGCATTTGGATAACTTAAGAAATGCGATAAAAAACATATTAACAAAACAATAAAGCCCTCTTTTGAGGGCTTTTTTGCTAATTGCGAATAATAATTGAAAAGCAAAATCACAATAGCTGGGCAAATGTAGGAATTAAATTCTAAACTTTCATAAATTCCTTTAAAACTTCTTTAACTTCCCGCTCAAAGACTTTTAAAAATTCATTATCAGGGCTTTGTTCTTCGCCTTCTTTGGTTGCCGTAAAGGTGTATATCTCCGCTCTTGGCTCGTCTATCAAAAAGCCCTCTTCCGGCGGTAAAACAAGGCAGTAGCCTTTCACTTCGTAGCCTCTACATTGTAGAAAGCGGATAATATCCATCTGCGGAATATGAGTAGTGATTTCCATCTTTATAATATCATTTTTTGGGGTTAGTCTTATCATTTTCGTCTTCTTTTATCGCTTTGGCTATTTGGTCTCTATGCTTTTGTTGGGTCAAAAAATCCGTTATTCTCGGGGGCAAAAAATACTCCTCCTTTACCGTCCTTTTCTTCAGTATTGCGTTAAACTTATTCTGCATCTCCTTTGGCAGTTCGTGAAAATAAAATCCCTGCTTTTCCGTTAGTTTCGCTTTGCTATCGTAGTATAGCTTTTCCCGCTCCTCCGCCTTTATATCTAAGTATAAGTTAGCCCAATTCATTATTTCCAGAGTATCACAGCGGTAAACCTTACCAAAGTCGCCCTGCCGTGCCATTTTAAAAAGAAGTATAATATCATCCATTGTGTCGTATTGGAACTTTTCGTACAAATCGCCCGCAAGTATCTGTATTTGGTAGGGTTCTAATTCCTTTCCGGTAACCTTTAAGAAAAACTCCACAATACGTATAATCTGCCTTATAGCGTCTATTTTTGTGCTCTCTTGGCATAATATTTGGGCGTTTTGGATGCTTTGTCTTATACTAAGGTTCTGCTCCAGTTTCGCTATCTGGCTAAAGGCTTGGTTAGTCTCCGTATAAGTCTGTAAGGCTTGCAAGGTCGTCTGCTGCACTGCTTTTAATTCTGTTGATTTGTTTAAAGTGTTTGGCATATTGTTGTGGGTTTTCTTTAATCGTTAGAACTTGGTTAATGTATTTATCAAAATTGCTCGGGCGGAATATGGTTACCGGATTCAGATGCGCGCTCATTGTTGGGTTATTTTTCCACTCTAATGTTTTCACTTGGATTACCTCTATGATTTCCTGCTCCGTGTAGCCGTCTTTGAGGCGTGCAGAGATGCCTTTGAGGTTACTTTTTGTCGCTCTAAACCTCCGCCCTGTAATGGCGTTAAATTGCTTCAGTATCTCTATTTCCGGTGTTGTAAATTCTGCTTTCATCAGTTTAAATTTTTAATTTCTCCAGCTTTCCTCCACCACGCTTTGTTTAGCGGTTTTTCAGCGAATTTCCTATTATTTCTTTCTATCCCTCTAAACTGCTTATAAAGTTCTTTCAATTCCTCTATATTGTGTGCTGTTAGTGGCTTTTTATAGATGCTATAAAGTATCATCCAGTCATTAAATTTATGCCAGCTCTTAGGCTCTTTTATGCCCTCTCGTTCTGCAAGAGCGAGAATTTTAGACCGCCATTCTTTGAGGACAAGCTCATATTTGAGCGCGTTAAATTCTTCGTCCATTGTAGGCTCGGGCTTTGGTGCGTGTATGTTATAGAGCTTATCTATTTCCTCTTGCGTCAGCTCCTCCAACAAGGTTGTCCGGAAGCCCGTAAAACCAGACACCGCTATCGCTATATCTACGGCACTTTGCTCCGCCAATAGCTCTTTGAGTTCTTTTAGTGTTGCCATTATTTTATATTTAATAAGTTCATCCAGTTGT
>NZ_FNAS01000015.1 GCF_900101995.1 Riemerella columbipharyngis | reverse complement strand
ATCACAAAAATATTACTTATTTAGGGCTTTAATATTAATACAAAATAGATCTAAAATTTCTCTAAATTTTGCCTCGAAAATTCTTGAATGGGCAATATATACTTGTTTTTTTTCATTGATTAATAGTGATTTACAAAACTATAAATCTTCTTAAGTTATCTTGAATTTTTATTTTAATATATCATTACCTACTTGACAACTTGCGATACTATTTTCATAAGTTTTTCCTTTAGAACCCTACGAATGTTCTTATTTTCATCAACAATATACCCCCTTTTAAGTAGCCAATGAAAAAAAATCAGCCGTCTAAATTTTATTGATAAAAATTTACTTTATACTAATATTTTCAAAATTCCGAAAACCATTCAAGAAATCAGCTAAAAGCATTCGTTTTTTTCCTTGCACTTGAAGTTCAAGAGGATAATAGACACCGTCTCTGGTATAGATTTTCATTTCGCGTTTAGAAATTTCCAATTCTCCGGCAGCCTTGTCGTGTGCAATCCTTTCCCATCTCCCCTTAAAAATCTTGAGGATTTTCTCCTCATCGCCTATTCTAAATATAATATAAGCTGCGGGATAAGGAGACATTCCCCTTATAAAATTATGAATACTCTGGCTATCTTTATTCCAATCAATTTGTGTGTCTTCTTTGAATATTTTATATGCATTTTTAGGATGATCTACATAAGGCTGTGGCTTCTCTTCTATACTCCCTTCGGACAAGCCGTCCAATGTTTTCACTACCAGCTCTCCCCCTATATGCATTAGTTTGTCGTGAAGTTCACCTGCATTTTCATCTTCCGAGATTTCTATTTCTTTTTGTAACAAAATATTACCTTCGTCTATCTTTTCATTAATAAAAAATGTGGTAACGCCTGTTTTGGTCTCTCCATTGATGATGGCAAAGTTAATAGGTGCCGCACCTCTATAATCCGGCAACAAAGAGGCGTGCAGATTGAATGTCCCCAACTTAGGAATTTCAAAAAGAACTTTTGGCATCATTCTAAAAGCAACCACTACAAAAATATCTGCATCAATGGCTTTAACGGTATCAAGAAACTCAGGATTTCTAAGTTTTTCCGGCTGAAACACAGGTAAATTATGTTCTACAGCATATTGTTTAACCGGCGATTGATTTACCTTCTGCCCCCTTCCACTCGCCTTATCCGCTACCGTAACGACTGCCGCTACTTCGTGAGACGATTTATGTATATCTTCTAATATATGCCTTGCAAATTCCGGTGTTCCAAAAAATATAACTCTTAAAGGTTTCATAAATTTATTGTATAAGTTTTATAATTAAGCATTTTGATTTTCTTGGCATCTAAAAGTATTTTCAAATGATCTAAAATTTTAGTCTTAGAGAGATAATTTATCATCACAGCGAGTTCATCTAATGTACAAGGTTTTTCTTTTAGCAGATTCACAATCACCATAAAATCATCATCTCCAAAGATCCCCTTAACACCACTACTTTCACAATAAGAGCATTTTCCACAGCTTTGAGTCGTTTTTTCGCCAAAGTAAGACAAAATCATTTTCATTTTGCAATAATCTTCATTTTGAATATAAAACTTCATATCTTCCCACTTCTGCACTTTATTTTTCTGAATTTCAAAAAATACTCGCCACCACTTTCCAGCCATACTTTTATCATCTCTGGGAGTCAAAAATTTTATGCTGGAACCATATCCGTCAATATACTCCAAATAATCTTTCTTCTGCAAATCCAGTAATCGCTCCTTTAGGGCAGAAATATTTGTTCCTAATTTTTGAGATAAAATTTCATTAGAAAAATAAACCTTTCGATGAGAAAATCCCGGAAGACATCTCAACAGCTCTTCTAAAAAATAAGTATCCTTTAGGGCTAATGTTTCCACTTCTTCATAACTTAGTTTTAGCTTTAATGTAGATTTTGTTTTAACATTATTATAATATATAATTTCCTGATTGTGAAGAAAATTAAGTATATTTTTGATCATAGAGAGAGGTGTTTTGGATTGTCTTTGCAATCTATTAACATCAAACTGAAAAGTATAATTACTTTGCTCCAAATCCGCCACCTGAAACATTGAATAAAGGCAGGTTACTACATTTTTGAAAACATTACGATTGGGAATCTGGTATTGTAACATCTGATCAAAACTATCTAATTCTACCTCGTTCCAAAGTAAAAAAGTATAAGCTAAGCCCCCGTCTCTTCCCGCTCTTCCTATCTCTTGATAATAGCTTTCTATAGACCTCGGAGGCGAATAATGAATCACAAAGCGAACATTATTTTTATCTATCCCCATTCCAAAAGCATTCGTAGATACAAGTACAAAATTCGGTGAACTCAGCCATCTTTTTTGTCTTTCATTCTTATCAAAAACACTAAGACCTGCGTGATAGTAATCTACATTATCAACCCCTCTTTCTTTAAGATAAACGGTAAGATTTTCTGCATCTTTCCTCGTAGCCGTATAGATAATCCCTGAATATTCCGAATTATTTTTTAGCAAATGATAAATATGTTTACTTTTATCTGAAATTTTTTCGGTATATATTTTCAGATTACTCCGCTGAAAACTTTCTTTGAAAATATTAGCTTTTTTTATTCCCAACCGCTCTTTAATATCCTCTACTACCTTTGGTGTCGCTGTAGCAGTAAGAGCTATGATGGACAAATCCGGATATAATTTCCTAAAACCTAAAATGTTTTGATAACTTGGGCGAAAATCTTGTCCCCACTCAGAAATACAATGAGCCTCATCTACCGCAATGAAAGACAATGCTGTTTCTTCTATTCTGCTCAAAAACACTTCATCCATAAGTCTTTCCGGAGAGACAAACAGTATCTTCACGAGTCCGTCTTTGCATCTCGAAAATATTTCTTCCCTTTCTATATCATCATTTTCAGCACTAATAAAAGCCGCCGGTATCCCTCTACTATTAAGCTGAAAAACTTGGTCTTTCATCAATGCCAATAGTGGTGTAATCACCAATGCTGTTCCTTCTAAAATAACAGCCGGCAATTGATAGCAAAGAGATTTTCCACCGCCAGTAGGCATCAGTGCCAAAGTATCTATTCCCGACAAAATACTAATTATGACATCTTTTTGAGAATTTCTAAAAGCATCATAGCCCCAAAATGTTTTTAAGGTTTTGTCTAATTGTTGTTCTAGATTTGAAAGCATTTGTAAATATAAAAAAAATAAAAATAAAAAAGCTACGAAATATCGTAGCTTTTTATTGGATGAAAAATTCTTGGTTTATTTTGCTTCGAAGTAAACCCTTCTGTTAGCTCTATTTTTCCATGCAGGACACTTAGAAACAGGTCTACATTCAGGATATTTTAAATCATTTTTACCTTTACCTATAGCGTGAAGTCTATCTGCTTTCACTCCATTTTTAACCAAATAGTTTACTACAGAATTAGCTCTTCTTTCGGAAAGTTTTTGGTTGTAAGGTACAGATCCTGCATCATCTGTAGCTCCAATTACATTAAAATTGCTAGTAGATGAATTTATATAATTAACAGCATTATCAAGAATAGTTTTGTTAGATGTTAAAATCTTAGAAGAATCAAAATCAAATTCTATACCTTCTAAATTCATAACAGTTTCTTTTACTGGTGATGCCGGAGCTTCAGATTGTACAGGACAACCGTGGTTTTCAACAGGTCCTGGTACTGTAACACATTGATCATAAAGATCTATTACTCCATCCAAATCAGTATCAAGAGCTACACCTGCACCATCTACTCTTGCTCCCGTAGGAGTATCTAACTGTCTGTCCCAATCATCGCAAACGCCATCATCATCTTTATCTCCATTTTTACAAACTTTCACATCAACAGTATTATCTGCTAAAATATCTAATTTACTGTAAATATTTTGCAATGGATCATACCACATAACATTTGTTTCGTGCTTGCCTAATTTAAATGTCAAACCTAATGTAGCATTGAAGAAATCATCTGAATTTTGTTCTTCTCTTTCATTTACTACACTATATTGATCGCCTCCACCATCAAATTCATCGTCTCCTGTTACTACATACATTAACCTTCCTTCAAGATCCAATCTATTAGATATTTTATACTTAAGCCCTGTACCAGCTTGTCCAAACATAGAGCGGAAAGTAAATGGCTTAATTTCTGTCATCAATTTTTGTGCTCCACCATTGTGAGCCAAGTAAGCACGATACGCCAAGGTTCCAACACCTGCATACCCATGTAATGCCCATCTATAAGGAGATTTGTTATCTACTCTTCTTAATAAATTTGAGAAGTTAACATCTCCTAAAATAGAGATAGCATCATATTGTGTTCTAGCCGCGTATCCTCTTCCTGAATGATCTTTTGTATTGTAAAAACCTTGTCTAGTTTCTCCTCTATCGTATTGTAATTTCAAACCAAATGCGTGCGTAATCGCCTTATCTAAACTTAGGTAAGAAGAATAACCAAATACATTTTTACCATTTCCGTTTTTAATTGAAGTCAAATCTGCGGATTGCACCAACGGTACACCTCCACCTATAGAAACAGACCAATCATTAAATCTTCTAGTATCATTATTAAAAGGGTGGATGTCTGCAGATCCTGAAGAAAAGGTATTAGGATACTTATCTGAATGTGATACTGTAGAATCCTGTGCACTTAACGCTAAAGGTAGCGATAAAGCAAAAGCTAAAGTTGCAATTTGTAATTTCATTATTTTTAATTTTATCTATTTTTAATCTTTAATTTTATAGAATTATAAACTTAATCTACCGTTTATTACCTATTTATAGGGCATCCATCATTTTCTTTCAACCCAGGAACTGTTACACATTTATCATATAAATCTATAACACCATCCAAATCCATATCTAAAGCTACTCCAGATCCATCTACTCTAGCTCCTGCCGGAGTATCAAGCTGTCTATCCCAATCATCACAAACGCTATCATTATCTTTATCTCCACTTTGACAAACATCCAAATCTATAGATTTTTTGCTTAACAACATTGCTCTATATCCAATATTTTGCAATGGATCAAACCATGTCAAATGAGGATCGTGTTTACCCAGTTTGAATGTAAGACCTAAATTAATTGTAAAATAGTTATCTGAAGAATTTTTCACTATTTGATTATATGGATAATCTGTATAATCTTGCTTAAGCATCGAAGTAGTCCAGCCTCCTCCATCAAACTCATCATCTCCTGTCATAATATACATGGCTCTAGCTTCTATATCTACTAACTTAGAAATTTTATATTTCAAGCCTACACCTCCTTGATAAAAGAAAGAAGCAATATCAAGGTTTTGATTTACAGTATCTGGATTATTCCATCTTCTAGAATCGTCTTTCAAATAAGCATCATAACCTTCTAAACCAATCCCTGCATATCCGTGTAACGCCCATCTGTAAGGAGATCTATTATCTACTCTTCTTAATAAATTTGAAAAATTAATATCTCCTAAAACCGATATTTGTTTATACTTAGTCCAAGCAACACCTACTCCCCAGCTAGGTTTATACATCCCTTTCTGGTTCGTTTGACCTTGCTGATACTGCAAACTTACCCCAAATGAATGAGTAATTTGCTTATCTAAACTTACATAAGCATTCCACCCCCAATTTACTTTATTACCATAAAAAGATGTAAGGTCGGCTGATTGCATAAGTGCAGTACCTCCTCCCACAGAAATACTCCAGTCATTAAATACTCTACTTTTGTTATCAAACTTATGAATATCACTAGATTCCGAACTAAATGTATTAGGATATTCATGGTTAGAATTTACTTTTAGATTATCTTGGGAATATATTGCAATAGGTAATGCAAATAACGCCAATAAACTCAATTTCATATATTATTATTTTTTAAATTTTACTTTTCAAATCTTCTAAAAGCTCTTTCGAAAAAGATCTTTCATAAGTATGTTTAGAATGGGGAAGCTCTAGCCTATTGCTCTTAAAGACCAAATCCCCCAGATTAACTATATCTATATCAATAATTCGATCCTGATACTCTCCCCAGAAAATGGAATCTTTCGTCCGTCCCATCATTTTCTCTATATCCTTAATCTTTTCTAGCAACCCATGAGGAGACAATACCGTTTTAATTGAAACCGCAATATTACAAAAATAATTATTACTGACAAATTCCACGGGCTTTGTTTTTAAAAAAAATGTTTTTTTTTCAATTTTTCCTATTTTTTTTTCTATCAAAGAAATAGCTATTTCTATATTTTTCTTTCTATCTCCAATGTTACTTCCAAGTAACAAAACGGCATTCCTCTTAGACATATTGTATGTAACTATTCAAAATTTATATTATGCGAAGCTTTTTCAAATTTGTTTTAGCAACCATCGTGGGTATATTTATCACGACATTTCTATTCTTTATTTTATTTTTTGCTACTATTTCTATCATTGGATTTTCTTCCGATAAGAATGATACAAATATAAAGAAAAATTCTATCCTCACCATTGGGTCTAAAATTTCCATTATAGAAAACCCAAATGAAGATAATGAAAACTTTTTTGATCTTTCATCATTGAAAAACAATAAACAAGCAGTAAATATCCAAGATGTAATAAATGCCATTAACGAAGCTAAAAATGATAACAATATCAAAGGTCTAAGTATTGAAACAGACAACATCTCTGCCGGCATTACCCAGATAGATGACCTCAGAAATGCAATTTTAGACTTCAAAAAAAGCGGAAAGTTTGTTTACGCATACGGCAACATCGTTTCTCAAAACGCCTATTTGTTAGGAAGTGTGGCAGACAAATATTTCTTAAATCCCGCTGGAAGCATTGACCTTAAAGGAATGGCTTCAGAAGTGGTCTTTATGAAAGATTTTGCAGATAAATATGGCATTGGAATACATGTGATCCGTCACGGAAAATTCAAAGCTGCAGTAGAACCTTTCTTGAGAAACAATATCTCAGACGAAAACAAGGAACAGCTTTCCACCCTATTAAACGACATATGGGGAAATGCTTCAAAAAAAATGGCGACTGCGAGAGGTATAGACAGCTTAAGTTTTCAAAAAGCAACAGACAGTTTATACGGAATGATTCCGGACAACTGCATAGAATATAAACTAGCGGACCAACTATTACAAAAATCTCAATATAACGATTTCATTAAAAATAAACTTAAAATTTCAAATGATGACGACCTCAACAAAGTGTCTATTTCAGATTATATCGATTCTATCGACAAAGACAATGCCGATGATGAAGTCGCTGTACTCTACGCCTCCGGAGAAATAAAAAACGGTGATGAACTTAATGGCATTTCGAGCAAAAGGTACATTAAATATATCCAAGACTTAAAAAACAACGACGATGTAAAAGCCGTAGTACTTAGAGTAAATTCACCCGGAGGAGATGCAAATGCCGCCGATGAAATTCTTTTTGAACTACAACAATTAAAACTTAAAAAACCTCTTATTATATCTTTTGGAGATTACGCAGCTTCGGGAGGATATTATATCTCAATGGCAGGACAAAAGATTTTTGCAGAGCCCAATTGTGTTACTGGTTCCATAGGGGTTTTCGGAACAATATTCGATGCAAAAGAATTAGCCAATAGGAACGGCATACGCTCTGATGTCGTAGAGACAAATGCAAATGCCCAGACAGGCTCTCTTATAGCAGGAATACCCAACAGCACCCTCGCCATTGTACAAAAGAGTGTAGAAAAAACTTACAAAAGGTTCGTTTATTTCGTAACCCAAAACAGACATAAAACATTCGAGCAAATAGATGCTGTAGCAGGCGGTAGGGTATGGTCCGGAAAAAGAGCTAAAGAAATAGGTCTTGTAGATGATTTAGGTTCTCTAAATGATGCCATAAAATATGCTGCAAAACAAGCTCATCTAAAAAATTATAGCGTAACCTCTTATCCTGAAAAATCAAGTCCCTTTAAAGAATTTTTCAATGATACTGAAGATAGCGGTTTAGATTCTTACCTTATGAAACTGAAACTCGGGGATAAATATCAACTCTACAAAACTTTCTTAGATTTCAATAATAACAATCAACACATTTTTATGAAATCTAATATCAAAGTTAATTTCTAATTCCTTATTAAAGTATATTTCAAAAAGAAGCCGTATCAAAATTGATACGGCTTCTTTTTTTACAAATTATTCTTTTTAATCTTGCTGTGGTTTCTCTTGTCTTGGTGGTTTTGGCAAGAGTACTTTTCTGGAAAGTTTCATTTTCTTGCGATTATCATAGCCCATAAACTTCACTTCTACTTCGTCTCCTTCTTTGTATGGTACAGTATCCGTTCTTTTCCAGTCTATCTCCGAGATATGAAGTAATCCCTCTGTTCCTTTTGCCAATTGTACAAAAGCGCCAAAGTCCACTACTTTCACTACTTTCCCTTTATAGACTTCTCCTACAATCGGGATAAAAGTAATCTCGTTAATCTGAGCTATAGCGGCATTGATTTTCTCTCTATCGGTTCCGGAAATTTCTATATATCCTATTTCTCCTTTCTCTTCGATAGTGATAACGGTATCCGTATCCTTCTGCATCTGCTGTATCACTTTACCACCAGGTCCTATTACCGCCCCTATGAAATCTTTAGGAATCTCCATCATTACCATTTTCGGTGCGTGAGGTTTCACATCTGCCCTTGGTGCATCTAATGTTTTAAGCATCTCTCCAAGGATATGAAGTCTTCCTTTCCTTGCCTGCATTAGTGCTTTCTCCATAATATCCATAGTAAGCCCTTGGATTTTGATATCCATTTGACAAGCCGTGATACCATCTTCGGTACCCGTTACTTTGAAATCCATATCGCCAAGGTGGTCTTCATCTCCTAAAATATCGGAAAGAACTGTCCATTTCCCGGATTTTTTATCTGTAATCAGCCCCATTGCAATACCGGAAACAGGTTTTCTCATCTGAACACCGGCATCCATTAACGCTAAAGTACCTGCACACACCGTTGCCATAGAAGATGAACCATTAGACTCCAAAATATCTGATACCACACGAATAGTGTAAGGATTTTCCTCCGGAATCATCACTTTCAAAGCCCTCTGTGCCAAGTTCCCGTGTCCTATCTCTCTACGAGAAGTCCCTCTAAGCGGACGAGCCTCTCCGGTAGAAAACGGTGGGAAGTTGTAATGCAAAAAGAATCTCTCATCATGCTGCGTAATTACGCTATCTATCCTATTGGCATCCATTAAGGAACCAAGTGTTACCGTAGTAAGAGACTGTGTTTCTCCTCTTGTAAATATAGCCGAGCCGTGTGCTGCCGGTAAGTAATCTACCTCGCTCCATATCGGACGAATTTGTTCATTATTTCTACCGTCAAGACGGATATTTTCATTAAGGATAAGCTGTCTTACTGCTTCTTTTTGCACATCGTGGAAGTAGATTTTTGCCAATGTTTCTTTTTCCTCTAATTCCTCTTCGGTATATCTAGACAAAAATTCATCTACTACAGCTGCAAACTTCTCTGCCCTCTCTTCCTTAGCACTCGGGGTTTTTGCAATATCAAAGTATTTCTGATAACCATATTCCCAAATTTCTTTTCTAAGTTCCTCATCGTGGGTTTCGTGGCAGTATTCTCTTTTAGGGAATGCTTTTCCTGTTTTCTGGGCAAGCCGTTCTTGTGCCTCTACTTGAGCTTTTATCTCTTCGTGTGCAAAAGCGATGGCTTCCAGCATTTCTTGTTCGGAAATCTCATCCATTTCTCCTTCTACCATTACCACAGAGTCTTTGGAAGCCCCAACCATAATATCGAGCTCTACGCCCTCTTGTAGTGTTTCCCAGCTTGGGTTAATGCTTAGTACGCCGTCTTTTTTTATTACTCTTACCTCCGAAAAAGGTCCGTTAAACGGAATATCCGTGATGCTAACCGCAGCCGATGCCGCAAGTCCCGCCAACGAATCCGGCATTACCTTGCCATCATAGGAAATAAGGGATATCATCACCTGAACCTCTGCGTGGAAATCTTCAGGGAAAAGCGGACGCATTACACGATCCACCAATCTCATTGTAAGAACTTCGTCATCAGATGGTTTTGCTTCTCTTCTAAAAAAATTGCCCGGAACCTTACCTGCGGAACCGAACTTTTCTCTATAATCCACAGTAAGTGGTAAAAAATCTACTCCAGGATTTGCTTCCTTAGCCGCAACTACAGTGGCGAGAAGCATTGTTCCTCCCATTTTTACAACTACAGCGCCGTCAGCTTGTTTGGCTAACCTTCCTGTTTCAATGGTAATCTCTCTGCCGTCTTTCAGCAGAATTTTTTCGGTGATTGCTTGTGGTGCATTCATAAAATTAAATGTTTTTTAGCCAAAGCCTTAGTGCTATGGCGCGTCTGCGTAACTTCTTTAGGCAGATAATGATTAATACTCTTTTAAATATCGGCACAAAGGTAGTGTTTTTTTCGATAGAAAACAGAGTCCCCTCTACAAATTATTTTGTTAGAATACATAAGGTATAGAATAAAAAAAACTCTGACAATCTTTTTTTGAGAAAAACATAGGGTAGCGTTCTCTATACATCATACCCAGATTGGGTTTATCATTATTTAGACCTTTTTTTTAAGTATAGGATAGCGACCATAGCATTGCTGTGCTACATACTACGCATCGGACAACCCTCTTGAAACAGGGGGTACTCTATCCTCCGGA
Source organism: Riemerella columbipharyngis (assembly GCF_900101995.1). Taxonomy (GTDB): domain Bacteria; phylum Bacteroidota; class Bacteroidia; order Flavobacteriales; family Weeksellaceae; genus Riemerella; species Riemerella columbipharyngis. The sequence continues at coordinate 48,830 of NZ_FNAS01000015.1, read as the reverse complement.
GGACTAGAGCTTACAGTGGTAAAACCTACTTACCCCATTACCCAAAGAATTTTAGAGAAAATTTTTAATTATAATGAGGAAAAGCATTAAAATAAAAACATTATCAAAAATAGAAGAGCTACTTTTTGGGTAGCTCTTTTCTATTAAAAATATTACCAATATTATTTGGGGGCTTGTATTTTTGGAAGGTGAAGTCTTGGCAAATATTTGTCAAACTCTTGCTCGTCTATTTGTACCAACCTTGCTCTTCCCACCACAAATCCTAAATTATAATCTAACCTTATAAAATACTTCTGTTGAGGAACTAAATCTAAGTTCAGTACATCTTTATTTTCTGTAGTTGCTACAATACTTAGTGGTTTAGCCTCTGTTTCCCAACAGAGATAACTGCCATGCCCTAAGCGCCCTACCAATTTATCATCTTGATAGATTTTAGATTTTATTGCCGCTGCCCAAATCACATTAGGTCTTACCACACAGATTGTAGCGTTCCCCTCCTGAATAGTATCATCTTTTTCTTTGAAAGCCACATATTGTGATGTAGATGAACAAGATAACCCATTAATTAAAATAAGAAATAAAATAACTCTTTTTAAGTAGATAAGCAATTTCTATCTGATTAAAATTTATATCCTACCCCTATTTGAAAAGCACGGTTTTTCACAGTAACATCATCAATATCATCATTATCTACTATATTAGTTAGTCCTAAATTATATCTTGCATCAATAAAAATACCTTGCCGTAAATTATATTCTGCACCAACCAATAAACCTACATCAGGCTTAACTTTAGAATCCATTTTTTCCCAAGAGCCTCTATTAATTCGACTTTCTACATCCAAGATAAAGCCCAAATAACCACCACCGTTAAACATTAAACCTTCAACAATTTGATATTTAAGCAGAATAGGAACATTAAGTTGGTGTATTCTAACCTCTCCATTTTCTATCGTCCTAATAGTTTGATAAGTATTAGGAATTCTTTCATAACTACTTAAACTTTGCTTAGCACCATTTTGTACATAGTTGAGTTCTATTTGACCAAATAGATTATCAGATGCTGCAGATAGAGGAAACTCAGCTAAAGCTCCCGCATAAAATCCAGTTCTACCACTTATTCCTTCTGTAACATCTCCATGAAATCGTGCAGTCGAAAAGTTAACTCCAGCTTTGATACCAAATCGAACATTTTGAGAGAAACCAAAAGTGGTAGCCATTACCACCATTGCGCTTGTTAAGATTTTTTTCATTGTATAATATTTTATTTTTTATAAGGCAAAATTACATATGGTACCTCCATTTTCATTATATCCGATTACTAACTCAAGAAAAATATTACTAAAATCAATTTTTATTTTTAATTTTGACGAAAATAAAGATTATGACACTCGGTGAAAAACTTAGACAAGCAAGAATAAACAAAAACTATTCTCAAGAATACATGGCTGAAGTTTTAGAAATATCTCAAAAAACTTATTCCAATTTTGAAAACGATAAAACATCTCCCAACTTTTCTCAGATAGAAAAAATATCTACTACTTTGGAAGTAAGTATTCTTGATTTTTTAACCGATAATAAACCTTCTTTTAACTATAGCATAAGCGGGGGAAACAACAATAACGGCTATGTCGTCAATCAAATACCTGAAAAACTTATAGAACAATACGAACTTCGTATAAAAAAATTAGAAGAAGAGAACAAGTATCTAAAATCAGTTCTTGATCGTATGATAAAGTAATACATACATTGTATTTTGCTAATAATAAATATTATTTATTTTTTAAATTACCTCTAACTCATATTCTTTAAAGCTAAACCAATAGTATAAGAAAGTTAAAAAAATCACAACACATTCACCTCCCGCTCCAGAGTAATGCGGAACTGCTTTTCTATACTTCGGATAAGCTCTTCCGAAAAATCGTAGATTTCTTTACCGGTGGCTTTACCCGTAGCATTGATAATCACCAATGCCTGCTTCTGATGGGTGGCTACATTTCCTATCTGCTTACCCTTCCAGCCTGCGGTCTCAATAAGCCAACCGGCAGGCACCTTTACTCCGGAAGCGGTTTCGTAGCCCGGCATATTGGGATAGCGTGCATTTAGTTCTTGAAAATGAGCCTTATCTATAACGGGATTTTTGAAAAAACTTCCGGCATTACCCGTGATTTTCGGATAGGGCAATTTGGATTGCCTTATAGACACTACCGCCTGAGATACCTCCTGAATAGTGGGCTCCGTAATTCCTTTCTTCGTCAATTCTTTCTTTATGGCTCCATAATCGGTTTTTATATCGTGATGCCTTTTGCTCAGCCTAAATGTAACGGATAAAATAACATATTTGCCTTTGCCCTCCCGCTTAAAAAAAGAGTCTCGATAGCCAAATGCACATTGCTCTCTATTAAAGGTTTCTATCTGATGGGTTTTAAGATTGAGTGCTTCGCAAGACTCAAAATGATCCTTAATCTCCACGCCATAAGCTCCGATATTTTGTACCGGCGAAGTGCCTACATTCCCGGGGATAAGTGAAAGGTTCTCTAATCCGCCATAATTTTTCTCCAAATTATACAATACAAACTGATGCCAATTCTCCCCTGCCTGAGCCGTAACCAAAACAGTATCTTCATCAATACTATTTTCTGTAATTCCTTTTAGATTAAGCGAGATGACCAATCCCTCAAAGTCTTGTGTGAAAAGAATGTTGCTCCCTCCCCCCAAAAACAAAACCGGCAAACCTGCTGCTTCGGGGGCATTGAGCACTTGTTTCAGTTCCTCCACGGAAGATACTTCTGCAAAATACCTCGCTACAACATCTACTCCGAAAGTATTGCGAGCGCTTAGATTATAATTAGAAATTAGTTCCATTTGAAATTTAGGTTGTATTTGCGTATATTATTTATTCTGATATTCTGCCAATGCATTTTTCAAGATTTCCACGCTTCTTCTTAAATCCTCTTCTTTCAGCACATACGCCATACGCACTTGGTGTTTGCCCAATTCCGGATTAGAATAAAATCCGCCTGCCGGTGCTACCATTATCGTTTCTTGGTTGTGATGATAAGACTCCAACAGCCACTGCGCAAATTTTTCCGCATCATCTACCGGAAGCTCCACCATACAATAGAAAGCTCCCTTCGGCATAGGACAACGCACTCCCGGAATTTCATTGAGTAATTTTACCAATAAATTTCTCCGCTTAGTATATTCTTCTCTTACCGAAGTGATATAGGCTTCGTCATCTTGATGCGCTTTCGCTGCGATAATCTGACCGATAAGTACAGGGCTAAGTCTTGCTTGCGCAAATTTCATCGCTGCATCTTTGATGAGTTTTGAACGGGTTACCATAAAACCTATACGCACACCGCACATAGAGTAGCGCTTAGACTCTGAGTCTATAACGATACAATGCTCTGACAATTTCGGAAAAGACAGCATAGAACACTGCTTCTCACCATCATAAACATATTCTCTGTAAACCTCGTCCGAGATAATTACAATATCGTGTTTCAGGGCAATATCTGCCAATTTTCTCAGTTCTTCTTTGGTATAAAGATACCCTGTAGGGTTCCCCGGATTACAGATAAGAATTGCTTTGGTTTTATCGGTTATTTTTTCCTCAAAAGCCTCTATGCTCGGCAATGCAAAGCCTGTTTCTATAGAAGACGGTATCGCCACCACATTCACTTTGATATGGCGGGAAAAGCCGTTGTAATTCGCATAATAAGGCTCTGGCACAATGATTTCGTCGCCCTCGTCGCAAAGTGTGGACAATGCAAAATTAAGGGCTTCCGAACCGCCATTGGTAACGATGAAATTATCTACCGTAATATCCTTAAAACCAAGCCCCTGATAATATTTTTCTAATGCTTTACGATAATCCAAATTACCCTCGGAAAGCGCGTATTCCAATACCTTTAGATGAATATTTTTCAGTTCCTCCAAAGCCGCTTTGGGCGTTTCTATATCGGGCTGCCCGATATTGAGGTGATACACTTTTATTCCTTTTTGTTTTGCCGCCAATGCATATGGCACTAATTTTCGAATAGGCGACGCAGGCATTTTCAATGCTCTCTGAGATATATTTGGCATTTCTACTTTTTTTAATCCTACAAAAATACATTTTTTTTTGAGAGCGCAGAATAGGAATTACACCAATGCCCCATATCTATTCTGTAATCTCTATCAAATTCCCCTCTATCCCAAAAATACAGCTTCCACAACAACCTTAAATATCGGATTTTTCAAAAACTTACAAATAAGTTTTTACTAAATATCTTTAGGCTAAAAATTTCTATTTATCCAACAAATGATTTTTCAGCCATTGGGAAACAGATTCGTAGGTGGCGATGCAGTCATTTAGCAAGGATTTGTTTTGTGTCTTCACAGGATTCTCTTTGTAATAGAGCTTAAACTGTGGCGGCAAATCCGATTCTTTCAATTCCAATGCATACTGCTTTACTTGCTTCACCGGTGAAATAATGGTGAGCGTATCGTTCTTTATTAATCCTAAATCTTGATAGGTGGCAATATACGCTCTTGGTTTATAGTTGTTGCCAAAGACATCCTCACCCATAAATTTAGATTGATAACTAAAATTCATCAAGCCCATAACGGTAGGCATCAAATCCATCTGAGACATCAGCCCTGTAAATTGCTGCGGCTCTATGAAATCTTGAGAATAAATAATCGCCGGAATTCTATACTTATCCATCGGAAGTTCCGTTTTCCCTGCACTTGATGCACAGTGGTCCGCCACAATCACAAAAATGGTATTCTTAAACCAAGGCTCCTTTTCTGCCATTGCAAAAAATTGTTTCAGAGCGTAGTCTGTATATTTTACTCCTCCGTCTCTTGATTTGGCATCTCCGGGAATATCTATTTTTCCGTTGGGATAAGTAAATGGGCGGTGGTTGCTTACCGTCATCCAATGGTTAAAGAATGGCTTGCCGGTTTTGTATTCTTCGTTCATCACTTGAATGGCCTTTTTTGCCATATCTTCGTCACAAACACCCCATACATTGGCAAAAGTAATCTCATCAGGACGGAAACTATCCCTATCCACTATACCGTAGCCATTCCCCTCGAAAAAGTCTTTCATATTATCAAAATAGCTGTAGCCACCATAGAGGAATTTCACTTGGTATCCCTTAGCCTTGAAAATGCTTCCGGTACTGAATTTATTTTTGTTGTCTTCTCTTTTGATAATACTTTCTCCCGGTGTAGGCGGAATGCAGAGCGTAAGGGCCTCGAGCCCCCTCACCGTACGGTTTCCCGTAGCATAAAAATTAGTACAAAATAAAGATTTATCCGCTAAGCTGTCCAAAAACGGGGTAATGCCGTTCGTATTGCCAAAATGCCTCATATACTCGGCAGAAAGACTTTCCACAGAGATAAGAACGACATTTTTATGCACCTCCTCTCCCCTGCCTTGCACCGGTTTTAGAATAGACGGCGGATTGAATTGTTTTAGATAAAGAGCTTCAGCCTCCTTCACCGGCAGTGTAGAGTAGAATTTGAAAAAGTCCAATTCATTATGGGTAAAGGCATAATAAAATTTATAAAACCCATTAGACTGTATCTCCAGCACAAAGTTGTCTTCTGCTTTGAAATCTTCAGTTTTTGGTATTACCAAAAGACTTATCCCACATATTACTACGAAAACACCTACCAATACTATCTTTTGAAAGATATTGGGTATCTCCACCAGACAATCTTTGGTCTTTCTAAAAATCCAAATGCTAAGAAGAAGTGCTATCGCAAAAATACCAAGGAACAAAGGAATTACAGGATAACTTTCCATAATATTTCCAATCACTTCATTGGTATAAATAAGGTAATCTACGGCAATGAAATTATACCTTACTCCAAATTCGTTCCAAAAGAAATACTCGCTTACACCATTGAAAATGATTAAAAGCACATAGAGAAAAATAGTGAAAAAATAATAGCCATTCCTTATTTTCAAACGATATTTCGGAAGGAAAAGCATCAGTGCAAACGCAAGGGTTTTCAATCCTACAAATATCATCACAACATCGTTCAGTCCTCCACCGTACTGTTTGAATATATTATTCGGAACAAGCCATACATAGAGAAACGCCACAACTAAAATACCTAAAATAATTCCTCCCCAAGGCTTCTCGAACTTTCTATTGGAATAAGTGAGAAAGTAAAGTGCCAAAAATAAACTCGCTAAAATAAAAATAGGAATATCCGCTAAAGTCCCTTTCAATAGAATACCTACAGCCTCAAAAAAAGTAAAATGCGTGGTCGTAATAGGATGAAAGAAAAACACAAGTCTCAGAAATACGGATAGACTAAGATATACCCCCGCGAGATAAAAGTAAGGTTTTATTTTATTGAAATACATAAACTCTTTTTTATAATTTATTTTTCAGAGCAGCCATTCTAAGTGCCGTAGCAGCCGCTTCTATACCCTTATTTCCTAATACTCCTCCACTCCTTGCGATGGACTGTTCTTTTTTATCATCCGTCAAAAGGCAAAAAACAGCCGGCGTATCTGTATCCGTATTACATCGGGTAATGCCCTCTGTAACACCTTGACAAACAAAATCAAAATGAGAAGTCTCTCCACGAATGACACAGCCTATGGCAATTACAGCATCATATTTCCCTTTCTTACAAAGCTGCATAGACGCAAAGCTAAGCTCAAAAGCTCCAGGCACATAGTGTACCTTGATATTTTCTTCTTTCACGCCCTCTTTTTTCAAAGTTTCTACTGCCCCGTCGCGGAGGTTGAAAGTTACAAAATCATTCCACTCAGAAACAACAATACCGATGTGAAATTCATCGGCATTGGAAATATTGAGCGGCTTATAATCTGAAAGATTAACTGTTGCCATAATCTATTTTTATTATTTAAAGTATTTCACCATTTCTATATAAGCGTCTGAAGCTCCTGCATCAAAATCTTGATATTCGTCTTCTATTTTTTCAAAATACTTTTTAGCATCACTGTTTTTTTTCAGAGCAATTGCCATCAGCCCTGCTTTTCTAGTAAAATAATACATCGTAAAAGGATCATCAGATACGGAAGTCGCTTTATCATAGAGCTTCATAGCATCGTCTCCTTTATTAAGATTTGCCATACAATCTCCCATTGCTCCATATTTAAGAGCCATTAAAATCTTATTGTCCGAGCTAAAAGCATCCAACAAATCATAGGCCTGCTGATACTTCCCCTCATTAAATTTAATAATTCCAGCACTGTAAGCCGATAATTTACCGGCAGCCGTACCTTTGTATTCTTGATAAGTTCCAATGAACCCCGGATTAGCGGCAGATTTTCCGCCTAATGCTTTCGCATCATCGCCTAAAGCTAAGTTTTTCTGAGCGGCAAGATACCCCAGAGTCGCTTTATCATTACGAGGAACCATTACAAACTGTTGATACGCAAAATATCCCAAAACAGCCAAAACTAAAATCAAAAATACGGCAGTCAACTGCTTAGCATATTTTTCGATAAATTTTTCGGATTTTAGTGCAGACTCATCTAAGTCGTGGAATACTTCTACGGTCTCCTTTCCTTCTTTTATTTGTTTCTTGGTAAGATGCGTACTATCGTTATATTTATTAGACATTTTCAAAAATTTATTAGTCCGCAAATTTAGTTTTTTATTCGTTTATATACAAACTTAATTTTATTCTTAGTACTACTAATCTTTAATATTCTATAATTTTGTATATCTCGGCACCGAAATGCTCCAATTTTTTCTCTCCATAAAGTTCCTTTAGCCCAATGAGAAAACTAAACTGTGCCACCTTAGCCCCTTGTTTTTCTACTAATTTTGCAGCGGCCTCGGTAGTTCCTCCTGTCGCCAGTAAGTCGTCGTGGATAAGCACTCTATCTCCTTTTTTGATTTGCCCTTCCCTCATTTCAATTTCCGCCGAGCCATACTCCAAATCGTATTTTTCGGAAACGAATGGTGGCGGTAGTTTTCCTTTCTTTCTAATCAACATAAAAGGAACATCGAGTTTCAATGCAATCGCAATCCCAAAAAGAAATCCCCTGCTCTCTATACCGCAGACTGCATCTACTTTCCCTTTACTGAAAGCCGCCAAATCCTCTATCACTTCCTCATAAAGAGAGGGATAAAGAAATATAGGACTGATATCTTTGAATTGTATTCCCGGTTTTGGAAAATCCGGAATATTCTGTATTGTGCTGTGTAGCTTTTCTACAAGTTCTTTTGATGCCATTTTTTTATTGTTTTTGAGATGAAATAATATCGTAGCTAACTATTTTCCAACCATTATCAGTGGTATTCAGACCATAATTAACGCTTACCACAATACTATTATCGTTTTTATCAGTTACATTGTACACTGCATTTACCGTAGCAGAATTACCATCAATATTTTTAGTGCTAATATTTTTCACTTTAATGCTTTTAACCGCACCAAATCCTGATGCTGAATTTGAAAAATAGCCATAATCTCCCCAAGCCGGATTGTCAGACAGACTGTACGCTGCTTTTAGATTTTGTGTATCCAGATATTTTAAGAATTTTTGAATCGTCGCTTTCGGATCGCCCACATTATGCGTTAGTTCTAAATCCTGACTTTGTTTAGCATCGTTCGCCCTAACGGTATCCAATGACACTGGCTCTTCAGCCTCTTCGCTATCTGTATTTTGTTTTAGAGCATTGGGATTTATCTTTACTCCTGAAATTTCCTTAGTGAAAATATTTTGAGCCGTTTTCACGCTTACCTTTATATCCATCTGATTGTCCACTATTCTGTCTGATACCAAAGACGAGAATCTCAACCTAATACCTTGAAAATGATTGTCTTTCATTAAACTTTTCGCAGTGTAAATAATCGATCCTCCGCTATATACATCCATAGAAGCTTCTAATGCCGCATTCGAAAAATTAACATCATTTCCTTTATCATCTACCAATCTTGGAACGACAAGAACAGCCTTCGACCCCGATAAACTATCCGCATCTATAGGCTTTAGCTTAACACTGAGTGCATAGGCCGGTACATCATTTGGATCTATTTCGGTAGGTTCTTGGCTTTTAAAAATATTCATTTGCCCTAATGATGGTGGTTCTGTACTATCCCAATCTATATTATTTTGCTTTGCAACTTCATCTGCCAATTGGAAAATTTCATTTACATTCTTACCATTGATTTTTTTAGCAAGATTATTCAACTTTTCAATATCATTTTTTCCTGAAACTCCAAAAGACTTCAACAAATAAAGAGCTTCATTGAATTTAATTTGTTTTATCGTCGGAAGAGAAGTCGTCATATCATTGATACTGGACTGAAAGTGCTTGATATCAGAGCCGTCCACTTTGTCTTTTTTACAGCCTAATAATGTAAGCAACAATAATAATGGTAAAAACTTAATTGCTTTCATTGTTATAATCTTTAGTGCAAAAATAAAAAAATCCCGACAAAAAATCGGAATTTAATAAATATTGTTAATTCACATCTTAAAAACTTAGAATGGATATTCGTAAATTTCAGATTCGTGTAAAAATGGATTCCCTTTTGGAATAAGTTGCATTTTGGATAAATTGGTCATTACCACGAAGATAAATAACCCCATCACAAACAAAATAGAACCGAAAACTAATAAGAAATTAGATGGCGTTTTCCAATATGGTCCTACAGTACCAGGGTATACCATTACAAAGTAATCCATAATGTGTCCAATGATAACAATAACTGCCACAGTGGTTACCACTTTATAGTTTCTCTTAATATTACTACTTACTAATACCAATAGAGGAATCAAGAAGTTAAGTATCAACATTGGCAAAAATACCGGTGAATAGTAATCAAATCTTCCAAGGAAATAATTCACCTCTTCAGGGATGTCTGCATACCAATAAAGCATAAATTGAGCAAACCATGTATAGGTCCAAAGCATACTTGTAGCGAATAGGAATACTCCTAAATCGTGTAAGTGGTTATCATTGAACTGAGGCAACACTCCTATTTTTTTCATATAAACAGAAATCAATACTATCACAGCTATACCACTAGATAAACAGCTCACCATAGAATACCAAATATACATAGTAGAGTACCAGTGAGGATCAATAGACATAAGCCAATCCCACGCCCATGATGCTGATGCAAATCCGAAAAATGCGATATAGCCTACACTCCATCTGTAAAGCATCTGATAGTCATCTTTTGATTTTGTTCTATCCACTTTTTTAGAAGTTACTCTGAGCTTCCAAGCAAGAAGAGAAGCACCTACTACAAATATTATCGTTCTAATAACATAAAAAGGAATATTTAAGTAAAGTTTTTTCTCAAAAAGCAGAACATCAAAATGCTGCGATTTAGGATCTGTAAGTTCCGGATCCATCCAATGAAACAAGTGGCCGTGATGTGTTACATTCAAAATAGTAGTGACAAGAAGAATAGCTCCGCCAAAAGGTATATAAGTGCCTATGGCTTCCATTATTCTCGTAATGATAATAGACCATCCTGCGTGCGAAGCATGCTGAATACAATAAAAGAACATTACACAGCAACTTAATCCAAATAAAAATACAGCTATGAAATGAATAGCAGCCAAAGGCTGATTCTGAAACTGCATAGTAGCATGCTCCAAATGTGCCGAATGGTCCTGAGGACCTACAAGTTCACTGGAATTAGATGGATTATTATGCCCATGTGCGTGAACTGTCGTCATCATATGTGCTATATGCTCTTGATCTACCCCCCGATTTAGGAAATATCCGATGCCAAAAAGCACCAATCCCAAAACGATAAATACGATTGAGTAAGTTCTTAATTTTGGTGAAAAAGTATACATTTTTACTCTTTTTATTTTTTAGTATTATCTTCTGTTTTATTATCTGATACTGTAGAATTATCAACTGGTACAGCTGTTTCGCTAGTTATTTTTTCTGTACCATTATCTCCTTTAAAAGCAGACATTACATACATAGCAATCCTCCAACGATCTGCCGGAAGCAACTGCCCTGCATAGGATCCCATCATATTACGACCATTTACGATAACATAATGTACTGTTCCCAAGGAAAATTCTCTATCTTTATAATTTGGTACTCCGGAAAAAGCACCGCTTTTCACTATCGGACCTTGTCCATCTCCGTCTAAACCATGGCATGCCGCACAAGTAATCTCAAATAGATGCTTTCCTCTTTCTAAATCTTTTTCTCTGTTTTTAGGGTCAAGAGGAGACACCGTTACACTTTTGGAGGCTTCATACCCTGCATTATATTCATCTACAGAAATAGACAAAGGTGAATTGGCTTCTACCAAACCTGATACTGTTCTGGGAACTGTTCCCACCACTGGTGTAAGTGCCGTAGCTCCATCGTTTTTAACAAATATCGGAATTGTATTCTCGTGATCAGAATAAGGATCATCCGCTTGTTGCAAAGGATCGTAAGCAACCGGAAAATACATATCAGGAAAATATACTGAAGGCGGATTTTCTTTTGGTCCGCAAGAATTCAAAACAATTGCTGTTAAACCAAAGATACCTGTTAATTTGACAATATTACTTTTTATTTTCATTTTAAGCATCTTTTACAGTTATTTCTTCTACTCCTGTATCTATAAGGAGCTGTTTAATAGTCTCTATATCTGAAGAAACAAATTCCATTAAAAATTTGTCATCAGTAGTTCTTGGGTCCGGATTTTGTGGTTTAGCACCAGGATACATTTTGTTCCTATAAAGAAATGTTAGAGACATTAAATGTGCTGAACAGAATACCATCAATTCAAACATTGGCACTACAAAAGCCGGCATATTATGTGCCCAATCAAATGCTGGTTTACCACCAATATTCTGTGGCCAGTCATGATTCATAAAATACCAAGTAGCCAACGCACCTATGGTTACGCCATAAAGAGCGTAAATAAATGCGGCATCGGAAATCCTTGTTTTTCTAAGCCCTAAAGCTTTATCCAAACCGTGAACAGGAAAAGGGGTATAAACCTCTGCTATTTCAATTCCTTTTTCTCTGAACGCCTTCACGCCGTGCATCAAATCATCGTCATCGCCATAAAGACCGTATATTCTTTTAGTGGTGCTCATCTCCTTCTTTTGCTTTATAAGTTTCACCTGATATTTTCAAAATACTCTTTAACTCTGCTTGCGCTATTACAGGGAATGTTCTAGCGTACAAGAGGAATAATACCGAAAAGAATCCTATTGTCCCTAAATACACTCCGACATCCATAATAGTAGGCTTAAACATCGTCCAAGAACTTGGCAAGTAATCTCTTGACAAGTTGATTACTATAATATCAAAACGTTCAAACCACATTCCAATATTAATAATCAAAGCAACTATGAAAGTCCAAATTATATTTGTTCTTAGCTTTTTGAACCAGAATGATGCAGGCACTACAAGGTTGCAAATAATCAATGCCCAGAAAGCCCACCAATAGGGTCCTGTAGCTGCACCTGGAGAAAGATAAGTAAAGTCTTCAAACCTAGAACCAGAATACCACCCGATAAAATACTCCACTGCGTAAGCCACCGTTACCATACCTCCCGTAATGATAATTACAATATTCATAATTTCAATATGGTACATTGTAATATATTGTTCTAAATGACAAACCTTTCTTGCTACCAAAAGCAGTGTCTGAACCATTGCAAATCCTGAGAATACCGCACCTGCTACGAAGTATGGAGGATAGATGGTAGAGTGCCATCCTTTGATAACCGAAGTAGAGAAGTCAAATGATACAGTGGTGTGTACAGAGAATACCAATGGTGTAGCCAAACCAGCCAATACCAACGAAACCTCCTCAAACCTTTGCCAGTGTTTTGCTTTTCCTCCCCATCCGAATGCCAAGATGGTGTATATCTTTTTAGTAAAAGGTGTTTTTGCTCTATCTCTAATCATTGCGAAGTCAGGAATAAGTCCGATAAACCAGAATACTACTGACACCGAGAAATAGGTAGAAATAGCGAATACATCCCATAATAACGGAGAGTTGAAGTTAGGCCAAAGAGAAGCAAACTGGTTAGGTATAGGAAACACCCAATATCCTACCCAAACTCTACCCATGTGAATCACAGGGAATATGGCCGCCTGCACTACCGCAAATATAGTCATCGCTTCCGCAGAACGGTTTACAGACATTCTCCATCTTTGTCTAAATAAAAGGAGTACCGCCGAGATAAGCGTTCCTGCGTGACCAATACCTACCCACCATACGAAATTGGTAATATCCCAACCCCAGTTGATAGTCCTATTGAGCCCCCAGGCACCAATTCCCGTCCCAATGGTATAAGCAATACATCCAAAACCATAGACGAATAATACTAAGGCTGCATAAAGCGATGCCCACCATAATTTACCTGCCCTTTCTTCGATAGGTCTTACAATATCTTCAGTGATATCGTGATAAGTCTTGTGACCAATAATTAAAGGTTCCCTAATCGGAGCTTCGTAATGTCCTGACATTTTTTACCTATTTATTTTGATTAAATTTTATTTTCTTCTTCTTTTCTGTTTCTCACTTTCACATGATAGAATATATTAGGTTTAGTACCTATTTCTTCTAACAAATGGTATCTTCTTTCGTCCTGATAAAGTTCTCTTACTTCTGAAGACTTATCGTTGATGTCTCCAAACCTCATCGCTCCTGTAGAACAAGCTTTGCTACAAGCACAAGCATCATTGAACTCTTCATCTGTAACGCGTCTGTTATCCTTTTTAGCTGTAAGAATAGCGGCTTGTGTAGATTGGATACAGAAAGAACATTTTTCCATAACCCCTCTTGTTCTTACTACCACATCCGGATTGAGAACCATTCTACCTAAGTCATTATTCATATTATAGTCAAATTTATCATTAAGGCTATAATTGAACCAATTAAACCTTCTCACTTTGTAAGGACAGTTGTTCGCACAATATCTTGTACCGATACACCTATTATAAGCCATCATATTCTGTCCTTGCTTACCGTGTGAAGTTGCCGCTACAGGACAAACTGTTTCACAAGGTGCATGGTTACACTGCTGGCACATCACCGGTTGGAAAATAACATCAGGGTTTTCTGCCGGATGGTTTAGGATACCACTATCCTTATTGAAAGCATTACCATACATTTCTGGAACATCGAGTCTTCCTTCTCTTCCGTTAAGGCTTTCTACTTGCTCAAGTTTTTCTTTAGCAGAATAGTAACGGTCGATTCTCAACCAATACATATCCCTAGACATTCTTATCTCGTCTTTACCTACTACCGGCGTATTGTTTTCTACCTGACAAGCGATGACGCAAGCACCACAACCAGTACAAGCATTAAGGTCAATAGATAAATTGAAATGAGGTCCGTCTGTATCATCGAATACATCCCACAGATCTACTTTATGAGCAGGCTGTTCTCCATTCAAAGTTTCGTATTCCAATGGAACATTCCATCCTTCAATATTTCCTTCTGCATCTCTTTTTGTACTGTCAAAAGGTACATTCAAGAATTTTTCCAAAGTTACTTCCTTAGCAATGTCATAACGACCCATCAAAGTATTTTGCAACTGCATTCCTGCAAACTCGTGGTCACTTTCGGAAGTTTTGGATAATTTCACACCGGATACCGCAAAATCAGATCCATTGTATGCCGGATAAGCATTTACCCCTACATCGGCTACTTTGCCGCAAAGTTTTTTGCCATATCCTAAAGCTAGCCCTAAGGAACCATCTGCTTGCCCCGGTTGTATAAATACAGGAACATTTTTGATGGTTTTCCCGTTTACTGTCAAATCCACTACCGAACCATCCAACTGCATTCTTCCATTAAGACTATTATCAAGCCCCAACTTATCTGCATCTTTAGGCGATACGGTAAGGTAATTATCCCACGACAGGCGAGATATCGGATCCGGCATTTCTTGCAACCAAGGGTTGTCTGCCTGAGTACCATCTCCCATAGAAGTTTTGGTATAAAGCATCAATTCAAGGTCAGAAGATTGGAATTTTTTAAGGTCAGCAATAGCCGCCTGAGCATCTCCGCCATTGTATGATAGAGCTCCCGACTGAGGGATTACATTATATCCGTCATATAAAGCTTTATTAAATGTGGTGCTGTCTCCTAAAATAGAAGTTGCATTATTTTTAAGATAAGCGTATAAGTCGTTTGCAGAATTATTTTTACCATTAGTCCAAACTAACAACGCTTCCTCTATTTGTCTTGACTTAAATATCTTCTGAATCGTAGGCTGCATTAGGGTATATACTCCGGATTCCGGAATAAAATCTCCCCAAGATTCCAAACAATGAGAAACCGGTATAACAGCATCAGAAGCCTTGAATACCTCGTCTCTTTTATTGATAAGTGCTACTTTGCAAGGTACTTTCTTGAGAAGTGCTTCAAACTTAGCTCCGTCTTCGTGAGAATATATAGGATTAACATTGTTTATAATAACAGCACCTACCTGCCCTTGGTTTAACCAAGACAAGAACTGGCTGTATTTATTGGCATCAAACTCTCTTAAAAAGTTGGCTTTACCAGTAAAAGCATTAGATTTTAATTTCTGGTTAATTAAATGAGTCAATACATAGGCACCTTTAGAGCCCTCTGCTATGACTACAGCTTTACTGCCTTTGGCTTTAAGTTCAGCCACCAACTTAGAAGCTACCGCATCAGAAGTTCCGCCGTTAAGTCCATTATAAACTTCTACTAAAAGTTTATTAACTTCACTTGGCTTAAGTCTTATTCTGGTATCGGCGTTTGCTCCGGTAAGAGATAGGTTGGATTCTACTTGAATATGACGCAACATATTCGGACCAGGTTTTCTTGCTTTACCATAAGATTTTTCCAAACTTCCACCCGAATAGCTTTCAATGAAATTTGCTTGAAAACCTATTACCAACTCTGAATTTGACAAATCATAAACCGGTAAAGCCCTCTGTCCGAAAACTTCCTCTGAAGCGTCTAACGCAGAAGCGTAAGGAACTGCATCATATGTTACCAATTCTGCATTAGGATATTTAGCTTGAAAATCTGCAAAAATTTTCTTAAATGTAGGACTTGGATAAGAATGTGAAAGAACTACAATTTTTTTGTTAACTGCTTGAGCTTGAGCCAAACCGTTTAAAACATAAGAATCTACTTTATCAAAAGTCGCATTCTCTCCTTTTAATGCAGGCTGTCTTAATTTATCATTATCATAAAGGGAAAGCAATCCTGCCTGAACTCTTGCATTGGCACATCCAAGCTGCTCTGCCGCAGAATTTGAATCTATTTTAATAGGTCTTCCCTCTCTTGTTTTCACTAATACGCTTGCGAAATCAAAGCCGTCAAAGTAAGAAGTTGCATAAAAGTTGGGCACTCCCGGTATAATATTATGAGGTTTGGTTACATAAGGGATCGTCTTAATTACCGGAGATTCACAAGCAGCAAGCGTAACAGCCACCGTAGAGAACCCTAAAAATTTAAGGAAATCTCTCCTACTTGTTCCGGAATTATTCATTTTATCCTCGTTCCCCAAAAACTCATCTACAGGAATTTCATTCTGAAACTCTTTTTGAGCAAGCTTCGTATTTAGCGAAGGGTCTTTTAATTCGTGAATACTTCTGAATTGTATTTTTTTTGAAGCCATTTTTTGATACTTCTAATTTTCTATTATTAATAATGACATTTACCACACTCGATACCTCCGATTGCATCTACTGTAATCTTAGTACCTTTACCATATTGTTTTTCTAACTTAGCATGCAAGTTTTTGAAATAGGCTTCGTTGTAGCCATTCGTCATATCCACTTGCGTCGTTCTGTGACATGAAATACACCATCCCATAGTGAAATCATTAGCCATTTGCACTACATTCATAGTATCAATTTTACCATGACAAGCTTTACAAACAATATCTACATTTTTAGCGGCCATAATCGTCTTAGCTCCCGCCACAACATGCTGAGAATGATTGAAATACACAAAATCAGGCATATTATGAATTCTAACCCACTGTATAGGGTGCGTTTTACCTGTATAAGACTGAGTTTTTTCATCCCAACCTACAGCGTCATATATCTTTTTAATCTCGCCAGTATAAAAATCTTTTGTTTTACCAGCTTGAACATACTCGCCCTTATATTCAGAAATAAATTTATGACAGTTCATACACACGTTGAGTGAAGGAATTTCTGAAACCTTACCATACTTGGCACCTGAGTGACAAAGTTGGCAATCAATTTTGTTTATACCAGCGTGAATTTTGTGAGAAAAATAGATAGGTTGCTCCGGCTGATATCCTTTATAAACACCTACCCACATTAGCCAGTTCCACACACCATAAGCAGCAAAAACGGCCAAAATTCCTAACACCAATTTTCCTATCGTATTATACTTCTCATATAGCTCTCCAAAATTACGAATTTGGCATTCATTAAAAACAGAAAGTTCTTCAGACTGATTGAGTTTAACGAGCTGTCTTAATTTAATAAGAAGCCAAACCAATAAACCTGAAACAGCCAGTAAAGAAACCAATATAATCAACGAGTTAGTTTTCTCTGTCCTCTCTGCTTCCAGCTGAGCCGGATCTTGAGCTTTATCAGCAGTAGTAGCCGCAGCATCATCTTGTTTTGGCGGATTAGTAGTATACGCTAAGATGTCATCTACATCTTGATCCGAGAGATTAGCAAAGACAGGCATTTCTGTCTTGTTAAATTTCTCAAAAAGTTCATTAGCGTACTTGTCTCCAGATGTTCTAAGAGCTTTATTGTCTTTAATCCACTTGTAGAACCAATCGACATCCAAATTTTCTTCTTGCTTCACCCGATCCACTACGCCACCCAAAGCAGGACCTACAAGCTGTTTGTCCAAGGCGTGACAAGCGGCACAATTCGCTTTAAAGAGTGTTTCTCCATTCTCAGGATCTCCTTTAGAAGCATCTTGTGCATAAATGGAAACACTCGTACATAGCAATAAACTTAATGCTATCAGTGCTTTTTTGTAATGCGTTCTCCAACTATTCATTTATACAATATTGGGTTATTAAAAAATGATTTTTACATTCAGTGCTACAAAAGTAAGACTTTAACAGAACATTAACGAAACCTCGCTAATGGAAAAATATCATATTTCTTTAATTTATAACCATTCTAAATTGAAACTTATAGTATATTAGATAGTTACAGTAGTATTTGGAGGGAAAATAAATAAATAAATAAATATACGAAAATCTAATTCTAATTTTTCAAACCCACTTAGCCAATAAATAATTAAAAATCCTCGCAGACTCTTGATTGTTAAACTATTTCAAAAAAAAAGACCTATTTAACGAGAGCTATCCCCTGCCATTTCACATAAAATAAAGTGTTGTTTCATAAAACCAAAGCAGATCAACTTCCTAACGATCAATATTACGATTGCTATTTTTAGAAATAACACTTAAAAATTATTATTGATCAATATTCTATCAAAAAATAATAAAATTATACCACTGTAAATAAGACACTTATAGTATTTTAAAATAAAAAAAACAATCAATCGTTTGATTCAATCAAATGTTTGATTTATCTTTGCAACGGATTTAATTATACGACATAATGAAACAGCTGTCTAAAGAAGAATACATAATGAGCGTAGCAGAAAAATTATTCGCTGAAAGAGGGTTTGAAGCTACTTCTATCCGCGATATTTCTGCGGCTGCCAATATTAATGTGTCGATGATTTCCTACTATTTCGGTTCTAAAGAGATGCTCTACGAAAAAATCTTTGAGTATCGGATGAAATGGGGCACAGGATTCATCAAAGAAATTATGGCAAAACAAGAATTGAACGAATGGGAAAAATTAATTGGGATTATAACTTCTCATATCGAACGATTACAGATCCTGCCCCATTTTTATGTGGTACTGCAAACCGAACAACTCATCAGTAAAAACCCTAAAATAAAAGAGTTTATAAAAAAGTTTAAGCTCTCTTTCCTAAGCGTGTACGAATCATTATTGGAAGAAGGCTGTCGAAAAAAAATTTTCACCAAAAAACCATCTGTGGATATACTCCACGCCATCGTGGCAGGAACTTTGTTCTACGCCGTGCGGAATATTCCACTATACAGCGAATTTGCCAAATCCGAATCAATGGAAATTTTCATTCCTGAATTTATAAATGAATTGAAAAACAAATTAATAGAAACCTTAAAAACACTTTTAGGTTATGAAGAAAAATAGAATATTATTATTTGCAATGCTTATAGGCAGTTCGATCTGCGTAGCACAGCAAAGCAGAATGCTGACTCTCGACGAAGCTGTGGAAATGGGGATTGCCCACTCGAAATATTTGAAAATAGACGCCGCCAAAGAATTGGAAGCCAAAGCACGCTACGAAAGTGTCAAAAACAACTTCCTCCCGAATCTGAAAGTATCCGGAAGTGCCTTGGCAATTGCTAATTCTGAAGTAAATATAGAAGTACTCTTCAAAAATCCGAATGCAGCAAGCATACAAACACCAAAACCCAATTCTGCATATTTCGGGCAAGCCAATCTCTCCTTGCCTCTGTTTGCAGGCGGAAGCATCCGCTACGGAATAAAAAGTGCCGAGTATCTGGTAAAAGCCCAAGAACTATCTACCGAAAACGACAAAAATGCCATGGCGTACAATATTGCACAAGCCTATAACAATTTGTTCAAAGCAAGCCAAACCATTAAGGTATTAGAAGAAAATCTCAAAGTGGCACAAGACCGCGATAAGCATTTCTTAAGTATGGAAAATAATGGACTCATCACCCGAAACGACCGTTTGAAAGCCAATTTGCAAACTTCCAATATTGAACTTCAGCTCTTGGATGCCCAAAACAATTACAGCATTGCCAATATGAATATGGATTTGCTGCTCGGGCTACCCGACGATACAAAAATTGAAGTGGATCCAAACTATACGGCAGACGAGAAGGTTTATACCCTCGTGCAGGATTATGTAGCAGAGGCTATGCAATACCGCAAAGATCTACAAGCAGTGCAGTATCAGCTGAAAGCTGCCGGTATGGGCAAAAAAGCTGCCAAAGGATCTTATTACCCCCAAATAGCCCTTACGGCAGGATACACCGCCGCCAAAATCCCGAAGATTTTCTCCATCTACAATGCAGCGAATATCGGTATCGGCGTGCAGTACAATCTGGATAACCTTTGGAAGAAAAACACTTCGCTGGAACAGGCAAAGGCACAGGAACAAGCCTTGCAGTCACAAAGCGAATTGACGACCGAGCAAATCCGCCTTGAAGTCAACCGCGATTACCAAAACGCAATACTTGCCAACAAGAAAATAAGCGTTTACGAAAAAACCATGCAGCAGGCTGCAGAAAACTACCGCATCACGAAAAACAAATTCGACAACGGACTGGCAACGATGACCGAGCTCTTGGAAGCCGATGCCGCCCAAATAAGTGCTAATGTAGGCTATGTGAATGCTAAAGCCGACGCCGCATTGGCGTACAAGAAACTAATGCAGACCATCGGAAAATCCGTGATTTTTTAAACATCAATCTATCAAAAAAATATTTACTAAACATAATTCAGAACTAAAATGGAAAATAATACCAAAAGAACAAAAAAGAAATCGTCCTTTGCTTTTCCTATCATCTTCGGAGGACTAATTCTCATCGGATCTATTTTCGGATACCGTACTTATGTACACGGCACCACGCACGAAGATACCGACGATGCACAAATTGCTACCAATATGTCGCCTATTATCTCTCGTATATCGGGCTATGTGAAAGAAGTAAAAGTAAGAGACAACCAAATGGTGCATAAAGGCGATACGCTCGTGGTGTTGGACAACCACGACGAGCTTTTAATATTGGCACAAGCCAAAGCCGCGCTGGCTACCGCAAACAGCAATGTAGCTACCGCCAAAGCCTCTGCCAATGCAACCTCGCAAAACATCAACACCTCCAAAGCCGCCATAGCAACGGCAGATGCCCAAATAGAAGCCGCCAAAGTGAATGTATGGAAAGCGACGCAGGATTTTAACCGCTATGCGAATTTGATAAAAGACCATTCCATCACGCAGCAACAATACGATGCCGCCCTGGCTGCCAAACAAGCCGCAGAAAAGCAGCTCCAAGTCCTTAGAGACCAAAGAAACCAAGTCGCCCAGCAGGTGAATGTGATAGCCTCCCAAACCGATGCCAGCTCTTCCCAAATAGGCGTAGCCGATGCCATGGTAAAACAAAGAAGCGTAGATGTGGAAAAAGCAAAACTCAACCTGTCTTACACCATCATTACAGCACCAGAAGACGGCTATGTTTCCAAAGTACCCGTACAGCCGGGGCAGTTTATCCAAGCCGGAGCACAGCTTTTCAGCCTCATACGCGATAACAGCGTGTGGGTGGTTGCCAACTTCAAAGAAACGCAATTGACCAAAATGGTGGAAGGGCAAAAAGTAAAAATTAAAATAGATGCTTTCCCGGACGAAAAATTAGAAGGTGTGGTAAGCTCTTTCTCCCCTGCCACAGGGTCTACTTTCTCCATTCTGCCTCCGGATAATGCTAGCGGAAACTTCGTAAAAGTAGTCCAAAGACTGCCGGTTCGCATCGATTTTACCAACCTCAATAAAGACCTTGCAAAAAAATTGCGTGCAGGGATGAATGTAAAAGTTGAAGTATTTTTAAAATCTTAACTTATGCTGGAAGAATCTTTAATAGAATACGGATATAGGCGCGTAGTTATCACCATTACCGCAATTCTCTGTGCATTGCTCGAGATTGTGGATAGTACCATCGTGAATGTGGCACTCAACGATATGAAAGGGAACCTCAGTGCTACACTCTCCGAAGTGGGCTGGGTGGTTACTGCCTATGCCATAGGGAATGTAATTATCGTTCCGATGACGAGCTGGCTATCGCAGCAGTTCGGACGGCGGAATTACTTCGCGGCATCCATCATTATGTTTACCGTTTGTTCCTTTTTGTGCGGAAACTCCACCAATATCTGGGAGCTCGTGTTTTTCCGTTTGCTACAAGGGATGGGCGGGGGTGCACTTTTGGTAACTTCGCAAACCATTATCACAGAATCTTATCCGGTAGAAAAACGAGGAATGGCACAGGCTATTTACGGCTTGGGCGTCATCGTAGGACCGGCATTGGGTCCGCCGCTCGGAGGGTATATCGTAGATAATTTCAGCTGGGCATATATCTTTTACATCAATATTCCCATCGGGATTTTAGCAACGATTTTTACTTTGAAATTTGTAAGAAGTCCGAAGTATTCCGAGAAACGCCAAGCCAAAGATGTGGACTGGATAGGCATTATTCTCTTGGCAATATTCGTAGGCTCCCTTCAATTTGTTTTGGAACGCGGCCAAGAAGACGATTGGTTTGACAGCCAGACTATCATCATTTTTTCCGCTATGGCATTTTTAGGATTTATTCTGTTTATCTGGCGTGAACTCACTTTCCGCTACCCCATCGTGGAGCTGCGGGTACTACGCAACGGGAACCTGCGTATAGGAACTATTATGTCCTTTATTTTAGGATTTGGATTGTATAGCTCAGCATTCGTTATCCCACTTTACACACAAAACATTTTAGGTTGGTCTGCCCTGCAAGCCGGTATTCTAATGATTCCACCAGCAGCTGCCACAGCTTGTATGATGCCCATTATTGCAAGGCTTTTGTCAAGCGGAATCAAACCCCAGTTTTTGGTGGCATTGGGCTTCCTACTGTTCTTTGTGTATAGTTTTTGGGGTTATAAAATCTTAACGCCGGATACCGCCAAAGACGACTTTTTCTGGATGTTGATTGTAAGAGGCATTGGGCTGAGTATGCTCTTTATCCCGATTACCACCTTGGCACTCAGTACACTGAAAGGGCAGGAAATTGGGCAAGGTGCCAGCTTTACGGGGATGATGAGACAGCTGGGTGGTTCTTTCGGCATTGCCGCTACTACCACATTTATGGCACGGCAGAATACCGAGCATCAATTTTTCCTCGTTTCCCACTTGGATATGAACAGCCTCAATGTACAACAACGGATAATCGGAATGAAAGCCGCCTTTATGGCAAAGGGAATGCCAGCAAACATTGCCACAGAGTCCAGCTATAAAGCGATAGAATATTCCGTGATAAAACAAGCTGCCGTACTTTCTTATATGGATGTATTTTTATTCTTAGGTATAATGTTTCTTATCTGTATTCCATTCATTTTGTTCATAAAAGAGCGGAAAGGCAAGAAGAGCGTAGATATTTCTATAACACATTAAAAGCAGATTTTCATCTATCTATAATGATAAATTGAGGCGAGGAGGATTGTAAAAATTTTGTAATTCTCCTTTTTTATTAAATTTTCAACACTTATTTATAAAACAATTAACAGATTAGATTATTTTATATATTTTATTTAAAAAACAAAAAATTAAAGCATTAATAATATATTAAAACACAATAGTTTATTACATTCATAAAAATATAAAACAATAAAATTATTTAATAAAAAAAGAAAAATAACCCGTATCGAATAATAGAAAAACAGCTCTTCCGATGCCAATTTTCAATTTAATGGAAGATTTTCACTCAAAAAAAGTAGTGGAAGATTTAAAATCATATTGGGGCGTGAAAGTGGAAAATGTTTCAGGAGATGACCAAACTATCACGATGGAAATTGATAAAAGAATAGTATGCTTGAGCTTTATAAAGCTATTCCAAAAGATGACATAGAAAATATACTTAGCTTTAATTATTTATGGAAAAATGCATATGAATATTTAAAAGAAATATGAAAAGTCATATTATTGTTTTGGGGTTCGAAAAGAGAAAAACAATATTGAAAACTATCATAGCAAAAGTAAATGCATCTGATTAAGAGTATGTGATAATACCATAGAGAGTTATCAAGACTCTCAAACACTTTTATTGTCGAAAGATTTATATCTTAATTTTGCAAATTTTCTTTTGAACAACCGGCTGTTTATTCAGCTATGAATATATATCGGATTAGTTCATGGAGAAAAAAATAGTATTTATACCTATGGAATGAAAAAGTTTGGAAAATCTAAAATATAAATATTTATAGATAAATATTATTTATATTACTTTATATTCTCTATTTTAAATTATTTCTTATCATCCGGTATTACACTAAAAGAAGAAGAAATATTAAAACTTAATTTATAATTATACCAACCGATAAAAAATCAATCAGTCAGAAAAAAAGGGGAGGGATAATATTCCTATTTTTAAAATTAGCCGTTATCCTCTCCGTAATATTTTTCGCCTATTTTGATACGCTCACGGCCGTTTTGCAGCCTCCAGTGATTGGTATCTCGTAGTGAATAAGCACAGCCGCAGTATTCCTGCATATAAAACTTCTCCCGTTTGCTGATGTCCAGCATCCGTTTAGAGCCGCCTTTCTTCCGCCAATTGTGTGTCCAGTAAGTTAGTCCTTCATATTTAGCGGCGGCACGCTCTCCGCAGTCGTTGATTTGTTCAAAATTTTTCCAGCGGGAAATCCCCAATGAACTGCTAATGGTGTCAAAACCGTGTTCGTAAGCATAGAGTGCCGTTCGTTCAAACCTCATATCAAAACACATGGTACAGCGTATCCCCCGCTCTGGCTCAAACTCCATACCTTTCGCCCTCGCATACCAGTTGTCCGTATCATAATCGGCATCAATAATCGGGATATTGTATTTTTCCGCAAAGCGGATATTTTCGTCCTTCCGAAGCTCGTATTCCTTACGGGGGTGGATATTGGGGTTATAGAAAAAAATAGTAAAATCAATGTCCGAAGCGATGATAGCTTCCATCACCTCTCCCGAGCAAGGTGCACAGCAAGAGTGCAGTAATAATTTTTTACCGTTATTCGGCAGCGTTAGTTTTTCCCGATTAATGTCTGTCATTTTAATTCCTAAAATAATTTCCCGCAAAAGTAAAAAAAACTAAATTGAGTTATATCAAACTAATCTAATTTTTTTGACAGGCAGTAGAGGAAGTCCTTTTATAATTCACATCTTTGCTAACACAAACTTCAACTCAAAATACTTGTATTACAATACCATATAGCGAGATGAATATTTCAATTTCATACGAACAATAATAGTATTTGCCAAAACAACTATCCCCTTTACTTTATCGAACTAATAAAGAAACATATAACTATATTTTTTTTAATAATTTACATACCCACATTCTTTCTCCTAAATAATTGAAGTTTAATATAAATAAACCATTTTACATTTTCATCGTAAAACTAAAAGTACTCTTTTTTGAGTCTTAGGTTTATAAAATAAACTAAATTGTTTAACAAATTAAAAATTTTCAATTATGGAAGACAAAAAATTAAATAAAAAGGAAAGTTTAGAACTTATCCGACAAATGATTAACGAAACCCGCAATGCCGTACAACAAGGATAACCCTTCAACCTGCTTTTTGTGGGATATCTGGGGCTGTTTTCCTCTCTGTTGGTATATTTTGCGGTGTATTTTACGGCTAATACCAATTATTATCTGCTGTGGTTACTGATGATTACTCCCGCTTTTAAATCATTTTTCATCAAAGAGAATAAACAAAAAGTTGTTTCCTACGCATCCAAATCGATAGATGCCATTTGGAGATATATCGGCTATTTTTTAGCTATCGCTCCAATTCTGTCAATTATTAATACTTTTGTATTTCATACTGGGACTTCCGGAGTTACGATATTTTCATTGTCCTTGATTTTAATAAGTCTCGGATGTGCCGCAACAGCATCATTATCAAAGAAAAAATATTTACTTTTTTGGTATCTTTTTAGGGGTTGTCATTGGATATTTTGTCTTGGAAAATTTATTTAACGGTATTTTTCCTGCGTATTTTAATCTGCTGTACGGTTTGGTATGCCTTGTGTTGCTTATCATTCCTGGTCATTATATTAACCGCAAATATAAGAAACAATGATGAAAGAATTAGCCCCCCTACTGCATTCACAGTTGCGTCTGGCAGTAGTCTCTCTGCTGATTGGGCTGGAAGAGGCGGATTTTATGTACCTGAAAGAGAAAACCAATGCCACTTCGGGCAACCTCAGCGTGCAGCTCGACAAACTGGAACAAGCAGGCTATATTACCATAAAAAAGAATTCGTAGGGAAGAAAACCCGCACCTCGTGCAGCCTTACAAAAACAGACGGGCATTAGACAATTACATAGAAGCCCTGAAAGACTATCTACCATTGGGCCGACACTTGTACTACAATAATCATCCCTAATTATCTTAAAAAAACGCATATATGTATTCAAAAAAATAATTATATTTGTTGCTTATTAGATAGTCACAATCTCTAAATCCAGCTTATTATGATGACAGAAAACTCTATTTTAATGAGTAAAGCGAGCGAATCCCTAAAAGGAAAATGGGGATTAGCTATAGGGACATTTGTTATATATATGATGATTGTTTCTATTATTGGTGCACTTATTCCTTTTGCCCATTTAATTGTTGGAGGCGCTTTTCAATTAGGAATTTCTATTTTTTCATTGTCAATAGCAAGACAACAAGATTCTAGAGTCGAACAAATATTTGCAGGATTTAATAATTTTGGAAGAGCATTAAGTGCTTTTCTACTAATATTTATTTTTGTTTTATTTTGGCTTCTTTTGCTTATTATACCTGGTATCATTGCTTCGATATCTTATTCAATGACTTTCTTTATTCTTGCTGATGATGACTCAATAAGTGCTATGGACGCTATTAAAAAAAGTAAGCAAATGATGAATGGATATAAATGGAAATATTTTCGTCTATCATTAAGATTTTTTGGCTTGGCATTACTCTGTATTTTAACATTAGGAATTGGATTTCTTTGGTTAATACCTTATCAATATGTTACCTATGCAAAATTTTATGATGATGTAAAAAATAATTATTTACTTAACCAACAAAAAAATTAATTAAACGCTTCCGCTAATTTTTCTTCCTTGTGGAAATTATTTATTCATTAAAATAGTGTTCCCGTACTTGTTGCCATTTGTGGGATTTTCAGAGCTCCGCCTAATTCTTGGTTAATCTTTTCTATGAAATACGCCGAAAGAAGCGGTGAGGCTTTCTCCACATTCTGGTGTACAAAGAAATAAAGATTTTGCAAACCTGCATTTTTCCATTCTTTTAGGCGCGCTACCCAATCATCTAACCGCGTGTAGTCGCTATCGGTATTAGCTCCCACATATCGCACAAAAGCCGTAGGGGTAGTGAGGCGTATATGCAGCATATCCCTTCTCCCGGCGGTATCTACGATGATATTGGTAATGCCGTGTTCTTCGAAAAGTTGCGTAGTTTCGTCAAATATAACTTCATCTGAGAACCATTCGTGGTTACGAAGCTCTATTCCAAGTGGAAGCTCACGCGGCCAACGCTCCACAAAACGGACTAATCTATCAAGATTTTTGGTTTTAAAATTATCATGCAACTGCAGAAATACCATTCCTAATTTTTGCTGAAACGCTATTACCGCCTCGGCATACCTCGTAACCGCATCATCTACCTCTATGAGCCTTCGATAATGAGAAATGGTATTGGTAATCTTTGGAAAAAACTTAAAGTTTTCCGGCGTTTTGTCCCTCCAAGCAGTAACCTGCTCTACCGATGGCAATCCGTAAAAGGTGGCATTCAGCTCTATACTGTTGAATTGTGTGGCATAGTAGGAAAGTTCATCTTTCGTCCCTCTGGGATAAAAGCCTTTTAGGTCTGTTTTATTCCATTTGGCACAGCCTACGCTGATATTGAGCGACTTCTTCAAATCCTGATACCGAGAAAGTATTTTTTCGGTATTAGGATGACTCTTAGGTAATGTAAAGTCTATAAGATCGGGATTTTCTACTTGTCCGAATTTCATTTCAATAAGTTTTATTTAATTTTCAAAAATAGGAAAATTAGCATAATGCTCCGAGCCGAAAAAAGTTTTATTTTTGCATAAAAGAATTAAATATGTTCAAACTTAAACTTCCCACCGACCCGAGATGGGCAAATATAGCAGAAGGAAATATAGAGGAAATATTGACAGACCACGCGTGGTGCGAACAAAAAGCGGCGTCTAACGCCATTACCCTCGTAACAATGCTGCCCGAGCACACGGAAATAGTAACAGAACTTTTGGCAATAGCACAAGAGGAATTAGAACATTTCCAACAGGTGCACGAAATCATCAAAAAAAGAGGATTTGTACTCGGCAATCCCAGAAAAGATGACTATGTGAACGATTTGTTTAAGTTCATCGTACAAGGAAGCAGAGAACAATTTATCATCGACAGAATGCTTTTTGCAGCAATGATAGAAGCCAGAAGCTGCGAACGATTCAAAGTCCTTACCGAAAATATAAAAGACGAAGAGCTAAAAACTTTCTATCGTGAACTGATGATTTCCGAAGCCAACCATTACACCACTTTCATAGGATTTGCAAGAGCATTGGGCAATCCGGAAGAGGTCAATAAACGATGGGAAGAATGGCTGGAATACGAGGCTAAAGTAATAAAATCCTACGGCAAAAAGGAAACCATACACGGATAAATTATCCTCACGATTGTGGGCTGTCTTTGGTGTAATCCGTACTGTTGATATTTTCTGCTGTAAAACCTGCCACACCACCACTTACCGCAAACTTCATCACCTCTGCGGCATTTACCCCGTCTAAGACTTTGATGTCCGAAGCCTTGACGAAAACCACCCAGCCCGATATAGCGTAAGACATAGGCATATACACGGAGACATAGTCCTCAAAATTCTCCACACAAACATTCTTTTGGGTGATAAACCCTATGCGCCAAGTTTCTGGCGACTGAGAAACACGAGCCAACACAGGGTGATTGAATTTTTTCTTATCCCCCACGAAAGAAGACATGACATCCTTCAAGGAGGTATAAATGAACTTGATGCCGGGGGTATGCTCCAGCAGATAATCCAAACTATCTATAATAATACGCCCCAAGAGGAATTTATTGCCCAGCCAGCCAATAAGCGCTGTACCGAGTATCACGACTAAAAATGTAAGCCCCGGAATTCTATCCGAAAGAGAAGGGATAAGATTATCAATAGTAGAAACAATATACCAAATAATCCATACCGTAGCTGCCAATGGACCAATGATAACCAAACCCTGCAAGAAAAACCTTAGGAAACGCTTGAGTATATTATTTTCTTTGTTCATAATATTCTTAGTATTTAGGATTATCCTTTACTACAATGTGGTGCAGCTTCGTAACTTTTCCTGAAATTTCCACCGTTACCTCGTCAAAAACGCTGTTCAGCACCCCGTTTTTTTCTGCGATATCTCCGTTTTCTGCAGATACTTTTACACCTTTTCCGAAAAGCTCGTAATTATTCTCCGAAAAATTCATCTGCGAGAGCGGATAACTTTTACCATCAATAGATAAAAGCCCCGCATTGGCCTCCGAATTAAAAATCAGAACGGGTTTCCCATTTTCTAAAAATAAAGTCTCGTCTTTATCTGGTGTTTTTTTTGAAAGGTCTAATGCTTCAGTAGGGATATCCCCAGAAGAAACATTTTCTAAACTACCTGCCCACGGCTTTGCCTCTGCCGTATCATTCTGAGAAATAGCTTCAGAAACAGTCTGCTTTTTATTACACGCCAATACCAATCCCAGACATAAGGTATATAACGCTATTTTTGTTGTTTTCATTGTTTACACTTTATTATTGATATACCCTTCCGTAGCATTTTCTTTAGGCATAATCTGTGCCGGATTTCCTACTACTACAGAATCAGACGGAATATCTATATTAACATAGGCATTCGGTGCAATCAATACATTATCTCCGATTTTGATATTGCCTACAACCACGGCATTAGCACCTATCCATACGTTATCTCCGATTGTAGGAACGCCTTGTCTTTTACCTCTGTTTTGCTGTCCGATAGTTACTCCTTGAGCAATATTACAATTTTTTCCGATAACAGTCTCGGGATTGATGACCACCACCCCCCAATGACCAAGATAAAGCCCCTCTCCTATCTGTGTTTCAGGATAAATCTGAAAACCATATTTTATTTGATAATGCCTAAGCACCAATTTCCAAAATATCCCTAAAACAGGTGTATTTCTATACTTTTGTGCTTTTCTGAAACAATAGATATAATGAAGATTTGGGCTAAAGCATTTAGCTAAAATCTGCATAGAAGACAGCCATCTGCCCGTCGCACGGTAAAAATCTTTCTGTATAATGGAGCTCATAAGTTTATAGAATTAAAGTTCATCGATAATGTTCATAATGCTTTTTACCGAATTATCTAAATTAAAAGGCATCTCATAATTTTTTAGCCGGGATTGATAAGCCTCAAAAAGCTGAGGAGAAGCAAGTGCTTTTTTCATTCCTTGGTAAATGCCTTCCTCGGAGTTTTCCACAATAAGCCCCAATTCTCCCTCCAGAAGCATCTCTCTAACTCCGGAAACCTCTGTTGCGATAATGTTTTTTTGCAGCGTAACCGCTTCGAATAATACCGTAGGATAGCCTTCGTATCGAGAACTCAGAACATAAAAATCGGCAGCCTTAAAATAAGGATAAGGATTATCCGTAAATCCTAACAGCTCTACAGTATTCTCTATCCCCAGCTCTGATCTCAGCTTCTTGAGGTTTTCAAAATCATAACCGTCTCCTGCAATCAGAATCCGATGAAAACAGCCTTCATCTAATAATCTTTTATGGACTTTGAGTAGTCTATCAAAACCTTTTTGTGGAAAAACAGTCCCCACAGAGAGAAAAATAGGCAAACCAACCGTCTCTATATCAACAGGCTGCAAACTTTTACAAAGAATATCTCTGGTATCTAACGGATTATAAATTCTTACTATTTTTTGTCGTTCCTTATTAGTTTTCGCCAAGTTCTCAAAATCTTTCTGAATATACTCCGAAATAACTAAAATTTTATCAAACCCAAAAAACCTACAAATCTCATCATCCGTATAATTATGAAATTCTGTCTTTCTCAAATCATTGTGTATCCAAATTATTTTTTTAGAACTACGAAGCGGAGAATCAAGAATCTCATCTCTAAAACCGTGTATAGCTGCAAACTCTATATCGTATTTTTTATTTTTAAGAATAAACTTATAGAGCAGAGATGGAAATCTCTTGAGCAGTCCCTGATAAATCACTCTAAATGCTTTTTTAGGAATGTCCTGAGGGCGGTTGGTAGTAATCATCTCCCCTCTATTGAGATAGAGAACATTGACCCAAGAGGGGATCTCCGGCAAGTATTTACCGGAATAGAGGTTGAGCAGTAAGTCTATCTCGTACTTATCCTCCGGTAAATTCTTTAGAAAAGTAACCAGCACCTTCTCTGCTCCTCCGTGCCGCATAGAGCCTATTCTGATAAGGATTTTCTTTTTATTTTTCAATTTTTACAGATTTTAAATATCTAATAAATTCTTCATTAAACTTAACTACTGCATCTTGATTCATATGGTCGCTATCATAGAAATCTACTGTATCATTCAGAGGAATGCTTCCGTAGAAATTTTTATATATTCCCAGATGAAAAAGCAAACTGTCTACTTGTTTATTATTGGTTCTTGCTGAATACAGTTTCTGAGTAATAGGTGCTTGTACAAGAATATAAGGAATTTTTCTTTTTTTGATAAACGCAATATTTTCTTTTAGAGCTTTTACCTGCTTGGGGGTTAACTTCCAGATTCCTACAGGCTCATCTTTTAAAGGGTTTTTTCTAAAATCGCTTTCCACATAGCCTCCTCCCGTTATATAGTGGTTCCCATCTTGGTCTACCGGTTCATGAAAACTTCTGTTTGCCCCTATCATCGTACGAAAAAACCCATACAAAAGCGTATTATAAGTAAGCCAATCGTTAATTCTATATGCCATTTCAAAAGAATTTTTATCCACATAAGAATTACTAAGCATATCCAAAGAAGACTCTACCCCATTGTCAGTAAGAGTCCCAGTATAAACTTCATAAACAATCATTTTAGGTTTAATTTCATCTAAATATTGTTTCAGTAAAACCTGCGTATTGATAGGCGTCTGACGACTGAACCTAAATTAAACGCTCGAATGTGATGCTTAGCAAAAACTCTTGTATCAAATCCTCTGTAAGAATGAGAGGAACCTAAAAAAAGAATATCCGGATTCTTTACTTTTTCTGCATCCCTCACCCTTGATAATAAATGTCCATAACATCCTACGCAATTTCTAACATTTTTTGCCAAATACTTAGGCATTACATAAGCCCACAAAGGCATCACTATAATATAAAATAAAACAGCAAATATTGAAAATATAATACAGTTTCTTATAAATCGTTTCATCTATCTAAAATTGAA
This sequence comes from Riemerella columbipharyngis, assembly GCF_900101995.1. Lineage (GTDB taxonomy): Bacteria > Bacteroidota > Bacteroidia > Flavobacteriales > Weeksellaceae > Riemerella > Riemerella columbipharyngis. The sequence continues at coordinate 16,587 of NZ_FNAS01000015.1, read as the reverse complement.
AGTATATAAACGGTGTCTCTTTCGTCTGAATAAATAATCCTATCAGCATTATGATAAATGCATAAAATACCCATCTTGCTATTGATAGAAATCTTGCTCTCTTAGCTGAAGTATTTTGATGAGGAATTAATAGATTTTCCAATGCATAATTATAATCCTTTCCCATCCATTCCACAGACATAAAAAACGCTATAATAATCAAGACGCCCAATGCCTCCTTATTAAAATCAGGAAAAGTAAAAAAGCTTTTTGTAAAAATACCTTTTATATACGCAAACGCTTTACTTATACTCTGGGCTCTAAAAAATATCCATGCCAAAACTGTCAGTAAAAAAGTGGTAAAAATCTGTAAAGCATCTTTATAAGAAGGAATCAATCTATTGAGTGCTACCACCTCCATATTTTTCCGATTGGTTTTCAGTATAATAGAAGGCATTATAAACAAAGCATTAAGGACCCCCCACATGATGAATGTCCAGTTAGCTCCGTGCCAAAAACCGCTTACCACAAAAATAATGAAAGTATTCCTTATCCTCATCCACGTTCCTCCCTTGCTCCCTCCCAATGGTATATAGAGGTAGTCACGAAACCAAGTGGATAAAGAGATATGCCAACGACGCCAAAATTCTGCTACATCACGAGAGAAGTATGGATAAGCAAAATTCTTCAGCAATTCTATTCCGAACAATCGTGCCACACCAAGTGCAATATCCGAATATCCCGAGAAATCTCCGTATATCTGAAATGTAAAAAATACAGCTCCTAAAAAAAGTGTACTTCCGGAAGAATGGTCTGCATTAGCAAAAACATGGTTAGCAAAGGTGGCACAATTGTCCGCTATAACAACTTTTTTGAAAAAGCCCCATAAAATCTGGCGCATACCATCTACCGCTTGGTCATAATTAAAAATCCTTTTCCTTTGTATCTGAGGCAATAAATGCGTAGCCCTCTCTATTGGTCCCGCCACTAAAAGCGGAAAAAAAGATACAAACACTGCATAATCTACAAAATTGTATTCTGCAGGAATTTTTCGTTTATAAATATCTATTACATAAGATAATCCGTGAAATGTATAAAATGAAATACCTACCGGTAATACAATATGCAGTACCCAAGGATCCATATTAAGTCCAAAGCCTTTGAAAAAATCCGTAAAAGATTCTACAAAAAAATTATAGTACTTAAAGAATCCCAAAAATCCAAGATTGATAACAATACTTAAAGTTAGCCAAAATTTTCGTAGTTTATCATTCTTAGAATTAGCCATTTTGAGCCCCGTAAAATAATCCAACAATGTGGAAAATAATAGCAAGAAACCAAAACGCCAATCCCAGCACATATAAAAATAATAACTGGACAACAATAATAATATATTTTGCCACTTATAGTTTTTATTCAAAATCCAATATAAGGTAAATACTATGGGCAGGAATATTAAAAAACTGATAGAATTAAATAGCATAATATCCTATTTTATCTTATTATATAAAAAACTAAATGGAAACAACAGCATACCCAAAAGTCTTATCACTCCATCTTTAGGGGATATTATTATTTTTGAAAACGATATTTTGTTCTTCAGTGCATAATACTGAAACCCAATAATATTCCTCAACAATGCTTTGGGGTAACCTAATAATTTTTTCCTGTACGAATTCAAAAAGGAAAGATGTCCTTCCATCAATCCAAAGATATTTTTGCCCGTCCAGCGTGTATTGGATACTGATTCTGCGTCCTCCGTATCCATTAGATAATATCTCACCACTTTATTTACAAACCTTGTTTTTATACCTTTGGCATCATACTCATTGAAAATAACGCTCTGAGGAATATATCCTTTCCCTTCGTAGAGGCTATAGTCTTTCCCTTCTATTTGTTTATGATAAGATGAGGTAATGAATATCCCAAATTTATCACCTCTGACCTTGTATTTGTAACGCATCTCCAAAATACTTCCATCAAATCCGTCATTGGGATATCGGTCGCCCACTATATTGCCTTCTTCATCTGCCGAGAGCCCCATCACTGCGATATAATCATCTTGATTTTTAATTTGCTCCGCTTCATTGTACAAAACCTCCAAAGAGTCGTCCGGATAGGCATCATCTGAATCTACTACCATATGATATTTAGAAACTACTTTTTTGATGCCATCTAAAACAGTCAGAAATTTATGTCTGTTGGACTGAGAATAATACTCTATCTCAAAAGACGAATTTTCCCTAAACACCTCTACAAGAGATGCGGTATCGTCTGTGGAGCCATCGTCCATAATGAGCCACTTAAAGTCTCTGAAAGTTTGTTTTTTAAGAGATTCAAAAACCCGTGGCAATGTATGTGCCCTATTGTATGTCGGGGTGATAATGGTTATTTTCGGGGTTTCTTGTGCATTCATTTTTTTAATACATTTTCCAAGACTGCTATTATTTGCTGATAAATTCGCTTTTCATCAAATTTCTCATCTACATTTTTTGTTCCTGCCTTTATTTTCTCTACAAAGTTTTCGTCTGTAAGAAAACATTTCATTGCATCGTAGAGCTCGTTTTCGTCATAATTAACCAAAACACCATCTACGCCGTCTTCTATCATTTCGGGGATACCACCTACATTGGTAGAAATAATAGGTTTGCCAAGAGCCATCACCTCTCCTATGGTAAGCGGATAGCTCTCTGATTGCGAAGGTAAAACAAAATAATCAGACGCTAAAATATACGGCCAAGGATTTTTCTGTGTTCCCAAAAGCAAAAATGTGTCTTCTACCCCCAACTCTTTAGCTTGATTTTTGAGGTTTTCCATTTCGCTTCCGCCTCCTATTACAAATATACTATGATGATGCCCCGAGTCTAAAAGCCTCTTGTGGACATTCATCAATGTATGATAGCCTTTCCTGCTGTGCAACCTTCCCATAGAGGAGAAACAAGGTCTCACGGCAGGGAAACTTGCATCAAAGGCTTTTGCTTTTTGACGGGCTTCGTTTATTTTAATAACATTATAGATAACAGAACTTTTAGGATAAGTAATCCCATATAAATCTTCTATTACTTGCCGAGTTTGCTTAGCACCAAAAATCATCCAATCAAACTGCTTCATTAGCTCGATACGCTCATTTACACGCTTTTGATTCTTATCATAGCTCACATCGGTATGAAACCAGCCTATTTTTTTAGATTTTTTATTGGGAGATCCCAATACCATTTTGAATTCCGCATAGCCCGGAGCAATCTCTATATCAAAATCTTCCTTAACCTTTAATGCATAGAGCAACGAGGGGAATCTATCGTAAATCTCCAACTTCAAACGCCTAATACCTAATTGTAATTTTTGGATAAAAGGATTTTTGGACATTTGTTCCCTACCTTTTTCAATTTTGATGACTTTGATATCTTCCGGAATCTCGGAGACTAATTCTCCTTGATAGAGGTTGAGCATAAGCGTCAGTTCAAACTTATCCTTAGGCAAATTCCGCAACAAATCCAATACGACACGAGGAACTCCCCCCATCTCCAAAGAACGAAGACGGAATAATACTTTTATTTTTTTTGTATCAGACATATCAAAAATATTTTTTTAATTCAATAATATATTTTATCGGAGAGGTCCAATAAAAATGTGTAAATGTCCAGCCATACATAGGAAGCCCCAAAAACAACACAAATATTTTCAATATTAAATATTTTTTATTGATAAAGAAAGATTTTCTTTTTTCAAACAGAACGAAATAAAATAAAATTACCAAAAAGACCATATAATACCATCTTACAAAATCTGTAGCAATACAGCAAAGAATTAATATCATACTAAAATTCCCTAAAATAAAAATTGTATTTCTTTTATTAACAAAAAAACATTGCTTAATATATAAATAAAAACATAAGCATACTAAAATATAGTTTAATAAAAATCCTACCAAATAAAATTTATTTTTTACAAATGCTACATTATATATGATATATATAGGTCCTTTTAATGAAAATAACCATCTTAGATAACTTAAATGTTTCGGATTAACCCCTAATCTTTCCCAAGATAGTATTATATTGTCAGCACTTGAAACATTTCCTTTAAATAGGATTACCATCAGTAAGAAAACAACCAGTGAAGGTAAAAAAACAACTGTACAATACATCCATCTATTTCTTCCTAATTTGAAATATAGAATATAAAACAATGGAAATGAAGCTATCAAAAAATAAACTTCATGAATTAAAATTCCGATGATAAGGAATATCAATGTAAATATTATTTTTAATATTAATTTCAAATTATTTTTTTTCAAGATAAAAAACTGTAAAAACAATAGTGGTATCATCAATAAATCTAATCTAAATGCAATATGCTGAGCATAAATATTCAAAACCAGAAAGCTTGCCATAAGTATATACAAAGGAAGTTTTTTCCATATCATAATTGTTAGAATAAGGCTTAAATTAATTATCATCAGTATAGAAATTACATTATTCAAAAACATTTCTATCCCCCCCTTGCAAATAAATTACTAAAAATCAACAATATAGAACCAACTAATCCTCGTCTAATGAATGTATATTTATATGAAATAAAAAATTCAGGATAACTCCAAGTCAATCCTTTATTGAAAAAATGTAGAATACTAGATAAAAAAACTAATATAAAACATATATTCAAACCCAAATTTACTATATAACAATATCTTGATCTCTTCATTTTACTTTTTTAATGTATAAATTAACAGGCTCCTCTATGTATTTGAATAATAGAATAGATATTACATTTAAAGCAACAAATAAAAACAATTTATTACTCCAAACATATTCATCAATAAAAATAGAGACAAATCCTTTATGAATAAGATAGAATACATATGAGCTTTTACCAAGAAGCACCATAATTTTAGAGGATAACATTCTTTGTATCCAAGTGTCTTCAAAAATAAGCCCCCATATCAACGGAGCAATACCTAAAAAAGAAAGAAGGCCAATAGAAATAAAACGCCCTAAACCCGAATTTAATTCGAATATAGGGTAAAGATATTTCATTATACAGAGATATACTCCTATAAAAAATAGTCCTATATAAGTAATTTTGATAGGCATTTTAACAGAAACAGGTTTTTTCTTGATAAAAAGAGCTAATGCTATACCTGCAAAAAATTCTATTATGTACACAGATATATTATTCCTCATAAATCCCCCTAAGTAATCGAAATGTAGGCTTAAACCAGTTAAGACTGAACCAAATAAAAATATAATAATAGGCAAAACACAAAGCCAATAAGTCTTTTTTCTAATGAGTATAAAATAAAGAGGTGCTGTAAGGTAGAAAAGTTCTTCTAAAGTAAGCGTCCAGCCTTGCGATATACCCGACATAAAAAAATCCGAGAATAATGCCTTAGTCATTGTAAAACTAAAAATAGCTTCCAAAGTATTCGTATCTGTCCATACACCTTGTTTCAAATATATTACAACAAATACTAAAACTGTAATAATAAAATACATAGGATAGATTCTCGCAAACCTATTCGTCATATATTTTTTAAAGTCAATAGAAGTGCCAAAATAGCGATAAGCAATCAAAAAACCACTCAATACAAAGAACATATCCACTCCTATATGGAATTCCCAAATAATATCAGCTATCCATTTTGGATAATTATGATGTATATTTTTAAATGGGAAAAAATGATATATAAAAATAATCCACGCTGCAATAGCCCTGTAGCCAGTCAACGCAGGAAAAATTTTTTTTTTAGAAGAATTATTCAACATCACAACCTAAATTTCTATATTGTTCTTTAAAATGACTTACCCACTTTCTAAATTCCTTTACATCAATCTTTTCATCAAAAAAAGACTCCAAATATTCTATTTCAAAATCTTTAGGAAAATTCTGCGTTATATCAAATTTGCCATCATACCAAGCCTCATTAAGCAAATGATTGCAATAATTGACATCAAATAAATATCCATATTTATGGTAAGAATTGGTAGCCGAACTCTGAAAAGTAGTACGCATCGCTTCGTTTTTTAGCCGTGCTGCGAAATTGGCGTTTCTCTTATTTTTGTTATAATACGCTGCAGCATTTCTAAGCTGCTGTTTCTCATCTACCTTACCTTTAGCATCTTTCCATACCTCCAGCCAGTATTCTCTTTTCCAAAGTCCCATTAAAATAGAATTAAGCCCCCAGTATTTTCTCTTAGTATAATTATCAAAGAATCCTAACTTATAGCCTATGGTAAAAAACTTGTATTTATTGTAAAAAAACAAATCCATCAATGCTTTAGAGCCTAAAAACATTTTTTTCGGAACTATATTTTCTATATCTTTTGATATCTCACTAATATCAAAATACTTGTCATCTTCTACATTTCCCAGCCAGCCCAATTTAAGTAAATTAATCTTAAGCTCTTTACACCTTGCTACTGTTTCATCTATGTTTATGTGTGAGCCAAACCAAACATCATCCTCCGTAACGATGCAGTATTCGGAACCATTCTTCACAGCATTATACCACAAATCCGTAGGGATGCTAAAACCGTCTATATCTTTCCCAGAAATAATATTTTCTTCTATAGACATTATTTTGTTCTTATAATTTTTAGATGTTTTTATTTCTATCTCAGGGTATTTTTCTTTAATCTTGTCAAGATACTTTTTGGGGGTACCATCGTCTAAGACGATAATTTTATAATCCCCCGTGAGATTTTGTTTGACACTATATATAGCTCGGTCTAAGTAATAAACTCTATTAAACGATTTTATAAAGATATCAACAGCCATTAAAAAGATTTTTTCAAAAATTTATAATAAAATTTAGGAATAACCATAGGAAATGAGTTCATAATATTTAATAAAATCACATCAATTTTATTTCCGTATTGTGATTTATATTGATTCATAAGAATAGAAAGTTCTTTTTTATATCTATGCTTGGTTGCAACATTAAGTGCAAATTTCAGCTCTTTTTCACTTTCATTTTTTTCAGAATCCAGTATATGTAATAAATATTCAGGATGAAACTCTTCATAAGAATCTTTTCCGTATTTTAAAGACTCTCTATAAAACTGTTTTGTTTTTTCCACAAAAAGAGTTCTAAAAAACTTTCCGTCTTTTCTTGATATAGATGTTTCTAAAATCCTATAATCCAGCAATGGTGTAGTGAAATTATAAAATTTTTTGCCCTCTATCATCAATCTCAGATACAAATCATAATCTTCACAATAGTAAATTTTATCTCTGTACCTTACCTCTGCATTATTACGAAACATAATTACCGGATGATACATCGATATAGATTTAGGCATTTTTTGCTTTATCGCTTCATCTCTTTCCGGAGCCTCCAATACTTTAATAAAATTATCCTTTTCATCTATAAAATTAATAGAACTCCCCACCATAAAAACATCAGAATAAGCATCTAAAAACTGTACTTGCTTTTCCAATCTTTCAGGATGACTGATATCATCTGCATCCATACGAGCCACATATTGCCCCTTTGCCTCCTTCAACCCCCAATTCAAATTTTCTACAAATCCCTTAGAGCCTTTGTTTTCTTGCTTTCGTAGAACTTTAATTCTTTTATCCACATCTACATAATGTCTTATGATTTCATAAGACTTATCAGTAGAGCAATCATCTATTATAATAAATTCAAAATCCTCAAATACCTGTCTTACAATAGATTCTACCGCCTGACTGAGGTATTTCTCCGCATTATATACGGACATTATGACTGATACTTTACACATTATTATTATTTCTGAGTGATAAAAACAAATTTTCCCATTGCTTCATTATTGTTTCTAAACTAAATCTTTGTGCTGATTTTATGGCTTCAATAGAAAAATTATTTCTCAATTCAGAATCTCCAATCAACTTTTTTATTTTTTCTGCTAATTGATAAACATCTCCCACTTCTGCTAAAAAACCATTTTCTCCGTCATTTATCATTTGTTTAGGCCCATGCTTACAATTAAACGAAACACAAGGTAATCCACTTGCCATGGCCTCTATAAGAGCTAAAACAAAGCCCTCAAACCTTGATGATAATATAAAAATAGAATGATCGTGATATTCCTTTTCTATTTCTTTAGTCGGAGGATGTATCGTTATTATTTCTTCCAAGTTACAAGCCTTAATCTGTGCTTGCAAATCCTCCTTTAGCTCTCCATCTCCATAAATATCTAAATGCCAATCTGGATATTCCTGTGCAACTATTTTCCAAGCATCTATTAAATAATCAAAGCCTTTTTGATAAGCAAGCCGGCCTACTGCTATAGCTTTTTTATTTACCAATTGTGGTTTTTCTTTGATAGATTCAATCGTAATAGGGTTTCCGATATAAGATACTTTATCGAAATATCTTTTCCATTCTTCGGCATCTTCTTTTGTAAGAACTACGATTCTGTCAAATTTATTGACTACTTTTTGTAATTTATAGATATTATATTTCGCTTTAAGATTTTTAATGCTAATTTTTTCTTTTAAGCATGAAAACGAAGTTGTATTAAAATTAAAATGATATTCTATAATTTTTTTACTTTTGTCTTTTATCTGTGGAAGAAATGTATACTCTATCCCTAATCCCATAGATATAGAAATATCTTGAGGATTTTCTTTCAAAAATTGTTCTACCCTGCTTTTATACTCTTTTATAAAACTTCTATAAATTTTCTTTCTCCTGAAAAAACCATATTCTTTGAGGGTAAATGTAGGATCTTCTATATCTAAATGAACCATCTTGACCTTAGGGCTGAATTGAAAGAATACCGGAGCCCCATATTGTCTATATGTTAGTATAGTAACATTATTTTTTTCTGCTAAATAATTTGCTTTAATACTAAGCACTCTCTCCATACCGGATGATAATCTTAGATGTGGTATAAAATATACAATATTCATTTATTTCAATTTGAGTAATTGTAACACTATCAATTTCAAAAGACTCTCAGGAAAATATTTAGAAATTCGCCTAAGTACAGAGAAATAATCACTACTAATAGAGTTTATATAATTTATAGCCTCTATATAGTGCTTTTTCGTTGGTTTTAACAAAAAATATCTTCTAGCCCATAACCTAAAGTAATAGTTATAATTTATCCCTAAATTCTGTATTTCTCTTTTAAAACTAAAAACCACCTCCAATACATCTCTGGTACAGTTTCTATCTGTATTAGACAGAGACCCTTCTCTAATTCTGACATAAATTGTATGTTTGTTAGAACTATAAAAACGAACCCCTGCAAACAACAATTTCAGCCACAGATGCAAATCTTCCGCATTCTTGTCAAAAGAAAACTTGCTACACTCTACCAAAGCCTGTTTTTTGCATACCACTGCCGGTGTATCTATTTCATTATGAAAAAGCATATGAGGAATAAATTTCTTATCCAATTTTCCTTCTTGGCAAGATATTAATGGTCTGGCAATATCATTTGTATAAATATTATTTTTTATAAGAAATGACCTTGAATATGCGAAATCTGCATTATTCTCGTATAGATTATTAATATTATGCTCTAAATGACAAGGCAGCCAAACATCATCACTGTCAAGAAATGCAACTAATTCCCCTTTTGCTAAGTCTATCCCTCGATTTCTGGTTTTAATAATCCCTTGATTTTCTTGTTCATAAATACGAAATCTAGAATCTTTTTCTTTCCATTTTTTAATAATGTTTAAGGTATTATCCGTAGAACCATCATTTATAATAATACATTCCCAATTCTGATATGTCTGAGACAAAACAGACTGCAACGCTTCCTCTATATAATTCTCTACATTATATGCTGGAACAATGATAGATACTAAAGGACACTTACCCATTCTTTTTATTTTTACAAATTCTTTTAAAATCTATTTCCCCTATAAGATTTTTTCCCGTTTCTATCTGAATAATTTCACAATCGGGAGTGTTGATGTTTAAGGCGGCAGTAGAGCTTATGGTATATGCTTTTTTAAGCCTCAAACCATTTAATTCTAATAATTCAAAAGGAATCGGCTGGCTGACAACCACCGCATCCGGGAAATACTTTTTGTAATCCGTCTTCTCGCGAGGGTGTGTTTTTATTATCACATTGCTTTCTCCTTCTTTTTCTATTGCAGCTCTGTATAAATCTATTTTTTGCTCCTCTGTATGGATCTCCTCGACCCAGGAATCTTCATAAAAAGGCTGGGTAAGAACAATAACACTTCTTTTTTGCAAACCGTCAATTAAATCTCGTCTAAAACAAAACCGATCTAAAATAAAATTCTTTTTCCTTTCGGAAGAATTGTCCCACAATGCTTGTAACGAAACAACTTCTACTTTGGGATCGTTATGATCATTCCTTGTAAATATTTTTTTTGCCAGTCTCTTTGATGCTATACCTTTGTATTTTTCTATCCGTAGAAAAAATAGCTCTATTGCTATTTCAAAAATATTTTCTTTTTTCTTTTCTGCAGTTTCTTTATTTTGTTTCTCCTGCTGAATATGATTTGCTAATCCGTCCTCAATAAGTGTGTAGTCGTTTGTGTCTACAATGGCTGTTATCAAGAAATGCCCCGGAGGCATATGAGTAAATATTCTTGTATCTTTTACAAACGGATAATGTTTTTTATAAAAAAATCTGCTTTTATTCCATATAAGAACATTTCTTAGCCTATTGTAATAACGGTTAATAATTCTAAAAACAGATTTATTTTCAAATAAAGTAATGGAAGAGGTGTAAGTATTTATAACCAGACCGTCTTCACCTATTTTATCTAATAACTCTTTATTAAAATCCTTGGTTAAAAAATAGAAACACTTATCGATGTCCTCATCCTTCACATACAATAGAAAAAGTAAATAAGTATAAACCGTAGCACCTATATAAGTATTTTTATATTCTTTCTTCATCATACTAATTTTGCTTGTTCAACAAATACGAGGCATAATCAAAATCCTCTTGTGTGTCTATATCCACCAAGGCAAAAGGATGAGACACCGTCATAGGATATGCATTTTCTGTAATAATATTCCCATCTAAAACTACATCCGCACGCGTTATATACAGCAATCCGTTTTCGTAATACAATTTTTCCATATCCTGGCTTCTCTGCCCGAACGCATAATTAAACGGCTGAAACCTATCGTTAATGATTTTACCTAATTTATGACGATTCTCCGAAACCGTAAAAAGACTGTCAAGATGTTTTTCCCGAAAAATTGCCAATGCCTCTTCTAATAATCCTGCGGGCCTTAATGGGTTTGTTGGCTGTAATGTTATAACATAATCAGAGTTTTCTATCTCAATCTGCATCAATACATGTTTCAATACTTCTACCGTAGGCGTATAATCTCCTGCCAGTTCCTCCGGCCTGTCAATAACTTCTGCATTCCACTTTTCTGCCGTATGTTTAATTTCATCAGAATCCGTAGAGACCAATACCCTGTCTATTTCCTTAGAATTCTGAGCATACAAGATGCTGTGTGCCAGCAAGGGAATTTCTCCCAGTTTCTTAACATTCTTCCCCGGCAGTCTTTTTGAGCCTCCTCTCGCCGGTATTATAGCTATTTTTTTCATTAAAAATTATCTCTAAATTGTTTTTGGCAAGAAAGTTCCCAAATATCAGTTTGAGAAAGAATTTCAAAGAACTTGTTTTTACTGTTTCCCTCTCCGAACTCCATATTTGAAGCAATAGCAGCGTCTGCTTTTTTCGGAATATCATTCAAGGCTTTGTGTATATGTTCTTTTGAATAAGGAACATTATGTATGGCTTCATTACTACTTCTATTCATTTGCCTATCTCCTATATTGATGGAATGTACCCCATAGCACGGTGCCTCACGAATTCCCGCACTGCTGTTACCTATGATGAAATCTGCATTCTTAAGTAAAGTTAAAAAATATTCAAATCTCAATGAAGGATAAATTTTGAAATTGGCATTGCCTTTCAGTCTCTCATATTCATTTAGTATAAGTTTACTCCCCAAATCATTATTAGGATAAATTACAATATATTTTTTTTGACTTTCTAACAATGCATCTACAATAACTTTGGCATGATCTTGAATGTTTGCATAATCTGTCGTAACAGGGTGAAACATCAATATTCCATAATTATCAAAATCTATATTGTAATATTTTTTCACCAAATCCAAAGATGGTAAATCAGAGAACATTACATCCAAATCGGGAGAGCCTATTGTAAATATAGATTCTTCTAATTCTCCCATTTTTAGGAGTCTTGTTTTAGCTTCTTCATTAGACACGAAATGGATGTGGCTCATCTTTGATGTAGAATGTCTAATAAGTTCATCTATCGTACCAGACACCTCTCCTCCCTCTATGTGTGCTACAAGAGTGTTATTGAGAGCTCCCGTAATGGCTCCCGCAAGAGCCTCTACCCTATCGCCGTGCACCACGATAAGATCGGGTTTTATTATTTTTATATACCTCGAAAACCCGTCAATGGTTTTGGCTAATGTCAAATCCATTGTTTTCTCATGGGTAAAATTATCAAATGTGTCTATATGAGGAAAACCACATCTTTCAATTTCTACTAAAGTATATCCGTATTCTTCTTGCAGATGCATTCCAGTAACGAAAATATATGGTTCAAACTCTGCCGACTCTACGAGTACTTCTATAAGAGATTTAATTTTACCAAAATCTGCTCTGGTACCTGTAAGAAAAACTATCTTCTTTTTATTTTCCCACTTGTTCATATCTAATTTGTATATCTACAGGAATATCTTCCAGTGCTATTTTTCCTAAAATGTTGTTATACTCCTCTGCCAAGATTTCACCAGTTCCAGGTCTTTTCACCCAAATATTTTCCTTGGTGAAAAGCTCTCCTTTTTTTATTGATTTTATGGTACATACTGTGGCAAATGCAAAATCCATAGTCACTTGCTCCTCTTTTGCAGCTCTTTTTTCTCCTCCCCTCATTTTTTGGATTTGTGCCGATCCTTCAATGAGATCTTTCGCTGCGATTTCATCCATACTACAGACAATATCAGGTCCCAGTCTGTCCATTTTATCTGTAAAATGTCTTTCAAGAATCGAAGCTCCTAATGCCACAGCTCCAAAACAAGCAAGATTACCTTTCGTATGATCACTCAACCCCACGACTTTATCAGGAAATGCTTTTTTTAGTTGTTCAAAAGCTCCCAGCCTGACCAATTCCGGAGGAGTAGGATACAGATTGGTTGTATGAAGCAACGCTATAGGAACATTCTTAGAATCAAATATTTTCACAGCTTTCCTAATGCTTTCTATATCATTCATTCCCGTGCTAAGAATAACCGGTTTGCCAAATGTAGCAATATGCTCTAACAGAGGGTAATTATTACATTCTCCGGAGCCTATTTTGTAAGCGGGAATATCCATTTTTTTTAATCGCTCTGCTGCCGCACGAGAAAACGGAGTAGATATAAACACCATTCCTTGAGACTCTACATACTCCTTAAGCTCCATTTCTTCTTCCTCATTCAGAGCACATCTTTGCATAATTTCATATATAGAAACCTCTGCATTGCCTGGTATAACAGATTTTGCCGCACTACTCATTTCATCTTCTACAATATGAGTTTGATGTTTTACAAATTCTACGCCTGCTCGTTTGGCTGCATCTACCATCTCTTTAGCCACAGCCAGAGATCCCTCGTGATTGATTCCGATTTCGGCTATTACCAAAGGAGGGTAGTCCTCTCCTATTCTTCTTCCGCATATCTCAATATAAGGATTATTCATATTTGTACTTTATTTATATATTTTTTATCACTAATTCTTGCTTGTTAATCACGATGCTATTTGCCGGAATATCTTTATATATAGTACATCCAGCTCCTATAATAACATTGTCGCCGATAGTCACACCTTTTAGAACAACAACATTACTCCCCAGCCAACAATTTTTACCAATTTTGACAGTTCCAGTATTAAAATCCTGTTTTTTTACACCAAAACTATCGTACTGATGATTATGATCATAAACCCTAACACCTTCTCCAAATAACACATTTTCTTCTATTATTATTTTTTCTAAACAATTGATAGAACAAAAATTATTCATAAAAAAACCATCTTTTATTGAAAGTACAGCATTATTTGAAACCAATATACTACAGTTATTTCTAATATCAACTCTTTTCCCGATTTCTACTTGAGCTTTCGGATAAAACTTAAAATTACAAAAATCACCAAATTTAATCTCATCAAAATTTTTCTTTTTTAAAATGATCTTATTGGGTAATTTTATAAGATAAATAATTATTCTGGACAAAAAAAGCATACCTTTATTTTATTGCAAAAATAGTAAAAAAATGTACTTTTGCAGAAACTTTTTGAATTTTGAAACCATTAGTTACCATATCTATCCCTATTTACAAATGTGAAGATTTCTTAGAAAAATGCTTAAACTCTGTATTGGCACAAAGCTATTCAAATATAGAGGTAACTCTTATCAATGACCAAACACCCGATAATTCGGTGGAAATTGCTGAAAATTTTATTCAAAAACACAATCTCAGCAATTGGAGAATTTATCATTTAGAAAAAAATTTAGGGTTATCTGTAGTAAGAAACAAAGGAATAGACACAGCGCAGGGGAAGTACATTTTTTTCTTAGATAGTGATGACACCATTACGCCAGACTGCATAGCCAATTTTGTAGCCCGAGCTGAAAAAGAAGCCGTACAAATGGTAGCAGGAAATGCAAGAACAATAAATATAGAAACAAAAAAGGAATTAGCCACTTTTAAAATCAAATCAAATAAAAAATCAATAATAGGAAACGACTTAATACTTAAAGCATTTATTGATGGAGATTACCCGTCCTCTTCTTGGAATAAATTGATAAGAACTGATTTTTTAAGAAAACACAAACTATACTTTACAAAAGGACTATTTGCACAAGATGAATTACAAAGTTTTCAAACCGCACTACATCTTTCTAGCATAGCCTTTATTAAAAAAGAAAAAATCACATATAACTATTATCTTCATAAAAAATCCGTCATTCATAACCGTGGGAAACGGAATTTTGATAATTGGTTTACCATTGGACAATACATAGATAAAGCGTTGAAAGAAGAAAAAGATCCTACCCGCAGAAATTTAATTCTAAAGTATCTTACCAACTTCAAGAGCATGACTCTGCTTATGAATTGGAAAGCTCAAAAAAACAAAAATCTATGGAAAGAATCTTATAAAAACTATAAAACGCTTTCTTCTCTTAGTATTTTAGACTATTTTTCTCCGACATACGAATGGAGTATTAAGAAGAAATCTCTACTTAACAATCTTCCTACTTCATTAGGTTTTATAGTTTTTATAAAAAGATATAACAGACTATAGAAAAAATAGTTTTTCCACATTACGTAAGAATCTGTTTAAATTTTATTAAACAAAGGTTTTATAATAGAGAATTTAATCTTTTTTCCTAAGTTTTCTATTAGAAGGTCGCAATTCTGCATACTCTTCTTCTTTCATTATCAAACTTACCACACCCCCTGCCAAGTGGCAGGGGGTGTTTATGTAATATCCTCCAAAAAAACTAATTGCTGTTAATTTTTATACAGCGTACAGGTGCACCTGCCGCAATTGCAGAAGGACCTTTAGTAGCTCTAACATGAACCGATGTTACTCCACCCGTAGCAGTATCGCGACATACATAATGTATTTCTCCGTCTGAATCATAATAATACGTTGTAGGGTATCCGCATATGTTTCTTGTCCAATAGCCTGTATAAGAATTCCATTGATTAGGTATTTGACCATTAGAGAGTCTATCTTTGGTCAATCGCGGAAGAATAATATCAGAATAATTCTCAAATTGTTCATAACTTGGTAGAACGAAACCAACAGGACACGGATTATTACTTCTCTCAGAATCATTATACCATCGCCCGAAAAATGAATACAAAGCATTCTCTTTAATGACCCAAGTACCATGACTATCATTTGCTGGGATAAACTTATTAGTCCCTGCCCCTTCTACAGGAGAATTTGCCAAACTTCCCGCTCCTTGGTATTTAGGAGAAGCTTGAGTGTGAGAAGACCACTTAATCAGCTCATGCCCATCAGGCTTACGCCCCCATTGAAAAAGCGAACCATAAGCACGCCAATCTCTATCGAGATCGTACGAATCTGGATTTTGTGTTAAATTTCCTCTTCTATCGTAAGCTCCCGCCTGGTGATTGGGGTTAAAATAGGTAGGGTTGTCTACATCTGTATAAGCGGCACCTAAATTGTTGTTCAGCCATATCCGTCCCTTAGAATCAGTTATGGGCACATACACAAAATTATGCTCTTTTTCGTCTGAAGCCCCACTTCTATAGTTCACACAAGTGGAGGTAGGTATCCCTGCACAGCGGTCTGGGATACCCGAGATGGCTCTCAGCTGCACGGTGGCACGGTCTACAAGATCAAATTGCGCTAATAGGTTACCCTGATAATCATACCCCACACCGCTATTAAGGTCTAATTTTTTAACTTTCAGATCTCCGCCTACGGATTTCACCGTTGCTACAATGAATCTAGTTTCAGCGGTATAAGCTTGCTCGGGCCATGAGAGATTAACCACACGGCTTACACCATCTTCGGTATGCTCTGCCGGCACTACATAATTGTCGGCATAGGCAGG
>NZ_FNAS01000014.1 GCF_900101995.1 Riemerella columbipharyngis | reverse complement strand
GAAATTAGCCCCAAACAAAACAAATACAAATCGTTACAAGTTGATGAACTTTGGACTTTTGTAGGAAAAAAGAAAAATAAAAAGTGGCTGATTTACGCTTATTCTTTTGAAACAAAGGAAATTGAGGCGTGGGTGTGGGGCAAACGAAACATAAAAACAGCTCAAAAACTTCGTGAAAAAATTGAAGAAATTGGGCGTGAGTTTTGATGAGATTTGTACGGACAATTGGGAGGCTTTTGTTTCTGTTTTTCAAGGAAGTAGGTATAAAATTGGTAAAAAACACACCACCGATATTGAGGGAAACAATACTCTTTTAAGGCATCGAATACGTCGAGCGGTTCGGAAAACTTTCTGTTTTTCAAAAAAGTTAGAAAACCATATCAAAGCCTTTGAAATCATCTTTTTCTACATCAATTTTGGATGGATTTGAATATCATACTTTGGGAAGCACGACCATATATTTTACTTATCAATAAAGAGTTCTGTTATTGAACCATTTTAATGATTCGAATATACTCTTTTTATTCTCTTTTAGACATATCGGAAATAGGGATTTTGTCTTTCGCTCCTCTGCCTATTCTTGCTTGATAGCAAAATAGCTTTTGTCAAGCTTAATTTTACCTCTATAGCCTCTATTCGTAAAAATAACTTTCATAGGAATCCAAGATAAATAGTACAACACGTTCATTAGCAAATCTACAGCTTTATTGTCGTGAATGTTAGCAGCAGTTACCTTTACCGCTAATAAAAATCTGCATTTGTTCATTTGCTGTAATTGTAATCAATGAGTTTCCAAAGTGGAAACTCATTGAGGAGCGTTCGCCATTGGTAGCCCGCTTTCACTATGTACATAATGGTGTTCCAGATGATTCTCAAATAATATTTTCACTTTTTATTGTTGAAATTCAAAGTATTTTTTATAAATTGCCACTGATTATCAGTAATGTTGGTTGGATAATTTTTTATTGTAACTTAACTTGTTTATTTCTATAAAGTTACGAAACGTGTTGTATAAGTAACTGTAAATTAATTTTTATAATTAAACTTAATACTATGATTTTAATTTTTAAATAGACACTAAGGTTTTGTCCATTATTCACGAAAAAACTATATTCGTAAATAATCTTAAAGATAATATATGAAAAAAACAGCTTCTATTCTTTTTCTGTTGATTACAGGTCTAATGTTTTCTCAAAAGGTCAATAGGTTCTACTACGAGCTTACCTTTAAGCCTAAAAAGGATTCTGCCAAAACAGAAAAAGTAATGACTATTCTGGATATCTGGAAAGACAAGTCGGCTTATCGCGATTATACGATGGTGTCTCAGGATTCCCTGATGAAGAAGTTTATGGAAAAGGCAATGCAGATAGGGAATTTCTTTGATATGGAGAAATCCGGTATAAAGTATGGGAAGTTTAGCTACGATATTACAAAGCCTTATCCGCCCAAGGAAATCATTTATACAGATAATATTTTGCAAAGTAGATTTTCGTACAAAGAGCCTATCAATATCAATTGGAAATTAGATAATGACACCCAGACGATTACCTCTTATCATACACAAAAAGCGGAGTGCGACTTTGGCGGAAGGCATTGGATAGCGTGGTTTACGACTGATTTACCACTGAACGACGGACCTTACAAGTTCTTTGGCTTACCGGGGCTTATCGTTAAAATAGAAGATACCGGACATAATTACAGCTGGGAACTGAAAGGTAATGAGAGTATAACCGAGGAACAAGCTACACCATATATGGGAAAAATGATGGCTACATTTGGGGTAAAGCCGGTGATGATTACCAAAGAGAAATTTGAGAAAGCCTATGCCAATTACAAAAAAGATCCTTTTGGCTCTTTCGTATGCAGCTAAACAATCCTCAGATAAAGGATATGAAACTTCCTGACGGCTCTTCTTTCCAAGAGAAAATAAAAGAACAAGAGAAGAAATTGAAAGGATATCTTTCTTCTAATGACAACCCTATAGAGATTACCCAGTAGAAGTAAAACTTTTTAATCTTTAATTGTCCCATTCTAATCGGTATTAGAGTGGGATTTTTTGTTAAGGAATATTATCCCCCTATCATTTTTTTTATGGCATTGAGTTTCATCATTGCCTCTATGGGCGTCAGGGTATTGATATCTATTTTCAAGAGTTCTTCCCGAATGTTTTCCAGAACAGGGTCGTCTAATTGAAAAAAGGACAGCTGGATATTTTCTTCCGTTACCTTTTTTATCTTGTCCAAGGTACTGTTTTTTTGGCGTGTTCCTTCCAGAGTTTTGAGGATTTCGTTGGCACGATTCACCACCTTAGACGGCATTCCCGCGAGTTTTGCCACATGGATACCAAAGCTGTGCTCACTACCGCCGGAGAGTAGCTTTCGGAGAAAGATGATATTTCCTTTACTTTCTTTAATGGAAACATGGAAGTTTTTAATCCGCTCAAAGCTAAGTGTCATTTCGTTTAGTTCGTGGTAGTGGGTGGCGAATAGCGTCTTAGGTTTTGTAGGATGCTGATGCAGATATTCCGCAATTGCCCACGCGATGGAAACTCCGTCGTAAGTAGAAGTACCCCTTCCGATTTCATCTAAAAGAATGAGGCTTCTATCCGATATATTATTGAGAATATTGGCGGCTTCATTCATTTCTACCATAAAAGTAGATTCCCCGGCAGAGATATTATCCGAAGCCCCTACACGCGTGAATATTTTGTCCAAAACGCCTATTTCCGCATATTTAGCCGGAACAAAACTTCCAATCTGAGCCAACAGACAGACTATGGCGGTTTGCCTAAGGATTGCCGATTTACCTGCCATATTCGGTCCTGTTACCATAATGATTTGCTGACTTTTTCGGTCGAGGAACATATCATTCGGGATATATTTTTCGCCGAGAGGCAAGGTTTTTTCTATAATGGGGTGCCTTGCTTCTTTCAGCTGTATGGCATAGCCCTCATTGAGGATAGGTTTGGTGTAACCTTCGGACAGAGCCAAGTCTGACAACCCTACCGCTACATCCATCTGTGCGATGATATGCGCGTTTTCCTGTATCTGGTCCAAAAACACCATTACATATCCACAGACTTCCTGATAAAGGGCATATTCTATCTGTGATATTTTTTCTTCTGCCCCCAGTATTTGGTCTTCGTATTCTTTCAGTTCAGAGGTAATGTATCTCTCGGCACTTACCAGCGTTTGTTTCCTTATCCACTCTTGGGGGACTTTATCCTTATGGGTATTTCGGACTTCTATATAGTAGCCAAAGACATTATTGAAATTAATTTTAAGATTGGGGATTCCTGTGCGTTCTATTTCTCTTTCGCACATATCGTATAAGAACTGTTTTCCCGAAGACTGCAAGGTTCTCAGGCGGTCCAATTCTTTGGATACTCCGGTTTTTATCACCGAGCCTTTGACAATATTTACCGGTAATTCTTCATTGAGCTTTTCGCAGAGGTATTTTATCAGCTCATCAAGGTTGTTTAATGGGGTGAGCCACGCCAATACTTCCGCGTGAGGGTGTAGAAGTTTTTTTATTTGGTCAATATTGACAAGACTTTGTCTAAGGTAGCCTATTTCTTTCGGGGATATTTTTTCTGCCGCCAATTTTCCTACCAGCCTATCCAAATCCGAGATATTTCTTAGCAAAGATTGAATTTGGTATTTTAAGCTCTCCTCTTTATTGAAAAACTCTATCAGGGAAAGCCGTCTGTTGATTTCATTTACGGACTTCAGAGGCAGTATCAGCCTTCTCCTTAGCAGTCTCCCTCCCATAGGCGTAGCGGTGTAGTCTATCACTTGAAGCAGACTTTTGCCGTCTTTATTTGTAGGGCTAATGATTTCTAAATTTCTTAGCGTAAAGCCGTCCATCATTAGAAAATCTTCTTGCGGGATACTTTCTATTTTGGTAATATGGCTTAATAGATTGTGGTGGGTGTCTTCCACCAGATAGGCAAAAATAGCCCCTGCAGCAACAATAGCAAGGGTTTTGTCCTCTATCCCAAAGCCTTTGAGGGAATTTGTCTGAAAATGCTGTGTAAGTTTTTCGTAGGCATAATGGTATTGGAATGCCCAATCTTCCATTTTGAAAACAGCGCAAGACTTTATTTGCTCGGGGATTTTAGCCGTTCTCTGATGAATAATTTCATTTGGGGCAAATGTATGAACAATATGCAGAAGTTTTTCCATATTCCCCTCGGTTACCAGCAATTCCCCCGTAGAAATATCCACCAAAGCCATTCCGTAGCGTTCTTTTTCGCGATGCACGGACAGCAAAAAGTTGTTCTTTTTGGAAGAGAGTACTTGATCATTGAAAGTAACCCCCGGCGTTACCAATTCTGTAACCCCTCTTTTCACGATACCTTTTACTGATTTTGGATCTTCCAGCTGGTCGCAGATAGCTACTCTGTACCCCGCCCTTACAAGTTTTGGAAGATAAGAGTCTATGGAATGATGGGGAAACCCTGCCAGCTCTATGCTTTGCCCGTCTCCGCCATTGTTTCTTTTCGTAAGAACAATCTCTAAAGTCTGAGCCGTTTTGATGGCATCTTCACCGAAAGTCTCGTAGAAATCACCAACTCTGAAAAGCAGAATAGCATCAGGATATTTAGTCTTTATGCTATTGTATTGTTGCATTAGCGGAGTTTCTTTCTTTGCTTTAGCCATCAAAATACGATTTTAGTTTAAGAGAGCAAAGTTAATAAAAACTCTTGTCTTTGGAAAATAATAAAATTTAATAAAGATTCAAGATAATTTAAGAAGATTGTTTCTTATCAATTTATAAAGTTATAAATCATTTTGAAACTAATTTGAACATGAATTGATTTTGTAATCATTATTTAATGTATTCTGCATTCAAAATTTACTATATTTGCATTATGGAATACAATACAAAGAAAACACCACTAAGAATGCCGGAGTACGGCAGGCATATCCAAGATTTAGTAGAATACTGCAAGACCATACCCGAAAAAGAAAAAAGAAACGAAGTGGCAAAAGCCATTGTCAGCTTTATCGGGCAGAGAAATCCTCAGCTGCGTGACGAAGAAAACTATGCACACAAGCTTTGGGATCACTTGTATATTCTATCTGGATATGATTTGGATGTAGATGCTCCATTCCCTTTCCCTACTTTGGAAGAGCTTGAACAAAAGCCAAAAAAAATGGATTATCCAGAGTTACAGGGAGAATATAAATTCTACGGTAAGAGTATTTTGCAGCTGATAGATTGCGCATTGGAACTCGAGGAAGGCGAAAGAAAAGAAGCTCTGATAGAAGTCATCGCTAATAATATGAAAAAAGCGTATAATGTTTACAATAAAGAACATGTACAAGACGATGTAATATTCCGCCATCTAAAAGAACTCTCCGAAAATCGCTTAGACCTTACCAATATAGACTCTTTGGAAAAAAGCAAAATCTACTACAGTAATAATAAAAACAATAGGAAGCACAATAGCTACAATAAGAAAAAATACAACTACAAAACCAAAAAATAATATGAGCGGTGCATTTCAGATTAGAGGCGGACAAAGACTCAGCGGTGAGATAACACCACAGGGGGCTAAAAATGAAGCTTTGCAAATTCTATGTGCAGTACTTCTTACTGATGAAGAGGTGAGAATTAAAAATATTCCCGATATACAAGATATCAATAAACTCATAGAAATATTGGCAAATATAGGCGTAAAAGTGAAGAAAAATGGAAAAGGAGACTACACATTCAAAGCCGATGACCTAAATTTTGATTATACAAAATCTAAAGAGTTCAAAAAAGACGGCACCAAGCTTAGAGGCTCTGTAATGCTTCTCGGGCCTATGCTCTCTCGTTTCAAAGAGGCGTATATGCCCACCCCCGGCGGTGATAAAATAGGACGTCGAAGACTAGATACTCATTTTCAAGGTTTTGTAGAAATGGGGGCTGAGTTTCATTTTGATGAAGAGGAATACTTCTATACACTGAAAGCCAAAGAATTAAATGGAAAATTCATCTTATTGGAAGAGGCTTCCGTCACGGGGACAGCCAATATCATTATGGCAGCCGTATTAGCAAAAGGCAAAACCCGTATCTACAATGCTGCCTGCGAGCCTTATCTGCAGCAGCTCTGTAAAATGCTCAATAGAATGGGAGCCCAGATTTCGGGAATTGGCTCTAATTTATTGACAATAGAAGGAGTAACCCACTTGCACGGTACAGAACATACGATGCTTCCGGATATGATAGAGATAGGCTCTTGGATAGGGCTTGCCGCGATGACAAAGTCCGAAATTACCATCAAAAATGTCAATTGGAACCAGCTGGGGGTAATCCCAAGTACATTTAGAAAGCTAGGGATACAATTGGAAAAAAGCAATGATGATATCTATATCCCTTCGCAGGAACATTATAAAGTTCAAAAATTTATAGACGGCTCTATCCTTACCGTATCGGACGCACCTTGGCCCGGTTTTACGCCTGATTTGCTGTCTATCGTTCTGGTAGTGGCTACACAGGCTAAGGGCAGTGTATTGATTCATCAGAAAATGTTTGAGTCTCGTTTATTCTTTGTGGATAAGCTTATCGATATGGGAGCTCAGATTATTCTCTGTGACCCACACAGAGCTACCGTAATAGGGCTAAACCATGAAATACCGCTGAGAGGTACAGTAATGACTTCACCCGATATCCGTGCGGGGAACGCTCTGTTAATCGCAGCACTATCCGCAGAGGGGCAATCCATTATTCATAATATAGAACAAATAGACCGAGGCTATGAAGATATAGACAATAGACTCAGATCTATAGGGGCTAATATTATGAGAATTTAGTGCAATAATTCTTTTATTGTGAAAACGCTTATTTCTATCATTGGTCCCACAGGAATTGGGAAAACTAAACTGGCTATAGCCATTGCCCGGTTCTTTGATACTGAAATTTTATCTTGCGATTCCCGGCAGTTTTTTCAGGAGATGAAGATAGGAACCGCCTCGCCTTCTGAAGAAGAATTAGCCGCTGCAAAGCATCATTTTGTAGGGCATCTGTCTGCCCTTAGGGACGATTATTCCATCGGGAAATACGAAGAGGATGCTCTTGGGCTAATTGATAATTTATTTATTGATAAAGACAAAATCGTTTTGGTAGGGGGTAGCGGTATGTACGAAAAAGCCGTTACCGAAGGGCTTAATTCTCTACCCAAAGCCAATGAGGAGAACCAAAAAAAAATGGAGAAAATTTTGGAAACCGAAGGAATAGAAGCATTGCAAAACCTTCTGGAAGAATTAGATAAAGACTATTTTGAAAGTGTGGATAAAAACAATCCGCGAAGATTACTGAGAGCCATTGATATTATCTTTCAGACGGGCGAACCTTATTCCAAAATCATTAATAAGCCAAAACAAAAAAGACCTTTCCGCACAATCAGAATAGGCTTGGAAGCACCGAGAGAAATTATCTACCAAAGAATAAACCAGAGGGTAGATATGATGATGGAAAACGGATTGAAAGAAGAAGCCATAGCCTTGTACCCATACAGGGATAAAGTGGCATTACAGACGGTGGGATACACAGAGCTATTCAAGTATTTAGACGGCGAATGGACATTGGATTTTGCTGTGGAAGAAATTAAAAAAAACTCTCGGAGATATGCCAAACGCCAAATGACCTGGAACCGCAGTCTTCCCAATGTTTATTGGCTGCCTTATGATTATTCCGAAAGAGATTTAGTATCTTTGCTGGAAAGTTTAACTTAAATTTTAATTACAATCATTATGGCAAGAACACCCTCTAATATGCTGGCACTTGGTACCAAAGCACCTTTTTTCGAACTACCCAACCCTGCAAAAAACAATATGCTTCAATCTTTGGAAGAACTAAAAGGCGAAAAGGGAACCTTAGTTGTTTTTATGTGCAACCATTGCCCGTTTGTGATTCATATTATCGATAAACTGGCAGAGCTTTACGAAGATTACAAAGGCAAAGGAATAGAGTTTATAGCAATTAATTCCAACGACATTGAAAACTATCCGGCAGACTCACCGGAACTGATGGTTGATTTTGCGGAAGAAAGAGGCTTTACATTCCCTTATCTCTTTGACGAAAGCCAAAGCGTAGCCAAAGCATACGATGCCGCCTGTACTCCGGATTTTTATTTCTTTGATGAAAAATTAGACCTTATCTACCGAGGGCAGATGGACGATGCCCGCCCCGGAAATAACAAAGAGGTAACGGGAGAAGATTTAATCATTGCATTTGAAAATCTATTGGCAGGACAGCCCCAAGAAAAAATGCAAAAGCCAAGCTTAGGCTGCAATATCAAATGGAAATAACAATCTAAACTTGACTTTTATATAATACAACTCTCTTATTACTTCGTAGTAGGAGAGTTTTTCAGATTCTCATCGAAGTAATCGGTAACTTCTTGCATTAGATGCACACGGTCTTTTCCGATGACATTATGCTCGTAGCCGGGATACACGAAGTAATCCAATTGCACACCGTTACTTACAGCGTTTCTAATGAAATCAATCGTATGCTGCCATACCACAGTGGCATCTTGAGTCCCGTGTATGAGTAGCAGCTTACCTTTTAGATTTTTAGTTTTTGCCAATAGATTTGCTGTTTCATAGCCTTCCGGATTATCTTGCGGCGTATCCATATATCGTTCCGTGTACATTACTTCGTACATTTTCCAGTCCATCACAGGACCTCCGGCTACCGCTGCTTTGAACACGCCCGGGTGGCGGAGCATCAAGCTCGTCGTCATAAAACCTCCGAAGCTCCACCCGTGTACGCCAAGCCTATCGCTATCTACATAAGGTAAAGATTTGAGGTAAGCCACTCCTTTTAGCTGATCGTCCATTTCTTTAGTTCCTAATTGCCTGAATGTAGCACTTTCAAACTTAAAGCCTCTATTGGAAGAGCCTCTTCCGTCCATTGTGAAAACCACATAGCCGTGCTGTGCCATATACTCGTACCAGAGATTCCCACTGACAGGGAAAGAGTCTGTAATGAGCTGTACATGAGGACCATTGTAGAGATAAACGATAGCCGGATATTTTTTATTAGGGTCAAAATTAGTCGGAAGAATGATTTTTCCGTAGAGCGGCGTACCGTCATCAGCTTTCAAATTAACCAACTTCACCTGTGGTCTGTCAAAACCTTTTAACGTATTTTCTGCAGTAAGAATATTTTTAGTTTGCAGAGAACGAGTGTCTATGATGTCTATATTTCTCGGTATGGTATCGTTTGAGTAATAGTCTGCAACGAGAGTTCCCTGACTGTTGAGAATACCATAATGGGTTCCGTGTATTTGGCTTAATCGGGTCTTTTTACCACTTTTCCAATTTATTTTGTACAATTGTTTTTCTAATGGAGAGGCCTCGCTGGATTCGTAGTATATTTCGTTATCTTTCGCATTAAAACCAAGAATACTGTTTACCAGCCAATCTCCTTTTGTAAGTTGTTTAATAAATCCTTTTTTTAAGTCGTACAAAAAGAGGTGGTTGTAGCCTGTCCTTTGGCTTTGCCAAATATATTCTGTATTAGAATTTGGGAGAAAAACCATAGGATACTGAGGTTCTACATATTTTGGATTTTTTTCTTCAAACAAAGTTTTCACGAAAAGCCCTGTAGCAGCATCGTATTGATTCATCATCAGATGATTTTGGTCTCTGTTGAGTATGCCTACAAAAATCCATTTAGAGTCCGGACTCCAAGATACTGCTGTGAGATATTGATCTTTAGGTCCCACTATGTCAAGGAATTTTACACTATGGCTTTTTACATCATACACGCCCAGTTTTACCTGCTCCGAAGTTTTTCCCGCCATAGGATATTTTATATTGTGATTCTCTGCAGGGACAACAGACCAATCGATAATAGGATAATCCTTTACCATCGTTTGATCCTTGCGGTAGAATGCTATTTTAGAGTTATCCGGTGCGGGAAAAATTCCTTTAGTAACCCCAAATTCATTTCTATGAACAAACTGCCCGCTGATGATATTCTCATCTTTTTCATTGCTAATGGTATCAACAATACTATTTTTCTGAAGATAAAGATTATTCTTTATCGTATAGACGAATAGCCCTCCATCATTCAAAACATTTATATTTTCTGCCCCTTTTGGAAGGTTTTCCAGAGTTTTCAATGTCCATCTACCACCCTTTTTTTCCAAGATGTAATAGTGGTTCTCGTCATTATAATAAGCCTTTTCGAGATTGACAAAAGTAAGATAAGGCATATAGCTAAGCTTTTTGCCAGCAGGCATATACTGGTTAAGCTGGTACAAAGATACAAGTGTATCCGTTTTCATAGATGGATAATCGGTGTGCAGATATCCACCTTTCACGATTTGAGTATAGCCTTTGCTATCTTTATCCCAAGAAAAATTGCTGATGGTTTTCCTTGCAAGATTTGTACGAAGTCCATTGACAGCCTCTGCCATTGTAAAATTTTTCTTCTGCGAAAATAATAAGCAAGAGCTACCTATTAGACTTAATAAAATAAAACGCTTTGGGTTCATAATGTTTAAATGTATTAAAAAATAGTAGCTACAAATATAATGTTTTTAGGTTTTTTGGCAAAAGAAAGATTTTTTCTTTTGGAAAAACGAAAATATAGAAATCAAAAATCTCCGACCTCTATAAATTATTCTTCGGAAAAAGCTAAACTTAATTGATTTAAAAACAGACTAAAAAAACTAAACAAACTCGCTTTCAATAACTTTCTTAAAGGCTTCTATGGCTTCTTCTATACTTTGCTCGTATCTACCCCCTGCGGCATTGATATGCCCACCGCCATTGAAATACTTGCGGGACAGCCGGTTTACATCTAAAGTGCCTTTGCTCCTGAAAGATATTTTGACAAAATCTTCATAAAGGTCTTCCATGAAAAATGCCGATAAACGGACTCCGGCGATACTCAGCCCATAGTTCACAAATCCGTCTGTATCACCTTTCTGAAAGTCATATTCTTTTAGTTCCGAGCGTTTGAGCCAAAGAATGGCAGCTGTACCATCATTCACTATTTCTATTCTGCTCAAGATGAGGGACAGTAAATGCAGACGAGATACGGTATTGGTATCCCAAGTGTTAGAAGAAATAACGGACGGCTCTGCACCGCACTCTATAAGCTCCGCTACTATCCTATGGGTCTGTGCACTGGTGGAGCGGAAGCGGAATCCCCCTGTATCTGTCATAATGCCGGTGTAGAGACACTCTGCTACTTTTTGGTTAATCCGTTTTTTTTCGCCTAAAGCTTCTATAAAGTTGTAAACCAATTGGCAGGTTGCAGGTATAGAAGTATCGGAATAGACATAGTCAAAGGTTTCTGGCTGCTGGTGGTGGTCTATAAGGATTTTTTTACCTCTTGCCTCCTTTAGCCAATCGTCCAAAATACCTATTCTGGATAAGGCATTAAAGTCCAAACAGAAAATCACATCGGCTTGATTGATCAATTGGCGGGCTTCTTTCTTTTTGTATTCTGCTATTGTGATTTTTTTGGCATCCGGCATCCATTTCAGGAATTTTGGAAAGTCGTTTGGGACAATGATTTCCGAATGTACTCCCATAGCTTCTAAAAAATGTTTCAATCCAGAGCTTGAGCCTATGGCATCGCCGTCGGCATTATAATGCGTGAGAATGACGATTTTGTTTTGTGGAGTCAGAAGTTGTTTTATTTCTGATAGTTGGTCTGTACTGAACATTGCTATGGGGTTTGGATTAAAAATATTTGCAAATATAACTTTAAATTTCGGAAGAGAATAAACCTAAAAATTTGATTTTTCTCACACCTTTTTTTAAGAGTGTAGCTCTATATGTTTGATTAAGAATATTTATAATTTTATAAATCATTTTTAATTAATGAAAAATAAGTATATTATCTATTCAAGAATTTTGGATTGAAATTCCTATAAATTTCAACCCTGTCTTGTATTAACATTAAAAAAGCTCAAAAAATTAGTAATATATTAGAGTCTGTTTAAATTTTATCGAGTGAAAATTTTATGGAAATATTTAAGCTAGCCTCAAAATTATTAATTTCCTCTCTTGTAGATTTATATTTAAAAATCCCTTTATTTTGTAGTCAAAATATCGGTAGTCTACATCAATATATTTAACATAGTCTCCCCTTAAAATTTCTTCATTAGAGCTTAATAATATTGATTCTCTTAATGTATTATTTAATGTTTTTTGTTTTAAACTGCAACTTAGTAGATATAAAATAAATACTAATGATAGTATTTTTTACTTCTTCTTGCATTATAATAATCTAATATATAATCTGTTTTTGATTTTTCAAATTTAAAAATATCATATATTTTGATTTTCTAATAGTCTTCTTCATAATTTATTTTGAAGTTTCATATAATAATTACCTATTTTATATTTAGTTAGCCACTACTTTCTACATATCTTTGGTATACTATTATACTATTCACATAATTTAATTTTAGAAAAACTTATATGCTATTTTTTCATTTCCTTTAAAAACCCATTGTATAGAGTATTTTGTAGCTTTCCACTTAATTTTAAAAGTTGATATAGTTGTGTCGTCAAAAATATTTTTTTATATCCGGTTAACCTTTTGACTTTACAATTAAAGAATAATATGATGTTGTGATTAGAGTTGGATAAAAAACTTCTAATTTATAAATACTGTTATTTCGATAATATTTAATTATATTAATATAAGGATTTGTTTTTAAATTTCTTATACCATCTTCGAAATATAGTGTATAAAAATGATTTTTATCAATAATTATTTTATAAAAACCATTTAATAGTTCGTTTGTTTCTTTTAAATAATACTGTTTGATTAAGCTGTACCCTCCACGAGGATTCTTTAAACGATGAACTTGCTCTTATTTGATTCTTATATCTTGTTGATTTATAACAGTAGTATTTTTTAAAGAATACAATTTATTTCCCAAAATAAGTAATATCGCTAAAATAATGTTTTTCATAGTTTTTTTGAGTATTAAATCATTAATATCCTCTTATATTTTTTTGCATTTCTATTTCCAAAATACATCTGAATTTACGCTATAACCCCTGTTTCTCCCGTACCGAATGCTTGCTCGAACAAAAAATCATCTTCTCTATCTTCTGTATCAATACCTTCTATATAGATTGTATATTTTTTAGGTTCTGTACTAAAAGATAGCCTTGCTATATTACTAAAATCATTAGCAAAATTATTATCTGTTCGGTCTTGTTTTTTCCTCCATAAATTTTTATAGGTACGTTCTATACCTAAAGAACAATACACTTTTTCATTGTCTTTAGAAATTGTCAAACCTTTTCCTTCTTCTATTTGGTGATACTTTTTTCGTATCATCATATTGATTCGATTATTTGCCGTACCATCAAACAACATTACTACTTTTAGGTGTATTTCATCGATAGGTTCTTTGGGGGCGTCCGCGTTATAAACAAATGTTGGTGCCATAATCTATTAAAAATTAATAAGCTTCTACTTTTGTAGTCGGAATCACGATTTCCTTACCATTTTCTATTAATCTGACTACCATATAGGTATTCATTTGATTTACAGAGATAACTAAGTCAGCATAAGTATCACTGTTAGCATTTTGTTGGCATCAATAACCTCCTGAGGAATAACGCTATTATCTTGCCTTACCTCTTTTCGATTTTCTTTATCAAATAACAATTTGTCTTCTTGAGGCAACGCATCTATTTCCTCTTGAGGAATTATAATCTTTCTACCTTGATATCGCCTGATTTCTACTTGTCGGGTAGCATCTGCCACCCAAACCACCACCACGCCCCCAGGGGCAAAGCCTGCGGTAATTTCATCATAATTTGTGTGGCGTATATTGCTATTGGCCCCCATCCAAAGGTATCCCTCTTTAAAAAGGGAAAATATTTTGTCTTTGTCAATCGGGGTGTCTACCTTGTAGAAACAATCTTTGGCATAGGATAGCCAAATCACGTACAAGTGGTCGGGAAGTGCATGGTTAGAATGTCCCCAGCCCCCTCCTGTGGCTGTTCCCCAATGCCTATTACCTGCTGTTATCCCTCCCCCATAAACTCATAGAGCTACCATTATTGGTATTTATAAACTCACCTTTATATACTTCTGCGGGATATCCCATAGGGGCTCCTGTATTGGCTTCGTATTCAAATTCTGGTTCCATTTTGCAACTAAAAAATTGTGTTAATAACATAAGTATTAAAAATAAGTGTTTTTTCATAGAGTTAGTTTGGCATCTATTTTTCCTAAAACTTGGGCAATTACTGGACTTTGTATAAGAATATCACCACTTTTGGCTCTATGGGTAGTTTCAGCGGTAGATTCCTTTAAACTTCCTCCAACATTAATAGTTTTATTCCCTTTTATATTTTGCTGATAATCATTTGAATTAAAGGTATGATTGTTTGTAATGTGTACACTATGGTCATTTCCCACCCGTGTTTTCATATCATTTCCTGCTGTGTTATTGATATCCTGATTAGCTGATGAATTTATGCTTTTCCCTGCACTAATATTAACATTTTCTCCTGTGGTAAAAGAGATATTCTTCGGTACAGTTACATTGATGTTACCGTTCTCATCCATAAGGTAAGTATTTCCATTTGGGCCTTCTATAAAGACACTACCTTCAGTATCATTTAGAATAATCTTCGTTCCACTTCTGGTTTGTATCACTTTTATTACGTAATCATTCTAATATATTATTTTGTTTAAACCACCCTATCCATTCTTTAGGACAATCGTATTTTAATAAATATTCCTCTTTTTGATTGAAATCAAGACTTCCCCAGTATGGAAGCCAATTTCTTATACAATAATCTTCCTGTATTCCTTGATTCCATCTCGGAGCGCCATAGAATATATCAGGAAAAACCACCCACGGCGGAAATAATTCGTTATATTTAGCAATTTCAATTTCGAAAGTTTCTTTCTCTGTCCTGCTATTGAAACTTACAGAAACATAAAAAAGCTTATTTGAAATTTTTTCACACCTAATTCCTCTAAAAAGTAATCTTTTGTCATAAAAAAATTGCTTTAAAGTTTTATCATTAATTACCTTAATATAATGATATAATTCTGCAGGTAAATAAAAATGATACCAAACTTTTCTCTTGAATAGTTTTAACATATTATATTTAGTTTTCATCTCTTTCATTATTTATGTTATAAAAAATTGCTAATCAGGAACTGTCTATTTCGAATTGTATAATAGAACTTTCTACACCTTTAATATTAATATTATTTATAGATTGACTATAAGTGTCTAAAATTCTAAAGCTAGTTGAATTAATATTTTCATATTCATAGCTTAAATTATTACTGGAATTCCATAATAAAACAAGAAAAAAATATTCCTATAAAAAAATAATTAAAAATAAACTGAATATTAAAACTTTTAACTTGATAATCTTTTTTCTAAAATGAGAAATTCTTAAAATCAGAAAAGAACAAATAAGTGAAAAAAACTATAAACTTTAAAATCATTTTATCTCAATTTTTGTTAACTAAATTAATCCTATCTTTTGTAGCAGCAACAATTCTATTTTTAATATCTAAATCATTATGATAATATATCATTAAATCGACTTCTTTTCCTGATTTAGAATAACTTTCTCCCTTTGTTTCTTCCATGAAATCAAAATTAATATATTATTCTTTGAAATATATGGTGTCAATACGACATTGTGTATTCCATCTAAACTTATATTTCATGTTATGTTTTGATTGATGATTTATAAAACCAGTTATTGATTCATTGATGATATACGTTAATTATTGGTGATCACCACTTACTTTCCGATGCAGAAGTTAGAAAAAATATGGCCTAGCAATTCATCATTTGTGAACTCCCCTGAAATCTCACCCAATGCTTCTAATGCCGCTCGAAGCTCGTATGCCAAAAGTTCGGTATGAATTCCTTGTAAAATGGCTTCTTCCACTTTTTGTGCAGCATCTAATGATTTCAGAAGTGCTTCGTAATGCCTTTGATTGGTAATAATAGTATTATGCTCTGCTGTCTTTATGGAATCTACATAGTCCGAAAGTGCATTGGTCAATACATCTATGCCTAACGCCTCTTTTGCAGACATACAAAGAAATTCTGAACAAAAATCAGGATAAAGTTCTGTTTTCAGTGCTTTATCAAAACTTTCTCTTTCGCTCTCGGATACAGAATCTATTTTGTTGTGTATCAATATTATTTTTAAATCTGGACGATAAAATGTTTTAATGAACCGAACGACTTCTTCTTTCTTATCTTCTTTTTCGTTATACAGATAAAGCAATATCTTAGCCGATGCTATTTTTTCTTTTGCTTTTTTTACGCCTATTTCCTCTATTTTATCTGTGGTTTCTCTTATTCCGGCTGTGTCGATGAACCTAAAAGCATTACCTTTAATATGCAAAACTTCTTCTATGGTATCCCTCGTGGTTCCTGCAATATCAGACACTATAGCTCTTTCTTCTTTTAGAAGAGCATTGAGTAGGGTAGATTTGCCTGCATTGGGTTTTCCGATGATGGCGGTATCTATTCCATTTCGTACAGCATTGCCATACTGAAAACTATTGATAAGGTTATTCAATTTTGATTTAATAGTTTTCAACAACTGCTTAAGTGCACTGCGGTCTGCAAACTCTACATCTTCTTCCGAAAAATCTAATTCTAATTCTACAAGAGAGGTGAAATTAAGTAAATCTTGTCTAAGTAAAGCGATTTCATTAGTTATTCCTCCTTTTAGTTGATGTAAGGCGATTTTTCTAGCTGCCTCATTTTCCGACGAGATAAGGTCTGCTATGGACTCTGCTTGAGAAAGATCTATCCTTCCGTTCATAAAAGCACGCATTGTAAATTCTCCTGCCTTTGCCATTCTGCAACCATTACGGATAAGTATTTCTAATATTCTTTTACCAATAAATGGTGAGCCGTGGAAACTGATTTCCACACAATTTTCTGTAGTAAAGGATTTTGGGGCAAGAAAAACACTTACCATCACCTCGTCTATTAGTTCATCGCCATCTGTAATATAGCCATAGTGGATTGTATGTGATGGAGCGCTATTGAGCTCTTTGTCTTTGAAGGATTTTTGTACAATATTTATAGCATCTTTTCCGGAAACTCGGATAATGCCTATAGCTCCTATTCCATTAGCCGTTGCTAATGCACAAATTGTATCTTTATTCATACTGCAAAATTACGATTAAAAATTTCTTATTATCAACATTATATGCGTTATTATAGATGATTTTTTTTACTTTTGCAAAAAGCAAATAATTTCTTATGAAGAAAATCTTTTTATCAGCTTTGGGAATTTTCCTTTTGGGAGGGGGAATTGTCTTAGCACAAAGTAATTCTAGTGTAGGAATCAATGGAGAGTCTCCTAAGACTACACTTGATATCCAGAAAGGGCAGAGTGCCTTCCCAGGTATGCTTCCTCCGAGGGTGAGCAAGTATGACTTGCATACCAGAACTTATAGGGCGGAGCATGATGGTACAACAGTATATGTGAATGATATGTCCGACACTAAAAGAGATGAAATGTTCCGTAATTATAATGAGCAGCTGGAGTTTGTTACTTCTACTGGTCATTATTATTTTGATGCACGGAAGAACCGCTGGGTTCGTTTTAGTGAGTTTACCACTTATAACGAGGAAGGTTTTGTACCCTATACGCTGGTAAAAGATGAAGCCGAGCAACCGACGGATGTACCTTTCTTTGGGAGCCTTACGAATGTTTCTCTGGGGCTGGCGGCTGCTGTTACGGTACCGGCACGCTCTACCGTGCAGATAGTTGTCAATTACAGCGTACCGGCGGGTATGGTCTTGTACAATGGTAGGTATTTTGATGATGCTGAAGGGACCTCTGTTACTGGTAGAGGGGTCGTAGGAACTGCTTTCCTAAGACAAGAGGGGAACAGCCAGGTTGAAGAGGTAAAAAGTGCTTCCAGAAACTACCTCCTGCCACATCAGAATCTAGCTCCCATAAGGACTATTCGTAGGCACGAAATATATTCTATGATCACGATGGAGGCGGAGTATGCCGAAACTTATACCAACGACTCCGATGCTCCGGTTACCTTAACTTATGGAGTTGCAGGAAAGATAATTAAACTTGAAACCTCTATAGCTAATCGTACGCCGTATGTGCGGTTTGGCATGTGGGCTCCCGGCAACAACGAAAATTTTAACTGGGGAAGAGGCTCTATTACACTAGAATCATACATTAAAAACAACTAAATCAATTACTTAAAAAATAAAAAATGAAGAAAATAATATTGGCAGTTTTTGCTTTATCCGCTATAGTAGCCAAAGCACAAAATGTGGGGATCAATACCAGCAACCCAAAAACGACTTTGGATGTGCAGAAAGGAAGCAGTGCTTTCCCCGGTCTTACACCTCCAAGGGTGACTAAATCAGATTTGGCAGGAAAGACTTACACTTCGGCTCAAACAGGAGCTGTGGCTTATGTTACAGATGCAAGTGGAAATAATAACGGGCAAACACAATTGATAAACTCTCAAGGATATTACTATTTTGATGGGCAGAGATGGAACCATTTGGATAGCAAATTGCCCCAAAACACTTATTACACCACCTATCAGCTGAAACATGTAATAGCAAATAATTATGTAGATCGTGCACCATCTGGTAGAAATGGTGGAGGGGATGTTGTGAATTTGGGTATGGAAATTCCGATTACTATTCCAGCGAATTCCAAAGTTTTAATCCGCGTGGAGTACAGTGTGCCTATGGGATTTACGGGAACACAGAATATGAATGATGTAACTGGTTATTACGGTGTTAAATTTTTGAGAGAATGGCAGCATAATAATTTCTTTGAAGAGCAGCCTATGGCTTCTAGAAAGGTTTTGGCTCCTGCCAATGGTCAGACTTCTGGCTATGGCTCGGTAACAACTGTCAGTGGAAAATATATAGAAATATATGACAATAGAGGTGTAAACAATCCAGTAGATATTCTATTTAGATTGCAGGGCTATGCCGAAAAGACTTCTCATACTACGCGGTTCAATATGGCTGACAGCAATGGAGGCAGTAACTGGGGTAAAGCTGCAATGACACTCCACTCTTATATAGAAGTAAGAAATTAGTAGAGATATTATTTTAAGAATATATTGTAAGATTTTTATCGTTTCTTACATATAAAATAATAGGGCGGTCTTTCGGCTTTGTGTAGGAGCGAATGACGGTCCTTATTTTATGCTTTTTTGTTTTATATTTAGGATAAATATCTGAAATAAAAATAGATTTATTGTAATATCATTACCAAAAAAAGATTTACTTTTGTACTTCTTTTGCTTTTATTTTTATAAAATGAGAATACTTCAGATAGATAAGAATCATCCGTTAATAAGAACTCAACTCCAAGAAAAAGGATTTGAGGTGGATGAAGATTTCACTTCGAACTACCATTCCATTGTGAAAAAAATAAAAAATTATAACGGGCTGATAATCCGTAGCAGAATTCCGATAGACGAAGCTTTTCTAAACGAAGCTTCCCATCTTGATTTTATTGCAAGAGTAGGTGCCGGAATGGAGAACATCGCAGAGAATAGAGCAAAAGAATTGGGTATTGCCCTTATCAATTCTCCGGAAGGGAATAAAGATGCAGTAGGTGAACATGTATTGGCAGGGTTGCTTACACTAATGAATAGATTGTTTATAGCTTCTTCTGAAGTGAAAAGTGGCATATGGCTACGTGAGGAAAATAGAGGAGAAGAGCTTAAAGGAAAGACATTCGGCATTATCGGTTACGGAAATATGGGAAATGCTGTTGCAAAAAGGCTTTCCAGCTTTGAGTGCACCGTCATCTTCTATGATATAAGACAGAATCTCTCCAATGAGTATGCCAGACAAGTTTCTTTGAAAGAACTGCAAGAACGCTCCGATATCTTAAGCTTGCACACACCTCTTACCCCTCTTACCCACTATATGATAGACGATGCTTTCATCTCGAAAATGAAAAAGCCATTCTACTTTGTTAATACCGCGAGAGGCAAGAACCTGAAAACAGCCTCTTTGGTTTCTGCAATAAAATCGGGTAAAGTAAAAGGTGCATATCTTGATGTATTAGAATATGAGAAATCATCGTTTGAAAACTTAGACTTTCGCAACGAGGATTTGGACTTCTTATTAAATTCTGAAAAAGTAATCGTAACACCACATATAGCCGGCTGGACACACGAAAGCAAAGTAAAGCTGGCTCAGTTCATTGTAGATAAAATACTTTTACAATTCGGAAACTAAAATTCCTTGAACTGTCGATAACATTGTAGCCCCGCCAAGAATCGAACTTGGATCTAAAGTTTAGGAAACTTCTATTCTATCCGTTGAACTACGGGGCCAAATGCTTTGCAAAGATAAAAAAATAATTTTTATACTATCGCAACTATCATTTTTCTTCAATAATGAAACACTTTGCTAGGCGGCTTATAAGATTCTTTGTAAATTTTTTTTTCAAATCATACTATAATATAGTATTTTTGTGAAAATTTAGTCTTTATTATGAAAAAGTATTTTTTATTATTTGCGGCATTTTTTACGCTGCTTTCCTGCGACCGAAAAAATGTTTACATATCAGGAAAACTTACAAATGCTACACCGCTTTCCAGAATAAGCCTCATCAACGTGGCTGATATTTCTACATTGCCCATTGCGAGTTTACAAGTCAATAAAGACGGCTCGTTTTCCGATACCGTTCAAATAGAGAAAAATGGTATTTATGCATTGGTTTATAATGGTAATTTTAATTTCGTTTATCTCAAAAGGGGGCAGAATATCCACATCAACGGCGATGCGATGGTCTTTCCTTCAGAAATGAATTTGACCGGAGACGGAGCTGGGAACAATCTGTTTTTATTTGCTGTAAGAAATTTTAATCAATCCTATTTATCGAAATTAGACAGAAATTTAATCTCTCAAAATCCCGACACATTCCTTGAAAATATAAAAAAAATAAAATCGGACCTTGATGACGAAATCAAAAAGGAGCAAAAAAAATACGAGCCTGATGTTTCTGTTTCCGTATGGCAAACCAATTCTAACAATCTTATCCTAATGAGCTTCATACAGCAGTATCTGAATAAAGAAAAAATGGAGCATCAAAACGATCCCAATTTTAAACTTCCTAAAAAATTAAACGAATACAAAAACTCATTAGTCCGTTCCCAAAAATATATGGTAGCGAATTTTCCCAATTATAGAAGCTTCCTTCTCGATGAATATGGACAGGATATAAAAAAATATATGGAGGAGCATTCTAAAGAAGAAACCTCTGTCACAGAAAAGCTAGCCGGCTATCTGAATACCAAAAAAGATTGGACCCAAGAAACGAAAGATTATCTTTTAGCTTTTGTATTTTCTAAATATGATATGCGGCCTGAAAATCCGAGAATAGACACGATACTTAACCAACTAAATAAAAACATTAATACCCCTAAGGTAAAAGAGGGCATCAGACAGCTAGGAAAAGTAGTTTTGGGACCTAAAACAGGAGAAGACGCACCTATTTACTCATTGAAGAAAGAAAATGGAAAAGAGATGTCTGTCAGAGACTTAAAAGGGAAACCTACATTTGTTATGTTTTATTCTTCTTTCAATCCGTATATTGTAAATGGAGCTATTCCGACAGTCAAAATGATTGTAGATAAATATAAAGGGAAAGCCAACTTTTTATTCTTGAATTTAGACGATACTTTTGCTCAGTTTAGGAAATCTGCCGGAGAAATATTCAAAGGAATTCCGGCTATCAACGCCTATTGTCCGAAAGGCATCAACTCTAAAATGGCAAAAGACTACGGTCTCTATGACTTCAAACTTCCGTGCTTTCTTGTCATAGACAAAGACGGCAAGATAATGACAAAAACGGTGATGAATCCCGAAGAGCCGAGCTTTGTCAAAGCTATAGATACAGTGATTAAATAGAAAAATAAAAGCCGTTTTGGAATTAACTGAAACGGCTTTCTTTTTATAAGGTTTTCTTAAAACTCGTTATCCTCTTCAGTATTTTCTACTGCTCCTGTGCGTGGTAGAAAATCATTGCTTTTTTTCTTTGGGTGTTTTTTAGAATCTTTTACCAGCTCTGCTGCTTGGTTAGAAGCCACAAAGGAAGTTATCAGATTATTCAGCATATCGCTCGCCGCTTGTGGGGAATTAGGCAGTAGGATAAGGTTGCTGTTGGTATCTTGTCCTACCGCTTGCAGGGTGTCATAGTGCTGCGTAACCACGATGAGCGCAGAAGCTTCCTGAGAGCTTATTCCCACTTTATTCAGCACATCCACACTTTCTACAAGCCCTCTCGCGATTTCTCTTCTTTGGTCGGCGATACCTTGCCCTTGCAGGCGTTTGCTTTCGGCTTCGGCTTTAGCTTTTTCCACAATTCTTATCCTTTGAGAGTCCCCTTCGTACTGAGCCGCTACCTTTTGGCGTTCAGCCGCGTTTATCCTGTTCATTGCAGATTTCACTTGCGCATCAGGGTCTATATCTGTCACCAAAGTTTTGATGATATCAAAGCCATATTCGCTCATAGCGTCTTGCACCTCTCTTTTCACGGCGATGGCAATATCATCTTTCTTCACGAAAACATCATCCAGCTTCATTTTTGGGATTTCAGCACGGACTACATCAAACACATAGCTCGTAATCTGTTCGTGTGGGTTTTCCAAGCTGTAAATCGCTTCATAAACTTTGTCTTTCAGTACCACAAACTGCACCGAAACTTTTATCTTGACGAAAACATTATCTAAAGTTTTAGTTTCCACGATGATGTCCAGCTGCTGTATTCTCAAGCTGATACTTGCCGCAATACGGTCTATAAACGGGATTTTCATCTGCAGACCGGAGTTTCTTATACTGTGAAACTTCTGAAAACGCTCTATGGATACCGCCGTCTGCTGCTTAACGGTAAACAATGTACTAAGGAGTATCATTCCCAAAAGAACGACTAAAATAATTAATGCAATTGGCATAGTTATATATTTAAAAGTTAATAAATACAAAAATACATTTTTTTTGTGAAATAATATATTGGTACTTTATGACATCATTTAGGTCCGAGAAATAAAGCCTATGATTTTTTATTAGATGAGTTTTTGTCTAAAAACTACATCGTGTAATTTTATTCCAAAAGAAACATAAATTTTAGTATTTTTGCCAAAATAATTGTTATTATCATTCTATGACTTCACAAGAAATACGCCGCCAGTTTTTAGATTTTTTCAAATCCAAAATGCACCTTATAGTGCCGTCTGCACCTATTGTTTTGAAAGACGACCCTACTCTTATGTTTTCTAATTCGGGGATGACCCAATTTAAGGACTATTTCCTTGGATACAAAGACCCCAAATCGCGTAGAGTAGCAGATACGCAGAAGTGTCTTAGAGTTTCCGGAAAGCACAATGACCTGGACGATGTGGGAAGAGACACTTACCATCATACTATGTTTGAGATGCTGGGGAACTGGTCTTTTGGAGATTATTTCAAAAAAGAAGCGATAGAATTTGCATGGGAACTTCTGACGGAAGTTTACAAAATCCCAAAAGAAACCCTATATGTTACCATTTTCGAAGGAGATGCTTCGGAGAATTTGGAGAGAGACCATCAGGCGTATGAATTTTGGAAATCTCATATCAGTGAAGACAGAATAATTAACGGTAATAAGAAAGATAATTTCTGGGAGATGGGCGAAAGCGGACCTTGCGGACCTTGCTCAGAAATACATGTGGACCTGAGAACAGATGAAGAAAAAGCTAAGGTTTCGGGGAGAAACCTCGTAAACCAAGACCACCCGCAGGTAGTGGAAATTTGGAACCTTGTATTTATGGAGTTCAATAGAAAAGCCGATGGAAGTCTGGAGAAATTGCCTTCTCATCATGTGGATACCGGTATGGGGTTTGAGCGTCTTTGTATGGCTTTGCAAGGGAAGTCTTCCAACTATGATACGGATGTCTTTACACCACTTATCGTAAAAGTAGAAGAGATTTCCGGTAAAAAATACGAAGGAAAATTAGATTCGGAGAAAGATATTGCCATCAGAGTCGTAGTGGACCATATCCGTGCCGTAGCATTTGCGATAGCGGATGGACAGCTGCCATCTAATAGTGGTGCGGGCTATGTTATCCGTAGAATTCTCAGAAGAGCCATTTCCTACGCTTATAGATTTTTGGACAGAAAGGGACCTTTCTTGTACCAACTGGTAAAAGTGCTAAAAGAACAGATGGGCGACTTCTTCCCGGAGATTGTAAAACAAGAAACGTTGGTTACCGAGGTCATCAAGGAAGAAGAGATTTCTTTCCTCAAAACCATAGAGCACGGCTTGGTACGCTTGCAGAACATTATAGAAGAGGCCTTAAAAAAAGAAGAAAAGACTTTGTCGGGAACAGCAGTGTTCGAGCTCTACGATACCTATGGTTTCCCTGCGGATTTATCGAGAATTATTGCTGAAGAAAAAGCACTTACGGTAGATGAAAAAGGCTTCGAACAAGAAATGGCGAAGCAAAAGCAACGCTCGAAACAATCATCGGCACAAAAAATCCACGACTGGGTGGTGCTAAAAGATGAAAGAGAGACTTTTGTAGGCTACGATGAGCTGGAGCAAAAAGCTCACATTACCCGGTACAGAAAAATTGAAAACAAAGACGGCGATTTTTATCAAGTGGTCTTAGACAAAACCCCTTTCTATGCAGAGGGAGGTGGACAAGTAGGCGACAAAGGTGTACTGAGCAATGAAGAGGGAACATTCGAAATCTTGGATACGAAGAAAGAAAACAACCTTAATCTCTCGCTAATTAAAACGCTGCCTCAGTCGCCGGAGAAAGAGCTTTATGCCTCTGTGAATAAGGATTTAAGGAAAAACACACAAGCCAACCACTCTGCCACCCACCTCTTGCACGAAGCGTTGCGCGAAGTTTTGGGAACCCATGTAGAGCAAAAAGGATCTTATGTAGGGCCTGACCATTTACGCTTTGATTTTTCTCATTTCGCTAAAATGACAGAGGAAGAATTGGCCCTTGTGGAGCAAAAAGTAAACGACAAAATAAAGTCAAATATCAGTCTTAAAGAATATCGGGATATTCCTATCCAAGAGGCTTTGGATAAAGGTGCAATAGCGCTGTTTGGAGAAAAATACGGTGACAGGGTGAGAATGATAGAGTTCGGAACTTCTAAAGAGCTCTGCGGGGGGACACATGCTAAGTCCACAGGCGAGATAGGATGGTTCAAAATTCTGTCGGAGAGTTCTACGGCTGCAGGAATACGCAGGATAGAAGCGATTTCCGGAGATAGAGCAATGGTTTATTTTAAGGATTTGGAAGCGCAATGGCACCAGCTGTTTCAGTTGCTAAAATCTAAAGATGTTCAGAAGTCCGTAGAGAAGCTGTTGGATGAAAATCAAAAACAGAAAAGTGAAATAGAACATCTGAAAAAAGTACTTGCAAAAGCGGAAACTGCCGATTGGAAAAATCAATACGAGGACAAAGGAGATAAAAAGCTTTTAGTAAAAAGAACCTCTATGGATGCCGCTTCTATAAAGGATATTGTTTTCCAATTAAAAAAATCCGTACCACAGTCCATTACCATTGTCCTTTCTGAGGCTAACGGTAAACCAATGATTAGCGTGGGTGTTTCGGAAGATTTGGAGTGTACATATAACGCAGGAACTATTGTAAAAGATTTAGCAAAAGAAATACAAGGCGGCGGTGGTGGAAATGCCGGATTTGCCACAGCCGGAGGAAAAAATATAGACGGGATGGCAGCAGCTGAAGCAAAAGCGAGAGAGATT
Organism: Riemerella columbipharyngis; assembly: GCF_900101995.1. Classification (GTDB taxonomy): domain Bacteria; phylum Bacteroidota; class Bacteroidia; order Flavobacteriales; family Weeksellaceae; genus Riemerella; species Riemerella columbipharyngis. The sequence continues at coordinate 38,962 of NZ_FNAS01000014.1, read as the reverse complement.
TGATGAATTAAAGAAGCTGTCCCTTTGTGGCAGCTTTTTGATTGTTTTTATCCTGTATTTATTGAATTAACCTATTAAACCAAGATTCAAAAGAATATTTATTTTTGATATCTTCGGAAATGTCTACAAAAGGTTTATTCAAGAATTTTTCGAGTTCTATATATGACAAACTATACCAATCAGAAACAATCAGGATATTATTAGGATGGTAAAAATCCATATGTTTAACAGATTGATTGTCTGTGATAATTTTTTGATTAAAATAAAGAGATTCAAAAAACCGTAAAGATAATCCATCGTGCAAATGATGTTTTAAATCAATAACACATTTAGAACTAGAGGACTTTTCTAAAACTTTTCTATAAGGCAATATTTTTTCGCTAACTTTTATTGTAGGGTGGCATTTAACTTTATCCGCCGTAAAAAGATATAGTTCGCTTTTGATACCTTGATTGTCAAAAATATTTGCTAAATGGTTAAGAACCTCAACTCTATCCCGCTCTTTAGCTCCTATATATATAACATCTATTGTTTTTTTATTCGGACAATCTATTATATCGAAGTAAAAATTATGAGCCAAAATCAGATTCTTATGTTTATCCCTGTTTTCATAATAATCTTTTTTATCAAATACTGCAAAAGTATCAAAAGCCTCTATAAGATCGGGAGGATTGTAAAATCTGGAAAATCCATCCCATTGATAAGCAACTACTTTTTTAGAAATTTTCTTTAGAAAATGGACTGTTTCAGGGTTATAAATATCTGGGCGAATGATTAATGTATAATCAAAATAATCTTTTCCAAAAGTTTCTATTAAGTCTTGTTCAATTGTTTTTTTTCTAAGATAATCTTTATATTTTTTATCTCTTAGGAATGTTTTTCGAAAAAAGTTATACGCCCTTTGGGTAAAACTCTTATATTTAAATTCTTTGATATCCCTATAATCAACCTCATATCCCATTCTCTCAAGGTTTTCCAAAATTTCCTTATATATTGAGTAATGGGAAGTCATCAAAAGTAAAACTTTCTTCTTCATTTACAAATACCGTTTTTAGCCCAGAAATCAGGAGCATTCATTGCTCTTTTCATCAGCTGATCATTCAGTTCAAGATTGTGTTTTGAGTTTTCCTTATGGTATAAATGAAATTGCAAAGCGGCAAGTTTTATTTTTTTTCTAAAACAGCCTTTTTTTGCCAAACGAATTACCAAATCGGAATCTTCTCTACCCCAGCCTACAAAATCTTCATCATAGCCATTAACATCCAACAAGTCTTGTTTCCAAAAACCCATATTGCACCCTCTTATGCGATGGGGCATAGCTTCTAAAGGCGTATTGGTGGGTTTGTAAAAAAAATTGAATATCGGAAATCGTACGGCATTGAATCTGTTTTTTATTCCTTTCGTAAAAGGACTGAAATTAATTTTCTTCGTGATAAAAGCTTCTTCTGTTACCTCTTTCGGCAGAAGCGTACGAGAGCCTGTTACAAAACAATTTTCCTGAGCAAATCGCTTATGATCCTCTACAAAATAAGGGTGCAGTACAACATCACCATCAATTTGAATAATATAGCCATATTGGGATTGAGCTATTGCCTGATTTCTAACTTCTGCCAAACGAAAGCCTTTGTCTTCCTGCCATATATGTTTGATTGGAACGTTTGATTTTTTGCTCCAATTTTCTATTAAAGTTTGAGTTTCTTTTCCGGAGCCGTCATCGGCAATTAAAATTTCATCGGGTAGAATAGTCTGTACCTGAACACTCCTCAAAACTAAATCTAAAGCTTCCGGCCAATTATAAGTGGATATTAAAAGTGATGTTTCTATTAATGGGCTCTTGTTCAATTATTTAAAGTGTATTTATTAGATTGATTGTTATTTTTTTTATATACAAAAAACTTGCACAAAACTACAAAATTATTTTAAATATATTAATAAAAACTTACAAACTTATTCCTATAAATGATAAACTCAAATAATCTGCCATAAAATTTTCACTCAATAAAATTTAAATAGGCTATAAATAAGGTAAAATAAATTACTCCTATTTATAGACTATAAATCTCATATATCTTATTTAAAAATTATAGTTTTTTTATACTTTTTACAGTTTGTTTTTTAAATTATCTTTGTACCAAAAACAAGCTCAATGAGTAAAATTTTAAGTGTTCAAAGTGTAGAGGATTACAATCTCCTTTTGGGAGTTGATACTATGCACCCTTTCATCAACATAGCTGAAGGTTCAAGCATAAAAAAAACGATGTGGTACACCCGAAAAGAATAGATTATATATCATTTTCTTAAAATAATTGCAATGTACTGGTGTTCTCGGATATGGTTGTCAGGTATATGATTTTCAGAAAAATACTTTGGTATTTATTGCTACTGGATAGATTTTTGGCAATGATGACTACAGTATGCGTTTTCAGGCAAAAGGCTATGGTTTGTTGCTGTGTAGAACTCCCTTGACGGACAAAATATGGCAGTACAGATTTTTCTCTTATAAGGTAAATGAAGTATCGCACCTAGGTGATACAGGGTATGAAGTCGTTATAAATTATATGACCAAAATTCGAACTGAAGTAGAATCTCCCAGCGACCTGCACCGCGATTTGATCATTGTGTCTCTATTGGAGCTTTTGCTGAATTATTGTTTGAGGTTCTACGACTGCCAGTTCAGTACTCGCAAAGTCTTTGATCGTGATATCTTTATGTATTTCGAATATTTTTTGAATGACTATTTTCAGTCGGAATTACCTCAAAAATTGGGATTGTTCTGTGTGGCTTATTTTGCAGAAAAACTACACTTCTCTGCCAACTATTTTGGGGATTAATCAAAAAAAACAGGAATATCTGTCTAAAGAGTACATTTTCTTCCAAACGATGGAATATGCCAAAGCACTGCTTCGTGATCTACGCAAAACCATCAGTGAAATGACATATCAATTAAGCTACAGATATCCGTAATATTTTAGCCGTGTCTTTAAATGAATGGCATGAGTGTCACCGAAGAGATATAAGGAAGGATAGCTTATCGTTGTTTCTTTCTATATTTATAAAAATGATATTTCTGTGTCTTATGAGATAGTTTTAAATCGTTATAACAACAAGAAATGAATGAAAAACTCTCTCTGCTATAACAACATCTTTAAAAAATACGTAGTGCTTTCTAAAATAAAAAATATGAAAGAGATTGAAAATGCTTTTTTCTGACTTAATATTTCTAAAGATGAATGTATTTGAATTTTCCAGTATCAATTTTTTTTTAATTTTGTTATCTCAAAAAAGTTAATTATATATGGATTTTAAAGGTGGCTTTTTAGGAAAATACCCCATTGCGAACATGATTGTTTCTGGAATTATCGGAGTTGCTTTTTGGATATACGGGATTTTTAAATATTTAAAAATTCTTTCGCTTGAAGAAAACGGTGGAGGTATATCTATGCCTCGTATATTTTGGAAAATCTATGATTTATTTGGAGCAAAGGGCATTTTAGTTTTTTTTATTTTAGGCGGAGTATTTTTTATATATCGTTCTTTTTCAGAATGGAAAAAAATAAAAATCAAAAATTGTCTTAATATTAGTAAGAAATAATTTTGAAAAATAATTTCTTACAGTGATGAAATGAGAAGGTTTCTGAGTGAAATACTATTTTTTACTTAGAAATTTTTTGCTATATAAGTATTTAGCCTAACAGAAATAGAAATGATTTACAAAGTTATAAATCCTCTTAAGTTTTTTTGAATAAGGGGGTGTTAAGATTTTTTGCGGTTCATTATCCATTCGGAATTGGTAAGATCGTAGATTTTTTGAATATCTTTTAATACATTTTCGTAGTCTATGTTGAGGTCTATCAGTTTTCCATTTCTTAGATTGAAGACCCAGCCGTGTACAATGGGAAATCCTTCTGTAATGTACCGCTCTTGTACGCACGCCATCTTAATCACATTGATGCACTGTTCTTGTACATTGAGCTCTACCAAACGGTCGTAGCGGGTATGTTCGTCTTTTATGTTGTCCAATTCTGTTTGGTGGAGTCTATAAACATCGCGGATATTCCGAAGCCAAGGGTTTAGCAAACCGAAATCTTGTGCCGTCATAGCGGCTTTTACCCCTCCGCAGTTATAATGTCCGCAAACGATGATGTGTTTTACTTTGAGATACTCCACTGCGTATTGGATAACGGCGGTAGCACTCATATCTAATGTATTGACAATATTAGCAATGTTTCTATGAACAAAGACTTCTCCGGGTTTTAGCCCCATTAGCTCCTCTGCGGTAGCTCTACTATCAGAGCAGCCGATGTATAAATATTCCGGCGATTGCGTCTGGGATAGGGTTTTGAAGAAATCAGTATTCTCGGTGAGTTTTTCTTCCACCCATTTTTTATTGTTTTCAAATATTATTTCGTAAGAATTTGCCATATGATATCAAGAGCAAAATTATAAAAATATTTTCATATGAAAAATTGATAAATAGCGAGAAAGGATGAATTTGCATACTATTTAGGTGGGAGAGCATCCAAAGTTGGGAGATAATGTTTCGTAATCAAACTTTATTTCATAATTTTACTTCGTCTAAGAAGGCATTTACTTTAATATAAAAATTGTAATATGGCAGATAAAACAAAATTCATACAGGAATTAAGTACTAAATACGAAACAAGTGGTGAAAGTATCCTTTTGGGCAAAGGAATGCTGGACGGAGAAGTAGTAAGAGAAGTAGATGTGAGACTACCTCTGAAAACCATTAACAGGCACGGCCTGATAGCGGGAGCTACGGGTACGGGAAAAACGAAAACTATTCAAGTGTTTGCAGAGCAGCTTTCTCGTGCGGGGGTGTCATCTTTGGTATTGGATATTAAGGGAGATTTCTCAGGGATTGCAGAAGCAGGTACCGAAAACAAGATTATAGAAGAACGCTATGCCAAGACGGGACTTTCCTATACGCCACAAGCTTTTCCGGTAGAATTGATGACGATTTCTGGAGCGAAAGGAGTGCGGATGAGAGCTACGGTTACGGAATTTGGCCCTGTGTTGTTAAGTAAGATATTGGGGCTTAATGAGACGCAGAGTAGTATTATGTCTATCGTCTTTAAATATTGCGATGATAAAGGATTACCGCTGATAGATTTAGAAGATTTGAAAAAAGTTTTGCAGTATGTTACTTCAGATGATGATGGTAAAGCAGAGCTTGTAGAAAATTACGGCTCTATATCGCCAGCGTCTTTGGGGGCTATACTTCGTTCCATAGTAGCATTGGAACAGGAGGGTGCAAAAACATTTTTTGGGGAGCCGAGTTTTCATGTGGAAGATTTATTGAAATCAAGAAATGGAATGGGGGTGGTAAATGTGATGCGTGTAGATGATATTCAGAATAAGCCTAATCTTTTCTCTACTTTTATGCTTTCTCTGTTTGCCGAGATTTATCTTACTTTTCCGGAAGAAGGAGACAGTGGTAGGCCGAAGTTAGTTTTATTTATAGACGAGGCTCACTTGATATTTAATGAAGCCTCCAAAATATTATTGTCTCAAATTGAGACGATGGTGAAGCTTATCCGCTCTAAAGGGGTGGGTATTTATTTCATTACACAAGTGCCGGGCGATATTCCGGAAAATGTTCTCAGCCAGCTGGGGCTTAAAATACAACACGCATTGCGAGGCTTTACCGCTAAAGACAGAAAAGAGATAGATAAGGCCATAGAAAATTATCCCGTTACGGAATATTATAATGCAGGAGAGCTTATCCAGAATTTAGGAATAGGAGAAGCTTTTGTAACGGCACTGAGCGAAAAAGGAATACCTACGCCGCTGGTGCATACTTTTTTGATTTCACCGGAGAGCCGAATGGGTACGCTTACGCCACAAGAAATAGATACGCTTACTTCTCATTCGGAATTAGTACAAAAATATCAAACTTCGGTAGATAAGGAGAGTGCCTACGAGATTTTAACCAAGAGAATGAGTGCTGAAAAAGAAGAAGCACCTAAGGCGGCCGTTCCTAAATCTACTTCAAAGAAAGAGCCTGAGAAAGCGGGAGTGTTTGAGCAAATTCTAAAAAGCCCAATGACAAGAACTTTTGGTAATACCCTAATGAGAGAAGGGGTTAAAGCGATATTGGGTATGCTGGGGCTTAAATCTACATCTCGAAGAAGGTATTAGTAATGTTTGCTGTATTGGATATAGAGAGCAGCGGAGGAGCATATGGAGAGGAGCATATTATAGAAATCGCTGTTTTCAAATACGATGGACATAAGATTGTCGATCAGTTTAGCTCTATTATCAATCCTCAAGCGGAGATTTCTAAATATGTCCAGAAACTGACTGGCATTACTCCGAAAATGGTAAAAACGGCACCTAAGTTTCACGAAGTGGCAAGGCGTATTTTGGAAATTACCGAGGGGACGACATTGGTAGGGCATAATGTGGCGTTTGATTACCGTATGCTGAAGCAGTCTTTCCAAAGATTAGGTTATGATTATCAGAAAGATACATTAGATACCATAGAGTTATCAAAAAAACTTCTTCCAAACGAGCCGGCGTACTCCTTGGGAAAACTTGCTAAATCTCTCAATATCCCTCTTACCGAAAGGCATAGAGCGGCGGGAGATGCTCGGGCGACATTGGAGTTGTTTAGACTATTGATGAATAAGGATTCCGATAATCAAATCATCAAGGCTTCTACGGGAGAGGATTTGCAAAAGTCTAATTATAATAATAAAATAAAAAAACTCATAGAGAATCTTACTTTGGATAAAGGGATTATATATTTTCAAGACGATAAAGGAGAGATTATCTATAAGAGTTATGTAGATAATGTTTACGGTTTTGCCACGAAAATTTTTAACTCTACGGCAAAAAGATGGAAAAAAATCCGTGAAGAATGTGTCCAAATCTATTCGGAGCAAACTTCTACAGAACTAATTGCTAAATTGATATTATTGAGCAAAGGTTTTTCTTTGGTAGAAAAATTACCGTTAGGGTTATTTTGGAAAGACGATAAATGGCAGATATTTCCCGTATCCGAAATTAGCAATGGAGTTTATCTTCGGTTTAGAAGTTTGTCTCAAGGAGAAAAAGCATTAAGGTATATTGCGGAGAATTATCCATCTCCATCTGAACTTAATCGGGTGATAAATAAAGATGATGAGAGTATGCTTTTGCTCGGTGGAGGAAGAACTCTCGGTGAGAAAGGATTTATTTTTATTGAGAAGAATACAATTTCCGGCTTTGGATTTTATGAGTTTTATAATCAGATAGACAGCCGCAAAAAAATAGAAAGTAGAAAAATAAAAATTACCAGAAACCCATTGGCACTTTCTAATGAGCTAAAACTCTCCTTGCTAAAAGGAGAATGGCAGGAAAAGGAGATGGTTGATTGACAGGTGTATTAGTTTTAGAGAGGGAAGGGTTTGTTTTTTTTAGTATATAAATGAGTAACTTTGGTTTTAATTTTTAAGATAAGTATTATGAAAGTCTATAAAATATTTGGCGTTTTAGTGTTGTTATTGGTGTTTTCGTGTGTTACCAACCCTATTACAGGCAGGAAGTCTCTTCAGATAATGCCTAATTCTCAATTAAATGCAATGGCATTAGAACAGTATAATCAAGTCCTTAGTACCACTAAAGTCATTACAGGAACGGCAGATGCCAAAAAAGTAGAAAATGTGGGAGAAAGAATAAAGAAAGCCGCAGAGAGATATTATCGTTCCATAGGCAGAGAGCAAGATCTTTCAAGTTACAATTGGGAGTTTCATCTTATTGATGATAAGCAACTTAATGCGTGGTGTATGCCGGGTGGCAAAGTGGCTTTTTATTCAGGGATAATGCCTGTTTGTAAAGATGAAACCGGAGTGGCAGTAGTAATGGGACACGAGATTTCTCATGCTTTGGCTGGGCATGGGAACGAGAGAATCACATCTGCTATGATAGCACAAGGGATAGGTATAGGAGCAGGTCTGGCTATGAAAGATGAAAAAATGAGGAAGGTTTTTTCTATTGCATATCCATTAGGAGCTCAGGCTACTCTTTTGGCATATAGTAGAAAACAAGAGTCTGAAGCTGATGAGATGGGGCTTTATTTGATGGCGATGGCTGGCTACGACCCTCGTAAAGCGGTAGACTTCTGGCAAAGGATGGGGGATTCTTCAGGGGCAAGAAAAATGCCGGAGTTTTTGGCGACTCACCCCAATCCCGAGCATCGTAGAGCAGATCTAAATGCCCATATGGAAAGGGCTATGCAATATTACAGACAATATAAAGGGAGGTAGTTTATAGGACGGATTTGTCTTTTTTGTCTATTAAATAGGATAGATTTGTGTTTTTAGTTATTTTAAAATAAAATGTTTTAAACGAACAAACATTCTGATTTTAAGAGATATTAACTATCTGAAATTATTTAGAAAAGTTATAAATTACTAATTTTAGGCTATTTCTGATAGATATCATAAAAAAACAGTGATATTTCATAAATTTTAATTTTACCTTTGTGGTCCTGATGGATATATTATATTTAATGATAATATGTAGTGTCTCTTTAGCTTTGGTTTTCTTGATAACCTTTGTTGTAGCAGCTAAAAAAGGACAGTTTGAGGATGGAGAGTCTCCAGCCGTTAGGATATTATTAGATGATGAAATAAATTCATCGGAAGTTAACGAAGAACAAAAAAGGAAAAACAAAAAGTGAATTAGTATATGGAAACACAAAAGTTTAGTTATGACAACAGCATTGTGCGTGCTTTTCTCTATGCAACTATTGTATTTGGAGTAATAGCCTTCATTTTGGGGCTTACAGCGGCGTTGATGCTTTTCTATCCAGAGCTGCCAGAGTTTTTGTTTGGTACAGATGATACCACGATCATGAGTTTGAGAAGTGGTAATCTTCAGGGACTAATCGATACACAAGGAGCTTTTGGATTTGGTAGGATTAGAATGTTGCATACTTCGGCGGCAATTTTTGCTTTCGTTGGTAATGCAATGTTTATGGGGGTTTATTATTCTCTTCAGAGATTGCTCAAAACAAGAATGTATAGCGATACGCTATCTTGGATTAACTTTTGGGGTTGGCAATTGGTGATTTTAGCAACCGTTGTTACATTCCTTATGGGGATCAATACTTCAAAAGAATATGCAGAGCATGAGTGGCCTATAGATATCTTGGTTGCTGTCGTATGGATTGTGTTTGGTATAAATATGTTTGGCACAATAGCCAAGCGTAGAGTAAGACACCTATATGTTGCAATATGGTTTTATATAGCTACTTGGGTGGCTATTACTATGCTTCATGTATTTAATAACTTAGAAGTTCCTCTCAGCTTTACAGGTTGGAAATCTTATTCTGCTTATTCAGGGGTAAAAGATGCTCTTGTACAATGGTGGTACGGACACAATGCTGTGGCATTCTTTTTGACAACACCAGTGTTAGGTCTTATGTACTATTTTCTTCCTAAAGCAGCGGATAGACCTGTTTTCTCATATAAACTTTCAATTATTCACTTCTGGTCTTTAATATTTGTTTATATTTGGGCAGGGCCTCACCACTTACAATATACTTCTTTACCGGGGTGGGCTCAAGCTTTAGGAACAGGATTTTCTGTAGCACTTATCGCTCCATCTTGGGGAGGTATGCTTAATGGTCTATTGACATTAAGAGGTGCTTGGGACAAAGTGAGAGAGAATCCTATTCTTAAGTTTTTTGTAGTTGCAATTACAGGTTATGGAATGGCTACTTTTGAAGGTCCGCTTTTGGCAACTAAAACCCTTAATAAGATTGGACACTATACAGACTGGGTGATAGGTCACGTACATATTGGTACATTGGGTTGGAACGGATTTATGGCTTTTGGTATTATTTACTATTTGGTCCCTATTTTATGGAGAACGAAGTTATGGTCTCCTAAATTAGCTAACTGGCATTTCTGGTTAGGTACGCTTGGTATTATTTTCTATGCAGTACCAATGTATATCTCCGGATTTACTCAAGGTTTGATGTGGAAACAAATGAATCCTGATGGAACCTTAGTTTGGAAAAATTGGCTGGATACTGTATCTGTTATTATTCCTTATTATCAGACTAGATTCTTCGGTGGGGTGCTATATCTTTCAGGAGCGTTATTGATGGTTGTAAATGTTATTGCAACAATTCGTTCAGGTTCGTTCCAAAAAGAGGTTCCTGCGGAGGCTCCGGCTTTGCCAAAAGTTGCAGCACAGAGAAAAGAAGGAGAGACTGTTCACCTTTGGATAGAGAGAATGCCGGTATATATGACTGTATTGTCAGTATTGGCTTTGGCAGTAGGTGGTTGTATAGAAATTATACCTACGCTTACAGTTAAAGAAAATGTTCCAACTATATCTTCTGTTAAGCCTTATACACCGCTTGAGTTGGAAGGTAGAGATCTTTATATAAGAGAAGGATGTAATTCTTGTCATTCCCAAATGATTAGACCATTCCGTGATGAAGTGATTAGATTCTCAAGCAAAAACGGACAGTACTCTAAAGGGGGTGAGTTTGTTTACGATAGACCGTTCCTCTGGGGTTCTAAAAGAACAGGACCGGATTTACAGAGAGAAGGAGGAAGAAACCCTGATTCTTGGCACTTTAGACATATGCTAAACCCAAGAACTACATCAGCAGGTTCTATTATGCCGCGTTTCCCTTGGTTGATTGCGAATACATTGGATACTACAAAAACTAAAGAGAAATTGGCTATGATGAAAAATGTGTTTGGAGTTCCTTATACTCAGCAGCAGATAGACAGCACTTACAAGTGGATGGATGATCAACAAAATAAAATTGCTAAAAGTATTTTTGCTGATGCTGCGGATGTAAAAGATGCATTTACTAAGAAAAAAGGTCAAGAAGGAAATGAATTTGTGCCTCTTCAAAAGAGAGAAATTATAGCATTGATTGCTTATCTACAAAGACTTGGTACAGATATTCAGACTTCAGATGTAAAAACAGCGAGTATAAAATAGTAACTAAAGGATTTCAATAGTTTCGTTATGATACCACAAAGCTTTAAAGATATTTTATCAGAGGGGAATAGTCATTTTCAGATTATATCTATGATATTGTTTATGATTCTTTTTGCAGCAATTGTATGGTATGTAATGAATAAACCAAAAACATATTATAAAGAAGAAGCAAGTACCCCGCTAGAGGATAATGATGACGAAACTATTGATTATCAAAAATAAATAATATCATGAAACAAAGAACACCCGTTTTTTTAAACATAGTAGCAGTACTTATTGTGATGAATGTACTCTATTATATGTTTGTGCAGAGTAGTGCTTATCTTAAGTCTCCATATTTTTGGGGGACTGTGGTTATAAGTATTGTGTTAGTTTTTATTCACAATGCGATAGGAGATTTGATAGAGAATCAACAATTTGAAAAGCTATCAGATGAAGAGAAAAAATTGTATCTTGAGCAAAAGAAAATTCCTTTCTATAAGAGAGCGTGGGATAGTGCGTTTAAAAAGCAAGCCGTTGCAGAAGAAAAAGATTTGCTTATAGATCATGGTTTTGATGGAATTATGGAGCTGGACAACCAGCTTCCGAAATGGTGGTTAGGAATGTTTTATTTTGGATTTGCATACTTGATTATTTATATCGTAGCTTTCTCTTTTACACCGTTTGCACACCCTGATAAAGAGTACGAGGAAGAGCATAAGCAAGAAATGGCGAGCATAGCAGAGTGGATAAAAAATACACCTCCGCCTACATTAGAAACAGCTAAATATTCTGCTGATAATATAGCTGATGGAAAACAAATTTTTGAGGAAAACTGTGTAAAATGCCATATGGATGGAGGTAAAGGAGGAATTGGTCCGAACCTTACGGATAAATATTGGATCAATCACCCTGAAAAAACTTTATTCAAAAGTGTTTTCGAAATTGTGGAAAACGGTGTGCCAGGTACAGCTATGCCGGCATGGGGTAAAGATGGTATGCTTAATGGTTTTGATATTCAGAAAGTAGCAGCTTATGTTTATCATATCAATCAAGAGCAAGCTCCTATTACTCCGGAACAAGGAGGAGCGCCGGCACAAGGTGAAGAGGTTACTTGGGAAAAATAATAATTATAAATTAAAAAAATTTAGTTTTAATTCTTTTATTGAATAAAGGATTAGATAAAATGGCTGATACAAATTACAGAAACAATCCGACAGGTTCGGTTATAGAGGCGACTACTTTCCGTGATTCCGTTGGTACAATGGATAATACTGGTAAAAGGAAATGGGTATATCCCAAGAAACCAAGTGGAAAGTATACGGATTATAGAAGTTATGTTTCTGTTTTTCTATTAGCCATTTTTTTTATCACTCCTTTTATTAAAATCAATGGCAACCCTTTTCTACTAATCAATATTATTGATAGAAGATTTTATATAGCAGGGCAGCCATTTTATCCTCAGGATTTTTTTATATTAACAATGGGGGCTATAGCTTCTATTGTTTTTATTATTGTTTTTACAGTTGCTTTTGGGCGTATTTTTTGCGGCTGGATTTGTCCTCAGACTATATTCTTAGAAGGAGTTTTTCGGAAAATAGAATATTGGATAGAGGGGGATAGAAACAAACAAATCAAATTAGATAAGCAAGAGTGGGATGCAGAGAAAATAAGAAAAAGACTGCTGAAATGGTCTATATATATTGCTATTTCTTTGCTTGTGACCCACTTTATGTTTATGTATGTCGTAGGATATCAGGAGGTTTTCAAAATAATGAAAGCAGGACCTATTACTTATCCAACGAACTTTATTGTAATGATTCTCTTCACAGCTACATTTTATTTGGTATTTGCATGGTTTAGAGAGCAGGCGTGTACATTGGTTTGTCCTTATGGAAGGCTTCAAGGAGTTTTGATTGATAAGCAGACGATCAATGTTTACTATGATTTCAAAAGAGGCGAAAACCGCTCTAAATGGCGAAAAAATGAGGATAGAAAAGCTTTAGGAAAAGGAGATTGTATTGATTGCCAGCAATGCGTGGTTGTATGTCCTACAGGGATAGACATTAGAAACGGACAGCAATTGGAGTGTGTGAACTGTACAGCGTGTATAGATGCTTGTAATGAAGTAATGGAAAAGGTAGGGCTTCCAAAAGGTCTTATCCGCTATGCCACAGAGGCTGAGATAGAGAAAGGAGAAAAATTCAAATTCACAGTTCGTATGAAAGCATATGCAGCTGTGCTTATTGCTTTGCAAGTTTTCTTAGGATTTTTACTCTATAATCGAGGTTCGATGGAGGCAAAATTCATTAAACCCGAAGGTAGTACTTTCTTTTATACGGGAAATCGAATATCCAATATATACAATTATACTTTAATCAATAAGTCTAATGAGTCAATGGAAGTAACCTTTAAGATAGAGGAACCTAATAATGGTAATATTACTTATAGCAGTGGCTCGAAAATTGTACTTGAGAAAAATAAAATATCAAAAGGTTCGGTGAATATTTCTTTTCCTAAAAGCCAAGTAAAACTCCAAAAGCAAAACTTAATCATAGGAGTTTATAATAAAAAAGGAGAGAAACTTACTACATTCAAAACTTATTTTGAAGGACCTTTTTCAATGCAGTTCTAATGAAAAAAAATAAGTTTACCTGGGGACACGGTGTCATTTTAGCATTAGCTTCTTTTATTGGTTTTATCTTGTACATGATTTTTGTTTTTTCTCATGGACAGCAAAATTCTGAGCTGGTTTCTGAGAATTATTATCAAGAAGAAATGGGCTATCAAAAAGTAATAGATGCAAAAAACAATGCGAAAGCTCTTCCTGAAGCCCCTAATTATAAACAAAACCGCACAGGGATAACCGTAACCTTTCCAAAGGATATCAATAATCAAAATTCAACATTCAGTATATATCTCTATCGGGTAGATAACAAGAATTTGGATATACGGAAGAAAATGGTATTGGATAAAAATAATTCTTTTTTTATTCCGGCTAAAGTATTGGTCTATGGAGGCTATATCTTGAAAGTTTCTTGGACTAAGGATAATACGGATTATCAAATAGATTATGATTTAGAATGGAAATAGCACTTATTTTATCCGCTATTACTCTTGGGTTTACATCTGGGTTTCATTGCTTGGGTATGTGTGGGCCTATAGCTATGTCTATGGGGATTTCTAAAAAGCAAAGTTCTAATTTTTATCTTCAAAATTTTATTTATCAATTAGGGCGGATTACTACTTATACTTTATTGGGGCTTGTTTTCGGTATTGTAGGAGAGGGATTTCAATTGGCAGGATTACAGCAGACTCTTACTGTTTTCGCAGGAATAATATTGATACTAATGTCAGTTACTTCTTTTAGAGGAACTGATTTTGCAACGAAAATACCGTTTCTGTCTAAACTTTTATTTCAAGTGAAAATTAAATTGGGAACTCTGCTTTCCCAAACGGGATATTCTTCAAGATTTCTTACAGGCGTGCTCAATGGGCTTTTACCTTGTGGCATGGTCTATATGGCACTTACAGCATCTTTGGCAGCCGGAGATATGTGGAAGAGTACGACATTTATGGCTTTATTCGGATTAGGAACTTTTCCGTTTATGTTTGTTGCTGTGGCTTTTGGAAATATATTAACGGTGGTAGTGAGAACACAGATATTGAAATTTGTTCCCGTTTTGATGCTGATATTAGGAGGGCTTTTTGTTCTTAGAGGCTTGGATATAGGAATTCCCTATGTTTCTCCTAAGAAAGAAATGCTGCAAGTCGGTAAAATGGAAATGGACAAAAGTGGGACAGAAAAGAGCGGAAAAACCTGCCATTGATATTATCAATATTATTTATAATCTGTATAGGTTTTTACTATTGGTGTTTTCCGAGTTTGGCTGTATTTTTGCACTTGAAATTAAAATCTTAAAAAAAAAATACTATGAAAAATGCAAGTATTATCGGTCTTAAAGAAGCCGATTGTAAAAAAATTGCTGAAAAACTTAATGAACTTTTGGCTAATTATTCTGTTTTCTATCAAAATACGAGAGGTGCACATTGGAACATTAAAGGTGATCAGTTCTTTACGCTTCATCCAAAATTTGAGGAGCTATATAATGGCTTAATTCTTAAAATAGACGAAATAGCAGAAAGAATTTTGACTTTGGGAGCTACGCCTAATCATAATTATTCTGACTACCTAAAACTTTCTAAAATACAAGAAAGCAGAGATTTGAGTGATGATAAAAAATGTGTGGAGCTTATATTAGAGTCTTTTAAAGTAGTGATAGACCTTCAGAGAGAGCTTTTGGATATTACCGATGAGGCAGGAGACGAAGGAACAAACTCCCAGATGAGTGATTACATTACAGAGCAAGAGAAAGAAGTGTGGATGTACAATTCTTATCTCGGAAAATAATAATATAGATTATTTTTATCAATCCGCCTCGCTATTGAGAGGCGGATATTTATTTATAAAGGTTTTACAAGTTCAGCGAACCATTCTTTTACCTCTCCTTCGAGGTAGGGCGAAAGTTTTTCTTCGCAGAAGCGGTGGTAGTCGTTCAGCCATTTTTTCTCAACCGGAGTGAGCATTTCCTCTACGATGATGTCCTTGAAGAACGGACAAATCGTTAGCGTCTCGAAGCCATAAAAAGTGCCGTACGGCGTTTGCTCTAATTCTTTTACCACGACCAAATTTTCGTGGCGTATGCCGTATTTCCCTTCTACATAAAATCCCGGTTCATTGGAGCATACCATTCCGGGGAGGAGCTCTTGCGGGTTCATATCTTTGCGGATATTCTGCGGTCCTTCGTGTACATTCATAAAGCTTCCTACACCGTGTCCTGTACCGTGGGCATAGTCTTTACCGTCCATCCAAAGCGGTAAGCGTGCGATGGTATCAAGATGAAAACCTCTGCTTCCTTTTGGGAATTTTATCAACGACAGATTGATCATACCTTTGAGTACAAGGGTACTGTCTTTTTTGAAATCGTCAGAAACATTGCCTAAAGCTAAAGTTCTTGTAATATCGGTAGTTCCTTCTAAATATTGTCCGCCTGAATCTACCAAGATGCTTCCGTCGTTCGTTACGGCGGCACAATTATCTTCCTTAGCCGAATAATGGACAATGGCACCATTGCCTTTGTACCCAACGATACTGCCGAAACTTGTCCCTACAAAGTTTTCGCCCTCTGCACGGAAGCCTCTCAGTTTTTCTCCTATAGTGTATTCGTCCATAGGCTCTTTACCGGCTTGGTGTTTCAGCCAATATAGGAATTTTATCATTGCCACCCCGTCTCTTACCATTACGGTACGGAATCCTTCCAATTCTACACCATTTTTAATAGCTTTCATTAAGTTGCCGGGAACAGTGGATAGAATAAAAGTGTTTTTATCTTTTAACGCTTCAAATGTAGACTGGTTGCAATTAGGAGAAATCAACACCTTTTCGTTTTCAATGGTGTTTAGAACATCAAAAAAAGTATTGTACTCGTGCAGTTCTACTTGTGCCTCTTTCATTTGCTGAATGGCTTCGGAGTTGAGTTTTTCCTTATCCACAAAAAGCATAGCCTTGTCTTTTGTAAGGAAAATATATCCTAAAAATACGGGATTGCATTCCACGTCGCTCCCCCTTAGATTGAGTGTCCAGGCGACATCGTCCAAGCTCGATATAATGTGTGCTGTTGCCCCTTTTTCGGACATTGCTTGGCGGATTTTATTTATCTTATCCGTTACAGACTGTCCTGCCCATTTCAGCGGATGGGCAAAGATTTCATTTTTAGAAGGTATGCCTCTATCGCTCCAAATTTCTTTTAGTAAAGGTTCATTCAGCAGTGTGATATTTTTGGGGGATAAATTTTGTTTTAAGGTTTCCCAGTTGGCGTGAGAGGTAGCAAGTGCGTTTACGGCTATGCATCCGTTTTCAGGGACTTGTTCCAAAATCCAATCGATATAGTGAGGCGTTCCTTCCACCCCTTCTTTCATTAGTTCAATATCCGAATCTTTGAGTTCCTGTGTTGCTTGTACGAAATATCTTCCGTCCGTCCAGAGTCCGCCTTTATTCTTGGTAATAACCACAAATCCAGCAGAGCCGGTAAATCCGGAAAGCCAGCTTCTCTCTTGCCATTCTTTCGGCAGGTATTCGCTCATATGGGGGTCTGCGGAATAGACGATGAAAGCATCGATATGCTTTTCTTGCATTTTATTACGTAATGCTACTATTTTTTCGGAAGGTCTCATTGTATAAAATTTTTAGATGCGTAAAGTTAATAAAAAACTTGGTAGAAAATAATAGAAAATCTTCTTTTTTTATTCTCTAATTATTTCCTAAGTTTATGAATTATTAAACTTGAGTAAAAAAATGATAAAATTAAGGTCCATAATATTAGATTAGACAAAGAAAATTTTGAGAAAAATCAAGAGATTTTGAACATATTTCTTTAAAAAGTAGATTTTAAAAAATCTTCTACTAATTTTGTAGAGGGAAAAGTTAATTATTGGACTATATTGATTCACTATAATGAAATTGAAAAAATTATATAGAATATGCTGAAAAAGAAAATCTAAATGAAGAGACACTTAGTGAACAAGAAAAACAAATAGTGGCATATTTTAAGCAATGGCGACTTGATACTGCTAAGAATGAAGGAATCCCGTCTTATATGATTTTAACAAATAAATCTATTATTTCTTTAGCCAAAAATAAACCTACGACAGTTGAAGAGCTAGCAAATATTTTTGGAATTGGGAATCTCAAAAAGAAAAAATACGGAGAAGATATTATTGCTTTATTAAATTCCATTTAACACTATGATTACTAGTTTTACAACTTCAAATTATACAAATCTAAAAGGGTTTATTGCTGAGCTGATTTGTGAATATCATTTTTCTAAGCTGAATTATAACATCATCCCTCTTGGGAACGAGAAAATTTCCGGTTTGCTTCCAAGTATTAGTACATTGTTTAGTGTTAATGATACCATTGTGAAAGATGGTACTTATGATAACAATATATTTTCAATACTGCAAAAATTAATACAAAACTTTCCCGACTTTGTCATTTGGAAATTAGCTTACAATCAAGACATTCTCTCTAGCAACACTCCTAGTAAAAACATTTTAAAAATTACATTCGTAGAAGTAAAATACAGAAAGAACATCAATTCAAAACAGATAAATATTGAAAATTCTAAAGGAAAAGACCCTTTATGCTTATACAAGTATCTAAACTTTATAGAAAAAAGCAAAAGAAAACAAATTAAACATTGACTGGATAGATTTTTATGTATATCTGATAACATACGATAGTTCCAAGAAAAAGCACATTATTCTTTTTGGAAAAGTATTTAAAAACCCTGAAAAAGAAGATGCATATAAATTAAATTTATATAATGAAGTTAGCGAAAATTTCAATCGTAAAACAGGCAATAAGTGAGAAAATTATAATCATTTACGCGATTTCTTATTACTTAATAATTCAAAAAAATTGAATTATCTCTTTGAACAAAATATTATTATATCTGTCAAAAATAAAAGTGAAAGTGAAATTCGTAAACTTGTATTTGATAAACTTAATGAAGTAGACTGATTACCTATATTAGATTATTGAGAACAAATCCATTTGTTTTTTTAGTACAAGCCAGATCCACTCCTTTAACCTAAATAGAAAAATAATTATCTTTGCGGAAAAATTTAGAGATGCAAACAGCGGATACTGTACTTATGATAGAGCCTGTAGCTTTTGAATTTAATACTCAAACGGCAGAAAATAACTATTTCCAAATCCACGAGGAACTCGGCAATACCCAAGAAAAAGCCTTGGCTGAGTTTAATCGCTTTGTGGAAAAACTTAGACAGCACGGCATCACCGTCATCACGGTAAAAGATACGCCAAACCCACATACCCCCGATTCTATTTTCCCAAACAACTGGATCAGCTTCTCCCAAGAGGGAAATGTCTACCTCTACCCAATGTTTGCCCCAAACCGCAGGGATGAAAGACGTCCGGAAATTATAGAAGCCGTGAAAAACCAAGGCTACACGGTAAAAGAAATCTTTGACTTCTCTCCTTCCGAAAAAAGCGGAAAATATCTGGAAGGTACCGGAAGTATGATTTTCGACCACGATAACAAACTGGCTTACGGCTCTGTGTCCATTCGTTTAGACGAAACGCTGTTCCGTGAATTTTGCGAGCATATAGGATACACGCCCGTAGTGTTCCACTCGTTCCAAAACGCCGGCGAGGAAAGGCTCCCTATCTACCACACAAATGTAATGATGTGCGTGGCTGAGGATTTTGTCATCATCTGCCTTAGTGCCATAGATAACGAGGAAGAACGCAAAATGGTAATAAACACCATAAAAGGAACGAACAAAGAAATCTTTGAAATCTCGGAAGAGCAGATGGAACATTTTGCGGGAAATATGCTACAGCTTCGTAACGATAAAGGCGAAAGGTTTTTGGTAATGAGCCAAAGTGCTTACAATACCCTATCTCCGCTGCAAATACAAAAAATAGAAAAATACTGTAGCATCATATCCGCAGACCTCCACACGATAGAAACCAATGGCGGGGGTAGTGCGAGATGTATGCTTGCAGAAGTATTTTTGCCTAAGGCGTAAAATCCTTCGAAATGAACGGCATCTGATATCAAACAATTTATTATACTTTTTTCATAACTGAGGCGGAGCTATTAAGAATTAAAATATTCCCAAACGGCTTTGCCTTTTGATTTACCGAGAATTTCCTCTAAAGTTTGTAGAGAAGATTCTTTTACTCTTTTTACAGATTTTAATTTTTGTAGAAGTAATTCTACCGTTTTTTCGCCTACACCGGAAATATTCTCCAGCTCCGATTTTATTGTCGTGTTTTCCCTGCGAATGCGGTGATGCCTTACCCCAAAACGGTGAGATTCGTCTCTCACCTGCTGGAGGATTTTTAGGGTTTCCGATTTTTTATCTAAATACAAAGGAATAGAGTCTTCCGGAAAATAAATCTCTTCCAGCCGCTTAGCAATACCGATAACCATCACTTTCCCGTAAATCCCTAACATTTTCAAACTCTTTATCGCGGAACTCAGCTGTCCTTTGCCTCCGTCAATGAGAATGAGCTGCGGCAAATCTCCTCCTTCGTCTAATACACGGCGGTATCTGCGGTAAACAGCCTCCTCCATCGTCGCAAAGTCATTCGGCCCTTCTACGGTTTTTACATGAAAAATACGGTACTCTTTTTTAGATGGTTTCCCATTACGAAAAACTACGCACGCCGAGACGGGATTACTCCCCTGAATATTAGAATTATCAAATCCCTCTATATGTCTTGGCTCCACAGGCATCCGAAGCAGCTTTTTCATCTCTGCCATTATACGATTTGTGTGCCGTTCGGGGTCTATGATTTGGACTTGTTTTAGTTTTTCCACACGATATTCCTTGGCATTTTTCTCAGAGAGCTCTACGATTCTTCTTTTATCGCCTACTTTCGGAACGATGAGCTTTACATTGGGAATATTCGTATTAAGATGGAAGGGCAGCAAAATTTCCTTAGCTCCGGACTCAAAACGTTGCCTAATCTCTATAATGGCTTGTTCTAATATTTCTTCGTCTGTTTCTTCCAAACCTTTTCGGACTTCGGTGGTATAGCTCTGCACAATGTTGCCGTTACGAATTTTGAAATAATTGACAAACGCAGACAGCTCATCACTCGTGATTCCAAACACATCTACATCATCTATATTCGGATTGACTACTGTATGCTTGGCTTGATAATCTTCCAATACAGCTAATTTTTCTTTAATAATCTGTGCGTTTTCAAATTCCAAATTTGCAGCATACCGGTACATTTCGTCTTCCAAAAACTGCTTCGCCAATCGGAAATCCCCTTTTATCATACTCCGCACAGCCTCTATTTTTTTGTTGTAAGCCTCCTTCGTTTCCATACCTTCGCAAGGGCCCTCACAATTCTTTATATGATATTCAAGGCACACTTTGTATTTTCCCTCATCTATTTTAGGTTCACTAAGATTTAAGCTGCAAGTCCTGAGCTTATAAATATTCTTAATGGTTTCCAAAAGGACTTTTGCGGGATATACTTTTGCGTAAGGCCCGTAATATTCCGATTTGTCTTTCAGCTTCTTTCGGGTAAGGAAAATTCTGGGGAAGGGTTCATTTTTAATACAAATCCACGGATAAGACTTGTCGTCTTTCATCATCATATTGTAGAAAGGCTGATACTCTTTGATGAGGTTGTTTTCCAACAATAATGCATCGTATTCGCTCGGGACAATAGTCGTTTCCAAGCGATGGATTTTCTTTACCAATATTTTGGTTTTGTAACCAGCGGGGGTTTTATTGAAATAAGACAGAACCCTCTTTTTGAGATTCTTGGCTTTGCCTACATAGAGTATTTTCCCGTCTTTATCGTAGTATATATAGACTCCCGGGTCGGAAGGAAGCGTTTTTAGTTGTAATTCGAGCTTTTCATTCATAGGCTGATCCGGAAGTCTGAATACAATGGTCTATTTCGGCAATCCTCTTCTAAGAGCTGCATTGGCTCTTTCTATTGCCTTTCGTTCTTTCCAGTCCATATAGCGTTTTTTATAGCGGGCTTTCATAAAATTATCAAAACCACGCTGAACGGTAAGATTCCAAAGAGAATGTGCCTTTACCGCCCAAGACTTATCCCAAGCCCTTAGCGAAATAGAGAAACTGCCGTCTAAATACTTCATCCAGTGCCACCACCCCGTGGGCATAAAGAGCGTATCGCCATGCTCCAAGAAACATTCTATACCCTCCACGCCGTTAAGCGCCGGGAACTTGTCAAAATCCGGATTGGAAATATCATAATCCTCCAAAGCATAAGTAGCATACGGTATCTGGTACAAACGCTCTTTCCATTTATAATCAAAAAGCAGGATATGCTTGCGTCCATTAAAATGCGTGTGGAAGATATGTGCCATATCAATATCAAAATGCAGGAAAGTCACCGAACCTCTGCCTCCGAAAAACATATTAGGATATTTATCCAAAAAACCACCCATCAAATCTTTGGGAAAAACATAGTCATCTAACAATTTCGGTGCGTGCTTGATGGGATCAAAGAGGAAAATCCTAAGATCGGTAGGCTCTCTCTCGATAAGGTCTATATAATCTCCGAATTTCATTTTCGTAGTAGGGGCATTGATAGGTGCCGCAGGATCCGCTTTGGAACTGTCATACAGAGGCACTTCTACATCGCCTACCGTTTCCTTCATATACTCCAAAGTCCATTTTTTGTAAGCAGGCCACTTGCGTGCCATATTTTTGATGACCACGGGCTGTCTCGTTTTCAGATATTTATGATAAAAATCTTCTTTTGTAATGTCTTCTACTACATCTATTGGTTTTAGGATAAGGCTCATAACTTTTATATTAAAATAAAAGCAAAGTTAATTCTTTTTCTTGATTCCAAGATAAAATCTAACGAACACTCTTTCCATAAAAAACACCATTACTGTACGAAACAATGCAGTCTGTGTTTTTATCCATTACCTCGTATGCCAATAATATTTCTTTCTCCAACAAATATAAAGCGTTTAATTTTTCTATTATAAAAGAACAAAAAGGCACTCCTATTTCAGTATCTTTGCCATAAAAAACCATCTTATGAAAATCGTAGTACAAAGAGTTTCCGAAGCTGCCGTAAAGGTAGAAGGAAAAACCGTAGGAGAAATAAAGACCGGGCTAATGCTCCTTATAGGCATAGATGAGCAAGATACCCACTCTGATGCGGATTACCTCGTAAAGAAAATCTTAGCAATGAGAATTTTCAGCGATAGCGAGGGGAAAATGAACTTATCCGTGTCAGACATAAAAGGTGAGATATTATGTATCAGCCAGTTCACGCTCCTTGCAGATTGTAGAAAAGGCAATAGGCCTTCTTTCATAAAAGCTGCCAGCCCCAAAAAAGCCATTCCATTGTTTGAATACTTCAAAGAAGAAATAGCGAAATCGGGGCTGAAAACAGAGAGCGGCATATTCGGTGCCGATATGAAAGTGTCCCTCAAAAATGACGGTCCTGTAACCATCGTGATAGACTCTCCTTCGGTAAAAAATTAGACTTCGTCTAATGCTTGGAGTATTATTTCGCAGCCTTCTCTTATCTCGTCATCCGTCAAGGTAAGAGGTGGCGATATCCTAAGATATTCGTTCCTATAAAGTTGCCAAAATACGATAAGCCCCTTTTCCATACAACGCTTGGCAACAGCCAATGTATATTCCGGCGAACCCAAATTCACAGCCAGCATCAGTCCTTTTCCATTAATATTTTTGATTTTCGGGTGTACCAACAGATTTCGGAAAAGTGTTTCTTTATGTGCCATTTCATTCATTATGCCGCTGTCCAAAACTTCTTTCAGCGTAGCATAGCACGATGCTGCAATCAGCGGATTACCTCCAAAAGTGGTAATATGCCCTAATTTCGGAGAATGAGAAAGCGTTTTCATAATCTCGGCAGAACTCATAAACGCACCTACCGGTACGCCTCCGCCCATTCCTTTACCCATCACTAAAATATCAGGGACAATACCATAATGCTCAAACGCAAAAAGTTTTCCCGTACGCCCAAATCCCGGCTGAATCTCATCAAGAATCAGTAATGCCCCTACCTCTTCACAGCGTTTTTTTAGTTTTTGCAAATAGCCTTCTTTCGGAAGTAGAAATCCTGCTGCACCTTGAATAGTTTCTAAAATAACACCTGCCGTTTTTTCCGTGATTTGCGAAAAATTTGCCTCATTATTAAACTCTATAAAATCAACCATTGGAAGCAACGGACGAAATTCCCTTTTATGAACTTCATTACCGGCTACACTCAATGCCCCGTGTGTATTACCATGATATGCATTTTTGAAGGAAACAATTTTCTCCCTTCCCGTATATCTCTTTGCGAGTTTAAGTGCTCCATCTATTGCTTCTGCTCCACTATTTACAAGATAAGTAACCTCCAACGGCTCTGGCGTAACCTCTGCAAGCAATTTACAAAGAGCCACCGGTTTTTCCTGAGCATACTCTCCGTAAACCATC
Source organism: Riemerella columbipharyngis (assembly GCF_900101995.1). Lineage (GTDB taxonomy): Bacteria > Bacteroidota > Bacteroidia > Flavobacteriales > Weeksellaceae > Riemerella > Riemerella columbipharyngis. The sequence continues at coordinate 14,962 of NZ_FNAS01000014.1, read as the reverse complement.
ACATGCAGATAACGCTCTGCCTGTTCTTTTATAGCACTAATGATTTTAGGATGGGAATGCCCCAGCGTATTTGCCGAAACTCCGGCAACAAAATCCAAATACTTCCTGCCGTCTTTACCATAAATATAGTTTCCTACCGCCCTATCCACTTCGAACCCGGAAGCAAAAGGAGTGGTCTGTGCCTGATACTTAAAAAAATCGCTATTCATTATAACAATAAATGACTGATTAAAATTGATTAAACTTGTATGACCCCCAAATTAAACCGCTCCTTGATGGGAGAATGGTCGGCTGCTTCTATCCCCATAGAAATCCAAGTTCTTGTATCCAATGGGTTGATAATTGCATCTGTCCAAAGCCTTGCCGCCGCATAAGTAGGAGCTGTTTGCTTTTGGTATTTTTGAGAAATTTCATCAAGGATTTTACGGTGTTCTTCCTCCGTGATGAGCTTACCTTGTTTTTTGAGGGTTCCCTCCTGAATTTGGGCTAAAACCTTAGCCGCCTGAGCACCACCCATTACTGCCAATTCTGCCCATGGCCACGCAACGATTAAACGCGGATCGTAGGCTTTGCCGCACATTGCATAATTACCGGCACCATAAGAATTCCCTGTGATAATGGTAAACTTCGGGACCACCGAATTGGATACGGCATTTACCATTTTGGCACCGTCTTTTATGATGCCGCCGTGCTCGGACTTAGAGCCCACCATAAACCCCGTAACATCTTGCAGAAAGACCAATGGGATTTTTCTTTGATTGCAATTGGCTATAAAACGCGTGGCTTTATCCGCAGAATCCGAATAAATAACACCCCCGAACTGCATCTCTCCTTTTCCATTCTTCACCATCTTTCTTTGGTTCGCTACAATTCCTACGCTCCAGCCGTCTATCCGTGCATTAGCACAAATAATAGACTTCCCGTAGTCCGGTTTATATTCTTCGTACTCGGATTTATCTACAAGGCATTTGATAATCTCAAAGGTGTCGTATTGTTCCACTCTGGAAGCCGGCATCAACCCAAATATATCCTCGGGATTAGACTTTGGCTGATGGCTTTCTATACGGTCGAACCCTGCCCTTTCATAATCCCCAATGGACTTCATAATATTTTTTATACGGTCTAAGGCATCTTTGTCGTCCTTAGCCTTATAATCTGTAACACCTGAAACAGAGCAATGCGTGGTAGCTCCGCCTAATGTTTCATTATCTATACTCTCGCCTATCGCCGCTTTTACGAGATAGCTTCCGGCAAGGAATATAGAGCCTGTTTTATCTACAATCATCGCCTCATCGCTCATAATAGGTAGATACGCCCCTCCCGCTACACAGCTCCCCATCACGGCGGAGATTTGGATAATACCCATAGCACTCATTTTGGCATTATTCCTAAAAATACGCCCGAAATGTTCTTTATCCGGAAATATCTCATCCTGCATCGGAAGATATACTCCCGCAGAATCTACCAAATAAATAATAGGTAGATGGTTTTCCATTGCTATTTCTTGTGCTCTCAGATTTTTCTTTCCTGTAATGGGAAACCACGCTCCCGCCTTTACAGAAGCATCATTAGCTACCACAACACACTGCCTGCCGGAAATATATCCTATTTTCACTACTACTCCTCCGCACGGGCAGCCACCATGCTCTTCATACATTTCATAGCCGGCAAAAGCTCCTATTTCAATGCTTCCTTTTTTGTCATCCAAGAGATAATCGATACGCTCACGAGCTGTCATCTTTCCCTCGCTTCTTATTTTATCGAGGCGTTTTTCGCCACCACCTTTCTTTATTTGATTCAGAAGCCTGTTGATTTCCGAAAGCCTAAGCTTATTGACATCTTCATTTTTGTTAAATACCAAATCCATCATTTTTATTTTAAGAGTATAAAGGTACTTATTTTTTTTGAGAAAAAGCCTTAAACAAACTCTAAAAACAGAGTTCTGTCTCTAAGCTGAATCTCCACAGATTATTTCTGCAAAGCTAATGAAACTCCAGCTATAGTAAATTATTTTTTGCAAATTATTGATAAATGTTTATCTTAGCCCACAATTAAAATTATTGATTCAATGAAAAGATTATTTTTAGTGCTCACTTTCTTGCTGAGCTTCTTACAAATGAGAGCAGATGAAGGGATGTGGCTTCTGATGCTCATTAAAAGACTTAATGGCGTGGATATGCAAAAAGAAGGGCTGCACCTTACCCCTGAAGAAATTTATGCTGTAAACCACTCCAGCCTTAAAGATGCTATCGTGAGTTTCGGAGGATTTTGTACCGGAGAAATAGTATCGCCAGAGGGCTTAATTTTCACAAACCACCACTGTGGATATGGTGCCGTGGCAGCCGCATCTACACCGGAGAAAGATTACCTTACCAACGGTTTTTGGGCAAAAAATCACAGTGAAGAAATCCATTCCAAAGGTTTATATGTGAGATTTCTTGAGCGTATGGGAGATGCAACACAGCGTATCAATGCCAAACTCAACAACAATATGACTGCCGAACAAAGAGAAGCAGTGATACAACAAGAATACAAAGCCATAGAAAAAGAAAATTCCGATAATGGTAAATATACCGTTGTGGTAAAAGATTTTTTCAATGGTAATGAATTTTATTACTTTGTTTACAGAGACTATAAAGATATCCGCTTAGTAGGTGTGCCTCCTGCATCATTAGGAAAATACGGAGGAGACACAGACAACTGGGAGTGGCCAAGACATACAGCGGATTTCAGTATATTCCGAGTTTACGCCGATAAAAACGGAAATCCTGCCGAGTACAATGTAGGCAATATGCCTTTGGCTCCTAAACACTTCCTTCCTGTCTCCCTTAAAGGTGTTAAACCCGGAAATTTTGCTATGATATTGGGCTATCCGGGGAGAACCAACCGCTACCTTACCTCTTACGGCGTAGAGCAGCTCATTAAGAAAGATTATCCGGCTTGGGTAGATGCTTCTAAAGCTGCAATGGATGTGATGAAAAAATATATGGATCAAGATGATGCTACTCGTTTGGGCTACGCATCTCAGTATGCTTCTGTAGCAAACTATTGGAAAAACAGAGCTGGAACTATAGAGTCCATTATCAAGAACAAAACCGTAGAAGAGAAAGAAAATCAGCAGAAAGTATTCCAAAGATGGGCAAACAAACCCGCAAACAGAAAGGTATATGGAAATGTTTTAGCCGACATAAAAGCGTATTACCAAAATGTAGGTGATAGAAGTGTGGAAAGAAACTATTTCATCATTCTTTCAAGAAATGCGAAATACCTATATATGGCATATAGAATGGGGCAGACACTGATATCTTATTCAAAACAAGATAGTGAGAACCAGCAAAAGATGAAACCTCTTATCGAAAAATCGTTAGACCAATATTACGAGCATTTCAAACCTGAGGTAGAAAAAGATATGCTGGCGACATTGGTATCTCTCTATCAAACAAAAGTACCAAAATCGGTTCAGCTAAAAACCCTTGAAAACATAGATGCAAACCAGCTACCCCAAGCAGCAGACGCTTCTGTTTTTGCTAATAAAGAGAGTGTTTTGGCGTTCTTTAATCATCCGGATGCGACTATTGTAGAAAACGACCCTTTATATCAATTGATAGCAAATGTTGTAGAAGAGCAGAATGCAAAAGCAGATGCTACAGCACAGCAAAATGATGCCTTTGCTAAAAATACAAGATTGTTCCTTGATGGCTTCAGAAAGGTTTTTCCTAAAAAGAAATTTTATCCTGATGCCAACTCTACGATGAGACTTACTTACGGGCAAGTAACTACCCTGCCATTCCGTGAAGACCGAAACTATTTCGGTGTGAAAAACAACTATTATACAGATATGAAAGGGCTTATTGGCAAATACAAAAAAGGTGATCCCGAATTTGATTTACCACAGAGAGTCCTTGATCTCTATGCACAAAAAGACTTTGGCATCTATGCAGATAAAGCCGGATATATGCCTGTAAACTTCCTCTCCGATAATGATATCACAGGAGGAAACTCTGGTTCTCCAGTAATAGATGCTGATGGAAACCTCATTGGTCTTGCATTTGATGGTAATAGCGAAGCCCTTAGCGGTGACATTGTTTTTGATCCAAAAATCCAAAGAACCATCAACCTTGATATTCGTTACTTACTTTGGGTGGTAGATGTCTATGCCGGAGCTAAGAATATTGTAAACGAATTAAAATTAGTTCGATAGACTTAATCAAATCTAATGAAATCCCCAGTACTTCGCTGGGGATTTTTTATATAATATCTATCTTTGCAGAATGATAAAAATAGGTTCAATAGAATTACCCGAATTTCCTTTGCTTCTTGCACCAATGGAAGATGTCAGTGACCCACCTTTCAGGAGGCTCTGCAAAATGCATGGTGCAGATTTAATGTATTCGGAGTTTATCTCTTCCGAAGGACTGATAAGAGATGCCATTAAGTCTAAAAAAAAATTGGATATATTCGATTACGAAAGACCCATAGGGATACAAATCTTCGGAGGAGATGAAGAGGCTATGGCGATGTCCGCAAAGATAGTAGAAACCGTGGAGCCAGATTTGGTAGACATAAACTTCGGCTGCCCTGTGAAAAAAGTGGTTTCCAAAGGTGCCGGTGCCGGAGTACTAAAGGATATAGACCTAATGGTACGCCTTACCAAAGCTGTCGTAAAATCTACACACCTGCCTGTAACGGTAAAAACAAGATTGGGATGGGATTCTGAACACATCAATATTGACGAAGTCGCAGAACGGCTGCAAGATACAGGTATAAAAGCCCTTACTATACATGCAAGGACCCGTGCACAGATGTATAAAGGAGAAGCCGATTGGGAACATATCTCAAGAATAAAAAGCAACCCTAATATTGAAATCCCCGTTTTTGGAAACGGCGATATAGACTCACCGCAAAAGACTTTGAAATATAAGGAAAAGTATCTCTGTGACGGCATTATGATAGGGCGTGCCGCGATAGGCTACCCTTGGATTTTTAATGAAATAAAACATTTTTTCGAAACCGGAGAAATACTGCCACCGCCTACCATAAAAGATCGCCTGATGGCGGTGAAACAACACGCAGTATGGAGTGCCGAATGGAAAGGAGAACGACTGGGGCTTATAGAAATGAGGCAGCATTACGGCAACTATTTCCGAGGAATACCCCACTTCAAACCATTCCGAAAAAAGTTTTTGGAAATTTTAACATTAGACGAAATGGATCACCTTATCGCAGAAACTCAATCGTTTTACGATGATCTCACGCCAGAATCTTCTCTTTAATCATATAAATTATCCTAAAAAAATGAAAGTAATATCCTATAATGTAAATGGCATTCGAGCAGCATTTAAGAAAGATTTTTTAGAATGGCTGAAAACAGCTTCGCCGGATATTCTGTGTATCCAAGAAAGCAAAGCAGGAAAAGACCAAATAGATATCAAGGGATTTGAAGAAATAGGATACAAAACTTATTGGTATTCGGCAGAAAGAAAAGGATACAGCGGTGTAGGCATCGCTGCAAAAACAACTCCAAACCAAATCGTCTATGGCTGCGGCATACCGGAGTATGATAGTGAGGGGCGTATCATCAGAGCTGATTTTGAGGGATTTTCTGTAATATCGGTATATGTTCCTTCTGCATCTAATATAGAGCGGCTAGATTTCAAAATGCAGTTTTGCTATGACTTTTTAGACTATATCAAAAATCTAAAAAAAGAAATTCCAAACTTAATCATTTCCGGAGATTTCAATATTTGCCACGAAGCGATAGATATCCACGACCCCGTAAGACTGAAAGATGTTTCAGGATTTTTGCCGATGGAGAGAGAATGGATGACAAAGTTTATGCAAGAATGCGAACTTATGGACAGCTTTCGTTTCTTTAATCAAGAGCCGGACAACTACTCGTGGTGGAGCTATAGACAAAATTCCAGAGCACGAAACAAAGGCTGGCGATTAGACTATCATTTCGTATCCAATAGTATGCGTGAAAAACTTACTCGCGGCATCATTCTAAAAGAAGCTGTCCACTCCGACCACTGCCCTGTTTTAGTAGAATTTCAGATTTAGGTTATTAAAAAAAAGCACAAACTTAAATCAAATATTTATTTGAAATAAAATGCCTTTTGTGCATTAAGGTACTACTTCCCCATAGAGGTCAAATTCATCTGCAGAGGTGATTTTGATATTTGTAAACTTGCCTACGGGAATATAAGTTTCCTTTGCAGGGACGAGGACGGTGTTGTCGACATCAGGCGAGTCGTATTCTGTTCTGCCCACGAAGTAATTGCCTTCTTTTCTATCAAAAATACAGCGGAATGTCTTCCCAATTTTTTCTTGATTCTTCTCCCAAGAGATTTGGGATTGTAGTGCCATTATTTCTTCTACCCGTGCTTCTTTCACTTCCTGCGGCACATCATCTGCCAAATTATAGGCAAAGGTACTTTCCTCGTGCGAATAAGTAAAACAACCTAAGCGGTCAAAGCGTTGCTCTGCCACCCAATCTTTCAATTCCTGAAAACGCTCCTCTGTTTCTCCGGGGTAGCCTACTATCAGTGTTGTACGGATTGCCATATCTGGAACGGCTTTTCTGAATTTGGCTAAGAGAGCATTTGTTTTTTCGTGTGAAGTTCCTCGCTTCATAGATTTTAGCAAATCGCTATTGATATGCTGGAGTGGAATGTCTATGTAGTTGCAGACTTTTGGTTCTGTCTTTATAACCTCTAAAACATCTTCCGGAAACCCTGTAGGAAAGGCATAATGTAATCTAATCCACTCTATTCCTTCTACTTTTACGAGTTCTTTTAGAAGCTCTGCGAGGGCTCTTTTTTTGTAAATATCAAGTCCGTAATAGGTTAAATCTTGTGCAATGAGAATAAGTTCCTTGGTTCCGGATTTTGCTAATTTACGAGCTTCTTCCACGAGCTTCTTGATAGGCGTAGAAATGTGTTTGCCTCTCATTAGCGGAATAGCACAGAACGAACAAGGGCGGTCGCAGCCTTCGGAGATTTTCAGGTAAGCATAGTGCTTAGGCGTAGTCGTGAGGCGTTCGCCCACCAATTCGTGTTTATAGTCTGCTCCAAGATGTTTGAGCAAAATAGGCAAATCTCTTGTACCAAAGAATTGATCCACATCCGGAATTTCTTTTTCCAAATCTGGTTTGTACCGTTCGGATAGACAGCCTGTAACGAAAACTTTCTCTATTTCGCCTCTATTTTTAGCCTCTACACAGCTGAGAATGGTATTGATAGACTCTTCTTTGGCATTATCAATGAATCCGCAGGTGTTAATCACTACGATATCACCACGCTTTTCGTGTACTACTTGTTTGTCGTTGGCTTTTAGCTGTCCCATTAGTACTTCGGAGTCGTAGATATTTTTAGAGCATCCTAATGTGATGATATTGATTTTCTTTTTCCCTACAGATTTGGTTCTCATTGATTTTATCTCTTTTTTTTTGAGGTGCAAAGGTAAAAAAAAATACTATACTTAGTGGCTTGCTAATATTTATAAACATTCTAATTATCAAAATGTTTGTCTTTGGCAATGTCTATCATTCAACCATAAAAAAAACGGTTATCTTTGTATTATGAAATTTAAGCTTCATTCGGAATATCAGCCAACAGGCGATCAGCCAACAGCCATAGAAAAACTTAGTAAAGCCATCTTGGACGGGGATAAATACCAAACCCTATTAGGGGTAACCGGTTCGGGGAAAACCTTTACTATCGCTAATGTGGTACAGGAGATACAACGCCCAACGATTGTTTTGGCTCACAATAAGACTTTGGCGGCACAGCTTTTTATGGAGTTCAAAGAATTTTTTCCCGATAATGCGGTGGAATACTTTGTTTCTTATTACGATTACTATCAGCCGGAGGCATATATTGCTTCCACAGGGACTTATATAGAGAAAGATCTCAGTATAAACGAAGAGGTGGAAAAACTGCGGCTTTCTGCCACGGCGAGTCTGTTGTCGGGGCGGCGAGATGTTTTAATCGTTTCGTCTGTGTCTTGTATCTATGGTATAGGGAACCCTACAGAGTTCAATAAATCTTTAATAGAGATAGATAAAGAGGTAAGCATTACCCGAACGGAGCTTTTGCATAAATTGGTTAGTGCCCTGTATTCAAGAGCATTGAATGAGTTTGGGAGAGGCTCTTTCCGTGTGAAAGGAGATGTGATAGATATTTTCCCCGCTTATGCGGATAATGCAATACGCGTGCAGTTTTTTGGGAATAAGATAGAACAAATTCATAGTTTTGACCCCGTGACGGGCAGTCTGATGTCGGATTTTGACAAGATAAATATCTACCCAGCCAATCTTTTCGTAACTTCCAAAGAAACGCTTCACAAAGCTGTCAGAAGTATTCAAGATGATATGATGGCGCAAGTTTCTTTCTTCCAAGAAATAGGAAAGCCATTGGAAGCCAAGCGGCTGCAAGAGCGTACCGAATTGGACTTGGAGATGATAAAAGAATTGGGCTATTGTTCGGGAATAGAGAACTATTCCAGATATATGGATGGGCGTCTGCCGGGGACGCGTCCGTTTTGTTTGTTGGATTATTTCCCCAAGGATTATCTAATGGTAATTGATGAAAGCCATGTTACTATTCCTCAGGTTCACGCGATGTACGGGGGAGACCGTAGTAGAAAGGAGGTGCTTGTGGAATATGGTTTCCGCCTTCCGGCAGCATTAGACAACAGACCTCTGAAGTTTGATGAGTTCGAGGCAATGCAAAATCAAGTCATCTATGTTTCGGCGACACCGGCGGACTACGAGCTTGAGAAAACAGAAGGGGAATATGTGGAGCAAATTATCAGACCTACGGGGCTTTTGGACCCGATTATAGAGGTGCGCCCTACGCTTAACCAAATCGATGATTTGATAGAGGAAATACAAAAGTGCGCAGAGGAAGATGAGCGGGTATTAGTAACGACTTTAACGAAAAAAATGGCGGAGGAACTGACCAAATATTTTGAAAAAGTTGGGATAAGAACGAGGTATATCCATTCAGATGTGGAGACATTGGAGCGGATTCAGATTATACAAGATTTAAGAGCCGGGCTATTCGATGTTTTGGTAGGGGTGAACTTATTGAGGGAGGGCTTGGATTTGCCGGAGGTTTCCTTAGTGGCAATTTTAGATGCCGATAAAGAGGGGATGCTACGTTCCCGTCGTTCTATGATTCAGACCGTGGGGCGTGCCGCAAGAAATATAAATGGAAAGGCAATAATGTATGCAGACAAGATGACAAAATCTATGCAGGCGACAATAGATGAAACCAACTACCGCCGTGAGAAACAAATCAAATACAACAAAGACCACAATCTTACCCCAAAAGCGCTTAACAAAAAAATCTCGGAAGCCTTAGTGGGCAGAACTCACGATTTCCCAGATGATAAATACACTCAGAAAGAAATCATAAGGCAAGTGGCTGAAGATAAAGCCCAATACTCTTCTGAGGAGTTGGAAAGCCTTATTGCAGAAAAACAAAAAGCAATGGAAGCGGCAGCTAAGAATTTGGATTTTATCCGTGCCGCTAAATTTCGAGATGAAATTGCTGCTCTGAAATCACAAAGCTAAAACTCAATATCTACCTCTAATTTCTCTGCGAGGAGTTTGGATATTTTTAGTTTTAGAGGCTCTATATCTATGTTTTGCATAGCATCATTTGCGAATGCATAGAGTAGGAGGGCTTGTGCTTCTTTTTTGGAAATACCCCTCGCTCTCAGATAGAAAAGAGATTCCTCGTTCAGTTGTCCTACGGTACATCCGTGAGAGCATTTTACATCATCAGCAAAGATTTCCAGCTGAGGTTTGGAGTCTATTGTAGCTCCTTCATTCAAGAGGATATTGTTGTTTTGCTGATAAGCATTGGTTTTTTGGGCAATTTTATCCACGAATACTTTACCATTGAAAACACCGTGTGCTTTGTCATTAAAAATACCTTTGTAGTTTTGATAGCTTTCGCAGTTAGGGTAGTTGTGGTGAACAGCCGTGTGGTGATCTACCAATTGTTCTTTACCTATAATGGTAATGCCGTTCATAAAGGAATTGATATTCTCGCCGAGGTGGATAAAGTCAAGGTTGTTTCTTACCAATTTTCCTCCGAAAGAGAAAGTATTTACCGTTGCCCTGCTGTCTCTTTCTTGGCTTGCAAAAGTATGGTCTACGAGGTAGGAAGTATCATTATCGGATTGTAGTTTGTGCCAGTCTGCTTTAGCGTTAGACTGAACAAAAATTTCCGTAACGGTGTTGGTAAATACGAAATGATTATCAAAATTATGATGACTCTCTATCACTTCTATTTCGGATTCTTCCTCTGCTATCAATAGATTGCGGATATTGTAAAAAGTATTTTCTTCTTGATTTTGAGAGAGATAAAACAGGTGTATAGGTTTTTCTACGATGGTGCCTTTGGGAACAAAAATGAAACATCCTGCTTTGAAATAAGCCAAGTTAAGCGAAGTAATAACATTATCTTTGGCAGAAAGTTTATTGAAGTGATTTTCGATGGCAGTCTTATATTCGTTATTTCCCAAAGCCTCTTCTATTGGAATTACGGTTACATTCTTGGTAGAAATGTGAGAGAACTCTTTACGTATAGAACCATTGATAAACACGACATAATCAAAATTATCTTCTCCAAAGTGAAGTGCATCCAGCTGAGCTTGATCTATGTGATGCTCGGGTTTAGGGAAAAACCGATAATCCTTTTCTATAATTTCTTTTAGATTGGTGTACTTGTATTCCTCGTCTTTTTTGGTAGGAAAACCTTTTGTTTCAAATACAGACAATGCCTGTACTCTTGCTTTGTCAAAAGCGTGATTACTAAGGGTTTCTAAAAAATGATTGTGATTATGTATAATTTGTTCTTGTAAAGACATAATTCCTTTTTTATTCGTTTGTGTTCGGATAATATTTTTATGGGATTAGTGCTTGATTAGCCAGTCGTAGCCTTTTTCTTCAAGTTCTAAGGCTAAAGTTTTGTCCCCTGTTTTGATGATTTTCCCGTCTGCTAATACATGCACAAAATCAGGCTGAATATAGTTCAGTAGTCTTTGGTAGTGGGTGATTAGGAGTACTGCATTATTCTCATTCTTGAAATGATTTACCCCTTCTGCTACTATTCTTAGAGCATCGATATCCAGTCCGGAATCGGTTTCGTCGAGAATGGCCAATTTAGGGTTGAGCATCATCATTTGAAAAATTTCGTTTCTTTTCTTTTCACCTCCGGAGAAGCCTTCGTTGAGAGAACGCGCCAGAAAATCTTTTTTAATGCCGAGTAATTCGGATTTTTCTCTGATTAAAGCCAGCATTTCCTTAGCCGGCATTTCTGCCAATCCGTTTGCTTTTCTATTTTCATTGATGGCGGCTTTTATGAAATTGGTTACCGATACTCCAGGTATTTCCACAGGATATTGAAAAGATAAGAAAATGCCTTTGTGGGCTCTCTCTTCGGGAGCATCTTCTGCGATATTTTCACCATCAAATAGGATTTTGCCATTGGTTACTTCATAGTCTTCTTTTCCGGCAATTACAGAGGAAAGCGTAGATTTCCCGGCACCGTTTGGACCCATTATAGCGTGTATTTCTCCGGGCTTTATTTCTAAATCGATGCCTTTTAGTATTTCGGCACCGTTTTCTATTTTAGTGTGTAAATTTTTTATTTCTAACATTTTCTATGTTGTTTTTTATTTTTTATGAATACTGAATCCTAAATTTTCTATGGCTTTTTGAGCTATATAATTGTCATTTTCCCCTCCTCCGGCTCCGGATATACCGACACTTCCCACCAGCATATCTCCTTTCCAAACAGGAACACCACCTCCTAAAAGTAAAAGCTCGGGCAGTGTATTTAGATTTCTTGCTGTAGGATTGTTTGCCGCTTTCTGCATTAGTTCAAAACTAGGGGTTTTGGTAGATAGAGAAGTGTATGCTTTTCGTCTCGAAGCCTCTGTGTTATGTGGTCCTACATTATCTCCTTTCAGTAAAAGTAGGACAACTCCCGAATGGTTTAGAACAGCTATGGAAACGGTTTTATTCATTTTTTCGGCTTCTAAATTGGCTTGCCTAGCAATCTCTAAGGCTCCTTTTTGATTAAGGCTGTATATGCTTGATGTATATTGAGCAAAAGATGCCTGCAAAGAGAAAAAGCTCATTAAAACTAAAAGATAATATTTCATTTTATTTGTAAATTAAAAATCAATTCGAAGAAGGAAATTCTATTTTAATAAAAATTAGCTACCTCTATAAGTGGAATATCCAAAAGGACTTAGGGTAATTGGTACATGGTAGTGATTTTTCCCTTTGATTTGGAAAACAACTTCTACGAAAGGATAAAAACTTTCTTCTCCCAATTTTTTGAAGTAAGGAGCGGTGTAGAAAGTTAGTTTATAAATTCCTTGATTATCAGAATTGTTGTCTTGTTTTAAGAAGTTCTTTACCCGTCCGTTTTCGTCGGTAAATTTCTCATCTACGAAGACCCACTGCCCATTTGCATCTTTTTTAGAAAGCCCTATTTTTACATGTGCGACAGGCATTCCTTTATTGATGTCTAATATATGGCTAGACAGCTGATATTTTGCTTCTTGAGCAGATGAAAGACTTGCTAAAAATAGCATTACTAATGATAAAAAAAATGTTTTTTTCATAAAATTAAATATAATATATGGTTTATTGAGGTTAAATAAGTATGTTTTTCATTAAACTGTTTTAATATTTTCAAAGCTAAATCAACTTATCCCACGCTTCCTTCTAAGCTGATTTCTAATAATTTTTGAGCTTCTATGGCAAATTCCATAGGAAGTTTATTGAGGACTTCTTTGCTAAAACCATTTACGATTAGAGCGATGGCTTTCTCCGTATCCAGTCCTCTTTGGTTGCAATAAAAGATTTGGTCCTCCCCAATTTTAGAGGTTGTAGCCTCGTGCTCCAATTGTGCCGAAGGATCTTTTATTTCAATATAAGGGAATGTATGTGCACCACATTCGTTACCCATCAGTAGGGAATCGCATTGGGAGAAGTTTCTTGCTCCCTTGGCAGAAGGCATCACTTTTACCAGACCTCTGTACGAGTTGTTGGATTTTCCCGCAGAAATACCTTTTGAGATGATAGTGGATTTAGTATTTCTTCCGATATGAATCATTTTTGTTCCGGTGTCTGCCCATTGGTGCATATTGGTAACGGCTATGGAGTAGAATTCTCCCACAGAGTTGTCTCCTTTAAGAATACAAGAGGGGTATTTCCATGTCACGGCAGAGCCTGTTTCCACTTGGGTCCAAGATATTTTGGCATTTTTTTCGCAAAGTCCCCTCTTCGTTACAAAGTTATAGACTCCGCCTTTCCCTTCCTCATCTCCCGGATACCAGTTTTGTACGGTAGAGTATTTTATCTCTGCATTGTCCATTGCAATTAGTTCTACTACGGCAGCGTGCAGCTGGTTCTCGTCCCGCGATGGTGCTGTACAACCTTCAAGGTAAGAAACATAGCTCCCCTCGTCTGCTATCACTAAAGTACGCTCGAACTGACCGGTACCGGCTTGATTGATACGGAAATAGGTAGAAAGTTCCATAGGACATTTCACGCCTTTGGGAATATAGCAAAAAGATCCGTCCGAAAAAACAGCAGAGTTCAGAGCAGCGTAGAAGTTATCGCCCCTTGGCACTACCTTTCCCAGATATTTTTTGACAAGTTCTGGGTGATTTTTAATTGCTTCCGAGATAGAACAAAAGATGATGCCTTTTTCTTTTAAAGTCTCTTGAAAGGTCGTCTTTACAGACACAGAATCCATTACCACATCTACAGCGACGCCGGTAAGTCTTTTTTGTTCATCAAGAGAGATACCCAGTTTTTCAAAAGTTTTCAAAAGCTCGGGATCTACCTCGTCCAGACTATTTAATTCCGGTTTTTTCTTCGGAGCAGAATAATATCTTATCGCCTGAAAATCGGGTTTTTCATATTTAATATTTGCCCAGTCCGGTTCTTCCATTTTCTGCCAAACCTTGAAGGACTCCAGTCTCCAGTCCAGCATCCAATCTGGCTCTCCTTTCCTTTCGGAAATCGCCCTAATGATATCTTCGTTTAGTCCTATGGGGAAATCCTCGTATTCTATATCGGTGTAGAAACCGGCTTCATATTCTTTATTTTTGAGATCTTCCCTTAGATCGTCTTCTGTATATTTACTCATAAGTTTTTGTAAAAGATTTAATTAATAAAAATTCTATAGCGAAAAGCTTTCTCCGCATCCACAAGTTCTTGCGGCGTTAGGGTTGTTGAAAATAAATCCTTTCCCATTAAGTCCTCCGGAATAATCTAATGTGGTTCCGGCAAGATAAAGAATAGATTTTTTGTCAACTACGATTTTTATGCCGTTGTCTTCAAATACTTGGTCGGTATCGGTTGTTTGATTGTCAAATTTCAAAACATATTCCAAACCCGAGCAACCTCCGCTTTTTACGCCTACGCGTATAAAGTCTTTAGTGGCATCGAAACCATCTTCTGCCATTAGTTGTATGGCTTTTTCTTTAGCTTTGTCCGAAACTTTTATCATTATATTTTCTTAGAAATTCTTAACGAATGCAAAAGTACAAACTATTTTAAGTATGCACAAACTACAATCTCTATTAAGGTAATAGAAATAATAAATTGTTTTTTTTAAGTTTACAATACAAATAAAAAAGGTTACCTTGTATAAGATAACCTTTGCTTAGTAGCGGGGACACGACTCGAACGTGCGACCTCCGGGTTATGAGCCCGACGAGCTACCTACTGCTCTACCCCGCGATATTATGGTGCGAAGGTACAACTTTTTTTTTAATCTCCAAAAATATTGTGAAGTTTTTTCTTCAGAGGTCCCTTCAATCATCAAATACGACGCATTGATAAAATCGGTCTTTCGGAGTTCTAAAATTTAAGTTTTCCCTTGGTCTTCGATTATTTCTTTGATATATTCATCATCAAGAGTAC
>NZ_FNAS01000025.1 GCF_900101995.1 Riemerella columbipharyngis | reverse complement strand
TATTTTTTTAAGTCTTGTAATTTAGCGTATTTCAGTGATTTAAAGACTTTTCCTATACTGACCGGATTATTAAAATATTCCCCCTGTATTGCTTGGGTGGAGATTTTAGAAAGTACCCTATTTATATGCTCCTCGCTGTTTTTAGCCGGCCAGGTAGACTTTTCGTTTTTATCTCTAATGTTTATAATATCAGCATGGTCCGCTCTTTCAATAGCTTTTTTGATACAACAATAGTCTGCAATAATATTTCCATTGAATAGCACTGTTAGTGGCTCGGAGACCGAACGTGTAGCATATAATGCTTTTTCAAACCACGCCCACTTTTTATCGACGATGTCGGGGTTACGACAGTCTTCATCCGTATCGAAGTCATCGACTAAAATAGCATCCGGACGAACTTCTTCATTTCTTGCTCCACGCGGTGTGTTTCCCGCTCCCACAGCGACGAACATAGTACCTTTTTTGATTGTAAACTGGTCATCCCTCCAGTGTCCGTGATTTTGTTGTGCACCGTAGTCGTGTATAATACGCGAATTGTTTTCAAAAGCACTTTTAAAAGGCTTTAAAAGGCGAACGGCGGATTCGTTCGTAGCGGAGGCGATGATGATAAACTTTTTCTTTCCGGTAAGTGCCAGATAAGTAAACTCCATCATAGCTCTTGCAGACTTAGCAAGTTCTCGAGACCATGCTCGAACTTCGTACCACTCTATATTTTTTATTATCCTTTCGGTGCTGGCTTTGTGAAACTCGGCAGGTTCGCATTTGTAATACTTATGAAAATAATACTTAAACCATTCTTCGGGGTAGGCTTCTAAGCGTTTTTTACGACGTTCGATATCCGCTGTGCTTTCGGATAAGTCCACGCTCGCCTTTTGACGTAAGTTAATATAATACTGCTGCCAAAAATCAAGGACTTTGCGGTCTTCGGGGGTAAGTCTTCTGGTCGCAAGCATTGTCTTAAAGTTTTGATTTGATGAATGAATCCGTATAGTCCGCTAACAGCTGGGCATCTTCGAGGTTTTCCGTGCGCACGAAGTCTAAGAATTGCGTCAAGGCGTTGATGATTTCCGGCAAAAGCGCCTTCGTTTCCAGGTCTTTAATATTTTTTACAAGTTGGTTTCGTATTTGCGCAGTTTTAAAGTCTGCAAAACGATACCCTTTTTCGTTCCTTTGAATAAAGGCGTTCAGTTCCGCCAGTTCATCCTGCATTTGCACGAGTTGCTCCTGTCTTGTGAGCAGGATGTTACGCTTCAAGCCCTCCCATTTCTCTACTTTCATCCATTCGGAAAGGGTATTAACGGAAACACCTACACGTTCAGCGAGGTCTTTTATAGTGATATTTTTTTCTTGTAGAAAAATGATTTTTGCATACTCTTTTTTTTGCTCTCGCTCTTTATTGGAAAGCCGTCCTTTCTTTGCCATATCCTTTATTTTTCTTCGCAAAGTTGAGTCAAAGAGAGCATTTGCCGAAGTTGGAAAAGTATAATACCCTGAAAATCGGGGTATAATACCCTGAAAATCGAGGCATCATAAAATGCCGGCTTTTTAGGGTGATTTTTCAGGGGCAAATTTGCACCGAAAAACAAAGGAGATGAAATTCATATTAAACGACGAAAGCGTAATAAACAGCTATGGATTTAGAGTGAAAACATCTGGAATAAACTTAAATAGGTTTATGAAGAATCCCATCTGCTTAAACAACCACAGCAATGATACTAAGGATGTCTTAGGTATTTGGAAAGATATACAAGTAGAAGGTAGCTTACTTACCGCCACGCCAGTATTTGACACGGAAGACCCCAACGGCAAAGAAGTAGCGAGGAAAGTAGAAAAGGGTATTATAAAGGCTTGTTCTATGGGTATAGCGTTTAAGGAGAAAGATTTGATATTTGAGGGTGAAGAACTTGTTGTAGCAGCTTGCGAACTTCGAGAAGTTTCCATTTGTGGAGTACCTTCCAATGCTTCCGCTGTTGTACTGTATGATGAAAAAGGAAATCTACTAAGTGAAAAACAAATAAAAGAAATATGCCTATCGGTAAAAACGACTAATACATTTAATAATAAATCTATGAAACAATTAGCAATCTATTTGCATTTAGATGCAAATGCAGATGAGGCAGCACTCATTACAGCTGTAAAAGAAATAGAGGCAAAACTAACAGCCTCTGAAAATGAAAAAGCGAAACTGAAAGCGAAGGTGTCAGCTTTAGAGCAAGCAGAAACGGATAGAAAGAAAGCGGTATTAACCGCCGAGATAGAGAAAGCAGTAAAAGATGGCAGGCTTGACGAGGCTGGTAAAGCGCCTATCTTGGAAATGACTCACGAGGCAGCGATGACACTATTGAAAGCGTTACCGGCGAGAAAATCCGTAAAAGACCAAATGAAAAGCGACGAGAGCCAGCTATCGGCTTATGATAAGATGAGCTGGGAAGAGCTTGACAAAGGAAATCATTTGGCGAAGTTGAAAATGGAGTTTCCGGACTACTACCGAGAGAGATTTGATAGAAAATTTAAAAAATAAATAACCGACAAAAAAAACAAAAGAACATGGGATTACAAATTGAAATCTGGAAAGATACGATAGAGGAAAAACTTTTGAAGGATAATGCCTTTCTGAAATTTATTTCCAATGTATCAGAATCCAACATTATTAACGGAACTATCGTACATATACCGCAGGCTGGCGAACCTTCTAAGGTGGTGAAGAATAGAACAACGCTACCCGCAGAAGTGAAAAGACGAAATGATGGTGAGGTACTTTACAAGATAGATGAATACACTACTGACCCAGTGCACATTTCTAACGCTGAAAGCGTAGAACTCTCCTATGATAAACGCCGCTCGGTATTAGACCAAGATGTGGCGAATTTATCTGAAGAAATCGCGGAGGGTATGCTTACTAACATGGTAGTATCTCCGGTGGGTGACAATAGAGCATTGCCAACGGGTAATATTTTAGAAACAACAGGAGAGAGTACAAGAGCGTCCTTAACGGGGGCGACCGGAAATCGCAAGAAATGGACACTTTCAGACTTGCAAAGAATGAGGAATTTTCTCAGACAACAAAAGGCATGGCAAGAGGGTAAAATGCACGCCTTGCTTCCGGATAGTGCACTTATGGACTTATTCCCTGCGGATAGCACTGTAGTGGCTACTTATATGCAAGGTGTAACAGAAGACGAACGCAGAAATGGGGTAATAATGAAAGTGCAGGGCTTTAATATTATGAGCCGCTCAAGTGTTTTTGTTTTAGATAATAATAAGAGTATCAAAGCATTTGGAGCAACAGTTGCTGCTACAGATAGCGAAGCTGGAATATTCTGGAACGAAAACATGGTAGAAAAAGCCTTTGGTAACTTGGAAACTTTCGAGAGAGAAAAAGACCCTCAGTACTACGGAGATATTTACTCGTTCCTTGTAAGAATGGGAGGTAGAGCAAAGAGAAAGAACTACGAAGGTGTAGCACTACTAAAGCAAGCTAATGCTTAAAATGAGCGGGGCTTTTGCCCCGCTCATTAAAAAAAACTAATAACCATGAGAACCATAAAATACATTGTACTACATTGTACTGCTACATCTCAAATAACAAGAGTAGAAACTATCAAGAAGTATTGGAAAAACAATTTAGGCTGGAAGCATAATGGCTACCATTATATCATTAAGCCGTGCGGAGAGATTGTAAATCTAACACCAATAGAGGAAATAGCTAACGGCGTCAAGGGGTATAATCAAAATAGTATTCACATCTCATACATCGGAGGGATAGACAAAACCGGAAAGCCTCAAGATAATAGAACTCTGCCGCAGAAAGCCTCGCAGGTTCAATTGCTAAGGGAGCTAAAAAAGAGATTTCCAAATGCTGAAATCTTAGGGCATAGGGATTTTGCCGGAGTTCACAAAGCCTGCCCCTCTTTTGATGTAAAGCAATGGCTTAAATCAATAGAATTTTAAACTAAAAGTATGGAAAATCTACCGCAACCATTTGACCAGGAGGATATAAGAAAAGACCCGAAAGCGGTAGTTATAGGGCTTTTGATAGGTTTGCTTCTCATATTTGCCAGCGTGATAGCCGCTCTTTATCACAAAGAAGACAGCGATAGTCAAGATTGCGAAAAACGGGTGTCAAGGCTTTACGACACGATATTATCGGAGCGTAACAAGAGGATAAAGTTTTATGAAGCGATGATTTTTTACAAGTCTGAAAATCAAAAGCTGCAAAAACAGGATAGCCTTATCAGAAAAGCTACTAAACCGCTTGTAAATAAAATATACACAAATTATGAAAAGTAAAATATTTATAACTGCATTGGCGTTGTTGCTTGGTTTTTCTTTTTATCTTCTTTTTAAGAAGGAGATAGAAACACGTAAGCAGAGCAAGATGATAGCTACTTTAATAGAGCAATCCGGAAAGAATGAAGTTATAAACCATTATTACCGAGATAGCGTAGAGCATGTAGTTTTCAGGGAGAAAATAGTATCAAGTACAAACGAGAAAAAAATAGCTATAGGAAAAGCTTACGCAGATAGCTTAGAAAAGGCACTCAAGATATCCATTGAGAAAATAGACCAAGTCTCTAAGATTAACGCTCTATTAGTGGCAAAATTACAGTTACAATCCTTTATCCAGCCTAACGGAGACAAAGTGCTTTATCATAAAGATAAATACCTTGACTTGAGATATTATCCGCAGACGGATAGCGTTAATTTTAGCTATAATATAAAGCTGAATGAAGCGCGATATAAGGAGCGAAAATGGCTTTTAGGAAGAACAAGCTACTATATAGATGTTTTTTCTGATGACCCGAGAGTGAAAATCAACGGACTAAACGCGTATAGGATAAGAGGGCAACCACCAAGCCACTGGGGAATAGGTATAAGTGCCGGATATGGACTATCTTTAAATAAAGGTATTTTACAAGCCACTCCGGTATTCGGAGTAGGTGTTAACTATAATGTAATAAATTTTTAAAACCAAATTAAATGAGCAACATGAAACAAATCAAAGCGGCGTCTATTATGGTTCTTTTAGAGCAGGAGGCAGCAAAAATTTTCGACAACTATCCAGAAATCGAAGAAATCTATATGACTGCGGACAAGCAGGGATTTACGGAAAAAACCAAAGCTGAGAATCAAGCGGCATATCTGAAAGATAAAAAGGTACACTATTTTATCCGCTCAAAACCTACTGCGGAGATTAAAGCCGAGACTAATGACGAAGAAACCGGTGATGATACCGGAGATAAAGAAACAAGCAAAAAAATAAAAAGTAGTTAAAAGAGTATTAAAAACAATTTAAAAATAAAACATCATGGCAGAAAAAGCATTATATGGTTTGAAAACCATTAAGATAGGCGAAGTAGTAAACGAAACTACAATGCCACAAGATAACGCATTAACAGCATTCAAGACTTACAGAGATACTTTCGAGATGACGGAGGAAGAGGGTTCAATAACGGAAGAACTTTGTGACCAGTCCGACGACCCGATAATTGTATTTCAAGAAAAGGGAAAAAGAGAGATAAAGGTATCTACTTATGATTATACGGCTGATTTCATCAAGTCTTTGAAAGGGGGTACTGTTGTAAATAATGAATGGAAAGAGGGGGGCAATACTCCAATTTTCAAAGCCTTGCAGATCGAAGCGGATACAGGACATTTGATTAAATGTCCAAAAGTACAAGTGTTTACGAGACTCAACATTAAACTGAAAAAGAAAGAGCTCGCCTTACTGGAAATCACTTTCAAACCGCTTGCAAAAGTTAGCATTAAGCAACCAGAGTAGAATGGAACAACTAACGGAACTGAAAGCCGCTAAAACGCTACTAAAAAGGGGTGTGGAAATCATCCTTCCCGCTCCTTTTTATCTTAGGATATTAGGCAGAAAAACAGTGAAGTTCACCCTTAAAACGCCGTGTATAGAAAGTCAAATTGCTATTTCTGAGGCTTTTTTGCAAACAGGGGTATTCCTAAAAGAGGATGAAATATCTATACAAAAAGCATTAGAGCTCTTGGCGACTAAAGGTATTCGCATCTCTGAAATCATCGCTATGGCAGTTCGCAATGAGACAAAAATAAACTGGCGAACAAGGCGACTGGCAGGGTGGCTTAGGAGAAGTATTAATACAGAAGAAATGAGCTATCTTTTTAGCCTTTTGGTAGCTTTTTCTGGGGTTCAGGATTTTACGAATACTATCAGATTAATACAGGAAGTAAGGATAACAAAACCGATGAATCTGAGTCCGGAGGAGAAAACGAGTTAATAAGCGAGAGCTTCCATAGCGTTTTCGGGTTTATAGGCTACTGCTGCCATAAGCTGAACATGAGCAAAAAAGAAGTCCTAAGGTGTACCTTTTCGGAGCTTAATATGATGATAACAGATACCCCGAAAGTACAATACCGGAAGAAAGAGCCTCAAAAATTAAAAGACATCAATGAACTCGCCAACTGGCTTGGTGTAGAAGAAATAGAATAGAGATGAGCGATTTAGAACCTATAAAGATAGATTTCACCATAAATAGTAGTGCCGTCTTTGAGGAGTTTTCAAAGATGATGAAAGCTGCACAGGAGCAAACGAAAAGCGTAGATAACGCCCAGAAAAAATTTACTGAATATGTAAACTCTCAACTTTTAGCTTCAGGGGTATTAGCTAAAAATACCTCACTTACAGAGGCTCAATCTAAAGCGTTGCAACGGCATTCTGAAACTATAGAGTACTTAAGGGGGAAACTTTCGGAAACATTCGACCCCACACAGATAGGTGTTTATAAATACCAAATCAACCAAGCCCAACAGGCGATCAATAAAATCATAGAGACCGCTAACAACAAAGTCTCCTTAATAGATGAGCGGGAACTCGAAAACGCAAACACTAAACTAAAAGAGGCAGGGCGACTGCTTGATGAAATCTCCGATAAAACATTTACACCCGACTTTGCCAGCTCTGAAGAACTGGAGGTACTTTCGGGGGAAATCAACAAGGCTAAGGATGAACTTGAGCAGTTAGGGGTGGTGATAGATTTCGTTTCCGCTAAAATGGGAGCTATGGATGCTGGTACGGAAGGATTCGAAGCCCTCCAAAAAGATATTGACACCGCTAATGAAATGTTAGGGCGTACACCTGCGTTATATGATACTACAGGGGATAGTATAGACCAAATGACGGACGCCTTAAAGATGTTTCAAGACCAACTAAAAAACGAAACTGACCCTGAAAAAATAAAGATACTCAACAGAAATATAGAGAACTTAGAAAAAAGCATTAAAAAACTAAAGAATGCCGGCAAAGAGGGGTTCGATGAGTTTGGGAATAAACTAAAAGAAAACAAAGAAAAATCCGTAAACCTACAAACGGAACTGGAGAACTTAGTGCAGTCAATGGCTCGTTTGCGCATAGCGGGAGAGCAAAACTCGGAGCAATACACAAAGCTAAGAGATAGAGCTATAGAGGTGAGGGCAGCTATTCAGAAAACCAATCAAGAAATCAACGCTTCTGCGTCTTCTACAAGTAGTTTAGATACTCTGGTGAGAGCTACTTCAGCTATTGCTGCGGGATATAATATTGCACAAGGAGCCGCCTCATTATTCGGGGCGGAAAATGAAGAGGTGGAAAAGAGCATCATGCGTGTAACTTCCGCAATATCTATATTACAAGGTTTGCAGCAAATACAGCAAGAGTTAAAAAGAAACGACAGTATTCTAACGAAATCCCAAACGGCAGCACAGGCACTTTACGCTACTGTAGTAGGTACAAGTACCGGAGCGTTAAAGATTTTCAGGATAGCTCTCGCATCCACAGGAATAGGCCTGATAATACTCCTACTTGGAGCGTTAGTGGCTAATTGGGACAAAGTAACGGCTTCCGTTAAAAATTCTTTTCCAGCACTTAAAGGGTTCGGGGATAAAATAAATGAGCTTAAATCCTACGTAATGGGATTTTTGAGGGGGTATTTAGAGCTATGGAAAAGTGTATTTAAGACACTTGTAAAACTCTTTAGCTTAGATTTGAAAGGTGCGGTAAAAGAGGCTACGGATACAATGAATAATGTTAAAAAAGCCGCAAAAGAGGGATATAATGAACAAAAAAAAGCCAATGCTACCGACAAGAAAAACAAAGCCTTAGATACCGAAATAGAAGAGCGCGGTAAAAAACTCGAAGTAATGAAAGCTCGAGGGTTGGATACCTACAAATATGAAATGGAGCTATTCGATAAGAGGCTTGAGAGACACAAACGAGATGCTAAAAAATACGCCGAAATACTGCAAGAAAAAGCGGTTTTTGAGGCTCGTATGCAAAAAAAACAAGAAGATGCCACAAAACAGGCAGCAGAGAAAAGAGGGCAACAAGCAGAAGCGGCAGCCAAAAAAGCGAAACAATTAGCAGAGCAATTAGCAAAAGAAAAAGAGACAGCACGGAAAAGTATTGAGCAGGCAGAGCGAGAATACCAAAAAGCTCGAATGACCACCACCGACAAAGAGATAGCGGATGTAGAGGATAAATATTCTAAACTAAGGGAGCAAGCGAAAAAAGCGAAGCTCGGAGCTTTTGACCTTATGCGTGTAGATGCTTTGGAAAGCAGAGAGAAGCAAAGTGTAAAAGAAAAACAAGAAAATACGGCTTTTTTCAAAGATTTAGCAGAGAAAAAAGAGCTTTACGCCGCTTATGAGGCTTTCAAAACAAAAGTAGGAAAAGAGGAAGCACAAAAACGCTATCAAATATTATTAAACGAGAGCGAAACCTACGGAGAGCTGCTTAACAGAGAGATAGAAAAACTGAAAGCTAAAGCGGGTGATTTATCTCCAGAGCAACTGGAAAAGCTGAAAAAGTTACAAGAGGAAAAGAAGTCGGACGACAAAGGGAAAAATAAAGAGGCAGAGAAAAAATACGCAGAGGCATACACCGAGCTTTTAACCTTTGACGAGAAAAGAAAAGCAATAGAAGCGAAATACCAACGGGATAGAGTTTTGCTATCTCAAATCGCAGACGAAAAGATAAGGGCTGCAAAACTTGCAGAGCTGGAATTTCAGCGTAAGGCGGCGTTAGACGCTGTAAATGCAGAAGCCTATGACCGTGCTACGATAATGGAAAGGCTCTCTACGAGCTTAATAGGTATTACCAAAAGAGAGCTTGACAATAGAATAACCTCGTTACAAGAGTATCTGGAGACAGCAGGTAACAGCTTAGATGAAGAGCAAAAAAAATTCATTAATAACGAATTAAAGAAAGCCAAAGCAGTAAGGGCTTCCACCGATGTAGGAGTAGAGGAAAAAGTTTTACTGCAAGAGAAAGCTGCTATCGTCAAACGTATTGCGGAAAACAAGAAAAAAGGAATAGCAAATACTGACGATGAAATAAAACAACTCGATGAGGTTAATATGAAGCTCAAGGATATCTTAGCGAAAAAATTCGCTAAGGTATCGGAAGTAGCGGGGCAGTTAAGTGGTGCCTTCAGTGAACTTGGCGGTGCGTTAAAGGAGTACGATGAGGGCTTAAGTGATACGGTAGAGACAATGGGGGAATTACTGAATATTGCCAGTGATGTCGCCGGTGCAGCAGCAGCCTTTGCCTCCGGACAAGCAGTGGAAGGTATTGTGAAGTCTATCAAAGCTATCTCCTCTATATTAAATATAGGGGCGAAAGCACGAGAAAGCGAAAGAAAAGCACAAGAGCAGATTAAAAAATACCACGATGCTATATTTCAATCTCAACTCAAATATAATAGAGAGCTACGGAAGCGTATCGCTGAAGAGGTAAAGCTCAATGACCTTTATAAATCAAGGGTAACCAATATCAAAGAGGAAATAGAGGCAAACAAAAAAAACGCCGAACAAATAATGAAAGACCAGCAGGAAGTATTTAAGAGGTTACTTAGGTCTCAAACGACTGTAGGAATGCATACCAAGAGGTATGGAGGTGTTTTAGGTATAGGGCGAAAAACCAAAGCAGTAGAGGATAAAAAGACAGTAGCGGAGCTTTTAGGCTTAGGAGAATGGAAAGAGAAAGAATTGAAGATTTTTAAACAAACTTTTAAATATAAAGTTTTTGACGCCAAAGATGTTGAGATAACGGATAAAATTTTCGATGACTTAGAAAAACTAAACGCTGAAAAACCCCTAACGGGGGATGCTAAGACCGCCTTTGAGCAACTGAAAAAATTGCGCGACGAATACGGCTCAATAGAAGCAGCACAAAGAGAACTAAACAAACAACTTAGAGAAGCGATAACAGGTACAACAGCGGATAGTCTTGCGGATAGTATTAAACAGGGAATAGCTTCCGGAAAGAAATCTTTTGCAGACTTCGCGGATGATATAGAAGGTTTCCTTAGAAATGCCGTATTAGCAGGGTTGGAAACCGATTTATTCAAGGAAAAAACACAAAAACTACATGAAGCACTCGCCGAAATGATGCAGGATGGCGTGATAACGACAGAGGAGCGGGAGCAATTCAACCAGCTCTATATGGCTATCGTAAAAGAGAGTAAAGAAAAAATGGATATGCTCAATCAAGCTGGCATTAATGTGATTAGAGAGCAGCAGTCCGCCAACTCTTTACAAGGAGCAATTAAAGGTGCATCACAAGAAAGCATTAATATTCTTTCAGGGCATATTGCAGGGGTAAGACTCTACATAATGGATATAGTTAAGTTAATGAAAGCTAACTATACCAACGGAATGGAAAAGCTGTCTAAGATGATACAAATACAAGTAGAGATAGAGAAGAATACAAGGAAAACGGCAGAAAACACAGAAAAACTGCATAGTATAAATGAGGGCATTGAAACGGTAGCAAAAGCGATAAAAGGGAAAGATAACGATGTTAAAGGTTTAGGATTTTAAACCTACGGTTGGTGATTTTAAAGCCATAGCACGGTAAGCAATTAAAATAATATTGAAAACAATATAGAATGGTTTTTAAAGATAAATTAAACAATGTTTTGTTAAGTAATATAGGTGCTGTTATTCAGACAGGTACAGAGGAGCTACTTGCTTATCCGGAGAGAAAAAGCGTCTACGAGAATGATTGGGCAGAGGAAAACGGAAGCCAGTACGACCTTGATAATCCGAAATTCAAAGACAAAGAAGTAACGCTTAAAATGGCAATTTTAGCAGACGATAACACACAGTATTGGCAGTATTCCAATGCTCTTTTTAACGAGCTTAAAAAGGCGGGACAGTTAGCCCTCTATATCTTTGACCATGACAAAACATATCAGGTTTTCTATATGAAGTCTGGAAATTTTAAAAAGACCTTCAAACGCCTTAAAAACACAGAGAAAGTATTTGTAAAATTTGATTTAACCTTTAAGGTATTATACTGATGTATTCAATTAAAAGAAATAATGGTGTAGTCGCTAATGTAAGAGCAAAAGGAAACCTCACGGAGAAGTTATTCGGAGAGGAAACCTTAACGATGAGTTTTACTTTGAATAGATTTGTATTGTTCAGAATTGGAGATAGTGTAGAAGTTTACGGAAAAACCTACTACATTGCTCAAGAGCCAGTAGTGGACAAGAAAAGCACTCGGGAGTATGCTTATAACTTAACATTTAACGGCGAAAAGTACCGCCTTGCGGAGGTGCAGTATTTTTTCTATGACGAGAACAACGAGCTTACCATGCCGGACTTTTCTATTACCGCTACCGCCCGAAAAATGATAGAGCTGTTAGTAGCAAATGCTAACAGAACACAGAGCGGCTGGAGTGTCGGTAATGTAGCGACGGAAGAAACCAAAACAGTGGACTTTAGTAATTACAACTGCTTAGCCGCACTTACAAGAATATCCGACGAGTTCGGGGTGGAATTTTGGATTGATGCGGACAAATCTATCCATTTGGAAGAACGAAAACAATCATCCGGATATACGCTGGAGTATGGAAAGTCCAAAGGCTTAAAGAGCTTGACCCGAAACCCCTACGCCGAGAGTGGTTTGGTTACTCGTCTGTATGCTCAAGGTTCATCTAAGAATATTCCTAAGAACTACCGCAATGGACAAAAGCAGCTAAGGATGCCCGTACCTTATCTTGAGAAAAATACGGATATATACGGCATTGTAGAGCGTACGCAGACCTTTGATGATATATATCCTAAACGCGTGGGTACAGTAACGCAAGTCTATGCGGATAACCCTTACCGATTTTCTGATACTGATTTAGACTTTGACTTAAATTCTTACAACGAGTATGGTACTACTATTTTGCAATCAGGCGTATCTGCAAAGATTATCTTTCAAACAGGAGACCTTGCGGGTTATACTCTTGAGGTAAAAGAATACGGCTTTGATAGTACCACTAAAACATTCACGCTGTTAAAGAACAAAGACGAAAAGAGCTTTGAAATACCTAGTGAACACTTCCGTCCAAAAGTGGGAGATAAATACATTATCGTTGATATAATGATGCCCAAATCCTACGTAGATAACGCGGAGGCAGAATTGAAAGCTGCTGCACAAGAGTATCTGGATAAAAATAGCAAGCAAAGATTTATCTATAATGTAACGCCCGACCCCTTGTATTTGAAAAATATAAATTTCAACCTTAGGCTGGGGCATACAGTTAGGTTTAAGGATGTGGATTTTGGGCTTGACGCTGATATAAGGGTAGTAAGTATCACCCGGAATATAAACGATGCCTACGATGTTAATTTTGAAATAGCAGAAGAGGCAACTATTACGCAAATTGTTAGGAATTACATAGAGAAGGAAAAAGCACAAACCGCAATAAGAAAGGAGCAGAAATACAACGCTGAAATGGCTCGGCGTTCTTGGCTTTACGCTCAAGAGCTAAAAAATAACGTATTCGATAACGAAGGGTATTTTGACACGGAGAAAATAAAACCTCTAAGCATTGAAACTGGAATGCTTTCAGTAGGTGCCAGAATGCAACAATTTTCACTGCCAAATATAGCTCTAAGTATTACGACGGATAATGTTCATTTGCACAATACAACAGGGCAAATTGTACATTTAACGATAGACCCAAGCGCCCCCAGAACTTGGAATATCGCGGAGAATACGACCACTGCATTTAGTCAAAAATTTAATTTCATTTACATCAAAGCGGATAAAAAAGGGGAAAATGCCACTATTATAGTAACGGAGCAAAAGATAATGTTTGATAGCGACCCTCTTTTTTATTATTTTCTCGCGGGTAGTATTTCTTCTTTAATAAATGGTGTTAGGAGGATAAAGACAAGTTACGGCTACACACAGATAACACCAAGCGAAATTACTACTGGAAGAATTTCATCCACTAATGGAGCTAACTGGATAGACCTAAAACAGGATGAAATAGAAATCAACGCTAAAGTAAGATTCACACCTAACAGCCCCGCAATAGAGCAAGTAAAAGATAGCGTGGAGGATGATTTAGGGACTTTGGCTTTTGAGGATAGCGTAGAAAAATCGATGCTCGGGAATACCATTATACAGGGCGGTTATATCAAAACGGAACTCATCAATGCTGC
>NZ_FNAS01000026.1 GCF_900101995.1 Riemerella columbipharyngis | reverse complement strand
ATTAGTGAGCATCCATTGCTTTCCTAATGGAAATGGAAGACATAGTAGATTGATGGCTGATATAATTATAAGTAAAGTTTTTGAACAAAGAGTTTTTAGTTGGGGAGGCGATAATTTGTCTTGCGAAACTAACGCAAGAGAAATTTATCTGAAAGCAATAAAGTTAGCTGATAAGGGAAATTATTCAGCATTGATTAAATTTTCGAGAACTTAAAATTTAAAAGGGAGAATTTTAAAATTCTCCCTTTTAATTTGGGCTAAAATAAGAGAACATATTTTCAATTTAGAGAATATCAAAAACTATTTATATATTTATGCTGTTGATTGGTTTGATCATCGGTTAAGAAGTAAGTAAAGATATACAAAACCTTACAGGATTTTCTATTGTCTTTCTCATTCTTGCCCTGCTCCTCCGGTCGCAGGGGGAAATACATACGCTAAAAATATAATTATGGAAGAAAATATTTTTGAATTATTAGACGACGAATTTTGGGAAGATATAAGCGAAGATGTAGCAAAACAATCTTTAGCAGAAAAAAGAAAAGAGTGGGGAGCTTTAGGAGGTCGTCCCTCTGTCTTGAATGAAAATAGAATTCTGAATAAAACTATTCGTTATGCCCCAAGCGAATGGACTGAAGTAGAAAGAATGGCGAAAGCATTTGGATTAAGTTACTCTGAATATATCAGGAGGTGTAGCTTACATAAAAGAATGCCTGATCCTGAACGAAGTGTCACGCTGACAAAATCAGCTACGAATTTTAAGCGGTTGAGTAATGCATTGCGTATGGGTATTTTTAATGATGAAGAAAGAGCTCGGTTTTTAAATGAACTGGAAGAAGTTATTTTTTTAATTAAAAAAGAATTAAAAGATGGTAACTAAAGCTAAATCGGTTAAGGGAAGTCTTTCTGCAGCTCATTATAAAGAAAAAGGAGAGAAAAACGCAGTTTTTCTTTGTCAAAATAAGATGGATGCTATTGATTACCGAGAGCGGTATGAGGAGATGAAATTATTAACGACACTTTACAAAGGTAGAGGCGGACAAAAACCTTTTATTGAACAAGTGATATCTCCATCAGTTTCATTAACAGATGATGAGTTGCGGGAACTTGCCCTGGAATATGCTCAAAAAATGGGCTTTGAAAATCATCAATGGTACGCTGTAGCCCATAGGAATACAGCGCATCCACATATTCATTTGATTGCTAATAGAGTGGGATTTGATGGTAAGTTAATGTCGGATAGTTTTATAGGAGATAGGAGTGGGAAAGTGGCCGAACAAATAGCCAAGAAAAGAGGCTGGAAACAGATAAGAGGTGATCAAAATAAGGCGCTTAGAACAGCTATTTCTAAAATGGTATATTCTATTTTTGAGCGTTCTACCTCTTGGGAAGAAGCTAAAGAAAAAGCCAAAGAATTGAGATTTTATTTTAAAACACAAGAGCGAAACGGAGAGGTTATTGGGCTTAGAATTATGCCTTATTTAAAGGAGGAAGAAGAAAAGAGTAAAATTAAAGAGTATAATCAAAATTATTATGGTTATACGTTGACATCGCTACAAGATGATATTTCTAATTCTGAAAATGGATATAAGTTATCGGAATTAGATAGAAAACTGAAAGTGAAAGATTTAAATAAGTTATTGATAAATAACCAAATAAAAAAAGGCAATGAACGAAGAAAACAAGAAACAGCAGAACAAAGGGACAATATTGAAAGAAGCGTTAGAAAAAGTTATTTCAGACGCTAAAGAAAGTTACAAGCAATCAGCAGAACAGAATAGGAATATTTTAGAGTTTTTGAAAAAAAATATAGATTACATTAATCAATCAGGAATCAAAATTAGTGAAGTAGTTAATCATTTAGTTATTTTCAATAATAAAACTCTGATAGATGCAAATAAAGAAGTTGAGCGTATTAGAGTTGGGTTAAATGAATTTAAGGGATAATTTATAGGGGAAACAGAAAGAAAGGTAAAGGAAGTCATTTCTGAAATTCCTTCTGAAATAGTTCTTGAAACAAGATTGAATTCTCTTGATAGAGATTCAATAGATAATTTAAATAAAAGATTAAATATACCCAAGTATAGTGTGTATATGTTTGTTGCAGGCGTTGTAATGATGATTATTAGTGGATTATTTATGTATTTTTCCTTTAAAAGTCACTCTAACTCTGTACAACAAATTAGAACGGAATATGTAAAGGAACTAAATGAGGAAGGAATGATTTTAATAAAAAGGAGAATTATGACTTTTGTAGAGATGTGATAAGATGGCTTAATCATAATCCTCAAAAAGATAAAGAGTTTAGAAACTGGACAAATAAAAATAAAAGATAATGATATTAAAAAAAAGATAATATCTTTCTAAAACTAATTTATAAATATAGAAAAAGCGTTTTTAAATAATATTTTTTCAAAACGACGAAATTTATAAGAAGTTTGCAGTATCAAAATGAACGATATGAAGCAAACCAAAATAACAATAGCGCTTTTACTTATTTCTTTCGGAAGTGTAGTGTATGCACAAGAAAAAGAAAAAACGATTGGAGAAGTTGTTTTGAAAGGCAATAAGGAATATATTGTTCAAAAAGGAGATAAGATCAGTATTAATGTAAATCAAAATGTTATTGCATCAACAAGTAATGCGTATGATATTCTTTTACAATCACCTGGAATTGTTGAACAAGGAGAAACACTTAGTTTTCGTTCAAAATCCGTTACAGTATTGATCAATGGTAGATTATCTAATCTTAGAGGAGAAGAATTGAAGAATTACCTTTCTTCAATGCAAGGAAATACTATAGATAAAATAGAAATATTACAGAACCCATCTTCTAAATATGATGCTGTAGGGGGTGTTGTAATTAACATCAAGTTGGTAAAAAATAGAAAAAACGGACTAAATGGATCTATTGCAAATAGAGTTTCTTTTGGGAAGAATGTTAATCATTTTCCATCGCTAAGTTTAAATTATAAAAACAAGGGATTAAATATATCCACAAGCTATAGTTATGAAAATTCTGATAAGTATCGGAATACAGAGATAAATCAGAGTTTATCTTCTGATTTAAAATTGTACCAAGATGAAAAAAATGATATAGAAAATAATAGTCATCAGTATAATATTTCGGTAGACTATGATTTCAATGAAAGAAATTCGGTTGGAGTGTTTTTCAGAGGAATGAATAAAGATAATAAAATAAGTTCTTTGAATAAAATAACACTAAATGATAAAGGAAACTTAAATCTATCAGAAGTAAAAAATAATGGAAAAATAGATATTCAGAATCCTGCAATGAATGTATACTATAAATCCGTATTAGATTCGTTGAATAGAAAATTAAATATTAATGCAGATTATTTTGAATATACAAAAGACCAGAAGTATCATTTTGAAAATACGAGTTCAGGAACGGTAAGTTTATTGAGAAATACATCAAATTCTTTAAATAGAGTGTATTCCGTTTCAGCAGACATAGAATATCCATCAGAATTAGGAAAGTTTGATTTTGGAGTAAAAGGCTTATTTACCAAGACAGATAATGATATACTTTGGCAAGATAATATTGCCAATCATTGGCAAACCAATACAGGGAAAAGTAATCAGTTTATATACAAAGAAAATGTAGTAGCTGGATATGTATCCTGGGACAAGTATTTTGGAGACCATTGGCAAGTGAATTTAGGATTTAGAGGAGAATATACCCATAGTCAAGGAATATTGATTGGCGGGGAAACTAATGACAGGAGTTATTTTAACTTATTTCCAAGTGTTAGTATCCAATATCTTAAAAATATACAGAATGTATTTAATTTAAGTTATAGAAAGAGCATTCAGAGATTTGGGTTTGAAGTGGTTAATCCATTTGTAAGATATCAAAGTGATTATTCTTACTATCAGGGTAATCCTAACATACGCCCACAGATAGATCATTCTATAAACTTTACCTATACATATAACCAGAATTTAACAATGGGTATAAGCGAAACGCATTCAGTTGATGCTTTGGGACCGTTATATGTAAGAGATGGTGATACAACGATAAATACTTACACCAATTTTAAGAGCTCTGATTTCTACTATGTATATGTAAGTTGGATGAAGAAGTTTTTTAATGTTTGGACAAGTAATTTAGTTGGAGGAGTAGGAGGCTATAAATTTAATACATCAACAGACAGTTACCAATCCAATAATGCTAATGATACTTGGGCGTACCAAGTACAAAGTATAAATCAATTTTCTTTCAATAAAGGTTGGTCTGCGGATTTTAACTTGATTTACCAGAGTGATATAGCATTTGGAATCTTTAAACAGAAAGGATATTTATCTTCAAATATTGGAGTAGCCAAAAGAATATTGGCTAATAGAGCTAATATAAAACTATCAATCTCTGATATATTTAATACGATTAAAACAGATAGAATTGTAGATTATAATGGAGTTGATTTAAATCAAAATAGAAAACAAGAAAGTAGATTTATTTCATTAGCCTTTACATATAAATTTGGCGAAGGAGGTTCTAAGTCAAAGAAGAGAAAAACAGATACAATAGAAGAGTTAGAAAATAGATTGAAAGTAGAACAATAAATAAAATACATTATGAAAGCATTATCATTAGTTGCAGTACTATTATCGGGTATTTCTTTTTCACAATCATCAATGGTATATAAAATAGAAAAAGAGAATCAAAAACCTTCATATATTTATTTGAACTCAGTGACTTGTGGAGATAATCAATACTTGAAGAGATTAGAAAAAGATGTTATACCTAATGTGAGTGCAATATCAGTGGAAGCTAATTTAAACTCAAATAAGAATAAGGCTACACTTCAAAATTTTATACAAGTAACCGAGAAAGAGCAAAAGGCTAAGAATATTCTTTCAGTATCTGATTACCAAAAATTAGTAGGATATGTACAAGAAGCTATGGGAGTGAATGAACAGATGGTAAATATGTTTAAGCCTTTCTATGTAAATGCGGTTTTGGGCTCATTGGATAACCCTTGTGGTACGGTAAAAGGAGAAAATATTAATGTAGCATTGGAGAAATATGCAGAGAAAAAAGAATTGTCTTATTCAGAGTTGTTATCAATTTCAGAGTATGTAACTCTTATGGATGTTCAAGATAAGAACTATTGGAACAAGAATATATCTTATAAACTTAATAAATCGAATGAGATAAAAGAAGCTGTAAAGCAAAAGAATAAAGCTTATAATAATGGAAATATGGTAGAGTTAGAAAATATTTATACTAAAAATCCATATTTTAATGAGAAGAATACCGATAAGTTTTTGAAAGATTATTTGAAAATTATTGTGCCTAAAATTGAAAAACAGACAGCGGAAAAACCCACATTATTTACAATAGGAGTAGAATATGCAGTAAATGGGAAACAAAATATTCTTGATGTTTTAAAAAGTAAAGGATACAAATTAACCGAAATGTGATAAATTAACCCTATAAATTATGAATAAAATAGTTGTAGAAGAATTAGAAGAAAGATTAGAGACGGCAGAAGTGCCATTAAGATCGTGTAAAATAATACTAGTAGAATAATTAAATAATGTTTACCCCTTTAAATTTTTTTTCTTATGAAGACCAATGTAATTAACATTGAACAGTTGGAGACTAGATTAGAAACTGCAGAAATGGCAGGTGCAAGTTGCAGAATTATTATTGAAATAGACCTGTAACCAATCTCCACAAAAGGCAGAAAATAATCCTGCCTTTTTTTAAAAAAAATATAATGAATTATAAGTTAATAAAAACCAAAGAAACGCCCCCTAGGTATATCCTAGAAAGTGGAGATAAGTTATTCTCTATTAATGATATATTGTTTGATATATTAACAGAATATAATTTATGTAGTGACTATGAGGGGGTTAGTAGGAGAGTTAATGACAAGTACAAAGATAATTCTCTTACAGATAGTAAATTGATAGAGGACTCTATTAAGAATGTTCAGAATCTTATTAATACAAAAGAGGAAAAAAGAGGAAACTATATAAAAAATAGAATAAAAATAATGAGGGGAGAAACTGCAAATAAAGTATATAGTATTTTCTCATTCATATTTAATAAGAACTTATTTACATTGTGTGGTCTATTATTTTCGATTATAACTTTTCTATTTTTTTATATCAATAGTATTGTATTTACTAAAGGATATGAAATTATGTATGAGAATTTTAGTATTGAAAATATAATAGTTTTATATATGTTTTTCTTTGTGGTAATATTTTTACACGAGATAGGACACGCAATAGCAACATTCTCTTTCGGAGAGCAGCCAAAAGAAATAGGTTTTGGAATGTATTTTATATTTCCAGTGTTATATACAGATACAACTAATATTTGGAAATTGAAAAAAACAGAAAGAATTATAGTTAATTTAGGGGGAGTATATATTCAGCTGATTATAAATGTAATTCTAATGGTGATGTATTATCTATTGAAGAATAACGCTTTATTACTAATAATGATTATTTCAAATACAATAAGTATTATCACATCGCTAAATCCTTTTTTTAGATATGATGGATATTGGATATATAGTGATTTATTTCAAATATCCAATTTGAAAAAGAAAGCAGCGGAATTAACTAGAATGTTCTTTTTTTCACCTCGTAGAGTAGTTAAGGAGTTTGTATATCAAAAATCATTGATGCTCTATTCTCTTTTAAATTTCGTATTCTGGATATTTGTTACAATTTATTTATTTATGTACCTATACAATAGTGTAGATCATATTCAGAATATTATCGATAGTAGAGATTGGTTCTCTATATCATCAGTTAAATTATTATCATCATTGATATTCGTTTGTATAGGAGTGTTTAATTTGGTTAAAAATATTAAAAATTCATAGCATATGAAAGCAGATTATTTTAATAGGATAGATGAGATATATTCACAAGTAGAAAAAAAAATAAAAGAGATTGACTACTATGATAAAGTACTTGAGAGTAGTCAATATAATCTAATGAGTGGTAGCTTATTCAAAATGTTGCCAAAATTGAAATATGAAAAGCATTATGATGTTTTTAATGGAATACAGCTTCATAATACTTTAACTAAATTTGAGCAGACAAGTGAAGATGTATTGGATTATATAACGATTGAAAATCTATCTCGAGAAACGCTGGAATTATTAAAGAATAACCCGTGTGTAATTTCAACATTTCACTTTGGATCATATAGAGTTCTAAATAAATATCTAGTAGAAAATAATATTTCTTATACAGCAATTGCTCCAAGATCAATTATTGAAAGTGATAAAGAATGTTTTGAAAAAAATATGTTTATAAAGGGAGATGCTAAGTTTATTGAATTTGAAGCACCTAATGTGGCTTTTCAAATTTTAAGAGAACTAAGATCAGGAAGAAGTGTTTTTGTTTATCTGGATGGTTTTAGGGGAAATCTTAATAATATTTCCTCTGAATGCGCTATCATAAATTTTTTAGAGCAAAAATTATATGTAAAGAAAGGGATTATTCAGTTAGCAAGTATAGCGAATGTTCCTTTAATTACAGGTTTGTCTTACAGAAAATCAAAAAATGATGTGAGATTGCACTTTTTTGACCCTATTCAAGATGATAAAAGTAAGGATAGAGAAGATTTTGTGCAAGATACACTAGAAAATGTATATAATCAGTTTTCATATTTTGTAAATCAATACCCAGAGCAATGGGAAGCTTGGATGTATTTATATAAGCAAATGGTTATAGAGACAAATACACAGGAGTATGAAAAAAAAGAAGTCATAGATTTTAATAATTCACAATTGTACTTTAATAGTAAGCGATTTGGGATATTTAAAATATTGGATGAAAATTTCTTATTTGATAGATATAAATTTATATCATATAGTATAGATGAAAACTTATATAAATCTTTACAAAGGGCTTTAAAATATGATTTACATAAAGTTAGTAATATAGATAACTCTATGATAGAAGAGTTATATTATAATAATATTTTAGTGGCATAAGAAATGAAAACAATTTATTATGAATATCCGATTGAGGATAGTGAACAAAATATAACTATAATTAGCTCTAAATTGGTTAATTTTGTATCCTATCAAAAGGGTATAGCTATTGAAAATAGTATATAAATATAAAGATAATAAAGTTATTTTACATATTATTGGTTGGATAGTATATGTAATTTATTTGTATTCTCTCAATTTACTCACATTAAATGATATCAATATATTTTCAGTAGTTTTACCATTGCTTCCTTTTATAGGGGTGTTCTATACCTTTTTATATCTGTTTAGAAGATTCAAAGACAATAAGATAGTAGGTATTTCCTATATATTGCTATTATTTTTATTTTTTATAATGATAGCATACGGATTGATACACTATATATTTCCTTATTTTGGACTATATTTATTAGTAGAAGGCTTTTCTTTACAATTATTTATTCAGGAAGTAATTAGATATTTTATTCAGTTTTTTATTTATGCATTATTATTTTTTATTGTAGAAGAACTTTTAAGAAAAGAAAGAAAAGTGTTAGAATTAGAGAAAGAAAAACACAATTTAGAATTACAGCAACTTGAAATTCAAAAAGAGAATTTGCAGTATCAATATGCTTTTTTAAGAGCACAGATCAACCCTCATTTTCTGTATAATACATTAAATGTATTATATTCACAAGCGCTTCCTATATCGGATGACTTAGCAAATAATATTATGAAGGTGAGTGATTTAATGAGGTATTCTTTGGATAATATAGAGATGGAAAATATGAGTATACCTGTGCATAAAGAAATAGAACATTTGGATATTTTTCTCTCTATTTATAAACTAAGATATTCTAATCAAATTTACATTAACAAGAGCGTAAAAGGAGAAGATAAGCATCATTATGTACCCCCTTTATCATTTATAACAATCGTAGAAAATGCTTTTAAATATGGAGTTATATCAGATATTGAAAACCCAATGTTGATTGATATTATCTTTGAAGAAAATACACTTTTATTTATTTGTAAAAATAAAAAAAGAAAAAAAATATCCAATGTAGTGTCTCATAATATTGGTTTATCCAATTTAGAAAAAAGATTGAATTTTGCATTTGAAAATAAATATAAAATAGATATAAATAATACCGAAGATTTTTATACATTTAATCTAAAAATATATAAATAGTTATGGTAAAATGTATTGTTATAGATGATGAGCAACCTGCAATAGATATTATGAAGCATCATATTGGCAAAGTTCCAGAATTAGAATTGATAGGAGCTTATTTGAACCCAATAGATGGTTTAAAAGCTATAAAAAAAGAAAAACCAGATTTGGTATTTTTAGATATTCAAATAAATGAAATGACAGGCTTGGAAGTGATGAATATCTTAGATGATAAAATAAAAGTGATTTTATGTACGGCTTTTTCGGAATATGCTGTGGAGGGGTTTAATAATGATGCTGTAGATTACTTATTGAAACCTATTTCTTTTGAGAGATTTACAAAAGCTATAAAAAAGGTAGTAGCAAATTTAGAACAAGTTAATACTAATTCAATCAAAGAACAAGATTATATATACACAAAGACAGAGCAAAAAGGTAAATTTATAAAAATTCATTTTCAAGATATTGATTATGTGGAGGCGATGGGTAATTACATTTCTATAAATAGAGGTAAGGAAAAAGTAATGATTTACTACACTATGAAAGATATGGAGCGAATTCTTCCAAAAGAAATGTTTATGCGGATACATAAGTCTTATATAGTATCGTTACCAAATATTTTAATGGTAGAAAATGGTTTTGTTGTCTTGAAAAATGGAGCAAAGATTTCTATAGGAGCGAATTATAAAAATGATTTTATGCAAAGAATTAAGAAGAATATACTGTAGTATTATAAAAACCATTCCTATCTATGTATTAGATAGGAATGGTTTTTATAATCTTATTTAAAATACATCTCATCAATAGCAGCGTTTATCAATTCCTTGAGTGTCGTTTTTCTTTCTGCAGCCATTTTTTTTAGTTCAATTAGTTTATGCTCTTCAATGTAGATGAATGTTCCCTTGGTCACGGGTTTTACTACCCCATTTTTTTCATTTTGCATAGGTGTTTGAGTACTGTTTTTAGCTTTATTAATTAACTCAAACATATTTTCTGTTGTCTTTTTTTTCATTGCTATAATTATAGTTTTATATTTATATAGTAATATATTTTTATAGTTTACTTATTGATTGCTTAAAATAGTCAAAACCTCCATCAATAGGTTGTTTATTTGAGTTTGAGCCTTTGTATCATCCGTACCATTTATAGCCAGAGAGCGAGTAAAAGCCACTAAATCGGAAATATAAGTATCCGCTATTTTGACAAGAACATCTTGAAGGCTTCCTTTCATTTCATCAGTTAATTTTGTATTTGGTTTTACCATATTGAGGACGATAAGAGCCTTATTACTTTTTCCGGAGTTTTCTATAATTTCAATTGTCTTGGAGATCGCCATAAAATCAGCCAATCCTACTTTCGTTGGAATAATTATAGCGTCCATAAATTTAAGCAGACCTGGAAGCTCATTTGTGAGATAAGGCGGTGTGTCTATAAATA
The DNA here is from genome assembly GCF_900101995.1 of Riemerella columbipharyngis. Lineage (GTDB taxonomy): Bacteria > Bacteroidota > Bacteroidia > Flavobacteriales > Weeksellaceae > Riemerella > Riemerella columbipharyngis. Next base: position 2,713 of record NZ_FNAS01000026.1, on the reverse strand, counting down.
TAAAATCGTAATCAGAATATTTGAGCGTTTCTAAATCCTTATTGCTGTAAATAGGAATTTCAGATAAGTTTTTCAGACTTGCTAATGTTCCTTGTGGATCTAAATCACAAACAGCAACTTTTGCTTGTGAAGTAAGAGAACAGGCAAGATTAAATGTTAGAGTAGATTTTCCAACACCTCCTTTTTGGTGTGTTGATAGAATAAATTTTGGCATTGCTATAATACTATATTTATATTTTTATAGCAAAAATAATTAAATTTATTTAGAGAGACAAATATCTTTTATTTCTCTGATTTTCTTGGTAGTTTACCCATGTTCTGTAATACGCCTATGAGATAGGCAACACTATTATCTATTTTTATTTTTCCTTGTCTTACACTATTGTTAAGGTTTTTTATAATCTCATCCCATTGGGTCAGAGTAGTGTTCTCAATAATGATAGAGGCTTGACTTTCTGTAAGTCCATAAGCCATTATGTTAGATTTAAATTTTTGTTTTTCAATGGATAGGTCTATATTGATTGGGTTATTAAAATCAAATTCTAATTGTTTGAATTGTCTATTCTGAAAATGAAGGGTAACCCAATGATAGGAACGCCCACGCTTTTTTAGATCATAATCAAAATCTATATCCGTATTTTCATTGATTTGGTCTTTGGCTATGTCTAATACAAATTTTTTAAAATCGGATATTCTTTCATATTGCTCATTCCCTTTTTTATCTATTAGGCCAAGCATTTTCTTTAACTCTGTTATTTCAAATCTTTTACTTCCAACAGAACGCCATTGACAAGCGATACCATACAACCTTTTTGCATATTTTGAAGAGCAACCTAAAACAGATTTCAATTGCATTGCAGTAAAGTTATTCTTTAATTCAAAAAAATAAGGGAGCGCTATCTCCGATAACTTTACTTCAATTGATCGTTGTCCTTTTAAGTATTTGAAATATTGAAACAAAACAAATTGAATATAGCTTTTGCTATCTTCTATTTCAAACATTTTTGTAAGCATTGCTTCGGTAGACTTTGTTAATTGCTCTATGTTCCAATTTCTACCAGTAATAGCTTCAATATCTCCAGTATGGATTGTATACACTAATTTATCTTTTTCCAATGAAGCTAATACCATAAACAAAACATCTAACATACACGCTGAAAAATCATAGCGTCCAGAGGTAATAGAGTTATGTTGCATAATAGTTTTATCCTCTGTATTGATATCTATTAGTTCCATAAATATTATTTTATTTTTTGCAAATATACGAAAAACGAGATAGATGCACGATATTCGTTTTTATATATCGTAATAACATTATAAAAACTCGTTTTTTCATTATAAAAACTCGTAATAACATTATAAAAACTCGTTTTTTCATTATAAAAACTCGTTTTTTCATTATAAAAACTCGTTTTTCAACCGTGTAAATAACTAATTATCAATATTTTAAGTACCCCTTAAAATAATAAAATAATAAAATAATAAATTATAAAATAACGTTTTGTTTTTTGTCAATTAGTGGATAACTTTTTTCAGATTTTCTTTCGGATGAAAAAATATGCAGAGTGGAAGAAAAACGAAAAAACAAAAAAAATAAAAAGAAACTTAAAACGGCGGTTCCTTGTTATGCATAATAGATTTGATAATCAGTTATTTATTATGTATGAAGAGATTTTTATTATGTTGTCAATCTGAATGGTAGTTATATTATAGTGTGACCTTTTGTTTTTAAAAGTCAAAATATATCATTACTTTTGTAGATTTAAAGCTATAATATAAATTGATGAAAGGTTTTAAATCATTACAATTACAACAAATGAATGATAAGATAGAAAAATTTTCTGTCTTAAAAGGTGTTAATGTACCTCCTGTTGGGTGGGTAAAAGCGATTAGAAAAGCATTAGGTATTTCATTACAACAATTAGGAAACAAGCGTTCCATATCCAAACAATCGGTCTTGGATATTGAGAGAAGAGAGCAAGAAGGAACGATTTCTCTTAATGCGCTAAGGGAAATAGGTAAAGCAATGGATATGGAATTGGTTTATGGTTTTGTACCCAAAGATGGAAATCTGAATGCGTATATTGAAAGAAAAGCAAGAGAATTAGCGATTGAAATTGTGATGCGTTCAGCTAATACAATGAAACTGGAAGAACAAGAAAATACAAGAGATAGAATTTTAAAGGCTATAGAAGAAAGAACAGAGGAGTTAATTAAAGATCAACCAAAAATATTATGGGATTAGATTTTCAATACATAGATGGACAAACACCATTAGATGAAGAAGAAAAAGAGGGCTTACTAATCCCTACAGTAACAACGAGAGAGGAACTTGATGAGTTTGAGCAAAAAAATATAGAGGAGGCTATATTGTGGGTTTTAACCAAAAAATTAAAAAAAGAAACCATTTTTACGGAAAAATTCATTAGAGACTTACATAAAAAAATGTATGGGTCTGTTTGGAAATGGGCAGGAAACTTTAGACAGAGCAATAAAAATATAGGAATAGATTATTGGAAAATTTCTACGGAATTAAAAATGTTATTAGATGATGCTTTGTTTTGGATAGAAAATAAAAATTTTCCTGAAGATGAATTGGCTATTATATTTAAACATCGATTAGTGAGCATCCATTGCTTTCCTAATGGAAATGGAAGACATAGTAGATTGATGGCTGATATAATTATAAGTAAAGTTTTTGAACAAAGAGTTT
>NZ_FNAS01000012.1 GCF_900101995.1 Riemerella columbipharyngis | reverse complement strand
AACGAGACATAAAAACAGCTCAAAAACTTCGTGAAAAATTGAAGAAATTGGGCGTGAGTTTTGATGAGATTTGTACGGACAATTGAGAGGCTTTTATTTCTGTTTTTCAAGGAAGTAGGTATAAAATTGGTAAAAAAAAAAACACCACCAATATTGAGGGAAACAATACTCTTTTAAGGCATCGAATACGTCGAGCGGTTCGGGAAACATTCTGTTTTTCAAAAAGTTAGAAAACCATATCAAAGCCTTTGAAATCGTCTTTTTCTACATCAATTTTGGATGGATTTGAGTATCATACTTTGGGAGGCACGACCAAATTTTTATACAGGATATTCTTTTCTTTTACCTTAATTTTGTATCATCAAAAAAATAAGATATAAAATTAAACAATGGTGTAGAGATGCCTATTTGGGGGGCGTCTTTCCAATACCCGACTTATCAGCGCGCAAAAAGCCGTAACAAAAGTCATTGAAATAGGATACAGACTAATCAATACAGTAACTTTTTATGCTAATGAAGAGCCAGTAGGAAATACAGTAAAAAAGCCAGTTTCCCAGATGAGGGTAAATCGGCATTGCAAATTTTCATCCAGACTTAACCACCAATAGAGTATTTTCTCCAGCCATAAACCCAAATTGAAACGCATCCATTATGAGTATAGAGCATGTAAGGCCTTATGATATGAGCTTTCTACAAAACGAGGAGATCATCAGAGAGTATATAACAGTAGATTTGAATAAAAAAATCTATCCAACAATATCTAAATGTGGTAGCGGATTGCTTTAAATATTCTATAATTATACCCCATCAATGTAATGTTAGAAATGACAAAAAAAACATCAGTTTATCTCTTTGTTACACAGCAACTACGGAACTTTTGGGAAGAACCTATACAGCTAATACACCGAAGAGATATCTATACCTCTGCAAAATCTTTTAAATTGATTGAACTCTCAGTATTAGTATTACTGTAGAAGATATAGGAATGCCAAAATAGAATTGGTAAAAATCCAAAATTCAATAAAGAAATAAAAGATTTAAAGTTAATAAAAATATCATTAAGCTAAAATAAATTTATTGAATTAGCAAAAGCTTTATTCTATAATAGAACATATTCTCAGTTGTATGATAGCTTTATCAAAAAAGTAAAAAACAAGCAAATGAGCGATATGAAGTTAGAGTAAGAAAATATAATAACTTTATTAAGAGATGATAAAATATAAAGCCGTGAATCCTTTGAATGTTAAAAAATACAATTCAAACTTATTATCAAATCACAATATAATCTTTATCTCTATGGAATATTTTTATTAAAAATTATTTTATGGCAAAGAGGATAACAATACAGATTCTACTTCTTTATTAAGAATTATCCGCCCTGTTTTTTTTAGTGAAAATATTCGTAATCAAGAATTTAACAAAAAAAATGCAAAACCGACAAAAATAGATTTTTATTTCTTACCTATATGTGTATTTATAATTAGAGTCATAGAATAAACTTCAAATAAAATCACTAAATTCGCGGCTTGATTTTGAACTATACAAAAATCCAATTTAGCAATATATGAGATTTATCAATAAACCTTTTACTAAAAGACTGTTCCAACTGGCAATCCCCGTTATGCTTACACAGGTAGGGCAAGTTTCTGTCAATCTCTTTGACAATGTTATTGTAGGAAATCTTTTAGGGGCAGATGCTTTAGCATCGGTATCTTTGGCAAATAGTGTATTTTTTTCGTTTTTTGTTTTAGCACTAGGATTTTCGCTGGCTATACCGCCATTAGTATCTGAAGCTCAAAGTCAAAATGATCACGACAAAATTGATTTAATATTCAGGCATGGTTTTGTACTAAATATGGCGGTTGGGCTTATCCTAACCATAGGGATATTTGTTGGTATGCCACTACTCTATCATGTGGGACAGCCCGAAAAAATAATTCCGGATACCATCAGCTATCTTTGTATTACTACTATTAGCATATTGCCTTTTATGGCATTTCAGGCGTTGAGAGAATTTTCAGAAGGGTTGTCCTTCACCATTGGGGTAACCAAAGCAACAATTATCGCAAATGTCATCAATGTCGTTCTCAATTATATTTTCATCAAAGGACTCTTCGGCATTCATCCTATGGGGGTAGATGGCTCTGCCTATGCATCTCTAATTGCCCGTATCTTTATGATGATATTCCTGTATTTTATTCTTAGGCAAAACAAAGGAACCAGACGATACATTAAAAATTTCAGCCTAAGATTCCATTTTTTTAGAAAATCTATGTTCAAAAAAATGCTCAAGCTGGGGTTCCCTACGGCGATGCAATTGTTTTTTGAAGTAACAGCATTTGCCGGTGCGGCTTTCATTTGCGGATTAGTAAGTACGAAAGACATTGCAGGAAACCAGATTGCACAGATTATGGCATCATTTACCTTCAACCTTTGTATGGGATTTAGCGTAGCTTCTACGGTAATGATTGGCAATCGTTTAGGCGAAAGTAAATACAAAGAGCTGAGAGCCGTAGGTATTAACAACCTCAAAATGGCATTTCTCTTTATGCTGATGTGTGGCATTATCTTCGTGGTATTCAGAGATACACTGCCTACATTCTTTACCAAGAAAAGTGATGTAGATGTTATTCATTTAGCTTCAAAATTGTTAATCATCGCAGCACTGTTCCAATTGTCCGACGGAATACAGGTAACCGCACTGGGATTACTGAGAGGGATACAAGATGTAAAAATACCGAGTATCATTACTTTTGTAGCTTACTGGGTTCTTACCATTCCATTAGGCTATTTCTTGTGTGTTCACCAGAATATGGGTGCCACAGGGATGTGGATAGCTTTTGGCTTAGGGCTTACTTTTTCTGCATCTCTTTTAGTTTATAGATTTCTTTATCTCAGCAAAAAATTGATTAGCATAGAAAAATAAACAGGATCAAGGTATGATAATTTTGAATAATTCTATTGGCTTTATTACCTCTCGAATTCAATAATTATTTTCTGTTTAAAAAAAGAATTATATTCTTTTTCTTTTTCTTTTTCTATCATTCTAACATATTATATTCAGAGTATTAGTTTACATAGCGTTTTTCAAAATCTTTACGCCACACCTGCATTTTTGGAGAGTTCTTCTACAAGCTGTATTACCTTGTAAGCTTTTTCTATATCACTGAACACACCTAATATACCGTTATCCGACCGTTCGGTAAATGGTGGACGGGTAAGCATTGTTTTGTCTAAAACTCCATTTTTGGTAAGATATTTTATAATTTGATCTATGAATCTTATTTGATTAGAGCTAAGATTCTCTTCGCTTATAAATTGGGCAAAATGCTCTTGTGCAGCTTTTTCGTCCATTCCCAAAACACTTCGCACAAACTCTCCTAATGATTTTGTATTGGATTTCTTCTTTATTTCAGATGGCTCAAAATTTTCGTGAATAAAAAATATCTCTAAACGCTCCAGTTCTACCGGTGTAATAGGGATATTTCTGTAAAGTTTATCAATCACTAAATGGTTTCTATTCCTGCGTATAAAGTGCTCTACTCGGTCTTTGTAGTTCTGAAGAGAAGTATAATTTTGTAACAAATCCACTGTATTCACTGCATCTTTATCCAAATCGTCTTCTATATTGGTATAAACTATAGGAATATTTCCCTCATCTTTGATGAATTTAATCAAGTCTCGTAATTCTATCCTTACTTTTTCCAAGCGAACTAAATCGATATTATGGAAAAAATCAGGCGTTCCCATCGTCTTTATAAAGTCCTCTTTCTCCCGTACCGAAGGAATATTTAACTTTTTTCCCAATCTATTTCTTATCTCTAATACTTTACTCATAAGAGTTTTTTGCTTAGGTTCTGACTTGAGAATGGCTAAACTTAACTGATAGATGATAAAATCAAATTTTTTAGCCATTTCGTCTTTGTCTTCCGTATTTACTACCATAGCAGAAAGATGCTGCCGGATTTCCATTACTGCATTTCTGTCCAAAGACACCCACGCAGAACGCTCTTTATATTTTCGCACATATTGCCAATGCTTCCTTACCTCTATTTTATTTTCGTTCAGAAGGTTTACTTTGGAATGTAAGTCATTGATATAAAATTCCATCAACGCTCGAAGATCGTTAGAAATATTTTCTTGTTGCTGAATCTGATAAACGATTTCCAGCTGTGTTTCAAACATTTGTGTTTGCAAGGACTTAACGCCGTCTGCTTGATAGCCCTCCGGATATTCGTCAAAGTATTCAAAATTACCACAGATATCAAAAATAAGAAAGAACTCTTTATCCTGATTTTCGCCAAATAAGTTTGGACATTTACGCGTTCCTCGCCCAATCATCTGCCAGTATTTGGTATAAGATTTTACTTCCTTGAAAAACACCAAATTCAGCACCCGCGGTGCATCTACTCCTGTGTCCATCATATCCACAGAAACGGCAATTTGAGGATTTTTTTCTTCTCCTTTGTCGTAGCAAAATGCTTCCAGTAAATCTTGTGCTTTGTCGTTATAATTATCAATTACTTGCAAGAATTCTCCACTATATTCAGGATAGATTTTATTAAATCGCTCTTCGATAAATACAGCGTGGCGGTGGTTTTTAGCAAAAATAATGGTCTTTCCCAGTTTGTCTCCGGAATCTACTTTCAGTCCGTTGTTCATTAGATAATGAAGTACTTTGTCTATCGTATCTGCATTGAATAAAGTTTTATTGATTTGAGTTTTATTAACTTCAAAATCATCATTTTCCTGCCCATCTATGCCAAAAAGCATTTCTATTTCTTCTTTATCTTTTTCTTTTAATTCCTTGTATCTAATACCCTGCCTTGGATATTTTACAGGAACCGAAAAAGCCTTAGGTGGCACTAAATATCCCTCCTTTACTGCTGTATCCAGCTCGTAGGCAAAGGTAGGGTTATCATCTTCTATTTCAAAAAGTTGATAAGTATTTCGGTCTATTTCTTTTTTCGGTGTTGCCGTAAGCCCGATGAGTAAAGTATCAAAATAATCAAATATGGCTTGGTATTTCTGATAGACGGAGCGGTGTGCCTCGTCTATGATGATTAAATCAAAATGGCCAATGCCAAAAGGTCTCTCACCTGTTTCATTTAATTGGTCTATCCGATTGAGTATTGTAGGGTAGGTAGAAAATACGATTCTAGCACTTTGGTCTGATTTTTCTTTGGTTAAATCTATTGCTGAAAGCTGCGGTAAATAATCTTTAAATGCATTTTTAGCTTGCGTTACCAAGGCATTTCTATCTGCTAAAAACAAAACCCTTTTAGCCCAATTGCATTTGGTAAGCATATCTACGAGCGAAGCCGCAGTTCGTGTTTTTCCACTTCCCGTTGCCATCACAAGTAGGGCTTTTCTATGTTTGCCTTTTAATTCTCCGTTAAGCGTAGTTACTAAATTTTCTGCCACACGCTGCACTGCTTCTAACTGGTAAGGTCGCCCCGCAATAGCTCTGTCGGCTTCAAATTGGCGCAAATCTTGGCGTTCACTTCTCTTATGCAGGAGGCTTTCTAGCTCTTCTTGGGTATAGAATCCAAAAACTTGGCGCGGTGGGTAGAATGTGTCTTCCCACAAATAGGTACTAAACCCATTGGTGTAAAATATGATTGGTCGCTGGCCAAATTGTTGTTCCAAGGCATTGGCATAGAGTACTGCTTGGTGCTTGCCTTTGCTTGCATCATACAATGTTTTTTTAGCCTCTACTATGGCGAGTGGCTTCCCATTTTTACCCCATAGCACATAATCTACATAGCCCACTCCAGAGGGATTGGTAGAAAGGGGCATTCCCCCTACTCTATATTCTATGTCTACACCTTGCTCAAAACGCTGCCAGCCAGCCTCGCGCAACATGAGATTGATGAGCGTTTCTCTTGTTTCTTTTTCAGAAACTATCGGTTTCACGATGCTTTCCACATCAGAAAACTGTGCTTTTCGCTCATTTTTGCGTGCCGCTACTTCGTCCAATATAGCTTGATGCGCTTGTTTTAATTTCGCATTTTCAGCCTCGAGTGCTTTTTGCTTTGCAAGCAATGCGGCGTTTTCCTGCTGTTGCCTTTCATTGGCTTCGGCAAGGGCTTGTAGCTCTTTCTTTGTCTTATCTTGCTCATCACCATAAGGGATTACCCTCTCATCAAACGCAGGAACTTCTGGATTATCTTGACTATATAGTTTACTTACAAAGGCTAAAAATCTGAATATATTTTTTAAACTCTGCAAGGCTTCCAATGCCCTCACTCTCTTGCCATGTGCGGCATAGTTTCCGAAACGGCGCACGATGTCCAGCTCGCGAAACATACTTGGTGGCACGATATTTTTGAAATCATCGTTAAAGAGTAAACTAGAAAGTTTGGTATCATATGGCAAGGTTAAATCCTCATCTTGCTGATAAAGCCAATAAAGTGCTTTTTCTAAAACAATGCGACATGAAAGTGCTGCATACTTGGGTGCCGTATAAGTGAATTGCTCTGCTTGGCGCACCTCATCATACCACTGGGGAAATTCTTTTTGTAAAAAAGCAAAATTGGTTCTCATGGCTTGTTTTAGTAATTTATCTGTTTAACAAAAATACTAAATATTTTAAATTTGTTTTACAAGCAAATCAAAAAAAAATCACACTTTTTAATTTTTACGCCCAAATTTGGGCTTAGTTTCTTGTATGCCTAATACTTTTCCTGCCTTGCGTGCTTTGGTCTCTGCACGAGCGCCTAAAAGAAAAGCCAAAAATACCGAAAAAGCAATTGCTAAATAGATGTTAATAAACAGCCCCAACAAAAACCCCAAAAAACCACCCCACAAAAAATTGCTCATAAATTTATCGTTTGGCGATAAAAAACCAAACTCGTCTTTGATATATTCTTGAAAATCACTGCATACCGATAAATAATCGCCATAGAACACCTTGCCGCTGTTTTTAACAGGAAATTCCTGCACCACCCACGATAGATTCTTATAAAATTCATTTTTGTTTCTATACTTCCAGCGGGGAGACTGCTCTATGACCTCTAATATATAGTAAAAATTAGAGCGTTCTTTTTCGCTTGGCGAAAAATCACTGGCCTTTTGCAAAAGCCTTTTTTTAAGCTCGTCTAAATCCCTACATATATAAACGGTGTATTCTCCCATGGCTTAATTTAGCGTATTTTTTTAACTAAAACTTTCTTGTAACAAGGCGGCAAACAAGCGCTCACTTTTGGCAAGCTCTTGCTCTGCAAGGGCTTTTTGTTTCTCTATCTCGGCGATATTTTCTGCAAACTGATTTTGTAACTCGATTGGGGGAACGGGAATATCTAAATCTCTCAGTATAGCCAAATTTATATTTTTTTGTGCTGACTCTGGTGCTGACTCTTCAATAATTTTCTGTAAAAAAGACATCCAATATTGTACATATAAATTTGTTGTCATCTCATTATTTGGTGTAAAACCAACTATACTATCTGGAAAACAGGCATCAAACATTAAAATACCTGTTTTTGCTATATTTGCAGCAATAGTAATACAAAGAGTTCCTGTTTTCCATATTCTACTTTGCAAAAGCCCTAATTCTGAATAAGTTGAATTATATTTTCTAATATAACCATTTGAATTAGCGACATCACCTGTCTGTATAAGAGGATATTTTCCGCCCAATAACTCTGGAGCATTTCTGGGTCTATGTGTTGATCTTCCTCTTTCTAGGGTTCCCAATTCCTCCAACTTTTTAACCTCCCAGCCTTTAGGGTTGGTAACGGGGTCGCCAAACATTTCTAAAAATAGGGATTGGCTTAGTTTTTCGTATTTTTCTATAAGAGTTTGGCTTAAATCACAAAGCTTTTGAGCTGTATCTAATTTCCTTACAATGGCTTGCTGTGTGGCTAAATCTGGTAATGGGATTTTGATTTTAGAATATTTTGAAATCCAATAACGCTTATGTTGTTTTGCATCAAACGATATCGTTTTCATTTTATGATAAAGATATTTTAAATCTGCTCTATCAGAATCTTCTTTTAATAACTTCATAGCAGAAGACTTTACCTTAAAAGGAAAGTCCACATAATGAAATGCTGTTGTAAAATCATCAAAAATGATTACAGGATGGTTGTCATAAACATTATCTTTTTCATTAGTTTTCCCCAACAAAAATGATTTTCCTGCTGTTAATACTGGTATTTCATAACTATCATCATAATCTTCTGATCTCACAATATATCTTGTTGGTTGTTCATATTTCAAAACATCTCCTAACTCAACTATCTTCATCTTTTAAATATCTTTAATGAGTTGGGCTAATTGTTCTAGGGCTTGTAGGCGCTCTTGGCTTAGGGCTTGTATCTGGGCTATGATTTCTTTGGGTGGCTCGTAAGATACGGCTTGGTAGACTACTTCTTTGTAGCGATTGATGCTGAGGTCGTAATCATTTGCCACGATATCGGCTTTGGGTACTTTAAAGGATTTCTGCGTGCGGTCTGTCCCCACTTGGCTAAGGGTGCCGTGGTTCCATTGGCTTAAAATATTGGGAATATCGCATTTTTCTTCTAGTATTTTTGCCACTTGGTTAGGCTCGATAAAGCATTGTTCAAGTTCTTCCTCGCTCAAGAGTGGCGTGCGCTTATCGTCTAGGCTAAAGCCATCGGCTTGCATATCATAGAACCAAACATCTTGTGTTTCGGCACTATGGGTCTTGGTGAAAAGTAGCACGGCGGTGCTCACACCTGCATAGGGTTTAAATACGCCACTCGGCATAGAAATTACGCCTTGCAATTGCTGATTTTCTACTAATTCTTTGCGTATGTTTTTGTGGGCATTGGTGCTACCAAATAGCACGCCATCTGGAATGATGACGGCGGCGCGCCCTCCTATTTTTAGCATTCTTAAAATCAGGGAAAGGAAGAGCAATTCTGTTTTCTTGGTTCTGGTGATTTGCAGAAGGCTGCTTTCTACTTCGTCGTAATCCAGTGCGCCTTTAAATGGTGGATTGGCTAAAATAAGGGTATAATTGCTGGAAATTTCGTTGCTATCTGCCAAAGCACTCTGGTTGAGCAGCATAGGGTGCTCTATACCATGTAGCTGAAGGTTCATAGAGGCAATACGCATCATGGAAGGGTCTATCTCTATGCCGCCGAACATTTTGCTATCATAATGTTTTCTAAAATCTTCCTCGTAGAACCAATCGCTCTCTTTCTCATGTAGGTATTCACTTACTGCCACCAAAAAACCAGCCGTCCCCAAAGAAGGATCACATATGGTATCATTTTTCTGAGGTTGCATAAGCTCTACCATCATACGGATAATATGTCTGGGTGTACGAAACTGACCATTAGTCCCAGATTCAGCTATTTTACTCAGCATATATTCGTAGAGATCTCCTTTAGTATCTCTATTGTCCAAAGGAAGAGTATCTATCTGCTGTACTACTTTATCCAAAAGGTTAGGCGTAGGAATAAGGAAAGTAGCACCTTTCATATATTCGGAAAATTTTCCACCCTCACCGCCTAAGGTTTTCATAAAATCAAAAGCGGTAAGGTTACCCAATTCGGCATTAGGGCGGGTGAAAATATTAAACATCGTTTCGGGGTCTTTTTCCTTAAAGTAGCTCCAGCGGAAAATTTTCTGCTCGGGCGTATAGATAGGTTTTCTAAGGCTCTCCCCCATCAGAGCTGTTTCTTGCTCAATAAATATCTGTTTGTTGTCTAATTGCTTTAGAAATATGAGATAGGTAAATTGCTCTATTACAGAAAGAGGATTAGATATACCTCCTGTCCAGAAGTCGTTCCAGATTTTATCTATTTTGGATTTTAGTTCACCTGTAATCATTGTATTTTTTTAGTTGTACAAATATAGTGTTTTTTTTGACCTATTATAGCCCTTCAATAGGATGAAAATCTTAAATCTATTCTTCTGAATATCCTTATATGAAGAGATTTCGGAAGTATTTTAAGCATTAGATCTAAGGATTACCCATCCTTTTTTGGGGGCTTTCAATACTTATAATCCGGAGAGATTTTTTATTTTCTTCTGAACATAAATGCCTTTTCCTTATCCAATTTTTTTTGAGCTCACTTAAATCGTATTTGATAATAATAGTGTAATCCATATGAATAATAGATTTGTGAACCCCATAAATATATTCAAAAACCTCTTAATATATAATTAAGAGGTTTAGTAGGATTACTTTTCAGTCAAGTGTGCTACTACACGGATTTGTTGTTCCGGATGCTCCGTAGGGTCTATTTGCTGTATGTGCAAGTCGATAATATCGTGGTTGTTCGTTTTAAGCAACTTATAAAAAAATCTGTTTTCTGTACGCGGAACAAAGCCTAATTTGAAGCCTTTATAATAGATGGCTACGGCACGAGGGTCGTATTTATTGTCTTCTTCCAGCTCCATTCTCAGCTTGGTACCTATTTTTAGTTTCTTAAAGCATGAAGTTGCTTCGTAATAAGTAAGTCCCGCAATGTGAAAGTTAGCTAAGTGCTCTCTGTGTTTTTTTTGTGTTTCCATAATGTTGTCCTTTTAATATCACACTACAAAAATAAAACGCATTTGTGCAGCGGAAGTGCATTAGTAATTATTTTTCATCTTTTGGATAGTATTTTTTATTTCCTCTACTAATTTGGGCGGGGAAAGCACAGTCATAGCCTCGCCGAAAGAGAGGATTAAGGACTTTAATTCATAGTTAATTTTCACCTCCAGATGTAATATACTATCCTTTACTTTCTGTGAACCGTGCAGGGGTTTAGACTGTACATAAGGAAGTATCTCTGGCGAAAGCCGTATGCTAATTTTTTCTACGGGTTTATCCCACTCATTGGTCACCCCGATGATTTCATCAAAATAATCTGTAAAATTAATGTCTTGCGGTTTGAACTCTTCGTTTCGGCTATCTATACTGACAATACGATCTAATGCCAAATTTTGAATTTTCTCTACACGGTGATTCCATGCAAATAAAAACCAACGGTTATTGTATTGCTTCAAAAAATAAGGAGACAATAAATTTTTGTACGGTACCTCCGACTTAAAACTCTTGTAAACTACCTCTATTGTGATTTTTTTAGCAATATATTGATATAATGGATTGAGAAAATTCAGTCCTTTAAGGTAAGTATTTTCTTCAAACTCTATAATCGGTTGTTGCATTTTTTCAAGTTGTAATTGGTCGTTTAATTTTGCTTGCAGAGAGTTTACCCAATCAAATCCAGAAAGAGCATTTAATCTGTTTAAGGTTTCTAAAGCCTCTATTAGATGTTCTCGTTCATTATTAGAGATAGGCTTTTTAAGAATAGAAAAATCTGGCTCGGCATATCGGTAATAGGTACGCCTACCCTCTTTATAAGATTCAATAGGTGCAGAAAATCCTGCTTCACTTTTCATAAAATTCATATCATCAAAAATTTGCCTCCTAGAGATGGAAACTTCTTCCATAAAATACTCACTCAGTACCTGACTACAATAGGCTATAAGGTCTGATATGAAAAATTTTTTATGCTGATTACCAAAGCATTGATCTAATGTTTTATATCTTATTTGTGCATTTTTAGTAGTTGCCATTTTGAATAGTTTTTAACTTTTCCAAAGGTATTAAAATTTAAAGTTTTATTTTTCTATTTGAGTTCTTAGTTTCAAGAATGTTTTATCTTTGTCATAAAAATTTTAATTAAACTTCTTAAAAATGAAAAACAAGATAATTCTAATACTCGTTCAGGCTTTGCTATCCACAATCTCTGGGATAATGATTGCCAATATGTCTTTTGTAGGAAAAGTAGGTATAAGGCTTTTCTATACGCAATATCACTTATTCAAAATATGGTGGCAGACTGCACTCTTGCTCTTTTCTATTCAGGTGGTATTGGTATTACTCCTTTCATTGATTCAGGCTTATTCCAAAATATTTATTGCAAAAACCATAGCTTTAGTTGTACTTCTATTATCCGGATGGGGTGGCTATCTCACTTACAAAGATTTTACCACGACTTCCCATCGCTATATGAGTAGTAGCTTCCACTTTGGATTTTATATCTTTTGGACTAGCGTTGCCGCTACGGCAGTGTATTTCTTAGTTACCAAAAAGAAAATCAGGAGTTTGTATTGATATCAACTAATGCTTATCCAGACTTACTTTGAGAGTATTCGTAGGAACGGACTCTAGAGAATCTGTTTTAGGCGAAGGCTTTCCGCCTCCCATATCGGACATATTTTTAGGATTAAAGTTTCCGGAATTGTTCTTTAATGTGTATTCTGAGAAATCATCTTTAGCCCTCATTCCATTGGCAGCTACGAAGGTATTCCCGTTTTTATCCGTAATGAATACCGTATCGCTGGTGTACATTTTTCGGTCCTTTTTGTCCCAATAGATAGAGTTCATCACAAAGGTTTGCCCCTCGTTATTAATCACCTTCACATGCCCTTTTGCCATATAAAACTCTTGCGGCTCTATAAACTTAGCATAGTCTGCCCAAAGTTTGCCAGGAGTTTTAGGTTTTTTAGCATCAAAAAATTCCAAATATAGTCCTTTTTTAGCCTCTATATAAGGCGTATCTACAAATTCGTACTTCTGCAATATCGGTGCCTTGAACCTTATCTTTACAAAGCCGGAATCCCGCTGAACGATATATGCATTATAGATAATCTTTGACGGAAAATCGGTTTTCTTATCCTTTTTAGCTTGTGAAATATTTTCTTCGCAAGAGACTATTCCAAACAACATAGCCGCAATGAATAATATCGCAGCTACAAGTTTTCTATGAATAATTTTTGGAAGTAAGTTCAAGATTAGTCGTATTGTCTCTTATTAAACCATTTGTCTGCGAAATGTAATCCTATTTTCAGATTAACAAAACGCTCGGATATCATATTGTTTCGTAACGTACCTCTGTTACCAATGTCCAGACCTATATCTATACCATTCATTTTCATAACATTATTGTTAGAGAATGGCAATGTGGCTCCTAAAGTAACTCCGTATTCATCAATATTGGTCCCATTGATATTGAGTGTCCCTTTTTCATAATAAGCACCATAGCGATAGATTACTCTTGAAAAATAATTTCTAAAGTTATTAAAGTTCGGTAGATACCATCCTCCTACAGCTATGCGGTAAGAATCGTTAAAACGAGTTGGCACTCCCATAAATCTGATATTGCCACCTTTTTTATAATCAAACTCCGAAGACACAAACCATTTCCCATCTTTACCATACCCAATACCGAGAGTTGCTTCCTGAGGGATAATATTCTTCTCTGTGTCGCGGCTCTCTTCTATAATATTTTGATTAGTAACAATATTGCCTGAATAAAAATAAGTACTATTCGTATATTGGGATACGAGGCTTCCCGTATTTCCGAAAGTATAAGTACCTCCTACGGTTATCTTTCTATCGTTCTTTATCTTTTTCTGAAAAGTAGTTCCTAATGTAAAGTTCCAAGTTTTTAGTTTTCTGTAAGTTTCAAATCCGTTTACAAGCTGTACATTAGAAAATGTTACCTCTTCTAAATCGGTAATCTTACCAAAGTAAAAATTAGACCTTGCACCGAGAGAGAACTCGGGCGTTACGCTGTAAGACAATGCGGCTTGTATGGTATTGAGCGTTCCGCTACCCGTAAAGGCATCTCCTCTGGTAAGACCGCTGGAAGTTTCAGTTCGGGTAATCATCTCATATTTTTTGGAACTATACGGCTGATATCTTATTCCAAACTTCATCTTTGGCGATAATGGAAAAGCAATCGATATATTAGATAAATAGGTAGAATGCTTGGTCGTATTGACATTATTATAATTAGACTTGAGGAAAATGTTTTCATTATTGGCTTGAAGTCTGAAACTTGTGAGCTCCAAATTTTTGTTGGCAGCAGGGTTTTTAAAGTTAAAACTATTATTAAAATCTGATATGTATGCTGCAGAAATACCGCCCATAGAGCTGGTTTCTATATTGTTGTCATACTTCACATCACCTACGCCAAAAGCTGCATAAGGGGAATTTCCAATGCTTTGTGCCAAAGCCGTTTTGCCTAAAATAATTAAAGATGCAAGTGCTATTTTCTTCATTTGTAATCTATATATCAAAACGCAAATATCTTAATTATTAATGAAACACGAAAATTTAAGGTGCGTTAAATTTTGTTAAGTCTAATTATCAAACTATCATTTCGCTCGTGATACAATTTCTATTGCTCCAAAAAATAATCTCTTTTTCTATTTTATCAAACTTAAAGACTATTATTCTTTCTCTTATTAAAATCCTTTTTCGCTTTACATCACACAAAGGTTTTTTGTAACTTTGCAAAAATAAATTTTCAAACATAAATGTCTCAATCTAAACTAAAAAAAATAGGTGTATTCACTTCTGGAGGCGATGCACCAGGTATGAATGCAGCTATAAGAGCCGTAGTAAGAACAGCGAATTATTACAATATAGAATGTCTGGGCATAAGATCCGGATACAACGGGCTAATAAACGGCGAAGTAATAAAATTAGGCCCCCGATCCGTAAAAAACATTATCAACCAAGGTGGTACGATGCTAAAATCAGCCCGTTCTGACGAATTTAGGACAGAAGAAGGAAGAAAAAAAGCCTACGAACAATGTCGGGCACACGGCATCAATGCACTGGTATGTATAGGTGGAGATGGAACTTTTACTGGTGCAAAAGTATTTAGTGAAGAGTATGGTGTACAAGTCATAGGAGTACCTGGAACCATAGACAACGATATTTTTGGAACAGACTTTACCATAGGATACGATACAGCACTTAACACAGCTGTAGAAGCCATTGATAAAATAAGAGATACAGCTACCTCTCACAATCGTGTGTTTTTCGTAGAAGTAATGGGGCGTGATGCCGGATTTATAGCACTAAACAGCGGTATAGCTTCCGGTGCTTTGGATATACTTATTCCCGAACAAAAAGATTCTATCAAAGATTTATTCCAAGTTTTCAGAGATGCCGCAAAAAGAGGCAAAACTTCATCTATTGTAGTAGTGGCAGAGGGCGAGAAAATGGCAACGACTTATGAACTTGCAGAACAAACAAAGAAAGAATTTCCGGATTTCGACATCCGCGTAGCCATATTAGGACATATACAGAGAGGGGGAACACCGAGTTGTGCCGACAGAGTACTTGCCAGCCGTTTGGGGTACGGAGCAGTAGAAGGTCTAAGAAAAGGCTTAACTAATGTAATGGCAGGAATACAAGCTAATCAACTAGTTTTTACTCCTATAGAAGATGCTATCAAAAAGCATAATGAAATTAACCAAGACTTATTGAAAATAGCAGAAATATTAGCTTTATAAAATTTTATTTTGAGAATATAAAAAAGCCACTAAAATATACAGAATAATGAGTAAATAAAATATTAGTCTTCTTAATTAAGCGGCTAAATCTTAAAATAGTTCTATTGCTTAAGTCCTTTATATAAAACATTCGGTAAAAAAGTGTTTTACGCATTTTTTTTACCGAATGTGTATTTTCAATTATTTTGGATATCCACTCAAATAATTATTAAATTGATTATCTCTTATTCCAATTAGTCTTAAACTTACAATCTTGATACCTTTTATTGATAGATATAAAAGTATTAGGAATGGTATTATTAACCCATTTTTCTAACATTTCATTTTTCTTTTGATTGGTAGCATATTGCTTTATTGTTTCATAATCTGTGGTAAGATCCAACTGGTGTGCCGGTATTTCATCAAGGATTTTCACGATTTCTACAGACTTATTATCTTTGTCTGCGGGATCGTCCGAAGTTTCAAAAGGATCTGTGATATCTCCTTTTTTTAGCCCTGCTATTTGGTAGCTGATATCAGCCGGAAGGTTTAATTTTTCTATTTTATCAGATCCTGATGATGCTGTGATAACACCTGCATTATACTTTGTAGTTTTATCATCGGAGTACTTATATGCAGCTTCTTTAAATGTCATTTTATCATCTGTAATTTGTTTCTTAATATCTGCCATTTTTTTTCTTGCTTCCCTTATTTCCTCCGCATTTGGTATAGATTTTAGCAGTATATGTCTTACATCATAGATATTTCCGTTTCTTCTAATCAGCTGAATGAGATGGAAGCCATATTGTGTCTCTACTGGATCCGAAATTTCTCCTTCCTGGAGGTTGAGTGCTGCCGCTTCGAAAGGTTTTACCATAGTTCCTTTAGCTATATTTTTATATACTCCTCCGTTAGATGCAGAGCCAGTATCTTCCGAATATATCCTAGCCATATCTTCAAAACTCTTTCCTGCTTCTATTCCTTTTTTTATCCCTAATAATTTATCGATAAGTTGTTTTTTGTGAGCTTCCGTAAGCTTCGGGTGAATAACAATCCTTGCCAAAGAAACTTCATCTTTTACCATAGGAAGCTGGCTTTTGTAAGCATTGAAAAAATCGGTCACTTCGTTTGGCGAAACATTAGCCCCATCTGTTACCCTTTGGAATTTGGCTTGTCCGTAATATTGGTCTATATCCCTTTGAGCGATAGCGGCTTTCATTTCGTAAGGCGTACGAAATTTGTAAGCATCAAGCATCGCTTTCTCAGAAGGAAACTGAGATGCCATCTGTGTATATTTTTTATCCGCATCTTCCTTTATAGCAGTTGTTCTATTCTCGATAAGGGTATCTTTTTTAGCTTCGTATATCAAGAGTTTATTATTCAGAATATTTTCCAATATTTCACACTTATCTACATCATCAGCCCCCTGTTGTCTGGCATAGTTTACCTCCTGTTCTATATCGGAATCCAAGACAATCTCGTTCCCTACCACCGCTGCTATACCATCTACCAAATCGCCATTTTTAAGCTGTGCTTTTGCTACGCTAATTACCGACAATAGCAATGTCGAAACCAAAAAGGTGAGTTTATAAAATCTATTCATATTCATTACTTATATTTTATACTTATTCTGCAAAGATAAAATTATCTATTCATTTCTTTTGCAAAAAGAATTATAATTATTTCTTAATTTTTTGAAATTTTATAGTTTTATACTGAAAGAAGTAAGGCTACGGAATTGTTGTATTCTGTCTTTCAGCATTGTTTCCGTCACATTTTCCAATTGCCTTGTTCCAAATTTTTCTACTGTAAAAGATGCCATAGCAGAGCCTACTATCAATGCTGTTTTCAAATTATCAAAACTAAAATCCTCTGTTTTTGCAAGGTACGATGCAAAACCTCCGGCAAAAGAATCTCCGGCTCCCGTAGGATCAAAAACTTCTTCTAACGGCAAAGCAGGAATAGCAAAAACCTGATTGTCATTAAATAACAACGCTCCATGCTCTCCTTTCTTTATGATAACAAATTGCGGCCCCATCTCGTGTATTTTCTGTGCTGCCTTTACCAGAGAATACTCGCCTGAAAGCTGTCTTGCTTCCTCGTCATTTATACTGATGATATCTGTTTTTGATATTATTTTCGTTAATAAATCCCAAGTATGATTTATCCAGAAATTCATTGTATCGAGAATGATTACTTCAGGTTTTTTCGCCATTTGCTCTAATACAGAAAGCTGTACCGAAGGATGGAGATTTCCTAATAAAAGAACCTCTGCATTTCGACAATTCTTTGGAATCTTAGGTTCAAAATGCTCTAATACATTAAGCTCTGTGGCAAGGGTATCTCTGCAATTCAAGTCATTATGGTATTTACCGGACCAAAAAAAAGTTTTCTCATTATCAATAATTTCTATTCCCTCAATATTGATGTTTTTCTTCTTCATCATATCAAGATATTCTTTGGGAAAATCCCCTCCTACTACTGAAACGAGATTCACATCTGCATTCATCACAGAAGCCGCAAGCCCTATGTAAGAAGCTGCTCCTCCCAATACTTTATCCGTTTTTCCAAACGGCGTTTCTATAGCATCAAACGCCACAGTTCCTACTGCAAGTAGTTTCATTTTTCAGATTTTATTTTTTCGTTTTTGCAAATTTATGATAATATTTTATTAAGCCATTCGTAGTTCATTGTAAAAAGGCAACCCCATTGTTTATGTTTTACATATTACAATGATTTTCAGATAGGTAAAATCAGTATTATCCTTAAAACAAATTACAAACTAATAAAAAACTATACAAAGTTGGTATTTCTATTGGATAAAATCATATATCGTTCATACTATTTATTCTATGTTTTAATATTTTTTGATTCCGTTCAGTATTTATAAAAAGATATAAAAGTCTAATTTATTAAAAATTTTGAAACTAAAATGATAATGCCTTCTATCAATCACTTTTCGAATATATAATCAACTTGAAGATTACCTACTTTGACAATGAGAGTTAAAAACAATAATTTTTCATAATTTTGCAACTTAAAACAAAACATTAAAATGCAAGAAATCCTTATAGAAACTACAGAAAATCCAAAGGTAATGAAGTTTGTAGCTGGCTACAACCTTATCCCTGGTTCTTTGGAATTGGATAGAGATTCTGATATTTCGGAAATTCCTTTGGCTCAAGAGCTTTTTAATTATCCTTTCGTAGATAAGATTTTCATCACTGCTAATTTTATTGCAGTAGCCAAACAAGATACCGTAGAATGGGAACATGTATCGCAAGGATTAAAAAATGTAATAGAGGATGAGCTATTGGCAAATCCTAGAATTTATCGTCAAAAAAAGAAACAAGTCTATCAAATTTATGCTGAAATGACGCCTAATCCCGCTACAATGAAATTTGTTTCTTCTCAACTGTTAATCAACGGTTTTGTAGAGGTAAAAACAAAAGAAGAGGCAGAAGATGTTCCTTTGGCTAAAACGATTTTTGAACAATATCTTTTTGCTAAGGAAGTTTTTATTTCAGACAATTTTGTTGCCGTTACTAAAGATGATTCGGTACAATGGTACGAGGTAATGGTAGAGATGAGGGCTTTCATCGCCGAGTACTTGCAAGAAGGGAAATCCGTATCTGAAAGAGAGCCGCAAAAACACGAAAATCCGGTAGAAAAAATCATCAAAAGAAATTACACTGATAAAGAAGAAAAAATAAGTGCCATTTTAGCCGAATATATAGCACCGGCAGTAGAAAATGATGGCGGGAAAATTTCCCTGATAGAATACGATGAAGAAACAAAAACCGCAAAAATGCTTCTACAAGGGGCTTGCAGCGGATGTCCAAGCTCTACGGCAACCTTGAAAGGAGGGATAGAAAATGTGCTAAAACAGTTTATCCCGGAATTGGTTCAAAATGTGGAAGCGGTAAATGGATAGAACTAAATATAGTAACAACTTAAATACAAAATAAATTGAAAAATAATACCTCGAAGAAAGGAATCCTATTAGTGAATCTCGGTTCTCCGAAATCTACGGAAGTAAAAGATGTAAGGACCTATTTGGACGAGTTTCTAATGGACGAATATGTCATTGATTACCGTTGGATTTTCCGTGCGTTTTTGGTACAGGGAATCATTTTGAAAACCCGTCCGCCTAAATCTGCTGCTGCTTATAAAACAGTTTGGACAGAGGAAGGCTCTCCACTGATTGTACTTGCCGAAAAACTTAAAAACAAGTTTCAGAAATTAGTAGATATCCCCGTAGAAATGGGTATGAGATACGCCAATCCTTCCATAGAAGAGGGCATAAAATCCCTCATAGATAAAGGCGTTACGGATATTGTTCTTTTCCCACTGTATCCTCAGCATGCTATGAGCACTACAGAAACTGTGATGGATAAAGCCGAAGAGGTGCGTTTAAAAAAGTTTCCTAATGTCAATATAAAATATGTAGAACCATTTTACGACCGAGACTTCTATATCGATTGTCTTGCCCAAAGTCTGAAAGAAAAACTTCCCAAAGATTTTGATATGCTCCAATTTTCTTATCACGGCGTTCCGGAAAGGCACCTCTACAAACTAAAACCAAATGATACGCCTAAAACCTATAGCACTAAAAATATAAAAAACTACCGCGAGCAATGCATTGAAACTACTAATTTGGTAGTAGAAAAAATGGGGCTGCCGAAAGAAAAAACTATTGTAAGTTTTCAATCTCGTTTGGGTAAAGACAAATGGATAGAGCCTTACACAGATGCCACTTTGAAAAGCTTGCCTAATAAAGGAGTTAAAAAGTTGGCAATATGCTGCCCTGCTTTCGTGGCAGACTGCTTGGAAACCTTAGAGGAAATATCCGAAGAGGGCAAAGAAACATTCCTGCATGCTGGTGGGAAAGAGTTTCACTATCTCCCTTGCCTTAATGATGAAGAAAAATGGGTAGAAGTAGTAAAAACACTTTGCGAGGAAAAGCTTAGGGAATTTTAATAAAAAAGGATAAAATCTATATTACAAAAGAAAAACAAATCTAAGTATAATGCCGATATTTATCGCTACGATAATA
This sequence comes from Riemerella columbipharyngis, assembly GCF_900101995.1. Classification (GTDB taxonomy): domain Bacteria; phylum Bacteroidota; class Bacteroidia; order Flavobacteriales; family Weeksellaceae; genus Riemerella; species Riemerella columbipharyngis. The sequence goes on along the minus strand of NZ_FNAS01000012.1, from coordinate 51,924 downwards.
ACATTATAAAAAAACTGATTTAACTTCAAAAAGTTAAATCAGTTTTTTTGTTATGGTTGATACTATATTACGCCCAGTTCTTTACCCACTTTTTCAAATGCTGAAATAGCTCTATCTAAATGTTCGCGAGTATGTGCGGCTGAAAGCTGAACACGGATTCTGGCTTTTCCCTTAGGTACCACCGGATAGAAAAAACCTATAACATAAATCCCTTCATCCATTAGCTTCTCTGACATTTTTTGAGACAGAGGTGCATCATAAAGCATTACCGGAACGATAGCCGCATCTCCATCCGGAATATCAAACCCTTTTGTTTTCATCTGAGAACGAAAATATTGTGCATTTTCCATCACTTTATCTCTTAGTGAAGTATCTTCGGAGATTAAATCCAAAACTTTTATGGCTGCTCCTACAATACCCGGTGCCAAAGAATTAGAGAACAGATAAGGACGAGAACGCTGTCTTAGCATATCTATGATTTCCTTTTTTCCAGAGGTAAATCCTCCCAAAGCACCTCCTAAAGCTTTTCCAAGCGTAGATGTAATGATGTCTACGCGTCCTATCACATCATTGGCCTCGTGTGTTCCACGCCCTGTTTTACCAATAAACCCAGTAGCGTGAGAATCATCTACCATTACCAAAGCGTCGTATTTTTCGGCTAAGTCGCAAACTCCTTTAAGATTTGCAACAATACCATCCATAGAAAAGACTCCGTCTGTAACAATAATTTTAAAACGATGATTTTTTTCCGATGCGGCTTTCAGCTGTGCTTCCAAATCGTTCATATCATTATTTTTATAACGATACCTGCCGGCTTTACAAAGTCTTACCCCATCAATAATAGAAGCGTGGTTCAGTTCATCTGAAATAATAGCATCTTGCTCCGTAAACAGAGGTTCAAAAATACCTCCATTGGCATCAAAACAAGCCGCGTAAAGAATAGTATCTTCCATTCCTAAAAACTTAGAAATTTTTTGTTCTAATTCTTTATGAATATCTTGCGTACCGCAGATAAAACGAACCGAAGACATTCCATAACCATGAGAGACTATCGCTTCTTGAGAAGCTTTCATCACTTCTGGATGATTACTAAGTCCGAGATAATTATTGGCACAGAAATTCAACAGTTTTTTGCCATTTGCTACAATTTCAGCAGACTGCTGAGAGCTAATAATTCGCTCTCTTTTATAAAGTCCTTCATTGTCAATGCTTTTAAGCTCTGACTGAAGATGATCTAAGTATGTTTTAGAAATCATAATAATTAAATTTTTGGTTAATATATTAAAAAAGCCCTCTTATAACGAAGGCTTTTATATAAATTATCTTGCAATATTTACAGCTCTGGTTTCTCTTATCACTGTTATTTTCACTTGCCCAGGATAGGTCAGTTCATTTTGTATTTTTTCGGATATATCGTAAGAAAGCTGAGCGGCTACATCATCATTCACTTTAGCACTCTCCACCATTACCCTAAGCTCTCTACCCGCCTGAATAGCATATGCACTGGATACCCCCTCAAAACTCAAGGCTGCCGCTTCCAAGTCTTTTAATCTTTGGATATAAGACTCCAGCACTTGGCGTCTTGCTCCGGGTCTCGCTCCGGAAATTCCGTCTGCTACTTGTACTATTGGGGAAAGAAGTGAAGTCATTTCTATCTCGTCGTGGTGAGCACCTATGGCATTTACCACTTCAGGATTTTCTCCGAATTTTTCTGCCCACTGCATACCGAGTAACGCGTGAGGAAGCTCTGATTCTTGCTCTGGTACTTTCCCTATATCGTGTAATAGTCCTGCTCTTTTTGCAAGTTTTACATTTAGTCCTAATTCTGCCGCCATCGTCGCTGCAATATTTGCCACCTCGCGAGAGTGTTGCAATAAATTTTGCCCATAAGAAGAGCGGTATTTCATTCGTCCCACTATTTTAACTAACTCGGGGTGAAGACCGTGTATGCCTAAATCTATAATAGTCCTCTTTCCTACTTCTATAATCTCCTCTTCTATCTGTTTGCGGGTCTTTTCTACTACCTCTTCTATTCTTGCAGGGTGTATTCTTCCGTCGGTTACCAATCTATGTAAAGAAAGCCTTGCTATTTCTCTCCTTACAGGGTCGAAGCAAGAAAGTAAAATAGCTTCCGGCGTATCATCTACGATAATCTCCACTCCTGTGGCAGCCTCCAAAGCCCGTATGTTTCTCCCTTCTCTGCCAATTATTCTACCCTTGATATCATCGGATTCTATATTAAATACCGAAACAGAATTTTCAATAGCCTGCTCCGTTCCTATCCTCTGAATGGTTTCTATTACGATTTTTTTGGCTTCATTCTTGGCGTTGAGTTGTGCTTCTTCTATAATGTTTTGCACATATGCCTGTGCCTTGGTTTTCGCCTCTGCTTTCATTGTTTCTACCAATTCTTCCTTGGCTTCCTCGGCAGAATAGCCGGATACCTTTTCCAGTAAATCTATTTTCTTGGCAATGGTTAGATTCAGCTCGTGCTGTTTCTTATCCAAAAGCTCCTCTTTTCTGGAAACATCGGATAATTTTTTGTCCAACTCTTTTTCTAATTTCCCTACCTTGCTAAGCTCGTCGTTAAGCTTCTGTTCTTTATCCTTCGTGCGTTTTTCTATATCTTGCATTTTCTTTTCACGCTGTTGGATATTCTTGTCGTGTTCTACTTTCAGCTCCAAAAATTTCTCTTTAGCCTGAATGTTTTTTTCTTTCTTAATGCTCTCTGCCTGCACATTTGCTTTCTCTACAATATTTTCTGCATTCTTCTTAGCATCTTCCAGCATAAACTTAGCTTTAGAATTAAGAGAACTTTTAGAAAAAGCCATTCCTATTATGGCTCCTATAATGAGACTGACAATGCAGCCAATGATGGTTGTAATCATATCTATATCTATTATTTATATTCCCATTTTTTCAATAAAAAACCTACAATAATCCTTAAAGATTAAAGAGTAAACTCCTAATCAACACGATTTGAGCTGATTTCCACTGTCTGTAATCCGCGATACACGGCACGCCATTCAGAGGACATTCACTCGGTATTTTTTTAGCGTTGAGTTTACCTTTTGTGTTAGAACTATTGTAGGCAATTTTTTAGGAAACAAAACTTAATTTCCGAAGGATATTATTCTTCTAATAACTGACTGAGGTAAGTTACTTGATTACAAATATTTTTAATGTTTTCTTCTCCGCCTTTTCTTGTTAATTCCGCATTAGCACCCAATCTCAAAGCACACATAGCCAAAGCATCTTGCTTATCTTTTAGTTCAAAATTGGCTTCAAAGTTTTTTATCATCTCGTCTATTTGTTTCGCCACCTTTCTCAGGGTTTCCTCTTCGTCTGAGGGTACGCTCAGTGGGTAGCTCCTACCTCCTATCTGCACATTTATATTACGCTTTATCATAGTCCATTGTTTTGCAATTGGGTGATACAGGCGTCTATTTCTTTTATCAATCTATTGATATGTGCCTTCATCAATCTACTATACTCAGGATTACCTGATATTGAAGCTATAAGTTTTGTTTCTTTATTTTCTTCCATTAATTTCTGATTTGCTTTTTTCTCTGCCTCATATTTTGTTTTCAGTTCATCATAATCTTTGGAGAGTTCTTCGTGCGACTGTATTAGATTTTGATAATCTTTTTTCATCTGTCTAATTTTCTTCTCCAAATCTGAAAAACGATTTTCTAACTCATCAAGCATACCAGAAATGTTCTAACCGAACCACAAATTTATAAAAAAAACTCTTGCTGTTAAAGTATTTATAAGATATTTTTTAAGCAAGAGTCTATGCAGTTCTATTATTGTACTTTTAATCAATAGGTTAAAACCCGTCTAAATTCAGCTTAAAAACAATAAAATTTTTATTTCATATCGTACATAATTAAAGCCGTCATTAGTTTTGGAGAGATCAATGTAGATTTTGGCGGCATTTTTTGCTTCAAGTCAGAAACCTTCATCAAATCACTACAACTCACAGGATATAATCCAAAAGCTACTTTGAACTCTCCAGAATCCACTTTTGCTTTGAGCAGTTCTATTCCCTCCAAAGTAGAATTACCCTTAACGAATTTTATTCTATTGGAAGTTTTGGAATCTTCAATTTTCAGAATCGGTTTAAGAATATATTTTTCAAGAAGATAATGGTCTATACAATCTAACCCTTGCTCTTTAGGACGGAGGTCGTGCTTCACATGAAGGCTGTAAAACTCTCCTTCCAAGTACATACTTATATGGTGTTTTTGGGAAGGATAATAAGGTTCGTTTCCTTTTTTATTGATATAAAAATATTTTTCTAATGCTGCAAAAAACTTTTCTTCAGAAAGCCCGTTAAGATCCTTTATCACCCTGTTATAGTCGTATATTTTTATAGACTGGTTTGATACGATAAAGCTATAAACATAATTGTAGCCTTCTGTTCCCAATACTTTTTTTGATTTCTCTCTTTGGTTTTTGGCGTTAAATGCAGCAGACCCCATTCTATGGTGGCCATCTGCGATATAAAACGAATCTACTTGGTCTAATACTTCTTTCAGCTGTTGTAGTTTCAATAAGTTATTGATTTTCCAAATTTTATGCTTTACTCCATCATCACTCGTTACATTTAGTATAGGAATATTTTTTTCTTCATGGTTCATTAGCATTTCAATCTTTGGATTGGCATTATAAGTCAGAAGTACCGGCTCTGCCTGTATATTAACTTTCTGTAAATAGTATGCTAATTTTTCTTTTTTGTGTGTAAGAGTGGACTCGTGCTTTTTGATTTTCCCATTCCAAAAATCATCTACAGAAACTAATCCTAAAAGCCCTCTAAAAGTGGATTTATCGGGCATAGTCTGCTCGTATAAATAGTAAGAAGTTTCATCTCTTATGAGCTGATTTTCGTTCAACAAAACCTCGTAGTTATTCCTTACTTTTCTGAGATTGCGAGCAACATCTTTGGATTTACTACAAACATAAGGTTTTACCATATTCACATAAGAACATTCTTGTTGTGATTTTTTCAATATTTCCTCTCCCGAAAAATTATCCAAAGCTCTTGTAGGGAAAGTCTGAAGAAGACTGTCTTTAGGTCTTACTCCTTTGAATGGCTTAAAAGTCGGCATAGCATTAAAATTTTAGATTAATGATTTGCTCCGCAAGTTCCACACCTATACGCTCTTGTGCTTCCAGAGTATTCCCAGCCAAATGCGGTGTCAGCGAAAGCTGAGGATTCATAAGAACAGAAAGCTCCGGATTAGGCTCATTTTCAAATACATCTAATGCTGCGCCTGCTACTTTACCATTTTCTATAAATTTTAATAATGCTTTTTCATTAAGAACACCTCCTCTCGCTGTATTAGCGATAAATACACCATCTTTCATCATTTCAAATTGAGGCTCATCTATAATGTAACTGTTTGTTTTAGGAGTATTTATACTAATAAAATCAGAATTTCTAAGTACTTCTTCTAAACTTGTAGATGTTACTTCAAAATCAAGGCTTCTACCATCAAAAAAATCCAATTTCAAAGTTTCTGTTTTAGCCTCTTTATTACAAACCAAGACTTTCATACCCAAGGCAATCCCCTTTTTTAACACTTCTTTACCAATGCTTCCAAAACCTATTACGCCTAAAGTTTTTCCGGAAAGCTCTACAGCCTTCGAATAAGATTTTTTCAGTTCTTTAAATTTCGTTTCTCCTTCCAGCGGCATCATTCTATTAGATTCGTGAAGAAATCTCGCCAAGGAAAAGAAATGTGCAAATACCATTTCTGCAACAGACTTGGAAGATGCAGTGGGAGTATTGATGACTTTTATTCCTCTGCTTTTAGCATACTCTACATCTATATTATCCATTCCTACACCTCCTCTCCCTATGATTTTCAGGCTCGGGCAGGCATCTATCAAGTCTTTTCTTACTTTGGTGGCACTTCTTACCAGAAGAACATCCACAGCATTATCATTGATATATTGCACCAATTGTTCCTGAGACACTCTATGGTCTAATACTTCTATTCCCGATTCTTTCAAGGTTTTCTCTCCGGCAGGAGATATACCATCATTTGCTAAAACTCTCATCTTTATTTTTTATTAAAGTATTTTTACTAAAATTTTGGCAAAGTTAAGAAATTTTATACATATCTCCCCACCCACTATTTAGACTAAATCTAATAAACATTCATTAAAACTCTAAAAAATCTTGGAAATAAAGCAATGGAAGTCTTTGTCTCAAAAATTATGATTGTTCTCAGTTTTTAGATAATTGGTCGATAGTCTGCTGAATACTCGGATCATCAGGTGTTATGGCATAGTATTTTGCAATTCCCGAATTCTGATTTACAACAATATATCTCGGAATCCAATTGAGATCTATATCGTTATTAAAATCATTTTTCCACCCTGATGAGAACCAATAATTATACAGATTTTCAATATGATGTTTTTCTATTCCTTTCTTCCATGCTGTTTCGTTTCGGTCCAAAGATAGATATATAAAATCTACATCAGGATTTTTTTGCACTAATTCTTTAGCTTTTGGCATTGCTTTTACACAGTCGCTGCACCAGCTTGCCCAGAAATCTAACACTACGATTTTGCCTTTATGCTTTTCCAGTATATCCTTTATTTGGGTATGTTTTCCTTCTAATGTAGTAACTTTCTGCTCCAAAGCTTTTTTACTGAAAGTTGTTTTCAAAACTTTTGGAGTTTCCTGAGCCATTACCGCCAAAGACATACTTGCTGCCACTGCAAAAAATATTTTTTTCATTGTTTTAATTATATCTGAAAAAGGTTAAAATCATATATCAATAAACATCTATACAGTTTGATATTTTTTATTCAATACCAATATATCTGATTTTCAAAAACAAACTTTGCTACTTTTCTCAAAATAAAGTTTATCTTTTTTTAAGATTAATGATGACTGAAAATTATTTACAAAAAGCATACCAGTACCTAAACCTTGTGGTATCGGATTATTTTTGGTATAAGTATATTGGGCTATGGCATTAAGTCCTATATTACTTTCGAGAGCAGAGGTAATCCACCATCCTATACCAAGAGATTCTGCTACCTCTATCCATTCATCACTCCCCGAAAAGCCACCGACCAAAGAGGGTTTTAATATAATATACTGCGGCTTTATATCTTGTAACAACTGCCTTTTAGACTCCGGCTCTACCACTCCTATTAACTCCTCATCCAGTGCTATAGGTATAGGGCTATTTCTGCACAAATCTGCCATTTGAGAAATATTTCTGGCTTTTATAGGCTGCTCTATAGAATGGACATCTCTAAGTGCCAATTGCTCCAATACCATCTGGGCTTTGTCATAAGAAAAAGCACCATTGGCATCTACCCTAATTTCCAAAACTTTCTTAGGAAAACTAAGTCTAAGCATCCTCAATATATCCAGCTCCGATTCTAAATCTACACCTATTTTGAGCTTTATGCAGCTGTATTTTTGTGCAATTTTCTTCTCTATCTGTCTTATCATTTCCTCTCTATCACTCATCCAGATGAGCCCATTGATAGTAACACTATCTTTACCATCGGTAAAATCAGACGGAAAATAGAGAGCTTCTCCATATAAAAGATTAGCCACAGCCTGTTCATACCCTATCCATATAGACGGAAAATCCCTAAGCTCCTCTTTAAGCGTTTCTTTGTCCAGATTGATATTTTCACAAAGCCATTTGAGTTTCTCTTCGTAGTGTGGTACATCATCAAAGCTAAGTCCTCTAAACACTCCGCACTCTCCTACTCCTCTATTGTTGCCTTTCTCTACTTCTCTTAAATGAAGAAGATAGGTATCTTTGGTAGTAAGGACGCCTCGGGAAGTGCCACTGGGCTTTTCGAATATTAAAGTATATTTTTCAAACTTTGCTTCTATCATAATCACTCTTTGTGACCAGTCATAAATTCTTCTGCCTTTTTCACCATATCTTCGCTACCGCAGAAGAATGGCACACGCTGATGAAGCTCCGTAGGCTCTATCTCCAATATTCTTCTGTAACCGTCTGTAGCCCTGCCTCCGGCTTGTTCCGCCAAGAATGCCATCGGATTGCACTCGTACAACAGGCGAAGTTTCCCATTAGGTGCCTGAGAGTAAGACGGATAAATATAAATTCCTCCTTTTATCATATTCCTATGGAAATCGGACACCAATGAACCTATATATCGAGAAGTGTATGGTCTGTCTTCTTCTTCTTTTTGACAATATTTAAGATAATCTTTCACCCCTTGCGGAAACTTGATATAATTCCCTTCGTTTATGGAATAGATTTTCCCTTTTTTAGGAAATTGCATATTAGGATGAGATAAATAGTAAGTTCCCAAACTCGGGTCTAATGTAAATCCGTTTACGCCATTTCCAGTGGTATAAACAATCATTGTAGAAGAGCCATAAACTACATATCCGGCAGCTACTTGGTTTACGCCTTTTTGTAGAAAGTCTTTAAGCTCCACAGGTTTTCCTGTTTCGGTAATTCTTCTGTATATAGAGAATATAGTTCCTACGGATACATTCACATCAATGTTGGAAGAGCCATCCAATGGGTCTATAAGTACTACATATTTACTAAGAGAACCGTCTCCACTATTACAGCGAATATCTATAAAATTATCATTTTCTTCGGAAGCTATACCGCATACCACTTCTCTCTGAGACAAGGCATTAATGAATATTTCATTAGCCAGCACATCTAATTTTTGCTGAGCTTCTCCTTGTATATTGGTATTTCCTGCATGTCCTATAATGTCTGCTATTCCGGCTTTATTCACCTCTCTATTTACGACCTTAGAGGCTAATCTTATGGCACTCAGAAGCCTTGAAAGCTCCCCTGTGGTATATTGGAAATCGTCCTGCTTATCAATGATAAATTCACCTAATGTTTGTAAAGTTTCTTGAGCCATTTTTTACTTTTTTTTAATGATACAAATATCGGAAATTTTAATTGTAAAACAATATATTTCTACTAAGCTTATTTTCAAAGCTGTATTACTACGCTATTAAAACATAAAATCTTATCTTTGCCGAAATTAACTGGTTAATATGAATTCCTTTATAGAAGAACTTAAATGGCGCGGGCTGCTCCACGATATGATGCCCGGAACAGAAGAATTATTGTCTAAAGAAATGACTAAAGCCTACATAGGATTTGACCCTACGGCAGATTCCCTGCATATCGGCAGTTTGGTACCTATAAAAATTTTGGTGCATTTCCAGCAGCACGGGCATAAGCCTATCGCATTGGTAGGTGGTGCTACGGGAATGATAGGTGATCCTTCCGGCAAATCGGTTGAAAGAAATCTTTTGGACGAAGCTACGCTCAACCATTATGTAGATTGCATAAAAAATCAACTTTCAAGATTCTTGGATTTTGACAGCGATAAAGAAAACAAAGCCGAGCTTGTCAATAATTATGATTGGATGAAATCCATATCGTTTTTGGAATTTGCCAGAGATATCGGAAAGCATATCACCGTCAATTATATGATGGCAAAAGATTCTGTAAAGAAAAGATTCTCAGGCGAAGCCGGCGTAGAAGGAATGAGCTTCACGGAATTTACTTATCAGCTTTTGCAGGGCTACGACTTCCTACACCTCTACCAAAACGAAGGTGTAAAGCTACAAATGGGGGGCTCCGACCAATGGGGAAATATTACTACCGGAACGGAATTGATACGAAGAAAAGCCCAAGGAGAAGCCTTTGCACTAACGGTAACTCTCATTACCAAAGCCGATGGCTCTAAATTCGGAAAATCCGAAAGCGGCGAAAACTATTGGCTGGATATTCGTAAAACTTCGGCATATAAGTTTTACCAATTTTGGCTGAATGCCACAGACGAAGATTCCGAACGCTTCATCAAAATATATACTTTTCTCAGCAAAGAAGAAATCGAACATTTGATAGAAGAGCATAGACAAGCACCTCACCTAAGAACACTCCAGAAGCGTCTTGCCAAGGAAGTAACCATCTGGGTACATGGAGAAGAAGAATACAACAAAGCCGTAAAAGCCTCCGAAATCCTCTTCGGAAAGTCCACTGCGGAAGATTTGGTGCAATTAGACGAAACTACTTTTCTTGAAATCTTCGATGGTGTGCCGCAGAAAGAAGTCCCAAAAAGCGAACTCATAGGCTGCAATATTATAGATCTGCTATCCGACAAATCCGGTTTCCTAAAATCAAAAGGCGATGCTAAGAGAGAACTAAAAGGAAATGCCATCTCTGTAAACAAAGAAAAAGTAAATGAAGATTTTGTAGTTTCGGATAAGGATTTTATCGACCATTCTTTTATCCTTCTGCAAAAAGGAAAGAAAAATTACTTCATCGTAAGAGGTGTATAGATATATTACCCAAAACCATACTTTATGAAACTAACTTTTGCAGACTTCGATTTGCCCGAGAAAATACTTGATACGCTGGCAGATATGGAATTATTCGAGCCTACGCCTATTCAAGAGAAAAGCTTTAGACCTATCCTCTCCGGACGGGACATTATGGGCATAGCCCAGACCGGAACGGGAAAAACTTTGGCGTATCTCCTGCCTGTTCTCAAAAACTGGAAGTATAGCAAAAGCGGCAATCCTACCATTCTCATATTAGTCCCTACGCGAGAGCTGGTGGTTCAGATTGCAGAAATTCTCGGCCGCCTTACGGAAAACCTTACAACGAGGATTATCGGAGTTTATGGGGGTAAAAATATCAATACGCAAAAATTATTATTTGATGAAGGATGCGACATTCTTGTTGGGACACCGGGGCGCGTGATGGATCTCTCCATAGACAATGCCATCTCCTTGAAAGAAGTGCAAAAGTTAGTGATTGACGAGTTTGATGAAATGCTCAATCTGGGATTTAGGCATCAGCTCACTCATATTTTTGAGATGATGAAGGAGAAACGGCAAAATATTCTTTTCTCCGCAACAATGACCGATGCCGTAGATGAGATGCTGGAAGAATACTTTGCCTCTCCGATAGAAATATCATTGGCAAAATCCGGGACGCCTTTGGAAAAGATAGAGCAGATAGGTTGCAAAGTAATAAACTTCAACACCAAAATCAATCTCTTGGAACACCTCCTAAAAACAGACAAAACCTTATCTAAGGTATTGATTTTCTGTAATAATAAAAAAAACGTAGACTATCTTTTCTCAAAGATTAACGAGTTATTTCCTAATGAGTTTGAAGTCATCCATTCTAACAAATCCCAGAATTATAGGCTCAGAGCGATGCAAAAATTTGAGAATGAAAACCTAAGGGGACTTATTACCACCGATGTAATGGCAAGAGGGCTGGACATTTCGGACATTACGCATGTCATTAATTTTGAAATTCCGGAAATTCCCGAGCAATACATTCACAGAATAGGAAGAACAGGGCGTGCCGACAAAGATGGTATTGCCATTTCATTCATTACTCCAAAGGAAGAAACTGCACTTTTAGACATTGAAATTTTGATGAAAAAGGAAATTACACTCTTGGATTTCCCGGACGAAGTGCTCATTAATCCTAAAAAAATAGCCTCCGAAAAAGAAGAGATGAAAATGAAAAACCCTGTAAAGGTAAAACTAAACGAAGGCGGAGGTGCATTCCATGAGAAAAAGGGGAAAAACAAAAAAGAAAACTTAGGCGGGCCAAGCAAGCGGAAACCTCCGAAAAAATACGGAGTCAACCGCGCTCAGCAAAAAGCCAAATCCAAAGCCAAACGAAAAAGATAATGCTATAACTTTATCAGTTTGGCAAACTTAAGGATTAGATTTTTCTCACCTTCGTTCACAAATTTAACCTTAGCTTTCACATTATTGGCATCGGAGCCGTCTAAGAAAATAACTTCACCTACCCCGAAACGCTCGTGACGGACGGTATCCCCTACTTTTATATCCTGTTGTACGCCTGCTTTTGGGGTATTGATTTTCGCTGAAGCCAAAGGCTTTAAGTTTTGTTTTTCAGGTTTTGGGGCCAATGGACTAATGTTTCTGCTTAGTGTTTTTTTCGGCTCTTTTTTCTTAAAATAAACCGGCTCCGAAGACATATCTCCAAAAATATCCGATTTTAATCCGGAACGATTAATGACTTTCTTCTCTATACCCGGATTGACAAATTCTATAAAGTGAGGGTCTATCTCACTCAGAAAACGGCTGGGCTCTGCATCTGTAATTTTGCCCCACTGAAAACGAGATACCGCATAAGTGATAAACGCTTGTTTCTCTGCACGGGTAAGTGCCACATAGAACAGACGCCTCTCCTCCTCCACGCCCTCTCGGGTAGCCGTACTCATAAGGCTCGGAAACAGATTTTCCTCTAATCCCACCATATAAACCACCGGAAATTCCAATCCTTTGGACAAGTGAATGGTCATTAGCGAAACCTTGTTGTCATCATCGTCATTCCCTTTGGTGTCTGATGCCAAAGCTATATTTTCCAAGAAATTAGACAAACTGGCATCACCGTCTTCCAACTGCTGCTGCTCCTCTATAAACCCTTGTATAGAGTTGATAAGCTCCTGAATGTTATCCAATCTGGAAATCCCCTCCGGCGTTTGGTCGCTTTTCAGCGTGTTTATAATTCCGGTCCGTTTTGCCACTTCCATCGCTACGATATAAGCGTTATCCTGTTTTAGAGAAACTCTGAACGCTTTTATCATTTGCCAAAATTCGTCTAACTTCTTTAGCGTAGAATTATTAAGACCAAGGGAAGGGCTATGCTCCAATAAGTGGTCCAACACACTACCGAGAGAGAGTCCCTTAGAGTCGGCATAGACGATTAACTTGTTCTGAGTGGTTTCTCCTATCCCCCTCGCCGGATAATTCATGATTCTAAGGAATGCCTCGTTGTCGTTCTCATTGACCAACAATCTGAGATACGCCATTAAATCCTTTACCTCTTTTCTTTGATAAAAAGATAATCCCCCATACACGCGGTAAGGAATATTCTTCCGCCTCAGAGCATCTTCAAAGGCTCTGGTCTGGGCATTGGTTCGGTATAAAATAGCGAATTTATCAAACTTCATTTGTCGAGAATTATGCAATTCCCAAATATTTGCCGCTACGAAATTCGCTTCCTCCGCATCAGAAAAAGAGCGGTAAACCTTTATTTTGTCTCCCTCCTCATTAGCACTAAAAACATTTTTTTTGAATTGTTGTTCGTTTTTAGCGATAACGGAATTGGCAGCGTTTACGATATTCTGCGTAGAGCGGTAATTTTGTTCCAAAGACACCGTAACGGCATCCGGATAATCTTTTTTGAAATTAAGGATATTATAAATATTAGCCCCTCTAAATGAATAAATAGATTGGGCATCATCTCCCACTACACAAATGTTTTCAAATTTAGACGCTAATGCCTTTACGATAAGATACTGAGAATGATTGGTATCCTGATACTCATCTACGAGGATATACCGAAACTTATCTTGGTATTTGGCTAAAACTTCTGGGAAGCGCGTCAGGATTTCGTTGGTTCTTAGCAATAGGTCGTCAAAGTCCATTGCACCATTTCGGAAACAGGCTTCTACATACTTTTGATAGACTTGCCCCAAATATTTCATATTGGCTCTGGCATCTGCCTCCATTAGCTCAGGATTGTTGTAATACGCCCGTACCGTAATCAGATTATTTTTGAACTCCGAAATCCGCCCTTGTACTTTTTTGGGCTTATAAATATCGGCATCCAAATTCAAATCCTTTATCACTTTTTTTAAAACATTCAGCGAGTCCTGAGTGTCGTAAATCGTAAAATTAGACGGAAAACCAATAATTGGAGCTTCACTCCTAAGAATACGCGCAAATACCGAATGAAAAGTCCCCATCCATATACTTCGGGCATCGCTCTCTCCCACTACTTTAGCGATACGCTCTTTCATTTCTCTGGCGGCTTTATTTGTAAAGGTAAGTGCCAAGATATTGAACGGATCTACTCCATTATTGATAAGGTGTGCGATACGCATAGTGAGCACTCTTGTTTTACCTGAACCTGCTCCTGCAAGCACCATCAGAGGACCTTGCAGAGTAGTCACAGCTTCATATTGAGAAGAATTTAGTCCGCTGAGATAGTCTTTATTTTGGTTCATCATTAGTGGATGGGAAATTGTTTTTAATTGGTTTTCTTTTCGTTAATTATTTTCTGAAAGGTCTATATCTTTCATTTTTTGGAAGGCACAAATATACATATTTTTTTGACCATCTAAAAAACAAAAGACACTGTGGCAAACAAAAAGAATCCCGATTTTTTTTGATTTTTTCGGGATTCTTTTTAACATATTTTATAGTGAATTACATAGACTGCATTTGGAAACTCATACTTTCTATTACTTTTAAAATAGCTTCTACTGTGTCCATAGAGGTAAGGCACGGAACTCCGTTTTCTACCGACATACGGCGAATCTGGAAGCCATCGCGTTCAGATTGTTTTCCTTTCGTCATCGTATTGACCACATATTGCACTTTCCCTTTTTGTATCAAATCAATTAGGTTAACATCTTCCTCACCAATTTTGTACCCTACTTTGCAAGGAATACCATGCGTTTCAAAATATTTAGCTGTTCCCTCCGTTGCCCAAATTCTAAAACCTACTTGGTGGAAACGCTTGGCAAATACAGCGGCTTCTTCTTTATGCTTGTCCGCCACCGTAAATAATATTGAGCCATGTGTTGGCACTTTTCTTCCCGCTGCAATTAATCCTTTGTAAAGTGCTTTTTCTAGCGTAATATCTTTACCCATCACTTCGCCAGTAGATTTCATTTCAGGACCTAAAGAAATATCCACTTTCGTCAGTTTAGAAAATGAGAATACGGGTACTTTTACAAATACACCTTCTTTTTCTGGCACTAATCCATTATCATAGCCTAAATCTTTTAGTTTTTGTCCTAAAATGATTTTCGTAGCGAGGTTTGCCATAGGCACATCGGTAATCTTTGAGAGAAACGGCACCGTTCTAGAGGAACGCGGATTCACTTCTATGACATAAACTTGATTTTCAAATAGCACATACTGAATATTCATCAAGCCTTTTACATTTAAGCCTTTCGCTAAGCGTTCAGTATAGTCTACCAAATCGCGAAGACACTTTTCATTGATATTTTGTGGTGGGTATACCGCAATAGAGTCGCCAGAGTGAACCCCTGCGCGCTCTATATGCTCCATAATACCAGGGATAACCACCGTTTCGCCGTCTGAAATGGCGTCTACTTCTACCTCTTTCCCCACCATATATTTGTCAATTAAAACAGGATGCTCCGGACTGGCTTCTACGGCATTTTCCATATAATGAGCCAATTCTTTTTCATTATATACGATTTCCATCGCTCTACCTCCCAATACATAGCTCGGGCGTACCAGTACGGGATAGCCAATTTCATCGGCAATTTTTACGGCTTCTTCTTTGGAGGTAGATGTTTTACCCTCGGGCTGCGGGATATTGAGGCTTTGCAAAGCTTTTTCAAATTTATCGCGGTTTTCGGCACGGTCTAAATCTTCCAAAGACGTTCCTAATATTTTGACATTGTGTGCTGCGAGTTTATCGGCGAGGTTAATAGCAGTCTGTCCGCCGAACTGCACTACTACCCCCTTAGGTTTTTCCAGCTCTATGATATTCATCACATCTTCCTCCGTAAGAGGTTCGAAGTAGAGCTTATCCGAAATAGAGAAGTCCGTAGATACGGTTTCTGGGTTGTTATTAATGATAATCGCCTCGTAGCCCATTTCTTTAATTGCCCAAACGGAATGCACCGTAGCATAATCAAACTCCACACCTTGTCCAATTCTGATAGGTCCAGAGCCAAGCACAATCACTTTTTCTTTGTCAGAAACTATGCTTTCATTTTCTTCCTCATAAGTTCCATAGAAGTAAGGCGTTTCGCTTTCAAATTCCGCAGCACAAGTATCCACCATTTTGTATACGGGCATGATGTTATTCTCTTTCCTTAGATTAAAGACTTCACGCTGTGTGATGCCCCAATGGTAAGCGATATTAATATCGGAAAAGCCTAAACGCTTCGCCTCTTTTAAAACTTCTAAATCCATCTTGTTCTCGGTGATGGTGGTTTCAAAATCGACTATTTTTTTAAGTTTCCAAATGAAGAATTTATCTATTTTACTCCATTCCATGATTTTCTGCCAATCAAAACCTCTACGCAATGCCTCGCCGATAATAAACAGTCGCTCATCATCACAAACCTTGATGCGTCTTTCTATATCTTCCTCGGTAAGAGCTTCGGCTTGTTTCTTTTTTAATCCCAAATGGCGAATACCCGTTTCTAAGGAACGAATGGCTTTCTGCAATGATTCCTCAAAATTTCTGCCAATGGCCATCACTTCGCCTGTGGCTTTCATTTGGGTTGAGAGACGGCGGTCGGCGGTTTCAAATTTATCAAAAGGGAAACGCGGAATTTTAGTAACTACATAGTCCAACGCAGGTTCAAAACACGCATAAGTTTTACCCGTTACGGGATTCATAATTTCGTCTAAGGTGAGACCTACTGCGATTTTTGCTGCAATTTTTGCGATAGGATACCCCGTTGCCTTACTTGCCAAAGCTGAAGAACGCGATACCCTCGGATTAACTTCTATGACATAATAATTGAAAGAATGAGGGTCTAACGCCAGTTGAACATTACAGCCACCTTCGATGCCCAATGCTCTGATGATTTTCAGGGAAGCGTTCCTTAGTAATTGGTATTCTCTGTCGGATAGCGTCTGAGACGGTGCTACAACGATGGAATCCCCCGTATGCACGCCCACAGGGTCTATATTTTCCATATTGCAGACCACAATGGCGTTGTCATTGGCATCTCTCATCACCTCATACTCTATCTCTTTGTAGCCCGCAATAGATTTTTCAATAAGACATTGTGTAACAGGGGAATATTTAAGCCCCAGCTCAGCAATTTCTTTTAGTTCGGTTTCATTGGCAGCGATACCGCCTCCTGTTCCTCCCATGGTAAAAGCAGGACGAACAATCACTGGATAACCAATCCTTTCGGCAAATTCTAAAGCCCCTTCTACGGTATTGACGATATCGGACTCCGGTACAGGCTCTCCCAAATCTTTCATTAAAGCACGGAATAAATCTCTGTCTTCCGCTTGGTTGATGGCAGAGAGTTTCGTCCCCAATACTTCTACCTTGCACTCCTCCAAAATCCCTGATTTTTGAAGCTCTACAGCTATATTAAGCCCAGTTTGTCCTCCAAGGGTCGGCAGAAGCGCATCAGGTCTTTCTTTCCTAATGATTTGGCTCACAAAATCTAGTGAAATGGGTTCTATATAAACTTTATCTGCAATTTCCTTATCTGTCATTATAGTAGCAGGGTTAGAGTTAATGAGAATTACCCTGTACCCTTCCTCTTTCAGCGATAGACATGCCTGCGTCCCCGAATAATCAAACTCCGCTGCCTGCCCAATAATGATAGGTCCTGAGCCTATCACCAAAATAGTTTTTATATCTGTTCTTTTCATTATACTAATGGCTTTATAGTTTGGCTTTTCTTATAGTTTCGTTAAGATTATTGGCAAGGTTGGTATATCCTGTTTCACCATTGATGAGTGCTAGTGCGTTGATGGTTTTAACAAGGCGAGAAAATACTTGGTTCATTTCCTTTCTTGTTTTCTTAGATTTGCCTACTTCTATAGCGCCACGCTCTTGGTTTCGGCTGTTGTAGAGTTCGGTAAATTTTTGGTTAGAGGCGGTAAGTGCAGTAATCCACTCGGTAGCCCCTATAGTTTTTAGTTCTTCTTTGTAGGGACTCTGTGCAAAGTCTTCCAAAAGATTGGTAATAATTCCAGTCTCTTCTTGTAGTGCTTTGCTTTGTATATTTTTGCCATATTTTTCTACCGCTAAAAGTAAACTTTTTGCGGCTTTACTTTTGGCTTCATTGGGGAAGTTCACAAAGGCTCGGCAGTGCATTTGTAGCCCTACTAAAAGAGTATCTCGGGTTTCATCTTCTTTCTGAAGTGCTTCGGTAAAGGTACTTTTGGTAAGTGGTTTTAGGGCTTCATCTAGGGCGGTTAGTTTGTCATCAAACTCGGTTTTTATATTTTGTAGTTGAAGGGTTTCCAAGTTTTCTTGCTCTAGAAAAGTTTTTACACTTTTCATCACTTGGTAAAACTCCATTAGCCTTACTTTGCTTAAACTTAATTCTTTTATCATTTTTATATTTTTTATTAGTTATTTTTAAATTATAAATACCTTATAAAGTGGCGACAGTTACTCTTTTTTATTTTTAAACCTGTCGCAGTATAGAAATTGTATTCTTCATCATTTTTTAATACCGCCACAGTCTGCAGAGGGATTATTTTTTTGTTTTTGCTCCTATTGCCTTCTGCGATAGGTACTAAAACTAAATTTTAACTCTCTACTTCTATTGCGACAGAATGATTTTAATTTTTTTGAAGTTATTGCCATTTTCAGAAAACTGTTATCTAAGTAAGAGTAGAATATTTTCTACTACCTATAATTCTAAACCTCTATCTTAATAATATCTAATAAGCGTTTTATTTTCTTTAAAATCAAAAATGGCGTTAATATCATACCCACAAAACTTGCCAACACATATTTTACACAAAAATAAATTAACCATCCAATAAGTGGAAGTGCCAAAAACATATTAGGTGTAATATTGCTCAAAAATTTCCAACCATTATAGATAGACAATCCTGCATAAAATGCAGTAAACCATAGAGAAATATAAACATTATCTGTAGAAGGCATAGATGATGTAAGGACATAAGCTAATACCAAAGCAAACATAAACATCCATACAAAATCTTTAATAATTTCTCTTTTTTCTTTCTTTATTCTATTCACATTACAATACCTACAAATAGGGATTGTATAAAGATTGGAGCAATCTACACATAATCCTCTATTACAATCTATACAAGATGCTACACTTATAATTTCAGGATGATTATAACAGTTCATATCATATACTTTATTTGTTAAACCTTATTTACTTTTTCCATTCTTTCATCATCTCCACAAATTCATCAAACAAATAGTTGGCATCTTCTGGACCAGGACTGGCTTCGGGGTGGTATTGTACCGAAAAACATGGGTGGATTTTATGCCTTACCCCCTCGTTGGTTCTATCGTTAAGTGCGATGTGCGTTTCTTCCAACTCTGTATTTTTTAGACTCTCTTGGTCTATCGCATAGCCGTGATTTTGAGAAGTAATAGCCACTTTCTGCGTGCGGAGGTCTAACACAGGGTGGTTTCCTCCACGATGCCCAAATTTAAGCTTAAAAGTCTTAGCGCCACACGCCAAACCGATGACTTGGTGCCCCATACAAATCCCAAAAATAGGGACTTTGCCCAATAGTTTCCTTACCGTTTCGTGGGCATGGGGAATGTCTTGTGGGTCGCCAGGACCGTTGGACAGCATAATGCCATCGGGTGCCATCATAAGAATTTCTTCGGCAGTGGTATCGTGAGAAACCACTGTAATATCGCAGTTTCTTTGTGAGAGTTCTCGGATAATGCCCAGTTTGGCACCAAAGTCCATTAACACCACTTTAAAACCTCTATCAGGTGCTGCAAATGGCGTTTTAGTAGATACTTTTTCTATTTGATTGGTGCTTAGTGGCTGAGTTTTTAGTGCTTCTATAACTTCGCTATCGTGGGCATCGGCATTCACGATTTTACCTTTCGTTACGCCTTTGGTTCTAAGAATTCTGGTGAGTCTTCGGGTATCAACGCCAGAAATTCCTGATAAGCCTTTTTTCGTAAAAAACTCATCTAGCGACATCTGCGAGCGGAAATTGGAAGGTAAATCACAAATCTCCTTTACAATAAGTCCTTTAATAGAGGGCTCTATACACTCGTAATCATCTCGGTTGATGCCATAATTTCCAATTAGTGGATAGGTCATACACACGATTTGATCGCAGTAGGAAGGGTCTGTCAGTAGTTCTTGGTAACCCGTCATCCCAGTATTGAAAACCACTTCGCCCGTTGTATCTTCATCACACCCAAAACCAACGCCATAAAAGACTTCCCCCGACTCTAATATTAACTTTTTTTTCATTTGAATTTTTATCAGATTTTATTAAATTTTTATGTAAGAATGAACTAAATTTCGCAATTATTCTTTTATTTCTTCAAAAGAAACTCCTTTTTGTTCCAAAGCATATTTTAGTATTGCCATTCTGGCAAAGACGCCATTTTGCATTTGCTTAAAAATGCGTGAGCGTTGGCATTCTACCAAATCGGTATCTATTTCTACGCCTCTATTGATGGGTGCTGGGTGCATAATGATGGCATTAGGTTTCATTTTTTGTTCTCTTGCTTTGGTAAGCCCATAGTTTTTATGGTATTTATCTAAAGAAATTTTCATTTTTTCGCCGTGGCGTTCGTGCTGAATTCGTAATAGCATTAGGACATCTACTTCTTTTATCATATCATCAAGAGACATATAATTTCCGTTGATAAACTCCGCCTCGTCAAACCAATATTCGGGTCCCGAAAAATAAACTCGGGCTCCCAATTTCCTGAGTGCTTCGGCATCGGAGTTTGCCACTCGGCTGTGCCTTACATCTCCTACAATTCCTACTTTCAGCCCTTTGAATTTACCAAATTCTTGTTTTATGGTCAATAAATCCAACAAGCACTGGGAGGGATGGTTGCCGGCACCGTCTCCGCCGTTGATTATCGGTATTTTTATTCCTTTCAAATCTTTGTAATAGGCATCTTTCTTATGACGGATAACGACTAAATCTACGCCAATGCTTTCAACCGTTTTTACCGTATCATAGAGGCTTTCTCCTTTGTTGACAGAACTCGTAGTTACATCAAATGGAACTACATTGAGCCCCAATCTACGCTCTGCAACATCAAAACTGGTTTTAGTTCTGGTGCTATTTTCAAAAAATAAATTAGAGACATAGATTTCCTGCTCGGCTTTTAGAGTTTTTCCGTTTGCGAAGTCTTCGGCTTCTTTAATAAGTTTGTTTAGTTTTGCAACACTCAAATCTGAAATTGTAAGCATATCTTGTTAATTTTTAGCAAAAAAAAACGAAACCCAAAGGCTTCGTTTAAATAAAAAAAAATTATTCTGTTTAGAGAGGCACCCTCTAATGTTGTCATTATAAAAAATATATTCTTATCCGCGAGATACATTGTTGCAAATTTAATGTATATTTTTCAAATCACAAAAACACTTTTTTATTTTGTGAATAACTTTTGACAAAATATTGATTATTAAAGTTTTATAATTTCAATTTCTTAAAAATAAATTCCGGAATATTTCGTATAATAAGCATTATCGCCCACCATATCGGCAGCACATAGATTTCATTTTTCTGTCTCTTATATCCTTTGTAAATACAGTTTGCAGCTTGTTTCGGCGAAGCTGTGAGTTTAGGATTCAGGGGCATTCCTTCTGTCATTTTTGTATCCATAAATCCCGGTTTTACCGTTATTACATGGACTTTTTTATCAAAGAGATAATTCCTAAGTCCGCCTAAATAAGCCGTAAGCCCAGCCTTGGCACTGCCGTAAATAAAATTACTCTGCCGTCCTCTGTCTCCTGCTACTGAAGATAATACAATCATCGTCCCGTTTCTGCGTTCCTCCATTTTCTTAGCAAAAAAATTAAGAACAGGGACTAGCTTAGAATAATTTATACTAATAATCTTCTCAGTATTTTTTAGATTGTAAAGCCCGTCTTCCACACTCATTCCCAAATAACCTGTAGCACAAAAAAGCAAATCTGAATCCACAGACTCCAATTCTAAAAAATCGACAGAGTTCATTAAATCCAGTTCCATTACCTTGCTCTGCTGAAGATATTTTACCTCTATATGCTGTGCAAATCTTTTTGTACTCTCTGCATCCGAAGTCAGGAGATAAAGCATTTCATACCTCTTTCCTTCGGATAATATTTTTTCCACAAAAGCTTGTGCTACTTCAGAATTACTTCCTAATACTATCATATTTTCGATATTAAGATTCTCTTTTTAGTAAATAATTTGCTAATTCTACAAAAGAGTGTTTTTTGTTTTCCGGCAGATTGATTTCTTTCAAGCAATCTTGTCCAAGCTTATTGTGTCTTTGTATAAGCCTTAATACTCTTTCATCTACCTTTGTCCTTCTGAAGATTTTTTCTACTCCATAGACTTTATCCACATTATCTGTTTTTTTGGAATACCAATAATGAAGTTCCTTTTCTTCTTCTTCGGTAGCATTTTCTAAGGCAAGGAAGTAGAGTGCTGTTTTTTTGTTTTCGTAAATATCTCCTGCGTGTTTTTTTCCAAACTGCTCCATATTCCCAAAGACATCCAAATAATCATCCATAATCTGGAAAGCAATACCTATATGCTTACCGAAGTTATACAAGGCCTCCGCTTCTTTGTCCGACGCACCGGCAATCATCGCTCCTATTTTAAGAGATGCCGCACTCAGCACTCCGGTTTTATAGGTAATCATTTTGATATAATCTTCATAAGTTACCTTCTCGTCTGTTTCAAAATTGACATCCATCTGCTGGCCTTCACAAAGAACAGCTCCCGTTTCGGAAAACAGCTGAATACATTTTTTAAAAAGCTCCGGCTCCAAATCCTCAAAAAACTGATAGGCTTTTATAAGTAACGCATCTCCCGAAAGTATCCCCACATTGATGCCATGCAAAGTGTGGATTGTAGGTTTGTTTCGGCGTAGAGGAGCTTCATCCATAATGTCATCGTGTATCAAAGTGAAATTATGGAAAAATTCTATTGCAAGAGCCGGTTTCATCGCCTTGTTCATATCACCATCGAAAAGCTCGCATCCCATAAGAACCATTATTGGTCTGAGGCGTTTCCCTCCGTGAGAAATGATATAATTCATCGGTTCGTAGAGTTCTTTCGGCTGATTCTTGAAAGTATATCTTTCTATCGCCTCTGCTACAATATTTTGATAGTCATCTAAAAAGTTCATATATAAAAGGATGATTTATTTGGGACAAAAGTAAGTTTTTATAAGCTATTATACAAAAAAACTCAATACAACCATATTCTATCGGTAGTACCCAAGCTGCTTTTTTTATATTCCCTTTTGAAAAAAGTATTTTTATGTTATTTTTACCTCCGGATATTATATTAAAATTACAGAAGATGAAAAAAGCCCTTATCGTGGTAGATGTGCAAAATGATTTTTGTCAAGACGGAGCCTTAGAAGTTCCTTATGCCAATGAAATAATCCCTTATATCAACGAACTTACCAACGGAAACAGCTATGACGAGATTATATTTACCCAGGACTGGCACCCCTCCGGACACAAGTCTTTTGCTTCTAACAACAGAAGAAACGTAGGAGAAAATATCATCCTAAATGGCATTCCCCAGTTTATGTGGCCAGATCATTGCATCCAAAACACCTTTGGAGCAGCATTTCACAAGGATTTAGATATCAGTAAAGGTACACATTTCATTAAAAAAGGGACTAACATAGAATTTGATAGTTATAGTGCATTCCAAGACAATAATGCCTTTGTCAAAACAGGATTAGATGTTTTTCTAAAAGACAGAGGAATAGAATTAGTAGAAATATGCGGCTTGGCTTTAGAATACTGCGTAAAATACACTTGTTTGGATGCCGCTAAATTAGGGTTCGTAGTCTGCCTGCATTTCCAAGGAACAAGAGCTGTAAATGTACGCCCGAATAATGGCAGAGACACTATATATGAACTTTTAGAGAATAAAGTTTCAATATTAGGATAAAGCCCTAATAAAATCTATTTTTCATCAGAAAAAACACCACTTTATGTGGTGTTTTAATATTTTTAATAAACTTTTTATCACATAAAGTATTCTACGCCGTTGCGGAAAATATTATGATAGTTGGCTTCCGGTATGTTTTTCATCAAGCCGTTAGCAAATCGCTCGGGGTGCCCCATTCGTCCGAATATTTTTCCACAAGGGCTCGTAATTCCTTCTATTCCAAATAGAGAATTATTAGGATTGAAAGGCATTCCGTGTGCTACTCTTCCCTCCAAATCTATGTACTGCGTAGCAATTTGCCCTCTATTGTACAAAGAAGCAATGACCTTTTCAGATGCCATAAACCGTCCCTCTCCGTGCGAAATAGGAATGTTATAAATTTCTCCTTTCATACCTTTGAGCCAAGGGCTTTGGTCGCTAACTACCTTAACCCTAACCATCTGTGAAATATGTCTGCCAATAGCATTATGGGCTAATGTAGGGGAATTTTCGTCCAAATCTCTGATTTCTCCATACGGCAGAAGTCCCGATTTCACTAATGCTTGAAAGCCGTTGCATATCCCTATAATCATTCCATCTCGCTCCAAAAGACGATGCACAGCTTCCCTCATAATTTCGTTTTTCAGCACATTGACAATGAACTTTGCAGAGCCGTCAGGTTCATCTCCTGCCGAGAATCCTCCTGAGAACGCCAATATTTGAGATTGGTCTATTTCCTTAGCCCAAGTCTCTATACTCTCTTGTAAATAGTTGTGGTCAAGATTTACCAAAGGCTTCATTGCCACTTCTGCTCCCTCTTTTCTAAAAGCATTCAGCGTTTCATATTCACAGTTTGTACCGGGAAATACAGGTGTAAATACGCGAGGTTTAGCAATACTATGTTTTTTAATAACGACCGCCTGAGGATTTACCATATTTTCTTTTTCATCAATGTCAATCACTATTTTCTCCCTTTCAATAGTCGGAAACAATCCTTCAAAAGTACCCGTCCAAGCAGATTTTAATTCATCAATATCAAAAATATGGTCATTTATTTTTAAGAAAGAATTATCGATAACTTCACCTATTTTAGTTAAATGAGGATGAGAAAGCTCCGATGAAGTTTCAAGAACCAACGCTCCTATATTATTCCAAAACAGCTCGTTTTCATCTACTTCAATATCTACCCCTAAGCCGTTTCCGAAGCTCATTTTTGCCAATGCTACGGCGATACCGCCTTCTTTTATGGTTTTAGCAGATACAATATTTTGATTTTTAATGTTTTGATGGATAAAATCAAATACAAATTTTAAGGTTTCATAGTCCGGCATTCCCTCCTTATTCGGCTGGTGGCGGTAATAATAGATATAATTGCCGGCTTTCTTTAGTTCCGGCGAGATGATATGTTCTTTCTTGCCATCAGCACACGCAAAAGAGATAAGCGTTGGCGGCACATTAATGTCTTTGTAAGTTCCGCTCATAGAATCTTTGCCCCCGATAGCTGCTAAACCTAAATTCATTTGAGCATCATAAGCTCCTAATAATGAAGCCAATGGCTTACCCCATTTCTGAGGATTAGTTCCTAATTTCTCAAAATATTCCTGAAAACTCAAGCGGATATTTTGATAATCGCCTCCCATTGCGACTATTTTGGCAACGCTTTCTACTACAGCATAAGAAGCGCCGATAAGCGAATTTTGCTCTGACTTAAAAGCATCAAAGCCCCAAGATGCCAACGATACCGTTTTCACATCTTCAGCCCCCAGTATAGGAAGCGTCTGCACACTGCCCTCCATAGGAGTCAGCTGGTATTTACCACCTAATGGCAATGCCACGGTAGTCCCTCCCACAGTAGAATCAAACATTTCTATCAATCCTTTTTGAGAGGCTATATTTTTATCTTTAAGAAGATTTATAAAATTCTCTTTATTGAAAGGTATTACTTCATCATTCGGCGTCCTAAGATGCTCCACAGAAACTTTCTGGGATTTCGGACAACCATTAGTATCTAAGAATTCACGACTTAAATCTACTATTTTTTGTCCTCGCCAAAACATTTGCATACGACCGGAATCTGTAACCTTAGCCACCTCCACAGCTTTAATATTCTCCTCTTCGCAAAATTGGATAAAAGCCGTTTTATCCTCCTCGGAAATAACTACCGCCATACGCTCCTGAGACTCCGAAATGGCGAGCTCCGTACCATTGAGCCCCTCATATTTAAGCGGCAAGACATCTAAGTTTACCTCTATGCTGTCAGCTATTTCTCCGATGGCAACAGATACCCCTCCTGCCCCGAAGTCATTAGATTTTTTGATCAATCTTGTTGCCTCCGGATTTCGGAATAAGCGTTGTATTTTGCGTTCTTCCACTGCATTTCCCTTTTGTACTTCTGTAGAAAGCGTGTGGATAGAGGTTTCGTCTTGCTCCTTAGAGCTTCCTGTAGCACCTCCTACACCATCTCTACCCGTAGCACCCCCCAATATCATCACAACATCTCCCTGCTTGGGCTGCTCCCTTTTTACCCAATTTTCAGGGACTGCTCCCACTACAAAGCCTACTTCCATTCGTTTAGCTTTGTATCCTTCGTGATAAATTTCAGAAACCTGAGTCGTTGCCAAACCGATTTGATTACCATAGGAAGAATAGCCGTTGGCAGCTTGTTTGGTAATGGTTCTCTGCGGTAATTTTCCCGAAATAGTCTGTTCTATCGGTTCTAATACATCTGCCGCTCCGGTAAGTCTCATTGCCTGATAAACAAAAGAACGCCCGGACAAAGGATCTCGGATAGCTCCTCCCAAACAAGTGGAAGCCCCTCCGAAAGGCTCTATTTCCGTAGGGTGATTGTGGGTTTCGTTTTTGAACAAAAGATACCAAGGCTCTGTTTTTCCATCAAATTCAGCTTCTATCTTTATGGTACAAGCGTTGATTTCATCAGAGATTACGAGGTTTTCTAATTTTCCTGTTTTGTGGAAATATTTAGCACATACCGTCGCTAAATCCATTAGCGAAATAGGTTTTTGTTCCCTTCCTAAAAATTTTCTTTTTTCGATATAATCCTTAAAAATTCGGTCTAAGGTTTCCTGAAACGCTCCATTGAATTTAATGTCTGTAAGGGCTGTCTCAAAAGTGGTATGCCTACAATGATCACTCCAATAAGTATCCAAAACTTTCAGCTCTGTTTCTGTAGGACACCGCCCCTCCGATATGAAGTAGCTCTGAATATGCTGTAAATCATCTAATCCAAAAGAAAAGCCATGACGATTATAGAATTGAGCCAATTCTCCTTCGTTCAGTTCATTAAAATCATTATAGGTGATTATTTCATCAGGAACCTCCTCTTTTGGAATTTCAAGAACGGACAAATCTTTCTCCTGAGACTCCACTTTATTGATGAGCAAATGTTTCACCTTTTCCATATCTGCCTTATCGATGCCTTTCAGCTCTATAAGCTTTCCGCTTCTCACTTTGGTATTATCCTTTCCTGTAAGTAAAGCAATGCATTGTCTGGCAGAATCGGCCCTTTGGTCGTACTGTCCCGGTAAAAATTCTGTTGCAAACCACTCGTTTTTTGCAGGGTTCTGATAATGCAATACATCCGTAACAGGATCCGAAAAGGTATTATTTACTACTTTGGTAAAATCATCATCACTCAACCCGAAAACATCATATATATTGTAGACTTTTACTTCTTGAATATGAGCCACCACGCTTTTAATTTCATCAAAAACTTTAGGGCTTTCAATATCAAAGATTCCTTTCTTTTCTACGAAAATTCTTTTATTAGACATTAATTTACAATTTGAATATTAAATAATTGGTAAATAATTTGTTTCAGCATATAATAAAAATGCAGCCCGTGAAGACTGCACAAATTTATACTTTTAAATCTGATTCTAAGCCTATAAGCTCCGAATATTTATCCACAATAGGTTGAGCTTCATTTTTCACAAATTCCTCTATCTGGATTGGTGCAAAACCAATGAAGTTTTTAGGGTTAAGCACTTCCGCTAATTTTGATTTGTCAAGTTTAAGAGAATTATCATTCATAATTCGCTCTATCAGGTCATTTTCTTTGCCTTCCATTTTCACTTTTTTACTTGCCTCCATAGAGTGAACTCGGATGGTTTCGTGAATTTCTTGGCGGTCGCCCCCAGCTTTTACTTCTTCCATGATGATATACTCGGTCGCCATAAACGGCAATTCCTCCATAATATGCTTATTGATACGATTTTCGTAAACAACCAATCCATTCATTATATTATTCCAAATAAGCAATATCGCATCTACAGCTAAAAATGCCTGCGGTATTGCCAATCTTTTGTTTGCAGAGTCGTCCAAAGTTCTCTCAAACCATTGTGTAGCTGCTACCATAGCAGGGCTGGAAGCCAGAGATATCACAAATTTGGAGAGTGCTCCTATTCTTTCGGACCGCATAGGATTTCTCTTATAAGCCATAGCCGAAGAGCCTATTTGATTTTTTTCAAAAGGTTCTTCTATTTCTTTAAGATTTTGCAAAAGCCTTAGGTCATTCGTAAACTTATGTGCCGACTGAGCAATGTTTGACAATAACGCCAAGACCTTAGCATCTACCTTTCTATCATAGGTTTGCCCCGATACGCCAAATACATTATCAAAACCAAAACGCTTAGACAATTCTTTATCCAAGGTCTTTACTTTGGTGTAATCTCCGTTAAACAATTCCAAGAAACTCGCGGCTGTACCGGTAGTTCCTTTCACCCCTCTAAACCTTAGGGTATCCAAAAAAAACTCTAATTCTTCAAAATCTAAGATTAAACTCTGTAACCATAGCGTAGCCCTTTTCCCAACTGTCGTGAGCTGTGCCGGCTGAAAATGCGTAAACCCGAGCGTTGGCATATCTTTATATTTCAGGGCGAAATCAGACAATGCCTTAATTACATTTACAAGTTTTTTTCTAAGAATTAAAAGCCCGTCTCTCATCTGGATAAGGTCTGTGTTATCCCCTACAAATGCAGAAGTAGCACCTAGATGGATAATAGCCTTAGCCGCAGGTGCCACATCTCCGTAAGTATGGACATGTGCCATCACATCGTGCCTGAATTTCTTTTCATACTCGGCAGCCTTTTCGTAATCTATATTGGTAAGATTATCTTTCAGTTGCTGGATTTGTTCATTTGTAATATTTAGTCCGAGTTTTTTTTCTATTTCAGCAAGTGCTATCCATAGTTTTCTCCAATTTTGAAACTTATTGTCTGGCGAAAAATTATAGAGCATTTCCGAGCTGGAATAGCGTTCTTCCAAAGGATTTTTGTAAGTTTTCATTTTATACTTTTTAATGATGCACAAAAATAAGGATTTTTAGTCAATAATAAAACCTTATTTTTCCTTTTATATACCTACTACAACAAAACCATAACCAGCTGATATATTTAATGTTAAAAAATCCCAAATATTTTTACTCAAAAAAAAGTAAAATTATAGAGATAATAAATAAAATTTTGTTATATTTGCAGTCCGAAAACGGACGCGTAGCTCAATTGGATAGAGCGTCAGATTACGGCTCTGAAGGTTGAGGGTTCGACTCCTTCCGCGTTCACAAAAGCGAGAATTCTTTTTATAACATAAAGATTCTCGCTTTTTTTTAATCAAAGATATTCAAAGCATTAGGGGATAATACTGATAAAATCAGTAAACAAAAAACAATATACTTTGTCTCCATTTTTGTCCCCAATAAAATTTTCTGGGACAAATAATACTTCTGCCATTCAAAAAGGAATGGTATGATAAGAATTCAAAACGCATATTTAAAGGAGTTTCATAGTGCTACTAAATCAAACATAGCAATGAAACATTCTTTTTTCTTAAGGATTATAAAGATAAGTCGGGCAAACATCAAATTTACTTAAATCTTTACACAGCATATAAAGAAAAGATGGTTAATCTTAAATATTGACATCTAAAGAATTAAAATAAAACAACATCATTCACACAGAATAAATTTATCTCTGAATGAAGTGGAATTGATGAAAGAATATTATAAATTGTAAGGAAAGGATGATACCCACCAATTTTAGTGAATACGTCAGATGTTACAACGAATATGAATAGTAATGTATTGTCAATGAGCTTCTAAAAATGAGTAAACAGTTAAGTGAAGTAAAAATACACAATGAAATCCAAGCTATAATCTGTCCAATACGAGGGAATAGCTACAAAGTATCTTCAGAATTATTTGAATCAGTTTTTAGTCTTGGAAAAGATTAGGTATTGTACACAACTGTAATAGTCACTACTTAGTGATCGATAGCGTTAAAAAATAACTAATAAATATTTTCAAAAAAAACTTTATTTCCTCTTTTTTAATTTTCAACAAGTGTTTCTAAATGTTTTTCTTTTACCATTCATTGGGTTACTGTCCAAAAAAGTCTTCATTGGGGTTTTCTCTTAGCAATATTTTTCTGTATACGTTCTCCTCAAAATTATAGTAATTCGGCCAGCTATTGAAATCTAACTCCAATTCTTCAATAGTTTTATTCACTAAATTCCTTTATTACAAGTTTTCTTCTATAAATCTCTTATAATGGTTATTCTACTCCTTGCTCTTAAAGTTCTTTAAACCTGAAGAAGCTATCTCGGAAATATACCATTACTTTACCCTAAATATTGTACTAATTCTAATATACCTTTGTTCTTGATAATTTTTTATTGTGTTGTCATATTTTTTAATCTGCTTTAAAGTTAATATTTTTTATCTCAACCGTCAGAGTAAGTCTTGACTAATCCAGTTTAATTGTTTTCCCGCTTGTTTGATTTGTCTAATGATAATACTCCGTATCTTTCTGCCCAATGCCGCACTATTGCCAATGTATTGGCGTTTTGGAATATGCACACTTAAAAAATCTTTTTTTGTGAGTGCCATATTCTTGTAAAATTCCTCACCTGTTTTTTTGTGCATTGCCCAGAAGTATTTACGCATTTTGGGGGTTACGGGTATGGTGATATTACCACCCTCGTTATGTATAGCAGCATAGGGAATACCCTCGCCTGCGGAAATAATAACCTGCTCAAAATCTGCACGGCTTATTTTAATGCTATTTTTGAGGGTATAGGAAAGCGAGAGCATTTTATGGGGGAGAGTATCTTTTCGCTTAGGCCAAGCGATAAAAGAATTAGCCGTAAACCCCTCCTTGATAAAGCTTTTCATAAAGTGATTGCGTGCTTGTTCCGCTACCCTTTGGGGTAGACCTTGCAGCATTTCTTCTGCCATTTTCATAAAATCCGGTACTTGATTTTCTTCCATTTTAAAAAGTTTTTAATGGTATTTTAAAAATTATTTGTATATTTGTAGCGTAATGCGAAGCGATTCGCGACGTAAAATGCAAGAACCCCGCCTACCGCATTATAAAAAGACAGATTTATTCTGTCTTTTTCTTTTTAAAATCTTCACGCTTATATATTACAGCTTTTCCATTTTTATCTATCAATATAATTTCTTTTATGGTTGGGAAATTCGCATCAAATCTAAATCTTGATTTTAAATCATTTAAAATCTCCTCCTTGTCGGCTTTACTATTTTTAATATTCAATACAACTTTCTCACAAGCTTGCTTTTGTGCTTTCCTCAATAGATTTTTTGTATTGGCATTCTCTGGAGCTTTTCTATCTGCAATAACTCCATTTATCCTGTATTCCGGATTTTTATGGTCTAAAATTACACGACTGTCTAAATGGGCTTCAATATCTATAGAGTATTTTAGCTGGTCTGCCATCCGTTTAGCATCTATAAAATTATCCTCAAAATCGGCTGGGTCTGCAAAAGGGCTTACCTTTACCTGTGCACCATTTTCAGCGGTGTATGCTATTTCTTTGGCAGCTGCAAGTTTGCTATATTCAAAGGCTTTTTTGGTTTCGCTACCGGCGTTTTTAAAGAGTGCAAAATATGGGTGCGGTTTGCCTTTGTTTTCGGCGGTTTCCTTAAATATTTCGCCACTTATACCTACATTGCCCCTAAATTCTTTGGGCATTTCCTTTTCGTTTAGCGTAGGTATATCGTTCTCATTGGTTGGTTTCTCCGCTGTCTGCACCACATAACAACGGCAACGCCAGCCATTGGGTGGGTAATGCGTTTTCCAAAAATCGCTATCCAAAGGAGCTATAATACCATTTAACAAGCGGTGCGGTTCTCTTACCCTATTATCACCTTGCGTTTTGTACTTCAAATTTGGATACAAATCTTTGTTATTTTGATACTCGTCCCAATTGGCCGCATGGTAGCCTGCTTGCTTGGCGGTTTGCCACTCTGCCTGTAGGTAGTTTTTGTTGTATCGTGGGTTGAGTTTCAATACCTCGTTTTTGAAGCTGTCAAAGGTTTCGCCTTTATTGGAGTTTAATATTTGGTTAATTTCTTCCAGCAGGGTATAAGTTTTCGCACCAGAGAATTTAAACAGATTTTGCCGCATTTTCAGCGTTTCCGGACTAATGCCATTGGTTGCGCCGTGTACCTTGAAATTAGAGCTGTCAAATCCCTCTGTAAAACCGCCTTTCAATTCTTCGTAAGTGTTTAAAATGTAGGCATTGTCCAGCTCTCCGGCTTTGAGTTTCCCCTCGTACCTGTCCTGTGCTATTTTAGCCATCACTTTTAGCCAATCCGACAAATCCAAAGCGGCGTTAAAGCGGTCAATATCGCTCTGGCATGTATCACAATCGCAATGCTCTCCGTGATAAAGATTGGCTAAAGCTCGGTGAGTTAATTTGAGTTGCCACTGGGCGTTTTTGTCATTTTTTTTTTAGGCTCTCCCCCCTCAAAGGCTGGAAAAGAATTGTTTTTGATGCCTAAAATTTTAAGCCCTGTTATCTCCTCAATTTGCTCGGGGTCAAATTCAAATTGATTGCCTAATTTTTGCACCATTTCGCAGACTTTATCGGCGGTTAGGGTTTCCTCTTCATCCCAGTCAAAATAAAGATTTTCTAAGGGTTTATATACTGGAGATAGTTTTACCAATAACGGAATCAGCTGTTTATTGACAATAGATTTAACCCAAATCCTATCCGAAGTAAAACGGGCATTCGCCAGCTCGTACTGCACTTCCACAGAACCTACAAAGCCTTTTTCATCGGTCAAACCTGTGCCACCAAGATAGCGTTTGGATATTTCGTTATCGGCCCTTTTGATTAAAGTATCGAAAGTCTCCCCACTATTGGCGTTGGAGAGGTTAGGAATATCAAATTTTTCACCCCCACGCGCAATCATAAAGCCATTGCGCTTGAAATGCGTTGCCATCTCAAAAAGTTCCATCATACGGCTGTCGTCCTCTCGGTCAGTGGTTATAAATAAAGGCGGAACACCGTATTTGTCTATAAAATCCAGCCAAGAACCCAAACCTTTTGACACCATCAATTTTATTGAGCATTTAATAGAAGAGAAAACATGTAATAAAGACGATATAGTAATCTATATCGGGGACAGTTTAACAGAAAATGGATATGATTTTTTTTAAATGATTTAGTAAAGATTATTCTTTTTTGGTAATTAAAATCCCCCAATATTATTATCTATTGTTCAAAAATTTCAAGAGAATTATTTATATATATCATTTAAAAACGAAATAGAGTATGGTGAAACATTTTAATAGAGGAACTATATTTATAAGAAAAAAAATGATTTATCAATAAAAAAACACCAAATAAAAATAGAAATTTATACACAATATTGACTTTCAAATAGTCTTTTTTTTAACATCTGTTCGGATTAAATCTACTGCTGTTTCCATTGAAAAGTATCTATCAAATGCTGAAGATCATTTTTAATGTAATCTACCGCTGGTGCCAAAGAATCTGGTTTGGGTCTGGTATTAAAACTCAAATCTCCGGTAACGAAATATTTTGTACTATCCGTAATATAAAACTGTACATTAGAGGCAGTAGGACCACTTAGTATATAAAAATTACCATAAACTTTTTTCTTGGGAAAACTAAAAGATTGCGTTTGTATGGAAGTTGCTTTTATTGTGTGTTTATAGACCATTTTTTCGGACTCTTTAATGTGTGCCTCCAAATCATTTTTCAGATTAAAAAAAGTCATAAAAACATAAGCATTCATTTTAGGATAAGAAATATTATACCAGCCGGTATTTTTACCTTTCGCTACTTTAGCAAAATGAGAATATTCAAAAACAAAAGGCAATTCTCCGTCAAAAACCTGATATTCCGGTTTTGGATACTCCAGCCTAAGCTCACCTTTAGGCTTCGGAAAGGGCTTTTCGGAACACCCCGCCACCAAAAACATAAATAGTAAAAAAGCACCATACTTTAGCATTTTGCAAAGATAACGAATACCGTGATATATACCAACGGCATAATATAAAAAGAATTTCATTTATGTTTCCTAATTCCCATCTGTTTTCATCAACATAAACAGCATATAATATCTTCCTTATTTATATAATTTATATTTTTGTGGTATGGCAATAAAAATACTTTTCCAAACAGAATCCGTAGAATGGATAGATGTGAAAGCTCCTACCAGAGAAGACCTCCACACACTACATTCTAAATACAACATAAATAGGATGTTACTGGAGGATACCATCGACCCCAATCACTTTCCAAAATATGAAGAAGTAGACGGCATAAAATTTTTCCTCACCCGAGAAAATGTGCGATTAGAGCGAAAAACACTGAACGGCATTAACGACATCAGCACAAAATTGGGCTTTTTTTTGGTAGAAAAAACCATCATTACCGTTCATAGAATCAAAAGCAAAAGCATATCGGAGCTTCAAGGAGAAATTGCACAAAAACAAAATTTGTACAAAACCATCACTCCTGAAAAACTTGCACTGAAACTCGCACTGAAAGTAATGAAATCATACGATGATGAGAGCAAGAAACTAATGTCTAATATAGATAAAATAGAAACCGATATATTCCTTAAAAATAAATCTCAATATAACCCCATTAGACCTCTTTATAAAATAAAAAGAAAGGCAGGTCTCAATATGAGGATTCTCAGTATGTCTTCCGGCTGGATTAGCAGCTTCCGAAAACTGAATTTGGAAGATGTAGAAATAATGGACCTAATAGACAAACAAAATGATGTAATACAAGACTTTGACCATATTAACAACCAAACAGCCAACCTCATTTCTATGTATATTGCACTATCTGACCAGAAAGCCAATCAGGTAATGAAGCTGCTCGCGATATACTCTGTTTATTTTCTTCCTATTACCTTTATAGCAGGAGTATACGGAATGAATTTTGAGATAATGCCAGAGCTTCATACCCGATATGGTTATTTTATCACTCTGGGAGGTATGCTGCTAATTGTTTTAGCAACATTTATCTATATTAGACGAAAAAAATTTTGATATTCTAAGTTCTCTTTTATAGCTTGTTTAAAAATTAAATTCTAATAATTTGTATAATATAAGATTTTATTAAAAACTGATTACCAGTTTTTCAATATTGATTTTTCATAGCCACATATAAATCAATAAACCAAACTGTAGCAACAACAAAAAAATACCCAATAAATATTACTAAGATATGGTAGTATTTATATAATAATATACTTTGAATTTTAACAATAGAAAATAAAAAAACATCTGGAATATCATTATACATATCGTAAAAACAGCCTTGGCGGATACTCCTAAATGATTTTTCAAATTGAAAACTCGTTTATTACTACAAGTAAATGTAAAAAAGTTTGATTTATTCAAAATTAAAAAAAAGATTACAAAGCGTATTTTTTAATGATTTGATAAAGACAGAATACTATCCAGTAATTACGAGCTTATGATAAAAAATTCAGAAAATAAAGATAAATTATCTTGAACTCAAAATTTAAACAGGCTCTTAGTTTTTTTGAAATCATATAAAAATAAAGACTTTATCAATAAGATAAAGCCCTTCTATTTTCAATATTTATATCAAATCAAGTATTAATATCTATACACAATGGCATTGATATTCATTCCTGCTCCTACAGAAGCAAATACGATATTATCTCCTTTCTTGAAACTATGCCCTTCCATTTTCCCTCTTTTGATAAGGTCAAACATTGTAGGAATAGTTGCTACTGAAGAATTTCCAAACTCCTGAACCGTCATAGGAGATATATTCTGGTCGTAAGATTTAATTCCATAGAGCCTGTGCAGGCGGTTGATAATCGCGTGATCCATTTTTGCATTTGCCTGATGGATAAGGATTTTGCTAATATCGCTGATGGTAAGTCCCGCTTTGTCTATCGTATTTTTGATGGCATTGGGAACATATTTGAGTGCAAATTCATATATCTTGCGTCCCCTCATTCTAACAAATTGGCGTTCCACACAATGGTTCAAGTTAAGAGAAGGTCCTGTCTCTAGGTATGAAAGTTCCTCTCCATTGAAACAGATTGTACTCTCGGAAATAATGCCGTTGTCACTATCCTCAGAAGCCGTAACTACTACCGCACCCGCTCCGTCTGCAAAAATCATTCTGTCCCGATCATAAGGATCCACCGTTCTGGAAAGTACCTCCCCTCCTACTACCAAAATGGTTTTTGCTTTACAGGCTTTGATTAAAGTATCGGCTAAGCTCATTCCCTCTACCCAGCCCGGGCATCCAAAAATCATATCATAGGTGATACAATTTAGGTTTTTGATACCTAATTTATTTTTAAGTCTTGCCGCAGTATTAGGCATAAAGCTCGGTATTCCATTTGAGGTAACCTCTCCAAAATTAGTCGCATAGATAATATAATCTATCTTTTCTCTGTCTATGCCCGCATCCGAAATAGCAGCCTCCGAAGCCTTTGCTCCCAAATCAGAATTAGATTCAAAATCTTCGGCATAGCGTCGTTTTTTTATTTCTGTTATTTCTATAAATTTATTTACAATTTCATCATTCGGCTTATCTATACGCTGATGATTATCATCATAAAAAACAGCATCCATAAACGACGAAGCATCTATCACCCGCTGCGGAACATAGCTTCCGGTACCTATTATTACAGTATTTGGCATATTCATTCTAAATTGATGTGCAAATTTAATCATTTTAATATTAATATATAAAATCATCTCTACTTTCATTTTGCTTACCTCGTCCTTTTCGTTTACCTTTGCAAAAATTTTTGTATGAAAATGTCAGCTTCACAAAAAGGTCTTTTCATTGCTATTTTAGCTTTTATAATGGCTTTTGCAATCTATTTTTTATTCCTAAAAAAGAAAAACGATTACTTAGTGGACAATCCCACGCCGAACACCTATTATTTCAAAATCAATAACGGTGGAGAAATAGTAATCGCCGGCGGACAGTCTGTAAAAGTGAACCTAAAAAACGGAAAAAATAATATCGCCGTATTTAACGAACAGAAAAAACGTCTTTATGATTCTTCCTTTGATGTAAGCTCCGTGAGAGGGCTACTCAATATAGCACATCAAGATTACTATGTAAATCGCCAGTACTATGGATACGGTCTCAACAAAGACTCTCTGATAATGTCTATGAACAAAGTAATAATAGACGGAAAACCCTATCACAGTGACGTGAAACATTACAACAAACTCTATATAGAAGATTTTTACTATAATGTGAACGAAGACTATGATGCCGTTATAAAAAATATACAAAAAATAGAGTCCCGAACTAAAATATTCAGGAAACAAGACTTCATAGACTACTACAAAGAAAATATTAACCTATAAAATAAAAAAACATTTATTTTGAAACAGCAAATAACTCCCTATAATACAGATGCCGGAAAAAAAAGAGAGGTAGAAAATATGTTTGACAACATCGCACCTAAGTACGATATGCTCAACCATCTTTTCTCTATGAAAATAGACACCCTATGGCGGAAAAACCTCGTAAAATGGATGGAACAAGACCACCCGAAAGAAATATTAGATGTGGCTACCGGTACAGGTGATCTAGCTTTAGCCCTTTGCAAAGGACTGAAAACAAAGGTAGTAGGACTGGATTTATCCAAAAAAATGCTGGATATAGGAGTAGAAAAAGTAAAAAAACAAAAACTGGAAGACAGCATCACGATGATAAAAGGCGATGCCGAAAATCTGAGTTTTGAAGATAATAGGTTTGATGCGGTATCATCGGCTTTCGGCGTAAGAAATTTCGAAGACCTGGAAAAAGGTCTGTCCGAGCTTAGGCGTGTGGTAAAGCCAGGCGGTAGCGTCTATATCTTAGAGTTTTCAAAGGTAGAGGGTATCCTCAGTCCGTTCTATATGTTTTATTTCAAAAACATTCTTCCTGCCATAGGAAGAGCTGTATCTAAGGACAGCCGTGCCTATACTTATCTTCCGGATTCTGTGAACGCATTCCCTTACGGCGAAGGATTTAAAGAAATACTACTATCCTTAGGTTTCAAAAAAGTAGAATACAAAAAACAAAGTTTCGGCATTGCTACAATCTACAAGGCTACAAAATAAAATAAATAAAACGTAGTTATTAGAATCAAAAAGAAGTGTTATGAAAAAAATATTTGTTTTAATATCATTGGCAGGTTCTTTCTATGCCTCGGCACAGCTGTTCAATATAAAAGACCGTATGGACAATTTAGAAAATTTTGACAATCAAAAACTAAGCTGGGGATTTTTTCTAAATTTTGGACAAAATGATTATAAAATAGTACTCGACCCTAAATATGGAAGCCGAGGTAATAAAAACTTAGTTTCTTCTAAACCTACCTATAGCTTTGGAGCCGGACTAATGGGGAAAATGAGAATCAATGATAATTTTGATTTAAGATTGGAACCTGGTCTGCAATTCATCGAAAGAGAACTAAAATTTGACACTCAAAGCAATGACCAATACGCCGCCAATGATTCTTTCGAAACAAGAGTTTTATCCAAAGAGGATATGGAAAAACGCGTAAAAGCCACTACTATAGATGTCCCACTATTATTAGAATATCATATAGACAGGTGGTACAACTCCCGCCCATATATGGCCGCAGGATTGAACTGGATGGTCAATCTGCAATCCAACGAAAAAGATGAAGACGACAACCAAACAGCTTCTGTATTTCGAAGTACTACACAAAACTTTGGGTATTCTGCAGAGATAGGTGTTCAATTTTATTTTGATAAATTTAAGCTCACTCCTGCATTTAGAGGTACTTTTACTATCAATAACGAACTGGTGAAAGACAACCCTGGTACGCCGCCTTATTGGGCATCAGCCATCAATACAGCCAAGGGAAGAAGCTTTATGTTTATCTTAAAATTTGAATAAAAAAACAGCAGCTTTCGTATAGTCTATATTTTAATTTCATCGGATATAAATAATAGAAAACAATACGCTGAAGGTGAGGCTTATACCTGATAGAAAAATAAATAGGTATCTCTAAATATTTCTTGTCTCTATCGTTTCGTAATATTATTTATCTACCACAGAAACAACGACTTGGAAACCTCAGAAGAAATCGCAAAAAGGAATATTATCTAAATATTTCCCTGACTATTAGCCATCATAATTTTCTATTTGTTTAAGCTAAAAACAATTTAACTTTTATTTTCATTAATAATAAAATTGTATATTTGCATAGATAACATAAAAATTATATTTAACCTTATTATTAAAATTATGAAATCAAAAGTTAAAATTTTTGCCTTAGGCATTTCATTAGCTTCCTTGACGAGCTGTGCTTTAACAAATTCTGTAAAAACAGATTAATTATCAACCAAATTTAAAAATTGACAACAAATTATCCCATAGTAAGATTATTGATGTCCAAGAAATTAAAGATGCAAGAGGCTATTCAGATGAAAAAGTAATTTTTTACAAAAAAACCTTTATAACCAAACAATGTCCGGCGCATATGTAGCTGAAAAACCAGTTGCTGAAATTTTGACAGAAGCTATAAAAAAAGGATTTAAAGAAAAAAACATTTCTGTTGGCAATAATAATGATTATATTTTAAAATCTGAGTTAGAAAAACTAGACTATGAAGCTATTTCTGGATTTTCTACCGTTCAGTTAATTCCACAAATTACTGTTAAATTTCAACTTGTTGACAAAGATGGAAAAGTTGTTTGGACTGATATAATAACTGGAAAAGCAAATACTAAAAGTATTAAATTTGAAAAATTTCTACCTCCAGCAATTGATAATCTTATAGAACAACTTGTAAACAATCCCGAATTTTTGAATGCTATA
This sequence comes from Riemerella columbipharyngis, assembly GCF_900101995.1. GTDB lineage: Bacteria > Bacteroidota > Bacteroidia > Flavobacteriales > Weeksellaceae > Riemerella > Riemerella columbipharyngis. The sequence continues at coordinate 12,119 of NZ_FNAS01000012.1, read as the reverse complement.
AAATAATTCACTTAAAAGACAATTTTATTTAACCTCAGTTTTTGATAAGCGTATTCTATATATTTTTCAAGGACTGAGGTTATATATTGAATCTTTATATCAGTAAATAAGAACACTTATAACAAAATGATTAAAATGGGACGGGCTATCTAAACCTTACCATTTGTATTCTGCATGCATTGAAAACGGCTAACAAAGCTACGCCTACATCTGCAAACACAGCCTCCCAAAGTGTAGCCTCTCCAAATGTTCCCAGCGTAAGGATTATAATCTTGACACCAAAAGCTAGTCCTATATTCTCCCAGATTATATTTCGGGTTGTTTTTCCTATTTTCATAGCGGTTGCCAGTTTAGAAGGCTCATCATTCTGTATCACCACATCTGCCGTTTCTACTGCCACATCACTGCCCAATGCCCCCATAGAAATACCTATGTCTGCCGAAGCTATCACAGGAGCATCATTTATCCCATCCCCCATATAGGCTGTATTTCCGGCAGATTGAGCTTTTATTGTTTCAAATTCTTTGAGTTTGTCCTCTGGCAATAGATTACCTATGGCTTTCTCTATGTGGAGTTCTTTAGCTATTTTATTTGTTACTTGATGATTATCTCCGGACAACATTACAAAATGCTTAATCCCTATCCTGCGAAGCTTTGTGATACTTTCCTTTGCATCCGGTTTTATTTTATCTGCTATCGTGATATACCCTACATAGCTTCCGTCATAAGCGATAAATACTATTGTTTCTACCATTTTTTCAAAAAAAGATGGCGTAGCCACTCCTTGCTTGGAGAGCAAGTCCTTATTTCCTATACAAAGAAGCTTCCCTTCTATCATTCCCAAAAGCCCGCTTCCGGGAATTTCTTTAACCTCGTCTGCCATAGGGATATTCCACTCTTTTGTTTGTACGAAAGCTGTTATAGCCTTCGCAATCGGATGAGTAGACTTCTCCTCTATTCCGGCTATCATTCCCATCATCTTTGCTTTATCATATTCTGATGAGATTTCTATTTTGTTAATCGCAAAAACTCCCTTAGTAAGGGTTCCCGTCTTATCCACTACCAAAGTGTCTACATTTACAATTTTCTCTAAATATGAAGCTCCCTTGAACAATATCCCATTCTTTGAAGCCGCTCCCAATCCCCCAAAATACCCCAATGGAATAGATATAACCAAAGCACAAGGACAAGATATAACCAAAAAAATCAAAGATCTGTAAAACCATTCCGAAAACTGATAATTGCTAACCAAAAACAAAGGAACAATACTAATCATTACCGCCAAAGCAAAAACTATAGGAGTATATATTTTAGCTAACTTTCTCACCATAAGCTCCGTACCTGCCTTTCTATGAGATGCGTCTTCTACTATCTTTAATATTCTTTGTACGGAAGAATCTTCATAAGCTGTCGTAGCCTCCATCTGAATGACATTCTCCAGATTGATTACTCCGGAAAATATTTTTTCGCCCTTTCCTACAGAGATTGGTTTACTTTCTCCCGTAATGGCAGCCGTATTCAGCCTTGCCTTATCTGATACTAATTTGCCATCGATAGGAATTTTTTCCCCTACCCTTACCTCCAAAATATCTCCTATGTTCACTTCTTTGGGCGGAATACTTTGCCACCCTCCATCACGCCAAACTCTTGCCTGAGTAATTTTAACACTCAATAAATCTTTAATGCTCTTCCTCGCCCTTTTTACAGCAATACTTTGCAAATATTCTCCACAAGTATAAAACAGCATTACTCCTAATGCTTCGGAATATTCTCCGAGAGCAAAAGCACCTATACAGGCTACGGACATCAGCGTAAATTCATTAAAGAAATTTTTATTTTTAATTTCTTCTATTGAGGATTTCATAACCGGATAAGCAACCGGCAGCGTAGCTATAAAATAAAATAAAAACCTCAATAGTCCATAGAAAACAGAAACACTAATGTGTTGACTAACAAAACCTTCTACCTCTTCGTAATAAGGAAGATTTATAGTATAAAACTTAGAATAATAATCAATGAACACTCCAAACCCTAAAAGGACAAAAGAAAATATAATCCAATTATTAAATGCGTGTGTGTTATTCTGATGCTGCCCTGTTGAACAGCAATGTTCTTCATTTTGGCACATAGAAACTTATTTTATGATAAAAATATCGTAAAGCAAAACAACTATCACTAAGACTTCCGCACAAATTCTGATTTCAGAGCCATAGAGCCAAATCCATCTATCTTACAATCTATATTATGGTCGTTATCAAAATTGAGTCTGATATTTTTGACTTTGGTTCCTGCTTTTATAGGTTTAGGAGCACCTTTTACAGGCAAGTCTTTGATTACAACTACAGAATCTCCATTCTGAAGCTCGTTGCCGTTAGCATCTAAAATTTTCTGTACATCATCTTGCTCTTCTTGCGGATTCCATTCGTAGAAACACTGTGTGCAAACCATCAATGCTCCGTTTTCGTAAGTATATTCGGAATGACATTTAGGACAATTCATAATCTTTTATTTTTTTTGCAAAAATAATTATTTATTTACGAAACAGCATCATCCGTACCTCAAAATAAAATGCAATACTCCCTTAAATAAAAAAGCCCCGAAGAATAGTCGAGGCACTAAATGTTTTCACAACGGAATAATCCTTATTGTGAATTGCTTTCAATTGGGACAAATGTACATATTTTTTTCTAAATTGACAAAAATATTTTTTGTATATTTGTAAAGTGTTAATCAATTTAAACCTAAACACCTATTATGAAACCCAAAAGAATCCTTGGATTAGATTTAGGCACCAACTCCATTGGTTGGGCTTTGGTAGAAGAATCTGCAAGTATAGAACAACCTTCTAAAATAGTCAAATTAGGCGTCCGGGTAAATCCGCTCACTACGGACGAAAAAAATAATTTTGAGGCAGGAAAACCGCTTTCCACGAATGCCGACAGAACAACGAAAAGAGGGGCTAGACGCAATTTGCAACGCTATAAACTCAGAAGAGAGAACCTAATCCAACTTTTGATTGAACATCATCTAATTAACAAAAACACGCCTCTGACCGAAATCGGCAAGGGCTCCACCTATGAAACCCTTTCTTTAAGAGCGAAAGCCACGAAAGAGAAAATTTCATTGGAAGAGTTTGCCCGTGTTTTACTCGCCATCAATAAAAAAAGAGGATACAAAAGCAGCCGAAAAGTGAATAATGAAGAGGAAGGACAAGCCATTGACGGTATGGCGGTGGCGAAAAAACTCTATGACGAGCAGCTTACGCCCGGGCAGTATGTCTATTCGCTTTTGAGCCAAAATAAAAAATATGTTCCCGACTTCTACCGTTCCGACTTAAAAACGGAATTTGATAAAGTATGGCATTTTCAGAAACAATTTTATCCCGAAATATTATCGGACGAGCTATACAAAGCATTGCAAGACAAAAACAAGACGCAGACTTGGGCGATCTGCAAACATCCCTTTCAAATAGAAGGCATTACCCTGAAAGAAAAAGGAGCAGAACTGAAAAAGAAAAAATATGAACTTAGAAGTCTGGCGTTATCCGAGCAATTTGACTTGGAACGATTAGCCATTGTTTTGCAGGAAATTAACAACAATCTCAATCAGTCCAGCGGCTATCTGGGGGCTATTTCGGACAGAAGTAAGGAATTGTATTTCAATAAAGAAACCGTGGGGGAATATTTATGGAAACAAATTCAAAAGAATCCGCATACTTCGCTGAAAAACCAAGTATTTTATCGTCAGGATTATTTAGATGAATTTGAGCAAATATGGGCGACACAAGCGAAATTCCATTCACAACTTACCGATGAATTAAAGGAACAGGTCCGCGATGTGGTGATTTTTTATCAAAGGAAATTAAAGTCCCAAAAAGGATTGCTCAGCTTCTGCCAATTTGAAAGTCAAATACAGAAATACACAGACCCCGAAACCGGAAAAGAGAAAAAAAGAACCATCGGAAGACGCGTGGCACCTAAGTCTTCGCCCCTATTCCAAGAGTTTAAAATATGGCAAAATTTAGCCAACTTAACTTTTGAAAAAACTAAGGCTTCTGATGAGAAATCGCCTTTGGCACAAAAAGAAAAAAATATTTATGTACTGAATGAAGAAGACCGCCAAGCACTCTTTGAAGAATTGAACTTACGCGGAAATCTAAGCCAAAAAGAAGTGTTTAAATTTCTGGGGCTGAGAGAAAAAGAGTGGCGGACAAATTTCCCGCAAGGCATACAAGGCAATCGTACCAATGCAGTGCTGATGAATGCTTATAAAAATATTTTGGAGGCAGAAGGCTATGCTTTTGATTGGGAGAAAAAAACAGCTCCTGAGATTAAAGAAGAAATAAAATCCATTTTTTCATCGGTGGGAATCAATCCCGAAATCATTTATTTTAAAGCTTCTTTGGAAGATACGGCGTTTGAAATGCAGCCAGCGTACCAACTTTGGCATCTGCTCTACGCTACCGAAGAGGATGACAAAATCAGCGAAGAAGACAAACTCGTCTATGGAAACAGTGCCGTAAGGCTTAAAAAAAAATTAGTGGAAAAATTCGGCTTCACACCGGAGCAGGCTAAATGGGTGGCGAATGTCCCTTTGCAAGATGATTACGGAAATCTTTCCACCAAAGCGATGCGTAATATTATTCCGTATTTGGAAGCCGGACACGAGTATTCCGATGCCTGTGAGTTAGCAGGATACAATCATTCTAACAGCCTTACCAAAGAAGAAAATGAGAACCGCGAGCTAAAAGAGGCGTTGGAGCTTTTACCGAAGAACAGCCTTAGAAATCCGGTGGTAGAGAAAATTCTCAATCAGATGGCCAATGTCGTCAACCAAATCATCGCAGCATACGGAAAGCCGGATAAAGTCCGCATAGAATTAGCCCGAGAGCTTAAAAAAAGCGCCCAAGAGCGTGAAAAAATGACCAAGCAAATCAATGCGGCGACCAAACAAAACGAAGAATACCGAAAAATATTAACCAAAGAATTCGGCATTCCGAACCCGACACGGAACGATGTTATCCGCTACCGCCTCTGGCTGGAGCTTGAAAACAATGCTTTCAAGGATATTTTCAGCAATAAGCAAATCAAAAAAGAGGATTTGTTCTCTTCAAAGATCGACATTGAGCATATCATTCCAAAAGCCTTGTTGTACGACGACTCTTTCTCGAACAAAACTTTAGCATTCAAGGACATTAACCTAAAAAAAGCCAACCGTACGGGCTATGATTTCATTTCCGAAGATTACCATGAAAATCTCGACGATTATGTGCAGCGTGTGGAAATGCTTTACAATGGGGGAGCTATCTCAAGAGCCAAGAAAGAAAAGCTGCTGAAACCTCAAAAAGATTTGAGTGAAGGATTTATTGAAAGGGATTTAAGAAATACGCAATACATCGCCAAAAAGGCAAAAAATATGCTTTTAGAAGCGTTCAGAGAGGTGGAGGCCACTTCGGGAAGTGTTACCGACAAGCTAAGAGAAGACTGGGGGCTTATCAATGTAATGAAAGAACTGAATCTGCCCAAATACAAGGCTTTGGGCTTAACCCAAAAGGAACAGCGATTTGACATAGGCAGAGGAGAAACCAAAGAGGTAGAAGTCATCACCGATTGGACCAAGAGAAACGACCACCGACACCACGCAATGGACGCTCTCACGGTTGCCTTTACCAAGCTAAACCACACCCAATACCTTAACCGCGTAAATACCGCCAATGACGATTCCATAGACAACGAAAAAATCATAGAACGGGTAAATGGCAAAAAACAGTTCATTCCACCAATGCCTCACTTCCGAAGCGAAGCGAAGAAGCATTTAGAAGAGGTTTTGGTTTCTATAAAAAATAAAAACAAAGTCTTTACAATTAATAAAAACCACACCAAAGGCGGCAAGAACGAACCGCAAAAAGTGAAAACCCCTCGCGGACAATTGCATAAAGAAACTGTTTACGGCAAGGCGAAAGTTCCGATGTCAAAACCAACTAAAATCAGCAAAAAGTTTCCTTTGGAACAAGCAAAATTGATCATTAATCCAAAAGAAAAAGAAGCCGTACTAAAGCATCTGGCTTTGTACGACAATGATCCTCAAATCGCTTTTGACACCAAAACACTTAAGAAAAATCCTTTGCTCTTGAGCGATGAACCCTTAAAAGAGGTGCTTTGTTTTGAAGAAATATTTACCATCAGAAAAGAAATCTCTCCAGATCTGAAGATAGACAAGGTGATGGATGAGAAAATCCGACAGATTTTAAAAAAGCGTTTATCGGCTTATGACAACGACGCTAAAAAAGCTTTTTCGGACTTAGACAAAAATCCGATTTGGCTCAACGAAGAAAAAGGCATCTGCATCAAGCGGGTTACCATTACCGGAGTGAGCAACGCCGAAGCACTGCATTATCAAAAAGATCACTTGGGGCAAGAAATTTTAGATGAAAAAGGCAATAGAAAGCCTATTGATTTTGTCAGCACCGGAAACAACCACCACATTGCCATTTACGAAGATACCGAAGGTAAATTACAAGAAAAAGTAGTTTCGTTCTTTGAAGCCATTGCAAAGGCCAATCAAGGATTGCCTGTCATTGATAAGGAGTTCAACAAAGACTTAGGCTGGAAGTTCTTATTCACAATGAAACAAAACGAAATGTTTGTCTTCCCTAATGATGATTTTGACATCAACGAAATAGATTTACTGGACGACAAAAACGCTTCTTTGATTAGTAAGCATTTATTTAGAGTACAGAAGATTGGCTCTAAAGACTATACATTCAGACACCATTTGGAAACAACAGTAGATGCTAAAAGCGAATTAAAAGATATTGCTTATAAAAGAATCAATAGTTTAGAGCCATTACACAATATCAAAAAAGTTCGCATCAATCATATCGGCAAAATAGTACAAGTAGGAGAATATTAAAACTATGCATTATGCTCTACCGCTCTATCTACATTGGCAATCCTGCCTATTTGAAGTTAAAAGACGAGCAGATGAAAATCATTTGCCCCGAAACAAAAGCAGAAAAAGGGAGCATTCCGGTGGAAGATATCGGTTTGGTGATGCTGGACCATTTTCAAATCACTGTTTCCCATCAGCTTATTCAGAAGTTGATGGGAAATAATGTGGTGCTCATCAGCTGCGATGCATTCCACTTGCCGCACGGCGTAATGCTTCCCCTAAGCGGACATTCCGAGTATTCCGAAAGGGTAAAATACCAACTCGAAGCCAGCGAGCCACTCAAGAAAAATCTTTGGAAACAAGTGGTAGAGGCAAAAATTGAAAATCAAACAGAGGTACTGAAACAGCGGAATTGCTTTTTCGAACCGATGCTTCAATATAAAAAAGAGGTCAAAAGCGGAGATGCTACCAACATGGAAGGCATTGCGGCACAGCACTATTGGAAGTATTTGATTTCAACGGACTTCCTTCGCGAACGCTTTGGCGAATCGCCCAATCCCTTTTTTAATTTCGGCTATGCCATGCTGAGGAGCATCGTTGCCAGAGCTATTGTGGAAACGGGATTGATGCCTGTATTGGGAATTTTCCACCGAAATAAATACAATGCCTATTGTCTGGCAGATGATATGATGGAGCCGTACCGTCCTTGGGTGGACCAGCTGGTTATGCAGTGGATTGACGAGCATCCGCAAGATGACGAGTTGAGTAAGGATTTTAAAGCCTTTATGCTGAATATAGCCACGACCGATGTCCGAATCGAAAACAAGAACCGCCCGCTCATCGTAGCGGTAAAAACAACGATTGTTTCGCTTTACAAATGCTACACCGGCGAAAAACGACAACTTGCTCTGCCTGAAATGTTATGAACTCAGACCGATTTAATGCCTACAGAGTTATGTGGATAATGGTATTATACGACTTGCCCACCGAAACCAAGACCATGCGGAAAGCCGCACAGCTGTTCAGAAAACGCTTGGAAGACGATGGTTTCGGACTGTTTCAATTTTCCGCTTACATCCGCCATTGCCCGAGCAGAGAGAATGCAGAAGTACATATCAAACGGGTAAAATCCATTCTGCCCAAATACGGAAAAGTTGCCATCATGTGCATTACCGATAAGCAGTTTGGCAACATTGAAATTTTCTTTTCGCAGCAAAAAGAAGCACCGCCACCCACCTATCAGCAGTTGGAGCTATTTTAGACTGAGCTTTTACAAGCAGAAAATCATTAGGAATAAGGCTAAGCTATTCTTGTTTCTGCTAAAAATTGTAATTCTAAAGAACGCAAAACCCGCTGAAAAATAGCGAGTTAAATTTTGAGGTTGCGAACTATCGCAAAGATAGTAAAAATTGAAAGCAATTCACAACATCGGTCAAGCCCTGCAATGGTTTTCTGCAGTTGCGAACTATCGCAAAGATAGTAAAAATTGAAAGCAATTCACAACACAAACTAAAATAATATTATGTACAGAGTAGTTGCGAACTATCGCAAAGATAGTAAAAATTGAAAGCAATTCACAACATATATTTGATAATGGTTTTAAGCATACCAGTTGCGAACTATCGCAAAGATAGTAAAAATTGAAAGCAATTCACAACTATCCGACCAAACAACGATATAAAAGCGGTGTTGCGAACTATCGCAAAGATAGTAAAAATTGAAAGCAATTCACAACTAAAGATGTTTTAATTTTTCCATAATGTTTGTTGCGAACTATCGCAAAGATAGTAAAAATTGAAAGCAATTCACAACAATCTATATTATACCAAATATCCCCATCTAGTTGCGAACTATCGCAAAGATAGTAAAAATTGAAAGCAATTCACAACATCCACCTTGATAATATTCATTACAGCTCTGTTGCGAACTATCGCAAAGATAGTAAAAATTGAAAGCAATTCACAACAGCTCTATGTATATGGGTTTTTTTTACAATGTTGCGAACTATCGCAAAGATAGTAAAAATTGAAAGCAATTCACAACAAATCTTTGCTTGCAAATCCGTGCATATTTGTTGCGAACTATCGCAAAGATAGTAAAAATTGAAAGCAATTCACAACAACTTGCAATTTCATCAATAGATAAGGACTGTTGCGAACTATCGCAAAGATAGTAAAAATTGAAAGCAATTCACAACTACCTGAAGGCGATAAACAAAAAGTTTGTAGTTGCGAACTATCGCAAAGATAGTAAAAATTGAAAGCAATTCACAACAGCTTTTGTATATCAGATATCCTCAATGAAGTTGCGAACTATCGCAAAGATAGTAAAAATTGAAAGCAATTCACAACCTGCCATGGTAGCTCTTCGTACTGAATAACGTTGCGAACTATCGCAAAGATAGTAAAAATTGAAAGCAATTCACAACGGTCTTCTTGATTGGGAACACCGTACTCCGGTTGCGAACTATCGCAAAGATAGTAAAAATTGAAAGCAATTCACAACATATTCTTTTTTCATTCCGTACACTTTGCCGTTGCGAACTATCGCAAAGATAGTAAAAATTGAAAGCAATTCACAACAGCGAAGTAGCTCCGAAGAAACTCCGCTCGGTTGCGAACTATCGCAAAGATAGTAAAAATTGAAAGCAATTCACAACAGCAGTATGCTTATTTACTATCGCTTGTTTGTTGCGAACTATCGCAAAGATAGTAAAAATTGAAAGCAATTCACAACGGCTTCCGTGCAGTAGTACGCTCCGTTTTTGTTGCGAACTATCGCAAAGATAGTAAAAATTGAAAGCAATTCACAACGGCTTCCGTGCAGTAGTACGCTCCGTTTTTGTTGCGAACTATCGCAAAGATAGTAAAAATTGAAAGCAATTCACAACGGCTTCCGTGCAGTAGTACGCTCCGTTTTTGTTGCGAACTATCGCAAAGATAGTAAAAATTGAAAGCAATTCACAACGAATGGTGCCAACGCCGTGAATATGCCGTAGTTGCGAACTATCGCAAAGATAGTAAAAATTGAAAGCAATTCACAACTGCATTATAAATAGTGATAACCTTTTCTCCGTTGCGAACTATCGCAAAGATAGTAAAAATTGAAAGCAATTCACAACAACAGCTTCTGGATTATCGGATACTAATTTGTTGCGAACTATCGCAAAGATAGTAAAAATTGAAAGCAATTCACAACAGCTTGATGTATATGGGTTTTTTTTACAATGTTGCGAACTATCGCAAAGATAGTAAAAATTGAAAGCAATTCACAACGCTACCTGCACCATTACCACCAATAAAATGTTGCGAACTATCGCAAAGATAGTAAAAATTGAAAGCAATTCACAACCAGGTTTATTCAAGAATCTTCCCACTGCCTGTTGCGAACTATCGCAAAGATAGTAAAAATTGAAAGCAATTCACAACAAGACAATCCGAAAGACTTTCCCCACTTGAGTTGCGAACTATCGCAAAGATAGTAAAAATTGAAAGCAATTCACAACCGTGCCGTTACAAAAAATGCAGGCGTAAAGGTTGCGAACTATCGCAAAGATAGTAAAAATTGAAAGCAATTCACAACTTTAGATGCCCAAAAGGAGGGGTACACAGTGTTGCGAACTATCGCAAAGATAGTAAAAATTGAAAGCAATTCACAACAATAATATAATAAAACAACAATACAATTATGTTGCGAACTATCGCAAAGATAGTAAAAATTGAAAGCAATTCACAACGCGTGGCTTTGGACGATAGACCCCACGATGTTGCGAACTATCGCAAAGATAGTAAAAATTGAAAGCAATTCACAACATAATAAAATTTACCCTATCAATTCCAGCCGTTGCGAACTATCGCAAAGATAGTAAAAATTGAAAGCAATTCACAACGGAATCTTCATTCTCTTGACCAAATAAGTAGTTGCGAACTATCGCAAAGATAGTAAAAATTGAAAGCAATTCACAACGTAGCTTTTGTTGCTTTTTTTGTCATATAAGTTGCGAACTATCGCAAAGATAGTAAAAATTGAAAGCAATTCACAACCTAATTTCTTTAATTTAAAACCCTCTAAATGTTGCGAACTATCGCAAAGATAGTAAAAATTGAAAGCAATTCACAACAATGGTGTAGTAATACCGTTCGGAAGCTGAGTTGCGAACTATCGCAAAGATAGTAAAAATTGAAAGCAATTCACAACATACTGGCTATTACATTTAGTATTATATCAGTTGCGAACTATCGCAAAGATAGTAAAAATTGAAAGCAATTCACAACTTATCTTAAACAAAGGTGCATCTGGAGTGGGTTGCGAACTATCGCAAAGATAGTAAAAATTGAAAGCAATTCACAACAGATATCAGAGCTGTTGGAGGTTTCTCCGGGTTGCGAACTATCGCAAAGATAGTAAAAATTGAAAGCAATTCACAACCTGAAGCCTCGTGTTAAGCCTCATAATCTCGTTGCGAACTATCGCAAAGATAGTAAAAATTGAAAGCAATTCACAACGGGTGAGATGTCTTGAAATAAGTAGGATAAGTTGCGAACTATCGCAAAGATAGTAAAAATTGAAAGCAATTCACAACAATAATATAATAAAACAACAATACAATTATGTTGCGAACTATCGCAAAGATAGTAAAAATTGAAAGCAATTCACAACGCGTGGCTTTGGACGATAGACCCCACGATGTTGCGAACTATCGCAAAGATAGTAAAAATTGAAAGCAATTCACAACATAATAAAATTTACCCTATCAATTCCAGCCGTTGCGAACTATCGCAAAGATAGTAAAAATTGAAAGCAATTCACAACCTTTGGAGGAAAGCCTTAAATCGGCAGAGAGTTGCGAACTATCGCAAAGATAGTAAAAATTGAAAGCAATTCACAATCGACATCGTTGATAAAAAGTGGGCGTGGTTTGAAAAAGCATTATATGCTACACGTTCGGTCTCCGAGCCACTAACAGTGCTATTCAATGGAAATATCATTGCAGACTATTGTTGTATCAAAAAAGCCATTGAAAGAGCGGACCATGCTGATATTATAAACATTAGAGATAAAAACGAAAAGTCTACCTGGCCAGCCAAAAACAGCGAGGAGCATATAAATAGGGTACTTTCTAAAATCTCCACTCAAGCAATACAGGGGGAATATTTTAATAATCCGGTCAGTATAGGAAAAGTCTTTAAATCACTGAAATATGCTAAATTACAAGACTTAAAAAAATA
>NZ_FNAS01000031.1 GCF_900101995.1 Riemerella columbipharyngis | reverse complement strand
AATACAAAAAATAAAAAACAAAAAAAGGCTGCAAAATATATGCAACCTTTTTCAAAAATAAAAACTGGCGGCGACCTACTCTCCCACTTTCGTAGTACCATCGGCGCTGGTGGGCTTAACTTCTGTGTTCGGAATGGGAACAGGTGAGCCCCACCGCTAAAACCACCCTAAATATGGTATATAGCTGGTACGATAATCAATCAATTTATAAGCATAACGCTTACCAGATTAAAAATTACTGCTTTTTAAGCGATAAAAACTCTCACAAAGACAAAACCTTCCAACACTTACAAGTGCCTTAAATTAGGCTATAAATCTACGGGTAATTAGTACTACTCGGCTATGCTGTTACCAACTTTACACCTGTAGCCTATCAACGTGGTCATCTCCCACGACCCTTAAAAGATGTCTCATCTTGAGGCAGGTTTCGCACTTATATGCTTTCAGTGCTTATCCTTTCCAAACTTAGCTACTCTGCGGTGCGCCTGGCGGCACAACAGATACACCAGAGGTTTGTTCAATTCGGTCCTCTCGTACTAGAATCAAGCCCTCTCAAACATCTAACGCCCGCAATAGATAGAGACCGAACTGTCTCACGACGTTCTGAACCCAGCTCGCGTGCCACTTTAATGGGCGAACAGCCCAACCCTTGGGACCTTCTCCAGCCCCAGGATGTGACGAGCCGACATCGAGGTGCCGAACCTCCCCGTCGATGTGAGCTCTTGGGGGAGACTAGCCTGTTATCCCCGGAGTACCTTTTATCCTATGAGCGATGGCCCTTCCATACGGAACCACCGGATCACTATGTCCTGCTTTCGCACCTGATCGACTTGTAGGTCTCACAGTCAAGCACCCTTATGCCATTACACTCTACGCACGGTTACCAAGCGTGCTGAGGGTACCTTTGAAAGCCTCCGTTACTCTTTTGGAGGCGACCACCCCAGTCAAACTACCCACCACGCAATGTCCTTCTTCCGAAGTTAGGCTCTAAGTAAACAAAGGGTGGTATTTCAACAACGACTCCACCAACACTAGCGTGACAGCTTCATAGTCTCCCACCTATCCTACACATTGTTTACTCAAAGTCAATACGAAGTTATAGTAAAGGTTCACAGGGTCTTTTCGTCCCATTGCGGGTAATCGGCATCTTCACCGATACTACAATTTCACCGAGCTCGTGGCTGAGACAGTGCCCAGATCGTTACACCATTCGTGCAGGTCGGAACTTACCCGACAAGGAATTTCGCTACCTTAGGACCGTTATAGTTACGGCCGCCGTTTACTGGGGCTTCAGTTAATGCCTTCGCTTACGCTAAGCACCTTCCTTAACCTTCCAGCACCGGGCAGGTGTCAGACCCTATACAGCATCTTTCGATTTAGCAGAGTCCTGTGTTTTTGATAAACAGTCGCCTGGGCCTCTTCACTGCGGCCTCCCCGGAGGGAGGCGTCTCTTCTTCCGAAGTTACGAGACTATTTTGCCTAGTTCCTTAGCCACGACTCACTCGAGCACCTTAGGATTCTCTCCTCGACTACCTGTGTCGGTTTTGGTACGGGTTGCAACACTTCGGCTTTTCTTGGAAGATCTTTCCCTACAATAACTTCGCCCGTAGACTAGGTCTTGACTATTCCGTCAGTCTTCAGTAAGTACGAATCTCCGTCCCCTTTTTAGTGTGCGCAAGTATAGGAATATTAACCTATTGTCCATCCACTTCCCCTCTCGGGTACGCGTTAGGCCCCGACTAACCCTCAGCTGATTAGCATGGCTGAGGAAACCTTAGTCTTTCGGTGAGCGGATTTCTCGCCCGCTTTATCGTTACTTATGCCTACATTTTCTTTTCTATCCGCTCCACAATACCTCGCGATACTGCTTCTGCGCAAATAGAATGCTCTCCTACCGATGTATATACATCCCATAGCTTCGGTAATATGCTTATGCCCGATTATTATCCATGCCGAACCGCTCGACTAGTGAGCTGTTACGCACTCTTTAAATGAATGGCTGCTTCCAAGCCAACATCCTAGCTGTCAATGCAGTTCAACCGCGTTCTTTCAACTTAGCATATATTTAGGGACCTTAGCTGTTGGTCCGGGTTCTTTCCCTCTCGGACATGGACCTTAGCACCCATGCCCTCACTGCCGACGAACATTTATTAGCATTCGGAGTTTGTCAGGAATTGGTAGGCGGTGAAACCCCCGCATCCAATCAGTAGCTCTACCTCTAATAAACTTAACATCGACGCTGCACCTAAATGCATTTCGGAGAGTACGAGCTATCTCCCAGTTTGATTGGCCTTTCACCCCTACCCACAGGTCATCCGAAGACTTTTCAACGTCAACCGGTTCGGTCCTCCACTTTGTGTTACCAAAGCTTCAACCTGCCCATGGGTAGATCACAAGGTTTCGCGTCTAATTCCACTAACTATACGCCCTATTCAGACTCGCTTTCGCTCCGGCTCCGGACCTTAAGTCCTTAACCTCGCTAGTAAAATTAACTCGTAGGCTCATTATGCAAAAGGCACGCCGTCACAGCTTAATGCTGCTCCGACCGCTTGTAGGCGTACGGTTTCAGGTTCTCTTTCACCCTTCTATTCGAAGTGCTTTTCACCTTTCCTTCACAGTACTTGTTCACTATCGGTCTTTCAGGAGTATTTAGCCTTGGAGGATGGTCCCCCCATATTCAGACAGGATTTCACGTGTCCCGCCCTACTCTTTTATCATCTAAATATGTCTTTCGTGTACAGGATTATCACCTTCTACGATTACTCTTTCCAAAGTATTCCACTAAACATATATAAACTTTTGGGCTAATCCGCTTTCGCTCGCCACTACTTACGGAATCTCTTCGATTTCTTTTCCTCCGGATACTTAGATGTTTCAGTTCTCCGGGTTTGCTCTGCTTACGCAGTAATACATCTTCAATGTATTGGGTTGCCCCATTCGGATATCTACGGATCATTTCGTGTGTGCCAATCCCCGTAGCTTTTCGCAGCTTACCACGTCCTTCATCGCCTCTGAAAGCCTAGGCATCCGCCATACGCCCTTAACGATTTCTTTCCTAATTTATCCTAAAGCACTCGTAAGTGCTCGGTTTTCTCTTTGTGATGTCTTTACCGTTAATGTCAATGTCCTTTTTTGCTCTGTTTTATCTTAAACCATAACTTAAGAAAAATACGGCTCTCGCATTATCACATCTTAAATTACAATTTAAGAAAACCCTGTGGAGAATAAGGGATTCGAACCCTTGACCCCCTGCGTGCAAGGCAGGTGCTCTAGCCAGCTGAGCTAATTCCCCCTCTTTCTCAATTAGTAGTCTCGGGCAGGCTCGAACTGCCGACCTCTACATTATCAGTGTAGCGCTCTAACCAGCTGAGCTACGAGACTCTGTAATCTCTTCCCTTATACTAATCTCTAGGGGTTTCTTATTATTTTTTATTAATAACCAACCAAAGTAAAAACCAAAGCGAATTGATTGAGTAAGATTTTTTTTAAATTTTTCGTCTTGCGACGCTCTAAAATGAGATGTTCCAGCCGCACCTTCCGGTACGGCTACCTTGTTACGACTTAGCCCTAGTTACTAGTTTTACCCTAGGCAGCTCCTTTTACGGTCACCGACTTCAGGTACCCCCAGCTTCCATGGCTTGACGGGCGGTGTGTACAAGGCCCGGGAACGTATTCACCGCGCCATGGCTGATGCGCGATTACTAGCGATTCCAGCTTCATAGAGTCGAGTTGCAGACTCCAATCCGAACTGAGACCGGCTTTCGAGATTTGCACCACTTCACAGTGTAGCTACCCTCTGTACCGGCCATTGTATCACGTGTGTGGCCCAAGGCGTAAGGGCCGTGATGATTTGACGTCATCCCCACCTTCCTCTCTACTTGCGTAGGCAGTCTCACTAGAGTCCCCAACTGAATGATGGTAACTAGTGACAGGGGTTGCGCTCGTTGCAGGACTTAACCTAACACCTCACGGCACGAGCTGACGACAACCATGCAGCACCTTGAAAACTGTCCGAAGAAATACCTATTTCTAAGTACGTCAATTCCCATTTAAGCCTTGGTAAGGTTCCTCGCGTATCATCGAATTAAACCACATGATCCACCGCTTGTGCGGGCCCCCGTCAATTCCTTTGAGTTTCAACCTTGCGGTCGTACTCCCCAGGTGGCTAACTTATCACTTTCGCTTGGTCTCTGAGTCCTAAAACCCAAAAACGAGTTAGCATCGTTTACAGCGTGGACTACCAGGGTATCTAATCCTGTTCGCTCCCCACGCTTTCGTCCCTCAGCGTCAGTTATAACTTGGTAACCTGCCTTCGCAATTGGTGTTCTGAGTAATATCTATGCATTTCACCGCTACACTACTCATTCCAGCTACCTCAACTATACTCAAGACTCGCAGTATCAATGGCAGTTCTACAGTTAAGCTGTAGGATTTCACCACTGACTTACAAGCCCGCCTGCGGACCCTTTAAACCCAATAAATCCGGATAACGCTTGCACCCTCCGTATTACCGCGGCTGCTGGCACGGAGTTAGCCGGTGCTTATTCGTATAGTACCTTCAGCTACCCTCACGAGAGTAGGTTTATCCCTATACAAAAGAAGTTTACAAACCATAGGTCCGTCATCCTTCACGCGGGATGGCTGGATCAGGCTTTCACCCATTGTCCAATATTCCTCACTGCTGCCTCCCGTAGGAGTCTGGTCCGTGTCTCAGTACCAGTGTGGGGGATCACCCTCTCAGGCCCCCTAAAGATCATTGACTTGGTGAGCCGTTACCTCACCAACTATCTAATCTTGCGCGTGCCCATCTCTATCCGCCGGAGCTTTCAATATCAATCGATGCCAATCAATATATTATGGAGTATTAATCTTCCTTTCGAAAGGCTATCCTCCAGATAAAGGCAGGTTGCACACGTGTTCCGCACCCGTACGCCGCTCTCAAGAGTAGCAAGCTACTCTCTACCGCTCGGCTTGCATGTGTTAAGCCTCCCGCTAGCGTTCATCCTGAGCCAGGATCAAACTCTCCATTGTATGTCTTCCCTGTCTCACTCAAAGTTTTATACGCTTTGGCTTTTTATCCTTACTTGGTTGTTATTTTTTTTATTTCAATGTTCTCTTCTCTTTCGCATCTCATTTCTGATTTGCGAGTGCAAAAGTAATACTTATTTTTTAACTGACAAAATTTTTATTATTTTTTTTTGAAATTTATTTTTTCGACTTACTCCTGCGCTCCGTTCCTTTCGAAACTGGACTGCAAAAGTAATACTTTTTTTTATTCTTACAAAAAAAAATTAAAACTTTTTATTGTCAATTGTCAATCTCACTACTTCGCCGCTAACCATCCCTGATTTGCGAGTGCAAAAGTATAACCTTTTTCTAAACCTACAAAATATATTACAAACTTTTTTATTATAAA
>NZ_FNAS01000021.1 GCF_900101995.1 Riemerella columbipharyngis | reverse complement strand
AAATAGTGAACTTCTACGCCTTGCGTCTTCCATTTCCGCCACTACTTCAACTTGCTCCGCTCGGGGGCTCGAACCCCGATGCCTGCCAGTGCGGATGGTGCCTTTTTTACTTTATTTTTTTTCTAAGATAAATCAGTAAGGGGGCTAAAATCAGTATTCCGATGATGAGAGGTATTAATAGTGGAGATAATACCCACCACCAAGACCAATCAATATAACCTATTAACTTCAGCGTTATAAATATTAAAGTTAGTACTCCTAAGAAGCCTAAGCCTCTGCTGTTTGTTTTGTTTTCCATTGTTTTAAAATTTTAAATTGTTATATACTTGAAAAATTTAGACTAATATCTCTCCACTTCTTGTTTTCATCTCGCTCATAAACCCTTATATAAGTGGAAGTTCCTACCACTCGCATGCAGTCTTGCAGCTTATCAAACTCCGAGATAAGTGCCTCGTCGCCTATTTTTCGCACTTGTAAGCGTGCTTTGGTTAGTAGCTTAGCGTCGTAGTCGCCTTTGCTGTTACGCATTAAGATACTATCTAATAGCGCATAAAAGCCTTTATTTCTTTGCTCAAACTTCTCTTTAAACAAGTCCTTTATAGCGGTAATATGCACCTGTGCCTCCTCCGTAAACTCAAACCGCTCTTGACGATCTATCACTACGCGTGCCGTGTCATCCTCATTCTTAATGGTGAATGTTTTCTGGTCTTCTTTCGGCGTTTTACCGTTGATTTCGTAAATCCTATTGTTAAGCGCCAAGCCCTCATTTATTGCTATTCCTTTGATTTTCTTGAGGGTTTCCGCTTGCTCTTTGAACGCATCCAGTAACTGCCCGATATAGGCTTCTTTGTCCTGTTGGTAAGCCTCTCTGGCTGTATCTAACGCCTTGCGTTCTTCAGCTCTCTTGTGTGCCATTACTTGCTCTAACTCCGCAGAGCTTAGCTCTGCGATTGGTTTGTTTAATAGTTCTACCAAGCTCATATTGTATTGTTTTTAATGGTGATTTCTTTCAGTTGTTGTTCTTTTTCTTCTAATGCTTCTGCGATTTCTTCCCATTCATCGCGGTAGCGCTCATCTTCGAGTTTTCTCGTTAAGTTGTAAATCATCTCCTCCAGCTCTTGTTCGGTAGGCGGAAAAATTTCTAAATTCATAATTTTATTTTTTTGAGTTCTGTTGTTATTTTCTTGTTATTCTTTTGGTATTTCTCTATTGGATTCCAGCCTGTCCTTTCGTCCCAATAGTAAAGCAGCCTATCATCTCCGTAGCGGATACTTGAGGCTCTCCAGTTGTTATCGCTTACCCAAAAAATTACCTTTTCAGTTCTTAAGCTAAGCTCATCCGGAAGCCCCTTTATTCTCCGGTGGATAGTTATTCTTTCGTCTAATGATAGCAGTCTGTAAATGCTATCCAATGCTAAAACTTCGTGTAGTGTATTTCTCATATTATTGAATTTTCTTGTCTATACCCCTCATCCCATATTATCATAGGTTTAGAACCTCCGTATCTCGTAGTTTCAGCAGGGGATGCGAGAAATTTGTGTACTCTTATCTTAACATCCGAATGGTAACGGATTTCGTCCGCAACTTCCCCCTTTGGTTGAGAACCTTGTGCGTGGCTTATGAATATGAATAGCTTGTTTTGAAATTCTTTTAAAAGCTCTTTAAATTCATCTTTTGTGATATTCAAGTACTGCACGCTGTCAATAAAGATAATGTTCGGACTTCTATCTCGTCTAAGCCTTGCTTTCAATTGCTCTAAATTATCTGAATAGAATTTAAATCTACTCCCTACTGCTTGCATATTATTAGCCTCTAAAGCCTTTCTAAAGGATAATTTCAACCCCTCCTCTAATGTATTATAAAAGACCTTTTGAAAGCTGGCGAGATACTTTGCAAGCTTGAGAGCAAATCTCGTTTTACCATTTCCGGAAAGCCCCCATATAATCCAGCTTCCGGACACTTCAGGCTCGCCAATTAAATCCAGCCAATCCCCCTCAAAAGGGAGCGTGTTAAACCGCTTTTTCGCTATATCTGCATAAGAATACGCCGGTGGTACCTTTATTTTATTCTCTTCATTCATTACGCTACCTTGTTAAGTAAGAAGTATTTGTTTATTTTTTGCCTAACGACTCTCAAGTCCCCATTTGACAGCTGGTAAATCATTTCTGCCTCCTCTGTGTTGTGGAGTCCGTTAGCTTCGCATATTGCTATTACATCAGCGAGGCTGGTGGGGTTTAGTTTAATGAAAGTTCCGCCGAGCCTCGACAGAACCTCTTTGTACCCTATCTTATCAATCTTCGCTCCTCTGATAATGCGTTTTTCCAATGCTGGCACTCCGGAGATAATAAAGCCGCAACATCTGAACAAATCGTTATACAAATCCATGAAAAGGTCAAAAGCCCCCTCTTTTAACTTGTCCATTTGGTCTATGATGATTAAAGGACTTTCAAGCCCCATTACGTAGTCTACAAAGGTGTTTATCATCTCTTCCTTAGTCCCTTCCGCCTTGACGCCACAGGCATTTAGTAGGGCTTTAATATATGATTTGGTTTGCCAATAGTTCTTACATTCCACGTATATTACATTATCATTTTTCCTTTCATACTGCTTGTATGCCTCGCTTTTGCCTATTCCAGCATCGTAGCTTATAGCAGCTGTGAGCTGTGTCTCTTGAGCTTTGGAAAGAAGTTCTGTAAGTAGTTTAAAATTAGAAGTTTCCGCAGTATTCCAGTTCGTGTCTATTCTGAGTGAAGCCTGTACTTTACGCCACATACTATCCGCTATATTATTCCACTTTCCGGCTATCATATTACTAACTGTCCCATTAGAAATGCCAAGTTTTACGGATAGTTCTACTTGCGAAAATTTAAAATTTTCTCTTTTCTTTTTACCATTACCTGCGAGACGAAATAGCTCAGTAGCAATGCTTGTTTTTTGTTCTTCTGTTATCATTGTACCTATTTTTTTAGAGTTGATGCAAAAGGCTTTCACCTCTGTCTATTTTTATGTTTAATTTTTTGGAGTTAATATTCTGTGTTTTAACCGCCAGTTGTTGCTCCGCAATCAATCTTTCTGTACTTATACCCGTTTTCCTCTCTAAATCTCGGAGTAACTGCAAATCTCTCTGGTATTCTATTTCAGCAACTTGCATGTCTTTTTGCGCTTGCTCTTTTTCTCCATCCGGCATCAGCTTAGGAACTACCTCATAAGCTCTCTTAGGTTGTGCATAGGCTACAAAATACTTTTCGCCAAATTGATTAGATTTAAGCAGATGGATATAGCAGTCCATATCATCTGGGTCGTACCTTATTATAAACTTTTCACCTACATATTTCCGGCGAAATTCCAAGTCTATCTGCCCATCTCTATCATAAACCTCATAGAGGTACTCCTGCTTATCTACCACTATCTTGATGCCATTAGCTCTGTAAGTGATAGGCTTTTGTTTTTCCTCCATCCACATCATTCTCATTATTTCCTCCAGCTCAAGAGGTTCGCTTATGAGCATTTCCTCGTTGTAAACTTCATTTCGCGTTTTCTCTTTTTTGCTAAAATGAGCACTATTGTTCCACTGCTTCACGATAAACACCCATTGTTGCTCTATATCCTCTCTTACCGGTAGTTTTTCTTTATTCTCTGCAATAAAGTCCGCGTTCATCTTACTTTGGTCCGTTTTAGTTGTAACTCCAAGACCGTCGCTATTCCAGTGCTTTGTGATGCATTGCTGCTCTAATCTCCGGATAATACCCTCCGCTGGAGAACTATGCCTCCTTGCTTGGTGTGGATAGTGTACCCCGCCATCTTTTGCTACTAATGTAGAGTATATTTCCTGCATTTTTTGGGACTTGTGTCCAGATTGCTGGTCATAGGTAAACATATAAGGGCGTACCCCTGCCGTTTTTACGGCCATTTTTATAGCACGAAAGTGGTCTGTTATACCTTCCGTCTCCGAAAAACTCCAGCCTATTATTTTCTCCGAATACACGTCAAAAATGATATTCACACGCTTGTAAGCCTCTACCTTATTCGTTTCAGTATTCAGATAAACCAAATCCAGCTTTGTCCCGTCAATTGCCCAGTAGCAGTTTGGAAACCAGCGGCGTTTATCTCTTTGTAAGGTATGTTTGAACTTGCGGTTATAGGCAGCTTTTCCGTTTCGTCCGATAGTCCAGATTCTGATGTTTTCAGGTTTATTCAAGAATCTTCCCACTGCCTCCTCAGATAAAGCTTTCCAGCCATTCTCTTCTCTTATTTCGTCGTATTTCGCTATGAGTTCCGGAATAGTGTATTTTATCGGTAGGCTGTAAACTGCAAGTATCCAGTTTGCTATATCGTCTTTGATAATTGCAGTATTGAGATTGCCCTCTCCGGCGTGAATAAATGAAGAATACCCCTCTTTAAGATAACGCTTGTATCTTATTTTCAAGTTCTTAGTCGTGGTAGGTAAGTTATGCCGCCATTTATTCTCATCTAAGCTATTAACGGCATCAGAGATATTATCCCATATCTGGGTTTTGCGTCTATTATTCTTAGCGGCATATTGTTTTTCCTCTAATACTGCCGTGATAGCGTTCAAGATGCAACAGTTGGTAGCACGCTCTATTTGCTTTTTATCCGATAGCTTTCGTCCGTCGGGATTTCTATGAGCGGCAAAAAAACGGATAGCTTCTGCGTCCGGAACAATATAGGGGGTTAAATCATTTTTCTGTACTATCTTTCTGTAGTCCCCCAGCCTTTCTTTACATATCGTCTTTATACTTTCTGGTAAGTCGTGATAGCTTAAAAGAGCGTAGTTACCCTCGCCTTTTCCCTCTCTTGACCTTACTAAGTATCCTTTCTTACACTTTTTTTTATAGTTATCATATGACATCACGTTCCAATCCTCATACAGCAGGCTCGCTGGTATGCTTAAAATATTGTTGTGATATTCGTAACCTTTTTTCATTATTTTTCTTTTGTTCCCGCCGTGTACCTGCCTCACGGTGTATGTTTTTCGGGAAAATCACTTTATCATTTCAAGGTTTTAAAGGTTTTTGATATTGTGAATCTTCCGAAGAGTATCCATTCTTCAGCTACTACCATATCTGCGAATATGAAGCTCACAGCACTATGGCGGTACTTTAATACTCGGTGTACTAATTTCTTGATAGTCTTTTTCATAGTGTTATATTTTTTAATTTTAAGTTTGCTAATGCCAACCTTTCAATGTCAAGTATCATTAGCTTTTGCTTCTCTTCTTTGAAGTGTTCAAACGCATTCATAAATAAATCTCTATTTATTTCCTCAAAGCTCCCATCTTTCACTATCTCCTCTATATACGGCGTGCTCACATCTAAACTCATATCATAATCCCACGTAAAAGATATAGCGTTAAGAAAAGAGCCTTGAGGAGCTTCGGTGCGCCCTGTTACATAATAATAGGAATTCCCATCTCTATAATATTTTCCTATCTCTAACTCGCTTGCTTGTGTGATTTTTTTTGTTTCCATTGTTTTATTTTTTTTAAGACAATTTCTCTTATCTCTTTTAATTTTTCTTCTACCTCTGTATATTGTTCAGCTGTAAGGAGTATATTGTGTTGCTCAAAGCTAACAAAGCTGCATTCTTTATTGATTACCGGAGAGACTTCTCTGCTTATCGTTAATCTTATTTTTGTATCCATTTTTAAGTTGTTTTTAGAGGTCTTTTAAACGCTAATCAATGGGAAGTGTTTTTTTTGTCTGCTATCATCTCTTGTAGTTCTTCCTTGCTAAACATCGGAACCCATTTCGGATTAACGCTTGGCAGTTGTGCTACTCTTTGTTGTGCGTTCTTGTAGTTTAGGAAGTATTCAGAGATAGCCTCGCTCATATACCAGCCGTCTTTACCCTTACGAAATTGCTCCGGATACTTACGGATACGCCCTCTTACCTGTCCGCTCATCAGCGAGTAGCCATTTTGAATAAGCCAACTGGTGTAATGGATACACTTAATGCCGTTGTAAGTCTTTGGCTTCGGAACCGCGATAAGTTGCTTTCTTGCTTTCTCTTCAAACTCTATAAGATATTTCCTGTAAGCCTTACCTATTTCGTTGTTCTGTAAAAGACAAAGCTCTTTTGCCATTCCTATGGTAATGTGGTAGTCTGTTCTATGCCTTAACCCCCCGTGCGAAACTTGACTCTCAAAATTTGGGGAGTCAAGTTTTACGATGAAATAATCTCTGTTTTCTTGGAAGTCGTATTTTTCTATTCTTCTTTTAATCCAAAAAGAAAAATCCCCACCTACTTTCAATTCTTGGTAAAGCAATCTGGCATCTACTAACTGATTTCCTTGCTTTTCTGTAATTTTGATTAAATTGCTCATATATTACTGATTTATTGTTTTTTGTATTGCGTGTTCAAACTCTCTACAGAGCATTTTATAATCTTTGATAATATTGTCAGGCATTATACCCTTGTGGTCTCCTTTTAGGCACATTCTTACATATCTTGGTGTAAAGCCGTATTTCTCAGCGACTTTATTCACGGCTATAGCATTGTGTTTCGCTCTTTTTTGATTACTTTTGTCCATTGCTTTTTTATTTCTTTATTACGGAAGCAAATATAATACAGAATTTCTGAAATAAACAAATTATTTTACAGAAATTTTGAAATAAAAAATTAAACTATGAGCAAAGATATTGTAAATCAAAGGTTTATAAATTGTATTGATTTCCTTTTGGAGACAAAAAAAATCCCATCTAAATCATTTATTTCGGATATTTTTGGTATTTCCAACTCTAAACTTTCAGAAATACTGAAAAAAAGAATGAATGTAGGAGTGGATTTACTTTCAATATTAACAAATGAATTTCCAATATCATCCGAATGGCTATTAACCGGCAAAGGGGAGATGCTTAAAACCCCAGCAAAGGCAGAAGGGCCTGCCCAGCAAGTGGCAGAGACGCAAGAGGCATATAATAAAGTAGCTCATTTAGAAGAAAAAATCGCCTTTTTACAGAGAGAAAACCAACTTTTACAAGAAAATAAGGCACTTTTAGAGGATAAAGTAAAGAGCTTAAAAGAAAAAGAGAGCCGCCGCATTCAAGAATTAGAGGAAGAGATCGCACGCCTTACCCAAGAGAACCATGCCATTAAAAGCCAGCCACAAGATAGAGCGGTGGGATAATGTCTGGATAATCTGGGTGAACAAAACAACCAAAATAATAGCGTTTTCTGGCTTTTCCTATACTATTTTACGGCAAATACTTGTAAATGAGTATTTTAATATTATTCTTGCGTTTTTGTAATGTAATTACACCCCTTGCAAATACGCAAAAACAAACTTATAATCCGTGAAAAATGTAATCACCCCTTAAATTAACGGGTGAAAAAATCGTATTTCTGTCCCCCTAAGTGTCCCCCTAAGTGTCCCCCTAAGTCATTTTTTGTAGTTTTTTTTTCTATTGTGTTTTCCTCTCGGTTTTTCCTATAAAAAACACTCCTTTTCGGGAGTGTTTTCGCGTGTTCTTATATCGTTAAAGTCTTTTATTTAGGCGTTTTTAGGGTTATTCGGGGGATTTCGTATATAATAGTAATATAAATCATTTTAATAGGCTTTTTTAGGGGTTAAAAAACCAAATTAAAACGCAATTAATTTAAATTAAATGGATATTTCGTTAGGTATTTACATTTAGGGGTAAATTATATTCAGTCCCTTTACAGGTGGACTTTTTAGAGACTTTTTTACGCCGCTCTTTTTTGGATATTTTGTTATACGGGGTATATAAGAGTAAATATTTTTTTTCTTTAAAAAATGACTTTCCTTATCATAGACATCGGCTTGGGCATACTCAAATTTTTCTTCTTTCTCACTATCCCAAATAAAAAATCCGATAGGAAAATGTCCTGTCACATTATCAAAAGTATCGGCGGGAACCATAAAAATTTTTTCGAGCTTCGCTCGATAGAAGTTCCTGAAATCCTTGAAATTGCAAGATTGCAAATTTTTCAAAGTTGAAAAATTTGCAATCTTGCTGGTAGGGATTTCATTGTATATTCTTGCTAAAAATTGGGCGAAAAGTTCGTTGCTTGCTTTTTTAATAATTGGTTTGTATTTTTCGTAAGTCTTATTATTCGTAGCTGTTCCTCCTTTGTGTTCACCCGTTCCTACTTTTGATTTTGCATTCCCAGCCTCTGCATAAGGCGGATTGATATAGATGATGAGTTTTTTTCGTTTCTCGGGGTCTTTCAAAATTTTTTTTAATTCTTCGGGTACTTTGTCTCCGTATAAATCGTCATTCAAGAAATCAAACTGAAATACATGGCTCTTCAAGAGATTGGCACCATGCTCTATACGCTCGTGCATTACATTTACATCTGCTTGGTCTATGGTAGAGGCAAATACATTGAATTTATTCGTAAGTCCTGCAAGCAGGTTGCCCGTGCCGGCAGCACAGTCCCAGACAAAGTATTCTTCCTGCCAGTTTTCTCCAAAAACTTCAGAAATATATTTTTGAGATAAATCTACCCAAATGCGAGGCGTAAAAAACGCCCCTTTCCGCTCTCTGATATCCTGAGGAACAAGCAGGTCTCTACGCTCTATGATGTATTCCTGAAACTCTTTGATGGGCGGTCGCTTATATTGTTTCCAAAAAGCGGAATAGGTGTTTTTGTGGCGTATGGTAATGGTGGCATCAAATATTTGATGTAGATTTTCTTTGGCAATTTTGTATCCTTGTTTGTCAAAAATGACAAAGAGATTGTCGCGAATAGAAGTATCGTCTTCAATGTTTTGTGTATCTCTGTCATCTACGAACAAATCGGCAAGAAAAAAATCGCTGTCCAAAATATTGTTTTTTTTCAGCTCGTCCCAGTTGACTTCGATGATGGGTTTTACGATTTCCAGCCAGCGGAGGTAGATAGAGAAGAAATTGTTTTTATGGATTTTTACCTTTATGTTTTGTGTTGCTTTGGCAATATTTTTGGAGATGAAAAACCGCAATTGCTTTTCGTCTTTTTCGTAATCAAAGGCGTAAGTTTTTTTCTGTAAAGTCTGCTCTATGCGTTGTTTGATGAGCTGGAATTCTTTTGTGTTGTGGTTGCTCGGCGTTACATTCCAATTGAAGTCGTTGAGGTAAAAAATATCTTGTATGTCAATATAAGGTACAAACGCCATTTTTGTAAAATCAAATGCTCCGAGCCATACAGGAGGAGGCATTTTGTCAAAAGTTCGGGCTTTGCCTATAGTCAAAATCAGCTGGACAAACATAGTAACGGTATCGTAATTGCCCGTTTTAGCTTCTGCCCATAGTAGGGATTTGGCTGTGTCTTCAAACATTTCGCTAAGTGCCGGCGATACGGTAAAATCAATATTCCCGATAATCTTTGTAGTATCAAAATCTTGAAACCAATCAAAAGCTACTTTATTTTTTAGTTCTTCCTCGCGTATGTTTTTGTATTTCATTTTAGGGCGTATTCGAGTTGTACAAAAATAGCACTTTTTTTTATACCTTTTTTGTTCTTTGGAGGAGGTTGCTTGTGCGGGGGAGTATGTTTTTGCGAATTGTTTTAGCGGGGCAGTGTCTGTCGGAGATTGTTTCTAATGTTAGCCCTATCTCCTTTTGGTAAAGGTTTTTAATGAAGTTGAATCCCGATAAAGAGACGATTTAGAATGAATCTATTTTATATTTAAAAAAATATTTATCTTTGCGGTGTTAGTTATAAAATAAATAAATGGACCCCGACAGTATAGTCAAGATTCTTATTGCAATATTTTTAGTGTTTCTTAATGGCTTTTTTGTAGCCGCAGAATTCTCAATCGTAAAAGTTCGTTTTTCCCAGATTCAGCTCAAAGCAGCTGAAGGGAATGCTATGGCGAAACAAGCGGAAAGTATCATCAAAAATCTGGATGCTTATCTTTCTGCCACGCAGCTGGGTATTACATTGGCGTCTCTTGCCTTAGGTTGGGTAGGAGAGAGTGCTTTGCATCATTTCATTAAAGCTGTTTTTGATGAGGTGGAAATCCCGCTTACAGAGGCTATGGCGACGACTATTTCGGTGGTGCTCAGTTTCTTACTGATTACCATAATGCACATTGTTTTTGGAGAGTTGGTGCCGAAATCTATTGCCATCAGAAAAGCAGAGCCTACTACGTTGTTCATAGCAGCACCTCTGAAGCTTTTTTACAATATATTCAGGCCTTTTATTTGGTTGATGAACGCTTTGTCTAACGGGTTTTTGAGAATGATAAAAATAAATCCGGCATCGGACCACGAGATTCATTCCACAGAAGAGCTGCAGCTTTTGGTGAAGCAGAGTGCAGACAGTGGAGCTATTCAGGAAGAAAACTACGAAATCATCAAAAATGCTTTTGATTTTACAGATCATTCTGCAAAGCAAATTATGGTAACGCGCCAGAATATACTGTCCATAGATATAGAAGATCCTGTGGATGAGATTATCGATACTATAATGGAGAGCGGCTATTCTCGTATTCCTGTTTATGAGGATTCTATAGATAATATCATAGGGATTTTTTATACCAAAGAGATTATCCGTGCGTTTATTAGGAGTAATGGACGTCTTACCCACGAGGATTTGCGAGGTTTTATGCGAGAGGCTTATTTCGTGGTAGGGACTAAAAAGATTTCGGACTTGCTGAAAAGTTTTCAGGTGAAGAAACAGCATATCGCCATCGTGATAGATGAGTTTGGCGGAACAGAAGGGATTATTACCTTAGAAGATATTTTGGAAGAATTGGTAGGGGAGATTCAAGACGAAGAAGACGAGGAAGAAAAAATAGTAGAAAAAATAAATGATAATACCTATTGGGTACAAGCTACACAGCCTCTTGAAGAAATCAATGAACACTTGCCAAAGCCGCTTCCGGAAGAGGGAGAGTTTAATACTTTAGCAGGCTTTATACTATTGCACTTAGAGGAGATTCCTCAGGAGGATCAAGAGTTTGATATAGACGATTATCATTTCAAGGTACTTAGAATGAGCAACAAAAGTATAGATTTGGTAGAGCTGGTCTATATTCCTAAAGAAAACACGGAAGAAGGAGAATTAGAAAAATCGTAGAGTAAAATGAAAAGTAAAGCACTGCAAATTTCACTTTCGGAAGGTACGAAATGCGATGTCAAGGAGCAGATAGAAGCATTGGATACCAGCGAAACGCCTAATCTCATTGTTTATAATGATGATTTTCATACATTTGATTATGTCATTCAGTGCTTGATGGATATCTGCAAACACACCCATATACAGGCGGAGCAGTGCACTATGTTGATTCACTACAAAGGAAAATGTGTGGTAAAGACCGCCACCTATGGGGTTTTGAAGCCTATGAAAGCAGAGCTTTCGCTGAGAGGATTGAAGTGTGGAATTTCTTAGCATTGGAAAGTTTTTAACATTTGTGTTTTTCAATTGCTCGTTCCGTTTTTTTAGATTATATTTGTAACCAACAATTCGGAAATCTATAAAAAGTAAAAATAATATGTCAACTTATGTGGTAGTCGGTCTTCAGTACGGAGATGAGGGTAAAGGTAAAATTACAGATGTACTCTCTGCGAAATCAGATTATGTAGTTCGTTTTCAGGGAGGAAATAATGCCGGGCATACGGTGTATGTAGGCGAGCATAAATTCGTCTTGTCTCTATTGCCGTCGGGGGTATTACAGTGCAAAGGTAAGTGTATGATAGCCAATGGAGTGGTGGTAGATCCAAAAGCTTTTATCTCGGAAATCGAAAAGATAGAAGAAAAAGGAATGAGTACAGACCATGTATTCATCAGCCGCAGAGCTCATGTTATTATGCCGTATCATATCCTTTTGGATACTTACCGCGAGGCAGAGCTGCATGGGGATAAGCAAATAGGAACGACTAAGAGAGGGATAGGACCTTGCTACGAAGACAAAATCGCGCGTGTGGGAATTAGAATGATAGACCTTCTAAACCCAGAAGTTCTTAAAGAAAAAATACAAACCAATCTAAAACTTAAAAATGCCCTTTTTGAAAAATATTATGGAAAACCGGTTTTAGATTTTGATGAAATATACAATGAATATCTGGCGATAGGCGAAAAACTGAAACACCGCATCGTAGATACGGAATTAGAGCTGAATGAAGCCATAAAAGCAGGAAAAAACATTTTGTTTGAAGGGGCTCAGGCACTAATGCTGGATATTGATTTTGGAACATATCCATTTGTTACTTCGTCGTCTCCATCTACTGGTGGAGTATGTACAGGTGCAGGCGTACCGCCTACGGCATTGCAAAACCTTATAGGGGTAGCAAAGGCTTATACCACGAGAGTGGGGAATGGGCCTTTCCCTACGGAGTTGCACGATGAATTAGGCGAACAAATCCGAAAAGTGGGCTTTGAGTTTGGAGCGGTAACAGGACGCCCGAGAAGAACAGGTTGGCTGGATTTGGTTTCTCTGAAACACGCTTGTATGATTAACGGAATCAATAATCTGGTGATTACAAAATTAGATGTCCTTACGGGGCTAAAAACTATTAAAGTAGCCACTAAATATAAGACTGAAGACGGAAAAATCATAGACTACTTTACTTCTTCTACCACCAAGCTCTACAAGTACGAGCCTATCTACGAAGAATTGGAAGGGTGGACAGAGGATATTACCAATGCGAGAAGCTACGATGAACTGCCAGAGAATGCTCGTAGATATATAGAATTTATAGAAAACTATTTGGGTATCAATGTCTATCTGGTGTCTGTAGGGCCGGAGAGAACACAGAATATCATCAGAAAAGAATTATTTTAGAACAATTGAAAATAGACAAATATTATCCACAATTTTAGAAAGATTGTGGATAATATTTTTAATATATAAAACATTGTTAATCAGTAATTTGTTTTATTTTTCTGTTTTGGGAGATGGATAAAATTAAAAAAGTCGTATTTTTGGGAATTAAATGAAACTTATGGGTAAAGTAATAGGTGTAGCTAATCAGAAAGGAGGAGTAGGAAAAACCACTACTTCGGTTAATCTTGCTGCAGCATTAGGAATCTTAGAAAAAAAAGTACTGATTATAGATGCAGATCCTCAAGCTAATGCCACTTCTGGTTTAGGCATAGAGGAGGTGCATTGTTCTACATACAATCTTCTGGAACATAGTGTGTCGGCAGCAGAATGTATACTGCCTACGGGCTCGCCCAATCTGAGTATTATCCCGTCTCATATAGACTTGGTGGCAGCCGAAATAGAGCTGGTAGATAAAGATAGACGGGAATATATGCTGAAAGAATCTTTATCAAAAATTAAAGACCAATACGACTATATCATTATCGATTGTGCACCGAGTCTGGGACTTATTACCGTAAATGCCCTTACGGCGGCAGATTCTGTGATTATCCCGATACAGTGTGAGTATTATGCTTTGGAAGGGCTGGGTAAACTACTGAATACCATTAAGACTATCCAGAATATACACAATCCTAATTTAGATATAGAGGGGCTTCTGCTAACTTTGTATGATGGGCGTTTAAGGCTTTCTAATCAAGTGATAGAAGAGGTGCATACCCATTTTCCGGATATGGTTTTTGAAACCATTATCAATAGAAATGTAAGGCTGAGCGAAGCACCGAGTTTTGGAGAGAGTATTCTTCAGTACGATGCCGAGAGTAAAGGTGCTATCCAATATATACAGTTGGCAGAAGAAGTTTTGTTAAAAAATGAAAAGGTGTAATGATCTTATAAAACCGACAAAATGAAAGATAAAAAAAGAGCAATGGGCAGAGGTTTGGGAGCAATACTGAATGCAGAGAAAAAAGCCGCAATAAATACTGCTACTGATGAAGGAGCACGTCATATTATGGGTAATGTTTTAGAAATCAATATAGAAGATATTTACCCAAATCCTAATCAACCAAGGACTTATTTTGATGAGAATGCTTTGGAGCAGTTGTCTCAGTCTATTAAGAATTTAGGCGTTATCCAGCCTATTACCCTTAGGAAAGATGGCGATAAGTTTGAGATTATCTCTGGAGAAAGGCGTTACCGTGCTTCCAAAAAAGCAGGACTGAAAACCATACCTGCCTACATTCGTTTGGTAAATGACCAAGAATTGCTGGAGATGGCTTTGGTAGAGAATATCCAGCGTGAGGATTTAGATGCTATAGAAGTAGCCCTCACTTACCAAAGACTTATCGACGAGATAGGGATGACGCAGGACAATCTCAGCCAAAGAATAGGGAAGGAAAGGAGTACGATTACCAATGCTTTACGTTTGCTAAGACTTTCTCCTGAAGTGCAAGATGCAATTAGAAACGGTACTATTTCCGCGGGACACGGCAGGGCGATTATCAGTTTGCCGACAGAAGAGCTGCAAAATACTCTTTTCAGGAAAATTGTTAGCGAAAAACTGAATGTCCGCCAATCCGAAGTTTTGGCAAGTAAACTGAAAGTTCCGTCTGAGATGAAACCTAAAATGCCTATAGAACTCCCTATCAGACTTAGAAAAACCCAAAAATCACTTTCGGACATTCTTAATGTGGAAGTCAATATTAAAGCTTCTAAAAATGGGAAAAAGGGAAAAATAGTTTTAGATTTTAAGGACGAAGAAGAGTTGGAGCGAATCCTTGCTGCATTTGAAAAAATAGATTGATTTTGAGACTCTTTGTTATTATAGCATTGTTGTTTTGTGTGGGTGTATCGGGACAGGTAGTGCCTACGGACAGCCTGCGAAAAGACAGCGTGAGTACAGAGCAGAAACTGCTTAGAAATATAGAAAAATACAACGCTCCGAAAAAAATAAAGCATTTTAATCCTACGGAAGCGGGGCTTTATTCTGCGGTATTACCTGGTTTCGGGCAGTATTACAATCGTAAATATTGGAAAATTCCTATCGTATGGGGAGTCATAGGTACGGGGGTGGGCATTGCTGTTTGGAACCAAAAGCAGTACCGTCGCTATCGCAATGCTTTTATCGCTGAGCTAAATCATCAGACACACGAATTTTCGGGGATTAGCGGTGTGGATGCCGAAGTGCTTGGGAATATTCAGGATAGAGCAAAAAGACAGAGGGACTATGCCATTGCCATCACTGCCGGAATTTACATTCTGAATATAGTAGATGCCATAGTAGATGCCCATCTCTATGCTCAAAGACACGATTCTGATTTAGCTATAGCTCCTGTGGTTATCAATAATCAATGGGAGGCTAATGGTGCAAAAGCAGGACTGTCATTAAACTTTAGATTTTAACATATATAGATATGAAAATAGCATTAGTAGGCTACGGAAAAATGGGAAAAATCATCGATGAAATCGCGGTGCAGCGAGGGCATCAGATAGTGGCAAGACTCAACGAAACCCCTACGGCGGAAACACTTGGTAACCCCGATGTGGTCATAGAGTTTTCTAATCCCAAAGCAGCTTTTGATAATATAAAAACTTGTCTGGAACTAAAACTTCCCGTGGTGAGCGGGACTACGGGCTGGCTTACTCAAAAACAAGAGATAGAGCAATTGGCTTTGGCTAATGATACGGCATTTTTGTATGGCTCTAATTTTAGTTTGGGCGTTAATCTTTTTTTTGAGCTTAATGAAAAATTGGCACAATTGATGAAAAACTTCGGCGAATATTCTTGCCAATTGGAAGAGATTCATCATACCCACAAAAAAGATGCCCCGAGCGGCACGGCCATTACGATAGCGGAAGGCATCATTAGAAATACTGATTTTGAAGCGTGGAAACTTGACGAAACCAAAGGTAAAGAGCTGGGGATTTTTGCGATTAGGCAAGATGAAGTACCCGGAACACATTCTGTTTTTTACCGCTCTGAGGTAGATGAAATTGAGATTAAACATACGGCATTTAGCAGAAAAGGATTTGCACTGGGGGCGGTAATCTCTGC
The DNA here is from genome assembly GCF_900101995.1 of Riemerella columbipharyngis. Classification (GTDB taxonomy): domain Bacteria; phylum Bacteroidota; class Bacteroidia; order Flavobacteriales; family Weeksellaceae; genus Riemerella; species Riemerella columbipharyngis. Next base: position 11,753 of record NZ_FNAS01000021.1, on the reverse strand, counting down.
GGAATGGATTCTCGGCAAGAAAGGGAATTTCAGCGTACGCGATGTGCTGTTTGGATAGGATGTAACATATACTTAACGATAAAGACTAACTTATAAAAAAAACGGTTATGGATTATATATTAAAATATACTTTTTATGTCTTGGTACTTTCTGTACTCATGGGAGTATCTACATGGAAGCTTTATAAAAAAATGGGGTATAATCCTTTATTTTCTTTTATCCCTTTTTACAATTATTATATTATATTGAAAGAAGTCGGGCGTCCTAAATGGTGGGCTGCACTCAGCTATCTGCCGATAGCAGGTCTCGTTATGATGACGGTTTTCCATTTGTTTTTAATGAGGAAATTTTCAAAACATTCCTTAGGGGATAAGCTTTTGACGGTACTTCTGCCCTTTATATATCTTGCTATTGTCAATTATTCCGATAAAGCAGAGTTAGACAAAGGTGAAGACGAGCTTTATCTCACGGAAGAAGAAAAAAAAGAACGAAAGAAAGAAACATTTATTGGTTCGGTAACTTTTGCAATTGTTTTTGCCACAGTGATACATACCTTTATTACACAGCCATTTGGTATTCCCACGGGCTCTATGGAACGGACGCTCTTGGTGGGAGATTTTCTTTTCGTTAATAAATTGGGGCTTGGGTATAGAATGCCTATGCGTCCGTTGGCACTGCCTTTTATGCAAAGTACTATTATGGATACCGGCAAAAAAGGTAATCCCAAAGACGACCCAAAATCTTATGTAAATGCCGTTCAGCTACCTTACTTCCGTTTGCCGGGCTGGGATGTTCTGAAAAGAAAAGATATCGTGGTGTTTAACTATCCAAGAGACTCCGTAAATACGGCAATTGATAGGAAAGACCCTTATGTAAAGAGATGCGTGGCAGTAAGTGGCGATACGGTGGAGATGAAAGCAGGAAGGCTTTTCGTAAATGGAAAGCAAGAGCAGCTAATGGGCGATCAGGAATTGCAGCACTCGTATTTGGTTTATACGACTCAAGAGCTTGATGTTAATGATTTGTGGAACAGACTATGTTATTTGCCGCTTCAAGAGCAGCAGCTTCCTAATGGCGGATATGTTTATCAGTTTCAGGGATTGACGGATAAGTTGCTCAATGAAATTAAAGAACTACCGGAGTTTGTAAAAGCAGAAGAAGTGATTTCGCCCAAAGGAGAAAAAACCATTTCTTACTTTAATCCTCAAAGGACAAAAATAGACACCGCACAGAGTATTTTTCCTATTAACAAAAACTGGAACCCGGACTGGTACGGCCCGCTTAGAATTCCTAAAAAAGGCGATGTGGTACATCTTACTATGGATAATCTGCCAGAGTACCAGTGGATAATCTCTCAATATGAGCATAATAAACTGGAGCTAAGAGACGGGAAAATTTTCATCAATGGAAAACCTGCGGATACCTATACGATTAAACAAAATTATTATTTTATGATGGGGGACAATCGCGATGCCTCTTTGGATTCAAGGTTTTTTGGTTTTGTACCAGAAGAGAATATCTTAGGTAAACCGATGTTTACTTGGATGAGTGTTCAGGGGGTTTTTGATCCCGGTCCGAAAAAAATAAGATGGGACAGGATGTTTAAGGCAACCAATACGGGAGAAGCTAATAAAACTTCTTATTGGTGGATAGCTGTTATTATTTTGGTGCTATTCTTTGGTTGGGATAATATTATGAAGTATTTCAGAAAGAAAAAAGATTAAATAAAACGTCGGAATAATACGCTATTTTAGAACTTATGAAATTATTACCTGTGTTTTATATGCCACCTATTTCTTGGATGGCAGAATTTCTATCCGCAGAAAATGCCGTGATAGAGCAATGCGAGAATTTTCCCAAACAGACCTATAGAAACAGAGCAAATATCTATGGTGCAAACGGGAAACTTTCGCTCATTATCCCCATTCATCACAATAGAAAAAGAGTGATGCGAGATATAGAGATATCTTATGCAGAAAATTGGCAAAGTCTTCATTGGAAGTCCATTAAGACGGCTTATCAAACTTCTCCTTATTTTGAATATTACGAAGATGCTTTGGCACCGATGTTTCAAGACAGAGAAAAGTTTTTGGTGGATTTTAATCTCAGAACATTAGAAGTTTTTCAGAAGATACTGAAAACAGAGCAATCTTTTTCGCTCTCCCGGTCTTACGAAACGGATTTTGAAGGGGTGGATTTTAGAAACTCTTTTTCTGCAAAGTCAGAGTCCGCGTATGAGCTGGACGAGTATTATCAGACCTTTTCGGATAAGTTGGGCTTTATAAAAGATTTATCTATTTTGGATTTAATTTGTAACAAAGGCCCCGAAAGTCAGACCTATATAAGGAATAATATAAGAAAACTATAAACAAAATTGTGGTAAAGACTATTGCTAAATTATTCTTTTTTCTGGGCACTTTTATTGTTATTCAAGCTCAAGATTTTACCATCGTTCCGCTTGGGGTAAGAGGTGGTTTGCAAGAAGGCAATATGAGCAGCTATTTGATTACGGCAAATCGTGAGAAAGGTTATCTCTGCCTTGATGCCGGCACGCTCTATACAGGGGCTTCTAAGTTGGTTGGGAAAGGTGATGCTGCAGCCTTTTTTATAAAGAATGAAATAAAGGCGTATTATATATCTCATCCTCATTTTGACCACATTGCGGGGCTGGTCATCAATTCGCCCATTGACAAAAAGAAAAAAATATACACTACTTCTTATGTTATAAAAAGTTTTAAGAAAGATATTTTCAATGGGGTTACATGGGCTAATTTTGGTAATGAGGGAGCAGAGCCGGTTTTGTCAAAGTATGAATATGTAAATACCGACGGAGGACAGTGGTTTGACTTAAGCGATTTAAGTCTCAGTATTAAGTCTTTTTCTCTGAGCCACGACGGAATAGGCAAAAGCTCGGGAGTTTTAATAAAGAACAAAAAAGAAAATTATTTCTTGTATTTAGGAGATACGGGTGCCGACAAAATAGAGCATTCTACGGAACTAAAATCTCTATGGGAAAATGTTTCGGCTTTGGTGAAGAATAAGCAGCTGAAAGGTATTGCGATAGAGTGTTCTTTTGATGACCATCAGCCGGAAAATTTACTTTTCGGGCATTTTACTCCAAATCTTTTGTATGGAGAACTTTCAAATTTGGAAAGACTTTCGGGAGGGGATTTGAACGGACTGAAAATCATCATTACCCATATTAAACCTAAAAAGGATATCGTAAAGACGATTAAAAAGGAATTGAAAGAAAAATTCAAACATAAAAATGTAGAAATAATTATAGCTAAACAAGGAAAATATATAAATTTATAAGATATGAAAAAAATAATTGTAGCCGCTCTTTTCTTATCAGGACTGAGCTGTGTTTTCGGACAAGAGGAACACGACAGAGCTTTGGAAACTTGGTATCACAACGATTTTGCCAAAACGAATGTTTATGGTATTAATACTGAAAATGCATATAAATTTTTGGAGTCTAAGGGGCTAAAACCTCGTACGGTAGTAGTAGGTGTTTTGGATAGTGGCGTACAAGTAGATCACCCGGGATTGGTAAACAATATCTGGACAAACCCGAACGAAGTTCCAAATAATGGTATTGATGATGACCACAATGGGCATATAGATGATATTCATGGCTGGAACTTTATTGGAGGTAAAAATGGAAATGTAGGTACGGATAATCTTGAGGTAACAAGAGTTGTAAGAAAGTACAAACCTGTTTTTGAAGGAACAGATGCCGCACAAAATAAGGCTAATCAAAGTAAAATGCCGGAAGAGTTTGAGATGTATATGAAGTCCAAAAAAAAATTTGAAGAAGGAAAAATAGAAGCAGAGCAAAACTACCAGCATTATAAAGCTTTCAAGGAAAAAATTCCGGGTATTATCGCAATGATGGGAGGTAAGCCTCTTGATACAAAGTATTTAGAAACTATTAAGCCCCAAAATAAAGAAGAAGCAGTGTATTTGACTACTTTAATTATGATGGCAGAAAGTGATGGTATTAAAGTGAAAGGAAAAACACCGGAAGAAATTAAATCTATGCTTTCCAAAGAAGTAGATTCTGCACTTAAATATTTTGAACCTCAGATTAAGTATCAATACAATCTTGATTTTGACTCAAGAGAATCTATTGTAGGAGACAACTACGATGATTATAACGAGTCTAATTATGGTAACAATGATTACGAAGGTCTGAACGCAGAACATGGTACACATGTGGCGGGTATTATAGCAGGGCTTCCTCAGGGTAATGAAATTCAGTACGGGGTAGCAGATAAAGTTGCGAAAATTATGGTGGTAAGAGCTGTACCAGACGGAGATGAGAGAGATAAGGATGTGGCTAATGCTATCCGCTATGCCGTGGACAATGGTGCGAAGATCCTTAATATGAGTTTCGGTAAACCGGTTTCGCCAGGTAAAAAATATGTTTGGGATGCTATCAAATATGCACAAGACAAAGGTGTTCTTTTGGTAAAAGCAGCGGGTAATGACAACGAGAATATAGAGGAAAATGTCTATTATCCTACAAATTTCAAAAGCCCTAAAGATGTAAAACCATTTGTGAACAATATGATAGTAGTAGGAGCAAGTACAAATGATAATGAAGATCTAAAAGCTTCTTTCTCTAACTACAACCAGAAAATGGTAAATGTTTTTGCACCGGGGACAAAAATTTATTCTACTGTACCTACTAGTAAGTATGAGTACTTACAAGGAACTTCTATGGCATCGCCTGTAGTAGCAGGTGCAGCGGCAGTTTTAAAAGCTTATATGCCAGAGCTTACACCGGCTCAGATTATAGAAGCACTTGAAAAATCAGTAAATAAATCTGCGGTAAGTGCAAATGAGAAAGATGTGCCTACACTTACTTTTGATAAACTTTCTGTAGCGGGAGGGGTTATAGATTTAGAAAAAGCGGCAGAATATGCGTATAGCCACTTCTATGCTAAAAATAATAAAGTAGAAAAAGTAAAAAAAAGATTAAAACGAAGAGCTTTTAGAAGACATTAGAATGTAATTCTATGAATTTATGAAACCCGCCAAAAGCGGGTTTTATTTTAGGTAGGAGTACCTTTTTTATTCCGCATTATAAATTAAAGAATAGAAATTGATATTTTTGTCGAATGGAAATCAATAATTGGGTTTTGGTTGTTTCATCTATTACAATTGTAAATGTTGTCATCTATTTTGTCTTCAAAAAAAAGATTTTGCAAACACCTAATGCCGGAATTAAGTTTTTGGTTATCAATCTGCCTAAGGATATAGCTTGGGTGGTATTTTCGATAATGATATTGGATAGAACTAAGGAAAACTTTTTCTTGCTGTGTATGCTGTTTTTATGGTTTTCTTTTGTGCTTTATGGGCTTATTATCAGGCTTTTAAATAATTATATTTCTAATGATGACAAAAATCAATAATTTTAATTGTTAAATTTTTGAAAAATCAATATATTTGCAAACTGATAAACTATAGATATGAACAAGAGAATTTCATCGTTATTTTTCGTGTTGTTATTTATTCTCATAGGTGGATTGGGATTTGCTCAGGAGCATCACGAAGAGACGGAGTCTGATGCGCAAGCTATCGAAAAGAAAGAAGGCTTTAGTGCTGTTAAGATGATTATGGATCACATTAGTGACTCTAACGAATGGCACATTGCTACGCTTAATGAAGGGGAGGGAGAGAACGAAAAGCACATTAGCGTACCTTTGCCAATCATTATCAAAGATAATAACGGATGGCACTTTTTCTTATCTACAGCTATAGAGCACGGACACGAACACGAGGGGTATACATTAGACAAAGAAGGACGGTTGATTTCTACAAAAAATGTGGAGCAAGCATCTTTATTTAGTTTAGTGAGTGGCAAGCAGGATTCACAGAATGTATTTTATGATTTCTCTGTTTCTAAAAATGTACTTGCGTTGTTCTTGTCTTGCATTTTTATGTTGCTTGTATTTGTAGGTATGGCGAATGGGTATAAAAAATCCCCAATGCCGAGAAATGTTTTAGCAAGACTTTTAGAGCCGATAGTGGTATTTATTAGAGACGAAGTGGCTATTCCAAATATAGGGACTAAAAAGTATAAAAGATATTTACCTTATCTATTAACTGCATTCTTCTTTATATGGTTTAATAACCTATTTGGGTTGATACCATTCTTCCCTGGTGGAGCAAATCTTACAGGAAATATAGCAGTTACAGGTGTTTTAGCAATATTTACATTGATAATTATTTTATTCAGTGCCAATAGGGACTATTGGAAGCATATTTTCTTACCGCCGGTTCCGCTTTGGCTTTATCCTATTATTGTGCCTATTGAAATTATCGGTATATTTACAAAACCATTTGCCTTGATGATGCGACTTTTTGCCAATGTAACGGCAGGACATATTATGATATTGGCAATTATTGGTTTGATATTTATTTTTGAAACAGCAGCTTTAGGATTTGCATCAGTGCCGTTGGCATTGTTTGTTTCAGTATTGGAATTATTAGTGGCTGTTCTTCAGGCTTATATCTTTACAATGTTATCTGCATTGTTTATAGGATTAGCTGTTCAAGAGCACCATCACGATGAAGCAGAATTATAAAAAAAATAAATTTTTAACTTAAATATTTTTATTATGGATTTAACAACAGGAGCAGGATTAATCTATGTAGGTATCGGTTTAGCGGTATTAGGTGTAGGACTTGGTATTGGTAAAATCGGTGGACATGCTATGGATGCTATCGCAAGACAACCAGAGCAAGCTGGTAAAATTCAAGGGGCTATGCTTATTGCTGCAGGTCTTATTGAAGGTGTAGGTCTTATTGCGATTATCTTTGGTGCGTTTATCAAGTAATCCTCTACAAAAACAAAAATCTTAGTGGTATGCGGTTGGCATACTGCTAAGATTAAAACAATCCTTAATAAATTTAATAATTTAGAAATAATAAAAGACTATGATAAATACAATAATTGAACCGGGAATTGGTTTGTTGTTTTGGATGACGCTTACTTTTGCCATCCTATTGTTCTTGTTGTCTAAATTTGCGTGGAAACCTATCATCAACGCCGTTAATGATAGAGAATCCTCTATTGTAGATGCTCTTAACCAAGCAAAACTTGCTAAAAAAGAAATGGAGCAGCTAAAAGCAGATAACGAAAGAATTATCCGTGAGGCAAAAATCGAAAGAGATGCTATCTTGAAAGAGGCTCGTGAAATCAAAGAGCGTATTGTGGGAGAAGCAAAAGATGCTGCTAAAGCAGAAGGAGATAAAATGATAGAAGCAGCGAGACAAAGTATTGCTGCAGAAAAGCAGTCGGCTATGGCAGATATCAAATCTCAAATAGGATTATTGTCTGTTAATATAGCGGAAGCTATCCTTAAACAAAAATTAGAAAATCCTGAAGCACAGAATGCTTTGGTGGATAATATGTTGAATAAGTCTAACCTTAACTAAAGAATAAATGCTGTCATCTAAATTAGCTAAAAGATACGCAAAAGGACTTTTGGACTTTACAGAAGAGTCTGCTCTTACGCCTACAGTTCTTTCTGAGATGAAAGCAATTAGTAAGGCGATGAAGGAAAATAAGCAGTTGAATCAATTTTTCACAACGCCTATTCTTGACTACAAAACCAAAATTAAAATTGCGAATGAGATATTTACAAGTTTCTCACAAGCTTCTAAAAATTTCATTAATTTGGTTATCAAGCACGGAAGAGAATCTTATCTTGGTGCCGTTGCCAAAGAATTTACCAAAATGGTAGAAGATAAAAACGGGGTTCAGAGGATTACATTATCTACGGCATCTGAGTTGTCTCAAGAAAATATTGATAAGATATTAAAGTCATCAAGTTTAGTGGATCATAATGCACCGCACGACTTGAAAACAATCGTAAATCCTGATTTATTAGGAGGATATATTTTGAGGGTCGGAGACCAGCAGCTGGACACTTCTGTGAGGACACAGCTGAATAATATTAAAAAAGAATTTCAATTGAATTAAGTATAAAATAACCATACAATGGCAGAAATAAATCCAGCAGAAGTATCTGCGATATTGAAACAGCAGTTAGCGAATTTTGATACACAGTCCAATGTGGAGGAAGTAGGAACAGTACTTCAGATTGGTGACGGTATTGCTCGTGTTTACGGGTTAGAAAATGTTCAGTACGGAGAATTGGTGAAATTTCAGAGTGGTACCGAAGGTGTCGTTCTAAACCTTGAGGAGGACAATGTAGGGGTAGCTCTACTTGGAGAATCCAAATCCGTAAAAGAAGGTGATACTGTAAAAAGAACCAACAGAATATCCTCTATCAAAGTAGGAGAGGGGCTTTTAGGCAGAGTAGTAGATACTTTGGGTAACCCTATTGACGGGAAAGGTCCTATCGGTGGAGATTTGTACGAAATGCCACTTGAAAGAAAAGCGCCAGGAGTAATCTATCGCCAGCCGGTAAATGAACCTCTTCAGACAGGTATCGTAGCGATAGACTCTATGATTCCAATTGGTAGAGGACAGAGGGAGCTTATCATTGGTGACCGCCAGACAGGTAAGACTACGGTAGCGATTGATACCATTCTTAACCAAAAAGAATTCTATGATGCAGGGAATCCTGTGTATTGTATATATGTAGCTGTAGGGCAAAAAGGTTCTACTGTAGCTCAGATTGTAAAAACATTGGAAGACAAAGGAGCGATGGCTTATACTGTAGTAGTAGCAGCTAATGCTTCCGACCCTTCGCCTATGCAGGTATATGCACCAATGGCAGGTGCGGCTATCGGAGAGTTTTTCCGTGACACAGGTCGTCCGGCTCTTATCATCTATGATGATTTATCTAAACAAGCGGTAGCTTATCGTGAGCTTTCACTTCTACTTAGAAGACCACCGGGTCGTGAGGCTTATCCTGGGGATGTATTCTACTTGCACTCAAGACTATTGGAAAGAGCTGCAAAAGTAATTGCCGATGATGATATCGCAAAACAAATGAATGACTTACCAGAGTCTTTGAAACCTATCGTAAAGGGAGGTGGTTCTCTTACTGCTTTACCAATCATTGAAACACAAGCAGGGGATGTATCTGCGTATATTCCTACCAATGTGATTTCCATTACAGACGGTCAGATATTCCTTGAGTCTGATTTGTTCAACTCTGGGGTTCGTCCGGCTATTAATGTGGGGATATCCGTATCTCGTGTGGGTGGTAATGCTCAGATTAAGTCAATGAAAAAAGTATCTGGTACGCTTAAGTTAGACCAAGCTCAATTTAAGGAATTGGAGGCTTTTGCTAAATTCGGTTCAGACTTAGATGCGGCTACATTAGCTGTAATCCAAAAAGGAGAGAAGAATGTGGAAATTCTTAAACAACCGGTAAACTCACCACTTCCGGTGGACAGCCAAGTAGCAATGATTTATGCAGGAACAGAGAATCTTTTGAGAAGCGTTCCGGTAAATAAAGTGAAAGCTTTCCAAAAAGAATATGTGGAATTCCTTAGAACAAAACACCCTGAAACTATGGCACAGATTAAGTCTGGTAAAATAGATGGGGAGATTACAAAAGTTCTAAGGCAAGCAGCAGAAGATATTGCTTCTAAATATAACTAAAAGAAACAATTCAGAGTTGGAATTAAATCTGACTCTGAATTTTGATACATAAACTTTGAAATTCAAAGAATGGCAAATTTAAAAGAAATACGAGGAAGGATAGCTTCTATCTCATCTACAATGCAAATTACAAGTGCTATGAAAATGGTTTCGGCAGCGAAATTGAAAAAAGCACAAGATGCAATTGTAATGTTAAGACCTTACTCTGAAAAATTGCAGGAAATTATAGAGAATGTTAATTCCAGTTCCGATCCGGATCAGATTTCTGTTTATGCACAAAAGAGAGAAGTTAAGAGGATACTTTATATCCCAATTTCTTCTAATAGAGGATTAGCAGGAGCGTTTAATTCGGCTATTATCAAAGAATTAAGGAGCCAGATGTCAAACGCACACGCAGATGTGGAAGTACTTACAATAGGTAAAAAAGTCTATGATGCAGTAAAACGCTCTGGAAAGGTTTATGGTAACCAAAGCGAGCTTTATGACAGTCTTACCTTTGAAAATGTTTCTAATGTGGTTTACGATGTGATGAGAGATTTTCTTGATGGCAAGTTTGATGAAGTTCATTTGATTTATAATAAGTTCATCAATGCCGCTACTCAAGAAGTAAAAGTAGAGCAGCTGCTGCCTATTTCTATAAGAGAAAATGATAGTGAGGAACGCACTGTAGAAACCGATTATATTTTTGAGCCGGATAAAAATGAGATTTTGGATGTTCTTATTCCTAAATCTATAAAAACCCAAGTTTTTAAAGCTGTTTTAGATTCTGTAGCTTCTGAACATGGTGCTCGTATGACGGCGATGCATAAAGCGACAGACAATGCACAGGCTCTTAAAAACGAATTGGTTATTTACTATAACAAAGCTCGTCAAGCAGCTATTACAAATGAAATTTTGGAAATTGTTTCCGGTGCAGAAGCACTTAAGAATGGTTAATCGTTAGAATGTAATTTATTTTAACATTATAATGAGCCGCCTCTTTTTAGGGCGGTTTTTTTGTTATAGCTTTTCTTTTTTAGTAAAACTACACTATGTTTTAGATATGATTTTGTTAGCGGGTATTGGTTCTCTAATTATGAAATAAAGTATTTAAGTTCAAATAGAAAAAGCGACAAACAGAATAAAATCTTTCTTTTATTTAAGAATCATCTCTTAAATAAAACAAAAAGTCTTTATATGTTTGACCTTTATTTTCCAAACAAAAAATAACAATGGGTCAATTAACTTTAGTACAAAGATACGTATTAAAAGCTTATTTGGAATGTGGAAAATTCAAAACTGAAATTAAGCGTTCATAGGGGTACTATTAAAAAGTTGGAAAAATAGAAGTTATATCCCAAAATATGTACAGTAGCTTGAAAATGAGAGAAAAAAGGTTGGGGCACTCTATAATTTTACTTCAATAATTAGTATCTGCAATTATTTTTTTGTTAATAGCAAATCATATATTATTTCATCTTTTATATCATCATCGTCATAATATCCTTCAAAAGATAATTTCAAATGGTTACTATCATTATATAAAATTCTGTATAATATATCTTCATTATCATACTTACATAAGATTGTTTTTTCTTTTTCATTTAAAGTTCAATAAAAATCATTAGTAATTGTTAGAAGAAGTCTCTAAAGAAACTCGTTTTTCTTCTTCTACATTATTCACCCAAAAACTTATTCTGTTATTTTTTCTACAGTCGTTATTATATATAATAGTAGTATCTTCTCTACCTGCTCCATATTTTACGATTACTCTTAAAAGTATACTTTATTTTCAAAATTTGATTTTAGTGATATTTGCTTTTTACTTCCACTATCTCTTTTACAAGCCACTAGGAATAATACTCCCAATCCTAATAAAATAATATTTTTTTCATAGTCTTTTATATTTTAATATTGTTTCTCTTTTTACACTTGTATTTTATATTCAACATAATTTAAACAGCTTTTTTGTATCAATTTTTACAGACAAAAGTACAAATTTTTATCTCTGTTATTGTACCTAAATTTATATTTCTTTAGATAGTAATAAAATTTGTGTTTATGAATACCTCTAAACCGAGACAACTGCACCTTACAAAGCCTCCAAAGTTTTCTATTCGATTGATATAATTTCATCCCAAAGCAAATTCATTATCATTATACTTAATATGATAATGCTTCT
>NZ_FNAS01000040.1 GCF_900101995.1 Riemerella columbipharyngis | reverse complement strand
AAATCTTTGTAAGCTTTCCTATTAGCTTCTTTCTCTTGTTCTCTACGCTTTAGCTCTGCGGAAAGCTGCTCTGTTGTTAGTTCTTGTAAATTCATAATGCATTATTTTTAATTATTTCCTCGTGTTCTTGTAGTTTTTTAATTCTTTTGTTTACTTCTGTCAGCTGTTGTTTTCTGTCTTCTATGATGCTGCCGCATTTTGCGATGCTGATTTGCCATTCTAAAACTTCTTTTAGGTTTAGAAGTTCCTGTATTTCCATTATTTCACTCATTATATAAGGCTTCTTTTTTCCTTTTTAGATAGTTCCGGTACCAGCGCAGGGCGGTAGTTCTGCTGTTGGTGTAGCAGACAAAGCCGTCGGCTGTTTCCCACTTCCCAAATTCATTGTTTTTGGGGCTTTGGATAAATTTTACTTTACTCATTTTGTTGAATTTTAAGCGTTTAATAATTCTCTTTTGATTACTCTTTTTAGTCTTCTGAGGTCTTCTACTACTTTGATGCTTTGTCCTTGCACGATAATACTGGTAGGCTCACACTCATCAAATATTTTTTTGATGCCGGACTTATCGCTAATGCCGTTGGCAGTGCAAATAGCCTCTACATCTTGTAATCTCGCGCCTATAAGGTTATTGATGAACTTACGCCCAAAACGGCTGTCCAATTCGTCAAAGCCCAATTTGTTGTACTTAACGCCTTTTTTTATCGTCTTTTCAAGGTTTTCCGTTCCGGCTATGATAAGCCCCATCTCATCTTCTAATTCATTGTACAGCGTGATGAACCAGCGCAAGGCTGATGGCTTTAGCTTATCCGCTTCATCTACGATAAGAAGTGGATATTTGCCCTTTCTTTTAGTGAAAAATTCTATCACTTTCATTCCCAAAGTATCTACACTGGTATAGCCTTTTTCTTCTTTGATGCCTAAGTTTTGGCAAAGCTCTCTCAGAAATTCCCTTTTTGCCCATTCTCTGGCTTGTATGTAGAAAACAAAGTTTTCATTGTTCAGCTCGGCATAGTGGGTAAGTGCAGCTGTTTTTCCGCTGCCTGCTTTGTAGCTTATAGCCATAAATAAACCGGCGTTTTTGGCATCATTCAAAACATTGGTTACTTTCTTGAAATTCAGCGTTTCGGCAAGCTGCCAAGTATTGGAAACAAAGCCGAGTTCTTGCGC
>NZ_FNAS01000001.1 GCF_900101995.1 Riemerella columbipharyngis | reverse complement strand
GCGCAAGAACTCGGCTTTGTTTCCAATACTTGGCAGCTTGCCGAAACGCTGAATTTCAAGAAAGTAACCAATGTTTTGAATGATGCCAAAAACGCTCATTTAAACAGTTTTTTTTTCTGACTAATTGTAACGAAAAAAGTTACAATCATACCTTAAAAAAATCGCACTTTTGGTTTTGCGGATTATACTTCTTACTTCGGGAAGGAAAAGTGTGTTCTTTTATCGGGATAGTCAAGTCAGGTGTACTCCGTTCATACATCAGTAAAGAGGGAGAAGAACATAATAGCGACTTCTATTTTGAGGATTCATTCGTAACCTCCTACCGGAGTTTTCTTACACAGGAAAAGAGTGTAGGAAGCATACAAGCCTTAGAAGATTCATTTATATATTGTCTGGATAAATCAGATTATGACCGTCTGTTGAATGAATCTACCGAGTGGTATAAATTGGGCAAATATATTGCAGACACGCTTTTTATCAATAAATGCCGTAAAGAAACGGCTATGTTGACAGATGATGCCTACAACCGGTATAAACTACTTTTGAAAACCTATCCCAATATAGAACAACATGTTACGCAATATCATATTGCATCTTATTTAAGAATTAGGGCAGAATCTTTAAGTCGAATCAAATCCCTTAACATAGGTCAATGAGTTTATGTCTTTTCTATGCCTACCTTTGCTGCAAAAAAGATATGAATAAAATTATTTTATCTGTATTTGCATTACTCTTATATAGTTGCGGAACGACAAATACAAATATAGTTACGAGGAAAAATCTTCTTTCTCTCCATTTGAACGAAAAGCATACTCTATCCAATATCGTAGTAGAAAGAATAGTCATTCCGAAGGGAGGAAAAGCTGATTATCATTTGCATCCTTGTCCGGTTGTCGGGTATGTTGTCTCGGGAAACTTGTTGTTTCAGATAGACGGTCAGCCTTCTCAATATATGAAAGCAGGAGACGTATTCTATGAACCCAAGAATCAACCCATTGCACATTTTGATAATGCCTCCACTACAAATGAACTCATATTTATTGCGTATTATTTGCTTACTGACAATGAGAAGAAAATAGAGTTACTGCCGAAGAAAGAAGAATAATGTTTACTTATTCTGCCTGAAATTATTCTCTCCACTCGAAATGCTCGATAAGTGGAGGTGTGGGTGTTAGGTCGTAATAATCTAATTGAGTAATAGGCAATCGAAAATAAACCAAGTCTGAGTATGCTTTATAGAGTCGGGGTAAGACAGGGTTATCAAGAAATATCTTCCGGGCTATTGTATCTGCAACATCAAACTTTGCACATCCGGCAACTCTGACCGAAATGTTACCCTCCATAGCAATCAGTTCAATCTGTGGATTGGTTAGGAGTTGACGATACACTTCCTTATGTGGAGAAGTAGCAAAGTAAAGCGTATTCCCTTCTTGTTTCATAATTTGAAACACACGGATTTTAGGTTTGTTGTTCTCAACTGTTGCTAATGCTACTTCCTTGTGTTGCAATAAAAAATCAAATGCTTTTTTCATACCGTAATCAATGAATAGCTTCGGACAATAAATTGTACTGCCCGAAGCTCTTTTTCATGCTGTTTCCTTGTGCTTAATACCCGATAGTGAAACGCTCATAGTGGTGTTTGGGTGTCTCCATTTCGTCAACCATAGCCATGGCATAGTCCTCTACCGAAATGCGGCTATTGCCTTTCTCATCAACGATGAGGTCGTCTTTGCCCAATCGGAACACACCTGTGCGCTGTCCCGGTTCTATGGTTCCTGCGGGTGAGAAGAAAATCCAATCAATCTCCTTTTCATTGATTAATGTATTCAAATAGAACTCGCCCAGTGACCGAACACCTCCCATGATGGCATCAGGGATAACGCCCGAGTCAACCACCGAAGTCCGGGAGCACAGAACAAGGTTCCGGCACCACCTACACACAACAACCTCTTTACGCCGGATTTCTTGACGGCATCCAAAATCAGCGGATAGTTGCGCAGCGTTTCTTCATAGATGTTGGGATTGCTCCATCCCGGGTTATATGCACTGATAACGGCATCCTTTCCCTTGCAGGCATCAACAAGAGCATTCGTATCGGCTACATCTGCCTTTACAACGCTAAGATTTGGACTTGATGCGCTTATTTTTTCGGGATTACGCACCACTGCGGTTACCCGGTGTCCTTTTGCCAACAGTTCGTTCAAGATTGCGGTACCTACAAAACCACTTGCTCCAATTAATGTTACATTTTTCATAATCCTAATATTTTAATTATATCACTTACTAAAAGTTCCTTTGTATCTTTTTGTACTACAAAGGTATGAAGCCTTCATCGACCATGCAAATAGGCACCGGAAAGTCAGCAAATTACATAGAGGTAACTATTGTTGTGCATCAGTAAGTTACAGACAAAAAAAATATTATAAAAAAGTTTCTTACTGTATTAGAAGAGAATTACTTACCTTTGTAGAGTAAATTGACATACATATATTTATGGATAGAACAACGATTGAAGATGCAGTATTTCCCGACTGCCCCATACGAAATATATTAGCCAGACTCTGTGATAAATGGTCTCTTTTAGTCATTTATACGCTGAACAGAGCAGACAAGGAGATGATACGTTTCAAGGAGTTACAACGCGAGATTCCCGACATTTCCCAAAAGATGCTCACCGTTACTTTACGTACATTAGAGGAAGATGGCTACATTGTTCGCACGGTATATCCCGAGGTTCCGCCACGAGTGGAATACGCATTAACCTCCAGAGCGCACTCTCTGCTACCTCATATCAATTCGCTGATAGAGTGGGCTGCTGAGAATCGTAAAGCTATTATACAGGATAGAAAAAAGAAAATTGTCTCCCACACATAAAAGAATGAATAATTTGCGAGCTTTTATCTACTCCATATAATGCAACTGTGAAATTAGGATTTATAATCTCATTCCACGTTTAGGTTTGTTACTCATACGAGCAGCTTTCATCTTCTCTTGTATCAAGTTCCATTGTTGCTTGAACCATTCAAGGATAGGCATTCCATCAATACACAGTTGGAATTTACATGCATACTTGGAGACCTTCTCCACCTTTGCTGTTGCACCGTCCGTTTCGATGTATCGGCGATGTTGCTTGGAGTACAAACTACCCTTGAATGGTACAGGCTTAAAGTGAACAAGTTGTAATACCATCTCATTGGAGAAACCATATCCCTGACACTCCCTTGCGATGGAGAGAAGCCCTCGTACATAAGGGAAATACCTATCCACTTCCTCCATACTCCGCTCTAAGGTGTCGATTTTCATTTCGTATTCATTTCGCAAATCATTCATGCACTGTACATGCTGCTTATCGGCATGAACCTTCTCACGCTGTATGGAGGCTATCTGTTTGTCCTTCTGTTCCAAATCTTGGGTCAGCAGCCTTTTCTCTTCTTCAAGTTTCTCTATTTTCCCTTTCCCGAAAATAGATCCAACTGCAGAATAGATGGCTGTCTTGGTGTCGGTCTTGACTTTTTCCAATCTTTTCGTGTCAATTTCCTTGTTCACTTTCTCCAACTTTTCCTCGGCATCAGCTGTCTTTTGGCTCAGCCGGGTTAGTCCCTGCTCCAACTCCTGTGTTTGTCGTTTTACCTCACGGTAATATTGGGCTGTGGTGATGTGCCGAGCTTCTGAACCCCGAATGCCACGCTCCAATCCGTACGGTTGCATTGCCTGTGCGTAACTGTCGTGATAAGCCACCAACTTTTCACGCGTCAGCACATCATCCGCACAAAGCCGGACATTGTCCGTACTCTTCTTGCGGTATTTCTTTTTACCCGTGTCCTTTTCCTTTCGGGCTTTTCGTCTTTCCCCTTTGACAATGGGAATGACGGTGGCATGGATATGAGGTGTTTTCTCATCCATGTGCAGCACGGCAGAAACAGTATTCTCTCTGCCATAGGTGTCATACAGCCATTGCAGGTTGTCCTCGCACCATTGGTCCAGTTTTCCCTCTTGTACAACCTGCATCAAATCTTCGTGGGTTCCGGAAAGAAGGATTCTAATGGCATGTACCTGATTGTCGGCTATCTTTCGTTTGATTCCGGCTGTCTTGATACGGTGGCTGATGGCCTCATTGCGGTTATTCACACCTTCGGGAAAACGGATGAGTTCCCGGTTGAGGTGCGTGCGGCTGCTGTCCGCATTGCTCGGCATCGTCTTGCGCTCGATATGCTCTGACATTCGCGTGTCGGACGTGCCTTTGACTTTGTCAAACTGTAAACTGATGTATCCCATAATTCTTCGTTTTAACGTGAGTGATACGATACCGTCACGGACGGTCATTCAAAAAAAGGGGGTATCCAAAGGGGGAAGCCCCCTGTGGCTCATTGGGTATTTTTAGCGTTACTTGTAATGCGGCTCGAAAATATCGTGCAAGGTGAGTGCAATCAAACTTGTTTGAATTGCCGAACCGCAGCCGATATTGCGAGAGAAAATGCCCTAATGAGCTATGGTATTAGCGCAACTAATATCCGTGGGCTTCCACCTACATTTTGCGTCCTCGCTGCTTGGGGAGCATTGGCTTCCGTCCGTCATCTTCCGAATCCGGTAGGATAGAGGAAGATGTCGGTCTGTTTGTCTGACTGCTGTCCTGCTTCAGCCTGTGCTGTAAATATTCATTCAAATCCTTACATCCGTGGTAAGACACTGAGGCATCCCGGATGTACAAGTCCCTGCCGTATTCCAAACGAATTTGGCGGACGGCTTCCATCCCTGCATAGTCATTATCCAAAAAACAATGGATGCGTTCATAGCTTCCCAAGGGACGGAGAGCCTTGCTTACATTCGATACGGAGTTCAGCACGATGTAGTCCTGTCCATCCAACTCCGGATTGTTCGGACAGCTCTTCATTCTCAATGTCAGAAAGGAGAGATAATCCATAAATCCCTCGAACACGTAGCAGGTTCTTCTCACTTCTCCCTGTTGTCTGATGTGGGAGATTTCCTTTGGGGCGATGCAACCCTTGAAATATCGGTTGCGGATTTCATATCCGCCCGACAGGTTCGGAAAGGCAATGGCGAAATACCGTTTGCCGTTGTTGGTGAAATGGGCTTCACGGCATTCTCTTTTCGCCAGTGCCGTATTGATTCCCCTTTCCTGTAAATAAGAAAGCAGGGCTGGAGAAGACAGCTCTACGATATCAAGCTGTTGGAAACTCGGTTCGGAATAAGATTGCTTGCGAAAAGAGAAAGATACGGGGCGGACGTGCGGAGTCTGTTCCTCTATGCGTTTGAAAATATGCGGAACACTGTCCGTTGTATAAAGGTGTGCTGCCAATGTGATGATGTTGCCACCTATTCCAAGCCCGAAATCGTACCATTGCTCACGTTCGGTGTTTACTTTGAAAGAAGGGTCGTTCTCTTCCCTGAACGGAGATTTGTACCAGAGGTTTACACCCTGCTGTTTTACGGGAGAATATCCCAGACTGTGCAGATAGTCTGCAAGTTTGATTTGTTTGGCTTCTTGTATGGTCATTGTGAATTGTGTTTACGATGAATGATTATTTTCTTTTCGCCCGTGCCTGTTTATAAATAGGAAACGGTCTGTATTTACTTTGCTTTACAGCCGTATATATAGAGTACGGTCTTAAAGTAAAGTGATGGGGGAATGAAACCAGCCACTTCACTCTGCACCTTAATATATACACCCCTGTAAGTAAAGTGAAGTGGTGGCTCAATAGTGAAAGTCTGGAGCAAAGCGATATTTCCTTCCATTCTCCTGTACAATCATCCGTTTGTTTTTGAGCATGGTTATCAGACTTACCGTCTTGTTGGTACTCAACTGCACCCCGACCGAAGAATAGGCATCCTGCAATGCTTTGGTGAGTTGCTGGTAGCCGTATTCCTCTTGCAGGGTAAAAACTGCTTCAAGAGCGATGCGGTGCTGTTGTTCGGAGATGTCTTTGTAGGGGTCAAACTTCTCTCTTTTGGCATTGCCTCCTTCTTTCCCCAAGAGTTGATAGTCGGTGATGAGTTCGGGTAATGCCTGCTCGTTGATACGAAAGGCAAAAGGCGCAAAATCCATTGCCCGGATATGTGCCGCTTTTACCGTACTGATGTCCGGCATCTTTGCATCCTTTTCTACCAACAATACCGTTTCCGCCTTATTGCTCAATTCCGTTCCGATATGTCCTCTCGCATTCTCATCCCCTTTGTTCTGATGCAGGATGGTATGGATGTGAATTTGTCTGTCATCCGTCCATTGCATCAGTTTGGAAATGATTCGGGTAGATTCGCCCGGGCTGTTGATGTCGTACACCATATCCCGTATCCCGTCAATGACCACCAAGCCCAAATCGGGCGTGTTATAAATAGCCTGCTCAACGGCAGCAATACGTTCCTTGGGTGTGTATTTGCGCAAAGCCAGAAATTCAAGACGCTCACAATCCTTATCGGGTGGAAGTTCAGCCATAAGTAAAATGCGCTCCATTACTTTCAAGCAATGGTAAGGACTTTGCTCGGTATCCACATAGAGAATCTTGCGTTTTTCTTCCGGAAGTTCGGCTGCATACATCAAGACCGTACCATTTTTCAAAGCAGCTGCCACGATTGCCGATACGTTAAATGTTTTCTTGCTCTTGGCTTTACCAATAGATGCACTGAAATTTCCCAACGTACCCACGACCGCTCCGTTTGCTTTGAGGATTTCAGGAGCCTTTTCGCATTTCATTTGGATACTCAACCTCGAAGCCTGCCAAATGACGATGGCATTCTCCTTGGTGATTTCTTCTGTTCTGTCGTAATACTCCATAGCCTACTTCTTTAAGGGATGATTCATTGTATAGGCTTGGGCTTCCTGCTTGATTTGCTCCTTTGTCTTCACGGGATTTTGACGTAACCATGCTTCCAGCTCAGTCCTCTCGAAGTAGAGCATTTTCCCCTGCGGTTTATAATGAGGAATAAGATTACCTGCCGTCAGCTTATAGAGATAGCTTTTCGACAGATTGAGAAATGCACTGGCTTCTTCAAAGCTCAATACATTCTTAGTTTGAAACAAAGTTCGTTCGAGTTCTTCCACTCGCATCTCTAAGGTCTTTTCCATTTTTCAATTGGTTTTTGAGGTGAAACAATGGAAGGTGCGCACCCTCGTTTGTGTTATAACGAGGGCAAAATTAGAGATGAATGAAAGAATGGGAGTTGAGCAATGTTTGACCTCTCAACCTTTGGTCAATGTTTCTTCAATTCTTTGATGTATTTGTCAATGATTTCGCTTCCTTTCGGTGAAGGTTTGGCACTGTCGTTGGCTGATGAGAGGTCAGTACGGGACAAGGGTGCTTTCTTGGCTTTACCTAATACCAAACGGTTGTAGGCTATGACAGCCTGCCATTCGCCGGTGATGTATTCCCGGTAAGAGAGTTACGACATGAAATAAGCCAACAAGCGATTGTTGTTGGATATAAGAACGCCTTCCAGCTTTCCTTCAAAGAAGTCGGTGAGAATTTCAGGTGTCAAAGTTGTGGTAAACATTCGGGAACGGTTCACGCATTCCGTCAGCAGCTTTATCTGCCATGCTTCAAGTGTATGATGAAACGGATTGGATGTTCCCACCACTGTTTTCTTTTTTGGACGGTAAGTTTCAACTTCTTCGGCAATCATTGTAGATTCGTCATCTTGCTGAATGGTATGTGCTTTCAGCAAACAACTTTCAATCTGTTGGTATAGAAAATGGGAATACCTTTCCAGCACGATGGCACGAACGACAATGGAGAAGTAGGGAAGTTCTTCGTCGTATGCCGTGTGATTGGCAGTAAATGTTGAGAGTTGGAAATGGAGGGGAGAGTATGAGATCCACTTCGATTTTTGTTCCTTATCCAATGATTCGTAGAATGTGCTTTCCCATAAAAATTCCTTTTCATGATAGTATTGTTGCACACAGGCAATAACCGGATAGGTAAGATAGAGTTGCGAGAGTTCATCGGTGATACGGATGGATTCATCTTGGAGCATAGACTTCAATCGGGAAAATTCCAACACAGACTTTTTCCGAATGATACTTTCTTCATAAAAGGTGTAGAGCGATGAGATGCAAAGATTCATCACTCGTTGTACAATCTCAAAGCGTTTCTTTGTCTCCAAATCTTCCATCGTGGTAAAATATGAGTGGTTCTATGCTACAAAGTTAGTGTATTCGGCAGTCAATCAGGCAAGAAAAGGCAGATAAAAAGAATGTACGAAGAGAATAAGGGTTAATTAAATATAAATCTATATCTTTGTTTCGCTCGAAAAGTACACTTTCCTAAGTTTCAGTTACTTAGTACACTTTTAGTACGCTTTATAAAAGTAAAAATCCTTGTAAATCAGTGATTTACAAGGATTTTATCGTACCCAGAGCCGGGATCGAACCGGCACGCCTTTCGGCATTGGTGTTTGAGACCAACGCGTCTACCAATTCCGCCATCTGGGCCTCAATCGGACTGCAAATATAGAACTTTTTTTTTATTCTGCAAAATTTCTATCGGCTTAAATTCAAAAATTTATAATGCTCCCATAGCAGGCGTATCTCTCCATAGCCAAAATCCTCAGGAAGTATTGCTTTCCAAGCTGAAAGACTGTCTTGTGGATTCTCATTGAAAATCTTTTCAAACTTTTCTATTTTCGATTTGGAAGTTACTCTCTCTAATTCCAAAAGCCCTTGACTTGCAAATTTCGCCAAATGCCCATATATGGTAGCTTCTACCAATCCTCTTTCTTTGGCTATCTCAGCAATTGTCTTTCCTTGTTCTAACATTTGAAAACTAATGATATGTGTCGGCTGTTTCTTCGGCTTCACATCGTTTTTGAGCTCCTCGATATTGAACAATGGCTCTTCCATTAGTTTTAGATTTTGGATAATTTCAAGGTATTCCTCCAAATCGTCCAAAAGTACTTTGAAATCAACATTATAAGCTTTTAGCCCTTTTTGTCCTTTCGTTTGTTGGTAAAAATCAAATAATGGCTGTAGAACTTTATCCTTAACCTCTGTAAAGAAAAACTTGGCTGCACCTTTCGACTTTTCTTCTATCGCTTTCCATTCTTCTTTTTGGTGGGTGAAATCCCAAGTTTTCTTTCGTAATATTTTATCAAATTTAGAATGGACTTCTATTAAGTTTTCCAATGCAGATTTTACACTAATATAAATTCCTTTTGCAGCCTCTTTGTTCAAATCTCTACTTACCAAAGACTGGTTGTGCCATTGTTCTAAATCCTTTTTAATCCAATTGCAGTCCGTGCTTCTTAGCACTTTGTCGATAGAATAATTGTACTTATCTTGATGAATGATTTCTGATAAGCGAGTATTGGCATTCGTTTCATTTTGAAAATTAACGACCCTTGCGTCATTGAATATAACGGATTCGGATATTTTGGATTTCAAAACGATACCCTCCAAAGTTCTACATCTGGACAATGCCACATAAACCTGACCAGAGGCGAAAGATTTCCCTGCATCTACAATGACTCTATCAAAGGTAAGTCCCTGGCTTTTGTGTATGGTAACCGCCCACGCCAATCGGATAGGATATTGGACAAAACTCCCCAAAACTTCCTCTTCTACCTCTCTGTTCTTATTTATAGAATAGCGCTTGTGCTCCCAGGTTTCTTTTTTCAGAAGATATTCCTCTGTATCTCCTTCTATTTTTACCCAAATTTCCTCTTTGGTCAAGTGTGTTACTTGGGCTAATTTTCCATTAAAATATTTACGCTCGCCACTGGCATCATTTCTTATAAACATAATCTGTGCTCCTACTTTTAGCTGAAGTTCCAGGTCATTAGGATATTGGTTTTCATTAAAAGTTCCTTTTATACCGGCTTTGTAGAAATAAGGTTTAGAATTTAATTCTTCTAATTTTTTCTCATTGATACCGTCAGCAATTCTATTGTGGGAAGTGAGATATACATAGCGTTCCTTATCCGGCGGCTGGAAGTCTTCTATATATCGGGCATTAAGTTTTTCATAATTAGCACGACTGAGTTTGCCGTCTCTTATTTCATTGAGAATGGAGAGGAAAGTATCGTCTGTCTGTCTGTATATCTTAGTGAGTTCTATTGTAACGATTTTAATATCCTCAAAAGCCTTGGCACTGAAAAAGAAAGGCGTATCGTAATATTTTTTGAGATGATGCTCGTCCCTTACCACAGGCGGCAGCTGGAACAAATCTCCAATGAATAGCATCTGTATCCCACCAAATCTCTCCGAGCTCCGCCGAGCGTTTCTAAGTGCGAAATCCATCATATCCAAAACATCCGCACGCAGCATAGAGACCTCGTCGATGATAATCATTTCAAGCTCTCGGAGTAATTTTAGTTTATTTTTTCTAAACTTAAAATGTTTAACCAAATCCAAAATATTATTCCCCATATTCTCATCTATGCGTTCTATGGTAGGAAAAAATGAGCGAAGCGGCAGCCCAAACATCGAGTGAATCGTAACACCTCCAGCATTGATGGCAGCTATTCCGGTAGGAGCAAGTACAATGTATTTTTTATGAGTCTTACGCACAAAATCACTTAGAAAAGTAGTCTTACCTGTACCTGCTTTCCCCGTAAGAAAAACATTCCGCCCTGTATATTCAAGAAGTTCAAATATTGCTTTGGTATCCATATTACGACAAAGATAAGGATTTAAGCTCTATCAAAAATAGTTTGTATATGATATTTTATAAACCAATATCCCAAGCAAATACTTACCATAAATCAAATCAATATTCACAAATACTTTTATCACCACAAAACACTATAAATAAACATCATAAACAAAAAAGTAAAAAAATCTTTTGGATATATATATTGTTTTTTGTAGTATTGCAACGAAAACGAGGCATAAGAAATGTCGAAGAAAGACACCAACATATCAAATCTTAGAAATATACTCACAGCAAGTAAGCATATTTCTTTGGCTTCAGGTTTAGATTTAGTCAGATCTGAAGTTTTTGTGTTGTCTTTTGATAATAGAAACTGGCGATGGTCTCTACGCTTTAGCTATGCACACAAGACCGTCCCGAATATGATCATACAGCAATAACAAATATTCTTTTTTAACGAAATATTAGATCTCTCGAGGTATAAAGTCTAAAGTGCTTTTGTCTCGAGAGATTTTTTTTATAAATAAATTCAATTTTTAACAATTAAAATTTTTAACATGAAAGATTGTACTAAACCAACAGGGGAAAAAGTGGAGAAACGAAAAAGATTTCTTTTAGATGAAAACGAAATCCCACGCCATTGGTATAATATCGTAGCAGATATGCCTACTAAACCGCAACCTATGCTACACCCGGGCACCAAACGACCAATGACGGTGGAAGAAATGAGTCCTATTTTCGGGGAAGAACTATCCCGACAAGAGCTGAATCAAAAAGACACATGGATTGAGATTCCTCACGAAGTACGAGAATTATATAAAAACTATAGGAGCACCCCTCTTGTAAGAGCTTACGCCTTAGAAAAAGCCTTAGGCACTCCGGCTCATATTTATTTTAAGAACGAATCGGTATCGCCTGTTGGCTCGCATAAAATAAATTCGGCTATAGCCCAAGCTTACTATGCACAGAAAGAAGGAACCACACATCTTACCACAGAAACAGGTGCCGGACAATGGGGTGCGGCTTTATCCTATGCTGCAAAAGTATTTGGAATAGAAGCTGCTGTGTATCAGGTAAAAATTTCATACGAACAGAAACCTTACAGACGAAGCATTATGCAAACTTTTGGTGCTCAGGTTACACCCTCGCCGTCTATGTCTACAAGGGCGGGGAAAGATATTTTAACAAAAACGCCAAACCATCAAGGCTCTTTGGGAACGGCAATTAGCGAAGCCTTGGAATTAGCCCAAACGACGCTAAATTGCAAATATTCATTAGGCTCTGTTCTAAATTTTGTAACCCTCCACCAGACCGTCATTGGTCTTGAAGCAGAGAAGCAAATGCAGATGGCAGGAGAATATCCCGATATTGTTATAGGCTGTTTTGGAGGAGGGTCTAATTTCGGAGGCTCTGCATATCCTTTTATGAGGCATACCCTGAGAAAAGGAGTAAAAACCCGCTTTATAGCTGCAGAACCTGCGTCTTGCCCCAAACTTACGAGAGGAGAATTCCGATATGATTTTGGTGATGAGGCAGGATATACACCGCTATTACCTATGTTTACATTAGGTCACAAGTTTGTACCAAGTAATATTCACGCCGGCGGACTCCGCTATCACGGTGCAGGAGTTATCATTTCGCAATTATTAAAAGATCAATTGGTAGAAGCTGTAGATATCCCTCAAATAGAGAGCTTCGAAGCCGGGCAGTTATTTGCACACACCGAAGGGATTATACCAGCTCCTGAAAGCAATCACGCCATAGCAGCAGCAATAAGAGAAGCTAAAAAATGTATAAAAACAGGAGAAAAGAAAGTCATTTTGTTCACGCTTTCCGGACACGGATTGATAGATATGAGTGCCTATGACAGTTTCTTATCGGGTGATTTGCAAGACCACGAACTCTCTGATAATGAGATAAAAAAGAATCTTACAGATTAAGCTATATTTGAAAAAAGCAGTGGAATATTAAAATAGCACAATCCACTGCTTTTTAGATTTTTTTTATTTCTAAACCAGAATAGCTTTTAATGTCTTAAGAATAACATTTATATCTTTGAATAAACTTCTATTTTCTATATATTTGAGATTGATTGATAATTTGGCAGGCATAATGACATCTATATAATATTTCTCCGGCTCTGATTGCTTAGATAAAATCTCATTTTCATTCCTATATTCTATAGAGGCTAAGTCCGTAATTCCGGGGCGGACATTCAATACTTTTCTCTGTTCGTCATTATATAAATCGACATATTTTCTTACCTCCGGACGAGGTCCTACAAAACTCATATCGCCAAGAAAAACATTTATAAGCTGAGGAAGTTCGTCTATTTTGTATTTACGAAGGTAGTAGCCTACATTAGTTACCCTCGGGTCTCGACCTCCTACTGTGAGCAAACCTTTCTTATCCGAGTCCACATACATCGTTCGAAATTTGAAAATACGGAAATCTCTACCAAACCGCCCTACCCTATTCTGCCTATAAAACACGCCACCTTTTGAGGTAAAAGCGATTATCAAAGCTATTCCCAATAATACCGGGGATATTACCAACAATCCGATAAATGAAAAAATAAAATCAAATATTCTTTTCATCTCCGCTCTTTATTTTTTCTACAGCCTTTACCACTGATGCTATTACAGTATCTACATCCTCATCGGATAAATCATAGTAAACCGGAAGTGAAATTTCGCATTCCCAAAGTGCTTTCGCCATAGGATATTCATCAAGATTATACCCTAAGCCTTGATAATAAGATAATAATGGCAATGGTTTGTAATGAACATTTACGGATACATTTTGTCCAAAGATTTCTTGTATTATCAGATTTCTTTCTTCCAGCGTAACATCTTTGATTCGTAATAAATACAAATGATAAGAGGTTTCTCTGTTTTCATCAATGAAAAGCGGCGTTATAGCCCAATCGTATTTATTGAGCGCCTCTGTATATTTTTGGAATATCTCTTTTCTTCTGCTCAGGGTTTCATCATCATATCTATCCAACTCGATAAGTCCTATGGCTGCCAAAATATCTGTCATATTACACTTAAAGCCAGCATCTATAACATCGTATTCCCAATTGCCTATTTGGTATTTCGCTAATGCATCTTTGTTCTGCCCATGTAGAGACAAGGTATTAAGTCTATTGTAAATCTCTTCATTATCAAAAGGTGCCGGCATATTGATGCATATAGCGCCCCCCTCTGCAGTGGTAAGATTCTTAACCGCGTGGAATGAAAACACAGTAAAATCCGCTTTCGAACCTATTTTTTTCCCTTTATACTTAGCCCCAAAAGAATGTGCCGCATCCGACAATATCAGGATTCTACCCAATTGCTTCTGAACTTCTGTGGTAGGATTAAACTTAGACCGAACACTTGGTTTATTTACAATGTTTCTTATCTCTTCGTAATTCACGGGTAAACCGCCGACATCCACCGGTATAATCGCTTTTGTTTTTTCCGTAATATAAGGTTCTATTTTGGAAACATCAATTCCGAAATCCGAGCTCACATCCACCATAATCACCTTAGCACCTCTATGCCTTACTATATTCGCCGTAGCACAATAGGTATAGACCGGTACAATTACCTCATCGCCCTCCCTGATGCCAAACCAATATAGTACAAGCTCCGCACCTGTAGTCCAAGAGTTTACCGCCAAGACCTTATCTACCCCGCAATAGTCCGCCAGTTTACTTTCAAACAATTTGGTTCGTGGTCCGGTAGTGATCCAGCCCGATTCTAAAGCATCTACTACTTCATTGATGATTTTATCGTCTATCCTTGGTGGTGAGAATGGTATTATTTTATTAGTCATTTTGCATTGTATTTAGAAATTTAACTGCTAATTTTGAATATGTTTGGTGTTTTAATATGTATTTTTTACCATTATTACCCAACTTGCATCTCTCCTCATCGGAAAGTGAAAGTAGTTCTCTAATTCCATTGGCTATGGCTTGAGGATTTTCTGCTTCTACACTTATTCCACAATCGGCATCTTGTACCAAATTATTCCCTGCATTAATGGCATAGCAAATCGGTTTTCCCGCCATCATATAGTCCATCAACTTGTTAGGACTTACGCCAAATCTAAACAATGGCTGATATTTAAGCCCTATGTAAGCAATATCAAAATATTGAAGAAGAGAAGGTATTTCATATTTAGAAATTGGATCAAAGAAATACACATTCTCTATATGTTCCCGATTTTTTTTCTCTATTAGGTTGTCTTTTTCTAGGCCCTTACCCACCAATACGAACACTACATTTTTGTTTTCTTGTAACAATTTTGCGGCATCTAAAAATGAATCCAAAGCATTGGGAAGACCGTGGGCACCTGTATAAGCAACAATCTTTTTTCCTTCTTCTTTTACCTTCGTAACGAATTGCTTTAATGGCCCTTCCGATAGAGGTTTGCTATTGACATCCGCCCAATCTTCTTCTACAATTCCATTAGGTACTATTGACAGCTTAGACAAATCCAATCCTCTGCTCTTCATATAATCATGCACATTAGGAAGCATAGAAACCACTTTATCCGAGTGTTTATAAGCGAAATCTTCTGCCCGCTGGCATATCATAATAAACGGATGATTTTTTGACATTCCTCCAAGTTCTATAGGGGAAAGCGGCCATAAATCGTGCACTTCAAATATCAGTTGGGCTTTTGCTTTTTTAGCAATTCTACCAGCCCCCCATATATCCATAGGATAAGTACTCGAAGCAATGACTACATCAGGCTTAATCTCCTTCACTATATTTTTCGTATCACCCCATAATGCCTTTAAGAATTGGAATATATTGTACACCCTTCCTAAACCATTGGTATCATAAGGTTTGGTCTTATACCAAATATAATTAACGCCGTCTATATTTTCTTTTTTGTTCTTTCCGTTTATGTCTATTTCACGCCTTAAATGTGAATAGCTGGATGCTAATATCGTAACATTATGCCCCTGCTTCACCCATTCCTTAGCCATATGATAAGGACGAAACTCCATTCCATAATTAGGGGAACCCGCATAATGATTTATTAGTAATATATTCATTATTTATATTCTAACAATTGTTTTATAATATTCTCGCTCGCTTGCCCACCACCATACAAATCGGCATCAAAATCTTTCGCAAACAAATTATCTTTGTCATTATAAGTAGATATTATCTTATCCTTATCTGCACCGGCTAATACATTAAATTTATGCTCTACCAATTCAATCCATTCCGTTTCGTCTCTGAGTGTTATACATGGTTTTTTAAAGAAAAATGCTTCCTTCTGCAGTCCGCCGCTGTCTGTCATCACCAATTTACAATGACCTATCAGCCAAACCATTTGCAGATAACCCAAAGGCTCCACGATTAGAATATTATCCGAAATATTTACGCCCTTTTCTTCTACGATTTTCTTTGTACGAGGATGTAGCGGTAATACAATTTGTGTTTCTTTAGAAATTTCATTCAGTGCTTCGAATATATTTTTTAGTCGGGATAAGCTATCTGTATTCTCCGCACGATGGATGGTACATAAAATAAAATCTTTCTCTATATCAAATGGTGGTTTCTGCATTAGAGTAGAATAGAACATGGCTCCATCTTGCATCACATCACCGCTATTTACAATTTTACACTCAAAATTCTCAAAGCCTTCTTTCAAAAGATTATCAACAGCCGTTTTAGTAGGGCAAAATAATATCTGGCTAACCCTATCCGTAAGTATTCTATTGATTTCTTCCGGCATTTTCATATTGAAACTCCTGAGCCCAGCTTCTATATGGGCTAATTTTATATGCAGTTTACTCGCCACGATAGCTCCTGCCAATGTAGAGTTGGTATCTCCATAGACCATTATCCAGTCCGGATTTTCTTTCAGTGCAACTTCCTCTATTTTCTCAATCATCTGTCCGGTCATAGCACCGTGAGATTTTCCCCCTATCCCTAAGAAATAGTCAGGCTTAGGAATTTTCATTTCCTCAAAAAAAATATTGCTCATATTAGCATCGTAATGTTGCCCTGTATGCACTATAATTTCTTTGATTGTATTATGCTTGGCTATTTCTCTACTTATAGATCCGGCTTTTATGAACTGAGGTCTCGCCCCTAATATTGTTAAGATTTTCATATTTCTGATTATTTCTTATTTTTTTTGACAAAATTATAGCTAATAAAATCCAATACCCTTCGCTAGAATACAAAGATAACGAAAAAAATGTTTGAAAAAAATATTGTAAAAATAAAAATACAACCCATACTTCTTGATGTTTTATTTTTAAATATAGAAACACACTATAAATAGCTTTAATATTTATAAATAAAAATAAAATTCCTCCTATTACCCCCATTGTCATAATAGACTCTAAAAATAGATTATGAGGATATGTCGAGTGAAGAGTCTTTGTTTTAATAAACATATTGGAGCCTTGCCAAAAATGTTCTTTAATACTATCAATCGTATATTTTAGTATCTCCATTCTTTGTTGCTTAGAAGCATCATTATTAGTAAATAAAAAATCATAAATTCTATGATAAATAGAAAAATCACTATTAAAGAATAAAAATAAGATAAACAAAATCGAACTTATTATAAAATAAACATTTTTAAAAACCCTAGGTATTCCAAATAAAATAATATAAAGGAATAAAAGCACAAAAAAGAAAAATAAAGGCCCTTTACTCCCCGTAATGATACAGCTAAAAAGCCCCATATAAAAAGATACAATACAAATAATATCCCATTTTCCTTTTAAATATTCATACAAAAAAACAGACAATATCGAAAAAGAAACACCTACCTGTGCATAAATTATTGGCCAAAAAGATGTAATTCCACTAATTCTGTATGATATATTAGAATAATCTGTAAATAAAATATTTACAACATTGAAAATCCCTAAAGAAAACCAAGTACCCCAAAGAATAAATTTCCAATTAATTTTTTCTTTTGGAATAAAGAATATACTTAAAGCCGGTATAACCGAGATAAATATTAAATATCCAAAATAATGATAAATAGGTTTATCATAGACAATATGATATTTAAAAAAATCTACACATAGATTTAAAAAATATAAAATAAAAAATAATAATAGTATATAGAAAATATAAGTTTGTTTTACATATTTATTCTTAAAAATTATATAACCACTCAACGAGAGCACTACTATTCGCTCTATATAATTTATAGAATTAGTATTCAAAAAATATGGTGTTAAAGCAGATAAAAAATATCCCGATAACATCAAGATAATTGTAATATCATATATAGAAACTACTTTTCTAAACGAATTCCACCTCTGTAACATTTCTAACTCGATATGATTTTGTTATAAATCGATAGCATAAGCTCTACATTTTTATTCCAATCATATAATTCACAAACTCTGAGCCTGCCTAATTTCCCCATTTTTTCTCTTAATGTTTCATTATCTATTATTTCTAAAATTGCTCTCGCTGCTGCTTCGCTATTTTTAGGAGGAACTACAATTCCTGTTTTCCGATGCTCCACTACCTCTGGAAGTCCTCCCACATCCGAAACGATTACCGGCATTTCCATAGCTGAAGCCTCTACAATAGCAACACCAAAGCTCTCACTATTCAATATAGATAATGCCACATAAACAGATATCATATTATGATACTTTGGCACTTCACTAAAGGGAATTTTACCCTTAAATATCACTTTATCTTGTATTTGCAATCTCTTTACTTGTTCTTTTAGAGAATTATCCAAACTTCCTTCACCCACGATGAGTAATTTAAGTGGTAAATGAGGCCGCTTCTCTAAAACTAGCGAAAAAGCATCTATCAGATATTCTATTCCGTACTTTTTCTCTAAAGATTTTATTGTACCTATCACAATATCATTTTGAGAAAATAGAGACGATGCTTTAGAAATAGAATAAGGACAAAACACATCTAAATCCACACCAAATGGTGTTACTTCTATAGATTTATTTGTATACTTCTGTGTTTCTTTTGCCATAACTTTTGAGGTAGATAAAATTTTATCCGCCTTTCTCAAATTATGTTTCAGAATTTTTTTATGAATAACCGATTTATTGGGAAAATCAAAAACATCACTACCCCATACTGAAATAATATAAGGATGAAAATTCGCCAAACTTCCTAATAAGCCATAACTGGTGGCATAATGAGCATGTAATATATCCGGTTTTTCTTTTTTTATTACTCTTTTTAATTTCGGAATAATTGTAATATACGATAGTTTATTAGCTATATTCCCCCTGCTTACTTTATAAGATGATGCATATATTCTTATATTGGTACCTTCATAATCCGATACTCGTAAAACTCCTATACTGAAAACAATAACATCTACTCCTTTACTATATAGAGATTTTGCCCATTTTATAGTGTGTACCGAATTACAATCTGACAACAATAATATTTTCATCCTTTTAAGTCTTTTTCTACTTGTCTTGCTCTGGCTTCCCAAGTATGATTTAATATTATTTTTTCAATATTCTCAATCTTCTTATTAATTTCATCTCTATTATTAGTAAGATATCTTAATAATTTTTCTAAATCCTCTTTGGTATAATTAATAACCCAACCAATATCATTACTCTCTACAAAATTACCCACTGCAGTTCCTTTTACTGCTATAATCGGCTTTCGATATGCCATATATTCAAACAGTTTTATTCCTATAGCAAAATCCCACAATCTATCTGGTTTTAAGAAATATACTGCAATATCTGATTTTTTATAAATAGATGACAATCCATCACCACTAACATGATTTATTTCATATTTTTTTTCATACTTAGAATATTTATAATAACAGCTATCCCATTCATTTTTTCTTGTACAAATATTTATTTTAAAATTCTGAAAATCTAATACTGTATCAAAAAATAAACTTAAATCATATACTTTTCCTATTCCTCCTACATATATAAAACTAATATTCTCAGAAAAACATCTTTGTGTATTTACAGTTAAGACTTTCGTGTCTACTGCAGGAGGTAGAGCAAGAACTTTCCCATCAAGCTCTATTGGAATATACTTATACATTTCTATAGATGGCAGATAGAAAACATCTAAAATTTTATTATAATGTAGTAAATCAAATTTATAAAAAAGAAAGGCAATTCTTTTTAGTAAAGAAGATTTATCATAATACTCATTAAAATTCCAATAGATATCTCTGTAAAAAAGTCCTATTTTAATACTGTTTTTTTTACAATAACTAAAAAAAGAAAAGTCTAAAAACGGAGCTATCGGTAAATGATGAGATTCTGTGAGAGCAGTAGGCATAGTAGAACTTTCACTATATAAAAAATCGTATTGGATACCTTGTTTTATATTCTTTTTTATTTCTTTTATTTGTTTTTTTCTTTCTCTTACAGTCCCCATCACTGCGTCTACTGTATAACCTATATTTCTAAATGCTTGTAACAGTTTCATAGGTCGGATTTGAGATCCCGACTTTTGCTCCTTATCAATAGAATTAGGTATATGGAATATCATCCTTTTTTCTTTCATTTTCAACACTTTTTATCTTTTCAAGCTTTTTCCAGATATATATACAAATGCAATCATAATAAATAGAATAAAGTATCCCACATTATATATATAATCATTAAATCCTCCTGTAATACTAGATTTATAACTAAAATATACTAACACTCCTAAAAACAAAGGAGTCTTTTTGCTTTTCAATAATTTTATATAAAGAAATTGAACAACTGCTCCTACATAAAGAGGCGATAGAAGAACTCCCGTCCAACCAAAATTAGCCCAAGCTTCTCCTACAAAAAGACTATTAACCACTCCAGCCCCTTCTAAATTACCATGTCTTATGTATGACATTACTATCCTTGCAGCACGATCCGAAACTTCATCTCCGGAAAGACTCGCAATAAAAGAAGACACTGAATTAAAACCTATAAAGTCATGTACCCTTGGAAATATATCAAACATTAAATATGTTCCTGCTGACTGAGTTAAGAATATCCTGCCTAAAATACCTGCATTATAGTTAGAGAATAAAGAATATATATCCCCTGACTGCATTACAAGAACATACATAAAAACAAGAATTATAAAAACCCCTGCTCCATAGATATACAACATCTTCTTTGACAAATCCCTGTCCACTAAAACTTTAAAAAAGACAAATCCTATAAGAAAATTAATTATTGGCGATTTCTCTAAATCGTAAGTAAGAATAAGAAAAGTAAAAATAAACATAATGTAAAACATATGTAAGTCTATTTTTTTCTTTGTACATCTATAATAAGCACAATATATAAAACATAAAAGAGGGGTCAAACTAATTGCAAAAATATTTCTAAAAATTTCATTCCCTTGAAATCTTCTTGAGGCTAATTCTCTATATACTGCCAGATCATAAGCAGAAGCACCCGAAAAAGCCTTTAATATAGGAATTTCTCTTAAATTAGCAAATGTATATAATACCGCGATGATAGATAATGAGGACAACAAAAATAGGGGATACTTTATATAAGAATCATATTTACTCACTAATGGAACAAGACTACTTTTCTGATATTTATCTAACAAATTTTTGGGATTAGCAGAGAGTATTTTATTCATTAAAATCATTCCTATAGGAAGAGCCATAGAAGTATACATAACGGCAATCCATCCGTTAAATCGTGTATCATCTCGAGTAATTCTTGATATTAAATAATGATTATCCCATTTATTTACTACCAATATTGCCGCAATAAAAGATTGCATTATTATATTGTAATAGAAAATCCAAGAAATCATATTTAATTTTGTTAAAGACAACGACCCCGAAGCCTTTTTGAACAAAAAATATGATAATATCAACACTAATATACTTATAAATAAATACATTATATATTCTTTTAAAATAATTTACCTTTGTTAGAAAGATTGTAAACCATATATAACAATATAAGATAGTTTAAGCTAAGCCCTATACTCATAGCATACAAAGATATCTCAAATGGATACTTTAAATAGCTACATGTAAAAATAGATAATAGTGCTATCAAGCATAAAGCTATCTGCCAAATCAATAATGCTTTTTCTTTTCCATATATATTCATAACATTACTAACGGTTACTACATTAAACCTAATAAAAAACATAGGTGTGACTATTTTAACATATGAGCCTGCTACCCTCCAACTTTCACCATATACTAAAGCAAATAAATCTTCTATAATCAGAAATATAATCAAAAATGTAGGTAAACTAATAATAAGTGTTTTCTTTAATGTCTTAATAAAAATAGATTTTGTCAGTCCTGTTTTTTGTTTCTCTTCTGCTGCATGCTGAAAGAAAACCTGAGCCATAGCTCCTCCCACTAAAGTAGCAGGCATACCTAAAACTCTATTAGACATAGAATAAAATCCTAGTGTTTTTGATGAATAATATGCAGAAACTAAAACATTATAAAACTGAAAACCCATATTATTTGCTAATGCCGACCACATAGAAAATTGTGGAAATCTTTTGTATTTATTTGCTACTGTCAGAATATGGTTTTTATTAATTTTAGATATTAAAACTTTATCCTTAGAAATATTTTTTACTAACTTTAGATTAGCTGAAAAACTAGAAATAATTTGCCCTATAACCAATCCTCCCGCACCTTTATAAAAAAATCCTCCTAAAATTTGAACAATAGACAGTACAATAGATCTAAGCACTGTAGCTTTAGCTAAATCTTCATAATATTTTTTTCGATTATTATAATAGTTTAAAAGACTAAATACTCCTAAAGTAAAAATAACTAAAGGTATAAAATAAAGCCATATCTCAATCTTTAAATTTCCCAATGCTGAAGCTAAAGTATGATGAAAGAGAACAACTATCAAAAATAAAACGAAAGATAAAAAGGCTGCTAATATAAATCCTAAAGCTAGTATATTTATAGCATCTTCCTCCTTTTCTGGAAGTATAATTGCTAACTCATATCGCCCACAGATCATAGAACTCAAAATGGTTGACACAGATATAAATAAAGCTAAAATACCAAAATCTTCTGGTGTATAAATTCTTGTTAGAATAGGACTTACCAAGATGGGTATCATCTGAGCTACAGTGGTACCAGTAATCAATGTTAAAACATTTCGAGAAAACTCTGATTTTAAGTTTTTCCTTATATCAATCATTATTTTTTCAACTGATAAATTCTCTCTATAATATCTACCACTTTCATCCCTTCCAGTGCATTTGTAGTAATCGTATTTCTGCCTTTCAGTACATCTACCACATTCTCTATGATATAATGATGATTGGCTGCAGAGCCTTTATAAGCACCGTAATCATTACCTGGATTAGTAGGAGCCAATTCCGGCATTTCATAATCTTTGATGTGGCAATACTCTACTTCATTCATATATTGCCCACCCACTTTTAAGGAGCCGTTTTCTGCAATTACGGTAATGCTGCTTTCCAAATTTTTGTTCCAAACAGAAGTGGAGTAATTAAGACACCCCATACCACCATTGATAAAATCAAATGATACAAATCCCGAATCTTCAAAGCCTGTCAACTTCTGATGATTAAAATCTTCAAATTTAGCTTGAATATTGGTAATATCTCCAAAATACCAATACATTAAATCAATGAAATGCGAAAACTGTGTGAATAATGTACCGCCATCTAATTCTTTGTCACCATGCCAAGAGTCCGGTTTATAATAGCGGTCATCACGATTCCAATAACAGTTAATCTGAACCATATAAATTTTCCCCAATTTACCGGATTCCAATAAATCTTTTAACCATACTGACGGAGGAGAATACCTGTTTTGCATTACGCAAAATACTTGTTTGTGTTTTCTCAATCCTCTAAATATTAGCTGCTCGGCATCATTCTTTGTCAGTGCCATAGGTTTTTCTATTACCAAATGCCTTCCTGAATCCAAGACTTTCATTCCTTGAGAAGCGTGAAAACCATTAGGCGTAGCAATATTAATGACATCTATTTCTAAATCCGAAGCAAGTAGTTCATCTAATGAATTAAAAAATTCAGCATCGTAATTTTCTATTCCCAATTGAGACTTTTCTTTTACATCTACTAATGCGACAAGTTCACTCTCTGCATTCCTGCTTATCATCTCCGCATGGCGTTTCCCGATATGGCCGCATCCCACCACTGCAAATTTTATTTTTCTATCCATCATTTTATAGTTTAGATACTTTATTATTTTCAAGTTTATATTTTTCTCCACTCTGTTCACAGACTGCAATCCCGGAGTCGTTAAATTCTAATCTGTGACCATACTCACTCATCCATCCTATTTGTCTTGCAGGATTACCTACAACCAACGCGTAAGCAGGTACTTCTTTAGTAACTACTGCACCTGCACCTATAAAGGCATATTCGCCGATATTATGCCCGCAAACTATAGTCGCATTAGCTCCTATGGACGCTCCTTTTCCTACATGCGTTTTCAGATATTCATTTTTCCTGTTTACAGCACTTCTCGGGTTTATAACATTAGTAAACACCATAGACGGCCCCAAAAACACATCATCATCACAAGTTACACCTTCGTATATAGACACATTATTTTGAACTTTTACATTTTTACCCAAAACTACTTTAGGCGAAACCACTACATTTTGTCCTATATTACAATTCTCACCTAATGTACATCCTGTCATAATATGTGAAAAATGCCATATTTTAGTACCTTTTCCTATATTGCAGCCTTCATCTACGACTGCCGTTTCATGTGAAAAATAATCTGACATCTTTATCTTATCTTAAAAAAATTATGAATTTCATTTATAATATAATCTGAAACTTCAGCATCAAATTCTGTATGTATAGGCAGTGAAAGGACTTCCTCGCAAAGACTTTCTGTAACTGGTAACAAAAATCCATTTTCTACATACTGCTGAAATGCCTCTTGCTTGTATAGTGGTAATGGATAATAAATCATACTCGGAATACCTTTCTCGCTCAGATATTGTTTGAGTTCCTCTCTTCTTCCGTTTTTAATTTTCAATGTATATTGATGAAATACATGAGAAGAATTACAAGCTCTATGAGGGATTTCTATGCCCTCAATATTCCCAAGGCCTTTATCATAATAATCTGCCATCTGATTCCTCGCAGCAGAATACTTATCTAAATATTTTAATTTTACTTTTAATATTGCGGCCTGAATAGTATCTAACCTAGAATTACAGCCCAGTACTTTATGATAATACTTTTTCTCTTGTCCATGGTTTGCTATCATTCTTATTTTTACTGCCAACTCATCATCATTTGTCATTAGAGCTCCTCCGTCTCCATAACAGCCTAAATTTTTAGATGGAAAAAAAGAAGTACAACTAATATGACCTATCGTTCCCGTTTTTTTCTTGGTCCCATCCGAAAATGTATAATCCGAACCTATCGCTTGGGCATTATCCTCCACTACATATAGATTACACTTTTCAGCAAGTACCATAATAGGCTCCATATCAGCGGATTGTCCATATAAGTGAACCGGAACAATAGCCTTAGTTTTTTCTGTAATAAACTTTTCTATTCCTTCCAACTCAATATTAAAAGTTTTAGGATTTACATCCACCATCACGGGCTTAAGTCCCAGCAAACCTATAACTTCTGCCGTAGCTACATAGGTAAACGCAGGGCAAATAACCTCATCACCGGGCTTTAATCCTAGTGCCATCATCGCGATTTGTAGTGCGTCTGTACCATTGGCACAAGGTATGACATGTTTTATATTTAAGTATTCTTGAAAATCTTGTTGAAATTCCTTTACTGCCGCTCCATTAATAAAAGAAGTCGTATCCAAGCATTTCTGAATACCGTCATTGACACTTTCTTTTATTTTATCGTATTGACCTTTTAGATCAACCATTTGTATATTTTTCATTTTCAAGGTTTTTTATATCAATTCACATATTGTTTTCCCTATTGACAGGCAGGAAGTCGCCGCCGGAGATGGTGCATTTCTTACATGAATTATATTTCCATCATTTACGATATCAAAGTCGTCTAACAAATTACCATTTCTATCACAAGCCTGAGCTCTTATTCCTGCACCTCCAGCCTCTAAATCAGACTCTTGAATCTCTGGCATTAATTTTTGTAACGCTTTAGTAAAAGCCGATTTTGATAGAGACCTATACATTTCCCCCAATCCTGTTTTTCCATACTTTGCTGCGATTTTTAGAAATCCTGGCCAAGTCAGAGTCTGCATCGTTTCACCAAGATTAAAATCAAAGAATGAATATCCTTCCCTCTTAAATGCTAATACGGCATTGGGTCCGGCTTCTATTCCCCCGTTTATCATCCTGGTAAAGTGTACGCCTAAGAACGGGAAATTAGGGTTCGGAACCGGATATATCAAGTTTCTTACTAAATGTTGTTTAGATTCTTTTATTTTATAATATTCCCCTCTAAACGGAATTATTTTGACATCATTTTTTTGACTGGTCATAGCCGTCAGCTTATCGGAATAAAGCCCTGCACAAGAAATGAGCTTTTTAGTCTCAAATGTTTGCTTAGAAGTTTCTACAGATATTGTCCCCTGATTTTGTTTTATATTAAGTACCTTTTGGTTAAACTCTATATTCCCCCCTAATTCTAAAAAAAGTTCTTTTATTTTTTCTGCAACAGCAGGATAATCTATGATTCCTGTTTGAGAGACTTTTATTGCTCTCACACCTTCACAGTGCGGTTCTATTTCTCTGAACTCATCTCTTGAAAGGTAGGTCAAATCCGTCAAACCATTTTGAATACCTCTGCTGTAAATATTATCCAATAAAGGAAGTTCTTCCTTGTTCGTAGCAACAATAATCTTACCGCATAAGTCATATCTTATGCCATATTCTTTTGCAAATTGAATAATTTCATTATAGCCATTAATACAATTCTTAGCTTTCAGGCTTCCTGATTTGTAGTAGATTCCGCTATGAATAACACCGCTATTATGTCCAGATTGGTGCTTGCTCACCCCAGATTCTTTTTCAAGAACAAGTACCCGAAAGTGTGGTTTTATCTTTAACAAATGATACGCAGAAGAGAGCCCTACCAACCCTGCTCCTACTATGACGCAATCGTATTTCATTTTTTATAGGCTATTATCACAATTTTTAAGCACTCCTTTCACATCATAGACTACGGCATTATCTTTCTTCAAAGAATCAATATCTAATTCTAAAAACTCTCTATGAGATACCCCTAAGACAATTGCGTCAAAACATTGTTGAGGAAGTTTGTCTGTACTTATAATACCATACTCGTGTTCTACCTCTTTAGGACAAGCCCAAGGGTCGTAAATGGTAACTTTTATTCCAAAATCTTCTAAAGCTGAGACGACATCTACTATCTTTGTATTACGAACATCCGGACAATTTTCTTTAAAAGTAACGCCCAGCATCAGCACTTCGGCTTTGTTTACAGGAATATCTTTTTTAATCATTGCCTTTACCACTTGCTCTGCCACATATTTCCCCATGGAGTCGTTAAGGCGTCTTCCCGCCAAAATAATCTCAGGATGATAGC
Source organism: Riemerella columbipharyngis (assembly GCF_900101995.1). Taxonomy (GTDB): domain Bacteria; phylum Bacteroidota; class Bacteroidia; order Flavobacteriales; family Weeksellaceae; genus Riemerella; species Riemerella columbipharyngis. Next base: position 312,442 of record NZ_FNAS01000001.1, on the reverse strand, counting down.
CATACTCCTGTGCTTTTTGTGCTAAATAATATGGGTCTACACCGATGCAATGTCCACCTACTAAACCTGGCTTGAAGGGTAAAAAGTTCCATTTTGTCCCTGCGGCCTCCAGTACGGCGTGCGTATCAATATCCATCAAATTAAAAATTTTAGCCAGCTCGTTTACAAAAGCAATATTAATATCTCGTTGTGAATTTTCAATTACCTTTGCAGCTTCTGCTACCTTGATGGTTGGAGCTAAATGCGTGCCCGCAATAATCACCGAGCGGTACAAATCGTTAACCACCTGCCCAATTTCTGGCGTAGAACCAGAAGTTACCTTCAAAATCTTCTCCACAGTATGCTCTTTGTCCCCGGGATTGATGCGTTCTGGAGAATATCCGGCATAGAAATCTTCATTAAACTTCAAGCCCGAAATTTTTTCTACTACAGGAATACAATCTTCCTCCGTAGCTCCAGGGTATACGGTAGATTCATAAATCACGATGTTGCCTTTCTTCAATACCTTGCCCACTGTTTCGCTAGCTTTTACCAAAGGGGTCAGGATAGGACGATTATTTTTATCCACAGGCGTAGGCACTGTAATGATATAGATGTCAGCATCTTGAATATCCTCTAAATTTGCCGAGCAATATAGTCCTTTTGATGATTGAATAAATGGATTTTCCTTTACCAATGTCGATTGTAGCAACTCGTCCGAGACCTCCAAAGTATCATCGTGCCCATCATTGAGTTTTGCCACACGCTCTTGGTTAATATCAAAACCTACTACAGGATATTTAGTTGCAAATAATCGGGCTAAAGGCAACCCTACATAGCCTAAACCTATAATGGCAATTTTCATAGAAGATGAATTCATATTGGTAATTTTTTTATTATTATTTTTTCCTTTAATCTTCTTTACGATTTAATCAATATTTGTACATTAAAGAGGCTTAGACGGTTAATAATTTCATCAAAAGACTCTGTTGAACCTATATTTATTTATTTTTTAAATTAGCAACATACCACTCCACCGCCTCTTTCAATCCGGCTTTAAATTCGTGGGTAGGCCGGTAACCTAAATATTGTTTGGCTTTATCGATAGATGCCAGCGAGTGTGGGATATCACCTAAACGGTTCGGACCATTCAATATTTCTACATCCGAAATTTTATCATCATAGACAGATAGATATTCTCTTAACAAATACGCCATCTCTTTAATGGTGGTACGGTCGCCCACAGCGGTATTATAAACCGTATTGACAGCTCTCGGATTATCGGTGAGCATCGCTCTTTCGTTCATCTGGATTACATTATCAATATAAGTAAAATCACGAGAATAAGTCCCATCACCATTGATGGTTGGAGACTGGTAATTCATCAACTGAATTACAAATTTAGGGATTACTGCAGCATAGGCTCCCTTTGGGTCTTGCTTACGCCCAAAAACATTGAAATATCTTAAACCGATACATTCCAAGCCATAGGTCTTGCTGAATACATCAGCATATAATTCATTGACATATTTGGTAATAGCATATGGAGATAGCGGTTTCCCAATCACATCTTCCACCTTTGGTAAAGATTCGGAATCTCCATAAGTTGAGGAGCTTGCTGCATAGACAAAACGCTTGATTTTAGAATCTCTCGCCGCTACCAACATATTGAGGAAGCCCGAAACATTCACATCATTACTGGTAATAGGATCTTCAATAGAACGAGGCACAGAGCCAAGCGCCGCCTGATGGAGCACATAATCTTGACTTTCACAGGCTTTTCTACAAGTATCCAAATCACGAATATCACCTTCTATCAATCTAAAATTAGGATTTTCAAAAAAAGGTTCAATATTGTGGCGGTGTCCTGTGGAAAAATTATCCAAAACCGTTACGCTATGTCCTTGGTTGAGGAAATATTCTGTTAAATTAGAGCCTATAAAACCTGCTCCTCCTGTAATGAGAATATTTTTCATTTTAAAATCTATCTTTTAACTTTTGGATAAAACTTTTCTCTTTAGCACCATAGCCATAGCCATATTTATTGCCGTAGCCTAAGTTATGTTTTTCTACATCGTTAATAACAAAACCTACATTCTTAATCTTATTAGACACTATGTTTTGATTTGCGAAATCAATAAGATTCTTATCAGTATATCCAGAGCGTACAACGTAAACAAAAGCCTCTGCTAAATGAGCTATCAAAAGCGTGTCTGTAACAAGCATCAATGGTGCTGTATCTACTACGATGTAATCATACTTAGCTTTTAATTCCTCGAGAAGAACCTCATAGCGTCCATTGGTAAGAAGTTCCGTTGGATTTGGTGGAATCATTCCCGAATAGATAACATCTAAATACGGATTATAAGTGCTTTTATGAATAATACTTTCCAATTCCTTAGATTCATCATGTAAAAACTCTGTAAGACCTTCCAGACCTCTTCTCGAAGTATTATATCTTTGTAACTGAGGATTTCTGGTATCCGAACCTATAATAATAGTTTTTCTTTTAGGAGTGGCTAAAGTCAATGCTAAATTAACAGATGCAAAAGTTTTACCTTCACCTTTAATCGATGAAGTTACAAAAACTATTTTACCTGAATCTTTATGAGGCAGCATAAAATTGAGATTTGTAATCAATATTCTAAATGCTTCTGCAAGAGGAGAAACATCATTCAGTTTCACTGTATCCTCCTGCCCTTTATCTACTTTAGGAAGCTCCGCTAAAACTGAAGTTTGAGAAAGAGCCTCAATATCATGTTTAGTCTTAATTTTATTATAAAACAATTCTATAATATAGATCACGCCAAATGGTATTAACAGACCTAAAACCAATGCTGCCAACAACACAATATTTTTCTTCGGAGAAATAGGGGTTTTAGATGCAAAAGCATAATCTATTACCTTAGCTTTATCTCCTTTTGCGGCAAGCGATATAGCGGTTTCTTCTCTTTTTTGTAAAAGTAATAAGTATAATTGCTCTTTGATTTGTTGTTGGCGTTCGATATCTCTAAAAGTCTGTTCCAGGGAAGGTAATCTCGAAACATTGGAAGCTATATTGTTTTGCTCCAATTGCAGCTCGCTGCTTGATATTTCCAATCCTTTTTTCGTTTTCTCCAAACCCTGAAGAATAGACGACTTCAATCTGTCTAATTGCTTAGAAATTTCTATTACAGATGGATGATCCGGTGTTGCAGAAGCTAATAAACGGCTGCGTGTAAGGACCAACTCGTTATAAGATGCTATTCCGGCAGAAGCCGTAGGACTATCCAAACCTACTGCAGAAGGTAATACTTGATACGGAGATTGATTTCTTAGATAGCTGATCAAAGAGTTGGTAAGCTGCAGCTGGGCATTGATGTTTAATTGTTTGCTTTGGGCTTCGGCTTTTGTCGTTAAATCCAATTTTATCTGTGTAGGAATATCTGTAAGATTATTTTTTTCTTTAAACCTTTTCTTTTCATCTTCCACATTTCCTAACTCTTGAGAGATCACTTTCAGGCGGCTCTCTATAAATTTCATTGTTTCCTCCGATTGAGAATTCTTATCCTTCACCGCATCAGCATTATAGACTTTTACCAAATCATTAATGACGGTTTCCCCTTTATCTGTGTTGGGGGTTTTTATTGACAGGTTTATTACCGTAGCATTTTTATTTGCTAAATCTACACCAAGCGACCTCTGTAAAGCATCTACAGTAGAGGAAGTAGAGTATATCCCAAGCTGTAAATCCCCTAAATCTTCTTTATGCTTAGTATTATAATGAGGGTTTCTCCTAACCATAATGTCTGCATAGGGTAAACTAATTGTTTTATCATAGTTTGTTACAATTTTTTTTGGCAATTCCTCTGAGCTAAGGATAACTTTATCCCCTTTTAATTCTACATCCAATAGCTTTTCAGGAAATTCAGCATCTTCTTTTTCTCTAATAAAATTAACCAATATCGGAGAAGATTCTCCATATAGTTCGTTTGTTTTCAGAAGGCTATGAGAAAAAATTTTCACTTGGAAATTATTGGTTTCCACCACTTCCTTCATCAGTCTTTTGGACTTAAACATTTCCATTTCATTGTCGATTCCATTACTTCCCATATTCCCAAGACTGCTTAAATCTGCCAGCGAGGCTAAATCTCCTCCTATCCCTTTATTATTTTTGGAATCTTTAATTAAAACTGTAGACTGTACATTATATACATTAGTTGCTAATTTAACATACAAAAAACCACAAGATACTGCTATAAATACCGATAGTACAAACCATTTCCAATTTCTAACATATGGTCTAATGAGTTCATTAAGATTAATTTCTTTCTCTTCATTAGAGATCGTATTTTTATTTTCCATCTCCTTATTCTGTTATTTTCTAATTACCAATGCTAAAATCGTTACTACAACCGAAGCTATAGATATATAAATTCCCGTCTGAGGTCCAAACATAGAGGCAGTCTGCCTCGTTTTATTAGGAGAAACATAAACGACATCATTCTGTTTAAGATAATAATAAGGTGAATTTATAAAATCTGCATTTGTTAAATTTACATAGGCATTTTCTCTCTCTCCGTTATGCTCCCGAACGACCAAAATGTTATCGCGTTTTCCATAAATAGTCAAATCACCGGCTAAACCAAGTACATCCAGCAATCGAACTTTACCATCCGGAATAATATATTGTCCGGGCTTATTCACTTCCCCCAAGACCGTCACTCTGTAATTATTATATTTTATACTAACTGACGGATTGATGATATACTTTTTCAGCCTTACCTGTAAATCGCTTTTAAGCTCTTCTAATGTTTTCTCCTTAGTATCAATTTTTCCGAGTATAGGAAAATCTATATAATTCTCTTCATAAACTTTATAAGAATAACCATTATTCGGCACTTGTGCTCCATAAGTATTATTAGAAGCTCCCTGAGACAGAGATACAGTTTTATTGTTTGGCTCCATCCCTCTATTGAAAGGGGCTGCTACAGACATATCTTCTGCAGAAACTAATATTGATAATTCATCTCCCGCCTGTACAGTATTTTGGGTCATTCTTACAGAAGCATCATTGGCTAATTTTTCTATATTTTGCATATAAGCGATATCATTATTCACTTTACACGAAGTTAATAAAAAAACTGATGCTATAGCAAAAATCCATTTTTCAATTTCCATAATTTTATTTTATTGTAGCAAATATAATATTTTTATTTATCTAAAATTTCAAACTCTGAGTTATTGCTTTTGAACTCTTTAACTATTTTTTTTAACATTCTCACAACTTCTATTTTGCCCTCTGTTTCTGCTATATTTATAATTTCCTCTACAAATTTATTTATGTCCGTAAATCTCATCGATGGATCTTTAGAACGCATAATCTTCTCATGGTGAGTAGGTAATGTTTTAGTACCATCGCTCAAAAGCTCTTCATAGAGTTTTTCTCCCGGTCTTAATCCTGTAAAAACAATCTTTATGTCCTCGTCTGGAACCAACCCCGAAAGTTTTATCATTCTTTTGGCTAAATTAAGAATCTTAACCGGTTCTCCCATATCAAAAACATAAATTTCTCCCCCCTGCCCCATGGTTCCGGCTTGAAGCACCAACTCGCAAGCCTCTGGAATAGTCATAAAATAACGAACAATATCCGGATGCGTTATTGTTACTGGACCTCCTTTTTCTATTTGCTTTTTGAAATGAGGAATCACAGATCCATTAGACCCCAGTACATTCCCAAAACGAGTGGTTATAAATTTTGTCGTATTTCCATCTTTTTCTTGCAGTGCTTGAACAAACAATTCTGCCGTCCTTTTAGAAGCTCCCATTACATTTGTAGGATTTACAGCCTTATCAGTAGAAATCATTACAAATCTATTAACTTTATATTCACTGGAAAGTATGGCTAAATTTTTGGTTCCTTTTATGTTTACGCGAATTGCTTCATGTGGGTTTTCCTCCATAAGAGGAACATGCTTGTATGCCGCAGCGTGATAAACCATTGAAAACTCATTTTGCTCAAAGATAGTTCTTAACCGATCGTAATTAGAGATATCCCCCAATATAAATTCAAAGTTGATATCGGGAAAAGTTTCTTTCAATTCTAGCTCTATTTCGTATAATGGTGATTCAGACTGATCCAAAATAACCACTTTAGAGGGCTTAAAACAAGAAACTTGTCTCACTATTTCACTGCCTATAGACCCAGCTCCTCCTGTTATCAAAACAGATTTATGATGATGCCTCTCTTCTACTGCTTCATTTTTTATAACAATGGGCTTTCTATTCAATAAATCTTCTATCTGTAAATTTCTTATTCTTATATTTTCATTGCTCCCGTATTTTTCTACGGAAGAAGCTTTTAATACCAACAAACCTTTTTCCAAAAATAAATTCACCCATTCCGACAGTTCCTTTTTAGGAATTTTAGCACCGTCTAAAAGCACCCCATCTGCCTTCAAATAATCTTTATCATGATTTTCAAGCTGATGTTTGCTATATATCTTTTTTGACAATAGTTTTGCCCTCTTGGAATCTTTTCTCTGCGTGATAAATCCTACAATTTCATAAGGGTTGTGAGCATTCTCGCCAACCGCTGTGGCTAATGCTACCGCTTCCTGACCTATTCCTAAAATAAGAATACGCTTCTTCGCTGTATTTATTTCATTTTCTTTGGCGATATGATATACCTCTTTCACACAAATTCTAAATAAAGTAAGAACTGTAAAGGTAATAGCAAAATAAATAAAAAGTAAAGAAGGTAAAAATAATATTTCGTGATAATACACAAAAACAAAAATCTTCACAGCATACAATACTATGAATGCACAAAAATTGGATAAAAAAATCTTGAGTAAATCAACAAATGTAGAATGTCTTATAATACCTGCATAAGTTCTAAAGACAATCATAAAAAACACATTCACACCTACAATAAGAACACCTTTGTATAAATTTCCTAAATTAAGCACTGATTCCGGACTTAGTTTAGAAATAATGTATGATGACGACAATAATGAAACCAATAGCAAAACAGTATCTATTACTAATACTAATAAGCGTGGAATATAGCGTATATTAGAGATATTCATAGAATTATCTCCCTCGTATATGGTACTCTTAATATTGTGAAATAGTTTCACTTCAGATGTAATTTAATGCAAAGATACGAACGAACTAATTATCTAATTGATTAACCTGCAAATTCAATTCATACAGCTGTTCATCACTAATAGGAGACGGAGCATCTATCATCACATCTCTTCCACTGTTATTTTTAGGAAAAGCAATATAGTCTCTGATGACTTCATTACCATCCAAAATAGCCACCAATCTATCAAATCCAAAAGCAAGCCCTCCGTGAGGTGGTGCACCATATCTAAAAGCATTCATAAGGAAACCAAACTGTGCTTCTGCCTCTTCTTTGGTAAATCCTAACAAATCAAACATCTTGGATTGAAGCTCCTTATCAAAAATCCTTATAGAGCCTCCTCCTATTTCATTACCATTTAATACCAAATCGTAAGCATTGGCTCTTGCATCTCCAGGGTTCGTATCCAATAAGTGATAATCCTCCGGTTTAGGCGAAGTAAACGGATGGTGCATAGCGTGGTATCTCTGTGTCTCTTCGTCCCATTCCAATAGTGGGAAATCTACAACCCACAATGGCGCAAATTCATCTGGTTTTCTAAGCCCCAGACGATTGCCTAGCTCCATTCTAAGAGCAGAAAGCTGTGCTCTTACCTTTTGAATAGAGCCACTCATTAACAAAATCAAGTCTCCTTCTTTCGCAGAGAATGCCTCGGCTATAGCTTTGAGCTGTTCTCCATTGTAAAACTTATTCACAGAAGAAGTCAATGTACCATCATTTTGACATTTAATCCAAACCATTCCCGAAGCACCTATCTGCGGACGCTTCACCCAATCTATGAGCTCATCTATTTGTTTGCGGGTATAGTCTGCCTTGCCATCTACCTTTATCCCTACTACCAACTCGGCTTCGTCAAAAATCTTAAAGCCGCTGTTTTTAACCAAATGATTAACCTCTACGAACTCCATTCCGAAGCGGATATCCGGCTTGTCGTTACCATATTTTTTCATCGCTTCGGCAAAGGTCATTCTTGGGAATTTATCAAAAGTTTTTCCTGTTACCTCCTTTAAAAGATGAGCCGCCAAGCCTTCAAACACCTCCATTATATCCTCTTGTTCTACGAAAGCCATCTCACAATCTATTTGTGTAAATTCAGGCTGCCTATCTGCCCTCAAATCTTCATCTCTAAAACATTTTACGATTTGAAAATACTTATCCAGCCCCCCTACCATCAGTAGCTGCTTAAAAGTCTGAGGCGACTGTGGCAAAGCATAAAACTGCCCTGCATTCATACGGCTCGGCACTACAAAATCACGAGCCCCCTCCGGTGTTGATTTTATCAAAACCGGTGTCTCCACCTCTATAAAGCCTTGATTAGCAAGATAATTCCTCACCTCCTGAGCCATCTGACTACGGAAAATCAATTTATTTTTAACCGGATTTCTTCTTATATCTAAATAGCGGTATTTCATTCTAAGCTCTTCGCCGCCATCTGTTTCATCTTCTATTGTAAAAGGAGGAAGCTGTGCCTCATTCAGCACATTTATTTCATCTACCAAAACTTCTATCTCCCCTGTAGGAATTTTAGGATTTTTACTCGTACGCTCTACCACAGTTCCCTTTACCTGAATCACAAATTCTCTACCTAATTTTCTCGCTTGTTCCAAAACTTCTTTAGAACTCCTATCTTCATCTAATACCAACTGCGTAATGCCGTAGCGGTCTCTAATATCTACCCAGATTACAAATCCCTTATCCCTCACTGTCTGTACCCAACCGGAAAGAGTCACTTTTTCATTCAAATTGCTTATATTAAGCTCGCCATTAGTATGTGTTCGGAACATTTTATCTCTTTTTTTTATGTCTAAATTATAATGTAGGCAAATTTACAACATTTATAGAATATTCTCTTAATAATAAGTCTAAAAAATATGGTTCAAGACAATTTAAGAAAGTTATTTCATATCAATTCACATAGATAAAGATACAAATTTTTATTTCTATTATTACCTAAGTTCAAATATAACAGCGATAAATGAGATAGAAGTTTTATTACTATTAAGGGGATTCTGTTAAGGAAAAAATACAGAATCACTGGTACAAACCATGATAGATATGCTACTGCATTAAACTCCATTACCAGAGATAATGGTGTTAAATTTACCCAGCATCAAAAGAATACAAAAAAATTGCAGTTTGAATTTTATTTTGCACATCCATATAGTTTATAAAAAAGAGAATTGAATGAATACAGCAATAAATGAATCAGACAATACATTCCTGAATCATCAGAATTTAGCATTATTGATAATGAATATATCAAAGAAGTTTAATATAAAATAACTGAAGACCAAGAAAAAAAACTTAAATTTTAGAACTCCGAAAAGACCTCTTTTATCAATGCGTCACATTGGTTGGTTGAAGGAATCTATCTTATTTTATAAAATATTTTACCCATAATCGAGGGAAAAACTTCAGTATTCTCTCTTATTTTTTCAGCCTCAATATCGGAGTAAAATCTCTATATTTTGACTTGATTTTTTTAAAATGAACAATATATTTCTCATTGATTTAATTATAATTTACAAAGTTTTTCTTTAAAACATTTAAATCATCTTAATTTTTAATAAGGACTCAGAAAAAGAAAACAGATTTTGAACTTATTTTAAAATTGATTATAAGACATATTTTTTCATAATTTGATAATAACAGAAGACTATTCAAAAAAAACTACAAATACTTGAAAAATAAAAGTAAATTACCCATTATAAAACTCTTAATTTAAACAGTACCTATTTTCACAACATAATACACGGTTCTAATCTGAATACACAATAGATAATCATTGTTTTAAAAAATATGATACTTAAAAAAAAAGATTATTTTAATATATATATGAATAAGTATTATAGATATAATTATCGGAAATTTCTAAAAATTAAACTTCACAGAAAACATCACTTGTCTTGGTCGTATACCGATGATGGTACGCTCTATATGGTTGTCACTGCTGCTCACGCTTACAGTTTCGTAAGATTTTTTGTTAGCAATATTCAAGCATTCTATCCCGAAATCCATTTTTCTGGCAGACCAAGTGTATTGGTAAGAAAAATCATAAAAGGTATTTCGGAAACTGCTGTCGTATGTTTTGGTACGGCTGTCGTCTATACGAAAATGAAGCGTATGATTTTCAAATGGATAAAAATAAACATTCAGCTTTTGTTTCCAATCCGAGTAGCGAAAGACTTGATTGTTCTCCGTATTTTTATTTTTGTTCCAGCCTGTAGAAATATTGTAATCCATACTCATCCAAGAAAAATAGTTGTTATCAAACTTAAAGCCTAAACTCTTTGCATTATTTCTAATTAAAGATAAGTGTATTATTTAGCATTGAAATGCTTTCTGAATCAGAATTACCGAAATTAACAGAAATATTGCTTCGGAATTTTGGAAAGTATTTACCTACCTCTACGCTGCTGGACTGGGATTTTGCGGTATTGTCATAGGCAATCACATTAGAACTAAACAAAGAACCGTTCCGCGTAACGGCAGTGATAAGGTTCTTTTTGGAAAATCCAAATCTGTATCTAGCATTCATAAAGAGATTGTTCAGCGGATTTCTATACTCTATCCCTACGCCTATATTTTTGGAAAGGGTTTCGGGCATAATGTCACTCTGCGGCATTCGGTTTGCGAAGTAATTCGGAGTAGTCATCACCACGCCCTCGTAGATTGAGCCAAAACCGCCAAAACCATAATTCATTCCTCCGAACGCTCTCACTTTCCAAAACGAAGCAAAATCATAGTTTACAAAAAAAATCAGGCTCAAAAACAGTTTTATTGATTGTTCTGTTTTTGCCGCTTCTTAGCAACTTTTTATAATGAATGGTATAAAAATTAACGGGTAATGTGGCATAGAATGAGAATGCATTATTTTTATAATTCACCTCTACCTGGGTGGTCGTATTGGCGTCATTCCATTCCATATTATTTTGATAATCAACATCCAGAGGTGCTACAAAGTTTCCATTTATACCGTAAAGCTGAGATTGTAAATGATGGCGGTTGATATTCAGCCCTACTCCCGGCGAAAAAGTCCACCTGCCCAAGCTAAAAGACATAGAAGCGTGGTTCTCAAAATCAACATTTTTAATAGACAAATCTTGTTTTAGATCTTCGTAGTTTCCTGCCTGAGACAGCCTTTGAATGGAATAATTTGCAGGAAAGGCAATAAGGCTTTGGCGGTCGTTTTTCACATTGATATAAGAACGAACATTCAGTAATTTTTCTTTAATGGGAATAATGGCACTCAATGAGTTTTCGAAAGAGCTTGTAGGCAAGTGATTGGATTGATGAGACTCTCTGTCCCTCTGTGCTTCGTACTTCTGGGCAAATGCCCTGCTATCGTCCCAAAAGCTGTTCCAAGTGGTTACATTCTTAAAAAAACCTTTATCTGCATTTTTGGTAAAAACCACCTCTCCCCTGGCTCTATTATTGTAAAAATGATTTTTAATTCTTGAACTAAACCGATCATCCCCATAAACCAATTCACGATAATCCTCTCTTTCTATAGCATTATTGCTATAGCTTGCGTTGACTTTCGCTTCCCAATCTTTGTCCTTGAATGGGCTTGTAAGAAAATTGGCGGATAAATAGTGGACATTGTTCATCAAATATCTATTCTCCGGAATACTCGGCACTTGAGCTTTCTCCACCGAAATCCATTTTTCTTGCGATATATTCCGCCTCACACCTTCCCAGCGGTTTCCAAATGATAAAATATTTCCTTCCCTCTCTACGCTTTCACCTGTATTATTAGTTTTATAATTAACTACCCATTGGTTCTTTTGTCCAAAAAAACATCGGAGTAAGTTTCACATTCCACAGAAACGGCGAAAATCCTGCCGATACCTCTCCACGCCCTGTCATCGTTATTTTCCGTTTCAGTCTAATGTTGAGAGCGGCTTGTTCAGAAGGCACTTTATCTTTCAGTAATTTTATCGGCTGATGGTTTTCCATGACTTGCACATCTTTCACGGCATCTTTCGGCAGCGCGTTGTTTACAGTGCCATAGGCGCCTTCCATCAAGTCTTTTCCATTGACATTAAACTTGTTAATTGGCTTCCCTTGGTAGATTACAGTTCCATCACTCTGCACCTCCATACCGGGCATTTTTTTGAGGACATCAGCTAATGTACGGTTGCTTTTACTAGAAAAAGATTTCAAATCATAGGTAATGGTATCCCCTTTTTTGGTAATCAGTTTGTTTTTAAGGACAATTTCTTTTATCTCTGTAAAATTTAACTCCAAAGAAAAATTTAATGTTTGGGATTTGTTATCCACCGTTTGCACTTTTTCTTTGTGATTAAATGCTTTTACTCTCACACTAAGTTTAGAAGCATCTGAAGAAAAAGAGAGTTTATAAATTCCCTTTCCATCACTTATTGCGTATCCTTTTATTCCAGAAGTATTGGCATCTTCTACCATCACGGTAGCTCCGGAAAGCGCTTTTCCGTCTTTCTCTGTGATTTTGCCTATGATTACATTTTGAGCGAAGACATTGCTGAGCATGGATATCAACGCGAAAAGAAACAACCATTTTCTCATAAACTTAGATATTTATTATTATTGCTCAAATATAACAATAAAATATCTAACAAACTGTAATAATCTGTTTATTTCTGCTTTTTGGCATTAAAAATCACTTTAGCATTATTATCTTTTATTCGTACCCTCAACCAGTCTGTGATGGCTTTTTGTTTTTCTTCTTCCAGAAGAATTTTAGTACCTATAATCACTACATTTATTTTGTTAGAACTACTATCATTTACCTGCTGCATTTCATTGAAACCAAAATTGTCAATATCGCTATTCTGAACTTTCAATTCCTTGAATATTTGATAAGTTTCATCTCTATGAAATTTCACGCTATCACTCTTCATTAGTAGCATTTTCCTTAATTGCTGGTCTGCAGATGCCGTAGCGGACATTTCCTCAGTCGTGGTAGCAGGTATAAAATTAAAACCTTGTTTTATTGACAACTTAACTTTACCTAAACCATAGCCGTTCAGCCTTTGATTTAGAGTTTTAATACTTGTAGAATCTAGTTTTTGCCCACCATAGGTAAGTTCTATCTCCCTATTTTCATAATCTACTTTTTTATTCAAAAGAAAATTATTTGGGAATATGGCTTCTGTATTGATAAAGTGCAATGCTTCTTGTTCAAATTTATTTTTACGAACCATAGTATATCCAAAATAAATACTCGGCACTAAAGTAAAAAACACCAATATCCACATAATCTTCTGTGAGCGTTTTTCCATTTTCAAATCCTCAAAATGGTATTTTGGAAAATCTAAGACTTTTAAGATAATAAAAGTAGATAAGGCTATATAAACCGTATTGATAAAATAGAGATACAACGCTCCAAAGAAGAAATTAAACTGCCCCGTAGCCAATCCAAATCCGGCAGTACAAAGAGGCGGCATCAAAGCAGTAGCAATAGCCACACCGGGGATTACATTCCCTTTGAGTTTGGAACTAGTAGCCACAATTCCTGCCAATCCTCCGAAAAAGGCGATCAATACATCATAGATGTTGGGGGAAGTCCGTGCCAAAATTTCAGAAGACGAATTGCTAATCGGTGATATTAAAAAGTATATCATAGAGGTTATCAAACCTATAAGGGTAGCAAAAGCGTAGTTTTTTATAGCTTTCCTAAGCAGCCAGGGATCATTAATCCCTACCGAAAAACCAATTCCCATAATAGGTCCCATAAGCGGTGAAATAAGCATCGCCCCAATAATCACTGCCGTAGAGTTCATATTCAGCCCCAGACTCGCTATAAATATGGCAAAGATCAAAATCCATAAATTAGTTCCTCTAAAAGGAATACTGGCGGAAATATTTTCTTTGATATTGTCAAAATTTTCTTTCTGTGAGAATAAACTAAATACTTCTCTCAGTTTATAATAAAGTTTGTCTATTATCATACCATCGTTATATTTTTTAATCTTTAAGTTTGGCAATGACATCTATACCGCCTTTGGTCTTGTCCCCTATCTTGCAAAGTATCTCTGTGTCCATAGGCAGGAAGACATCCATACGAGATCCGAACTTTATAAACCCGAATTCGTACCCCGCCTTTGCCTCATCCCCTTCATTACAATAAAAAACAATACGCCTTGCCACATATCCCGCTATCTGGCGGAATACTACTCTTGCATTATTAGCAGTATCTACAGCCACCGTAGTTCTTTCGTTTTCCGTAGAAGACTTTTCGTGCCAGGCCACTAAATATTTACCCGGATGATATTTTTTATACACTACCTTTCCGGTAACAGGATATCTGCACATATGCACATTTAGCGGAGACATAAAAATAGAAATTTGAATACATCTTTCCTTCAAAACTTCCTGCTCTTCTATTTCTTTTATCATTACCACTTTACCATCTACAGGGGCTATAATATCGTGAAGATAATCTCCAATTTGTCTATTAGGAACACGGAAAAACCATAGCACTAAACCTAAAACCACCAAAAGCGGAATGATAACAGACAATGACCAGATTTTAAGATAATGAATAGAGAAAAAACCAGCTACTACTGTAAATATCAATACAATTGTAAGTGTTCCTTTTGATTCCTTATGCAACTTCATATCACTAATTTATTATAAAAAAAATCTCTCTAAAGCAAGGTACAAATATACGGCAGGTACACAAATAATAAAACTGTCTAATCTATCTAAAATCCCACCATGTCCAGGTATGATATTACTACTGTCTTTAACGCCAAAATTTCTTTTTAGCTGGCTCTCTACCAAATCACCCAATGGGGCAAATATTGCCACGATGCCTCCTATTACCGTCCAATTCCAACCTTCTGTAAGACCATGAATATATCTACCTACTACAAATCCTAATATAATCGTACAAACAAAACCTCCGGCAAATCCCTCCCATGTTTTTTTAGGACTAATCTTTGATGCCATTTTGTGTTTACCAAAAAGTCTTCCAAAAACATAAGCAAAGCTATCGCTACTCCATATCAAAAGAAATAAATAAAACATATTCGGAGAAAAGCTCTGCGGCACGCCGGAAATAAAAGTAGGCAACGATAGAGAAATACCAAACGGCACCGATACATAAATTACCGTAAAAATAAATTTCCCATTCTCTTCATATAGCTCATTTGGATATCGAAATAAGGTAACTACCGCAATGATCACTAAAAACACTGCCATATAATCCGAAATCGTAGGAGACATATAAAACCCGCCGTTAAAGTAACGAATAGCATATCGATAAAAAACAAAAACAGCTGTAGGAAACGCAAGCCATTTCCAAAAATTATTTCCCAACTTCGTCAGTCTAACGCTCTCCCACACTCCTATTAACATAAAAAACGAAATTAGACCTATATACAAATATTCCTGTGCTATAATATTTTTACCCAAAATACCATTAAGAAAAACGGCACCATCGGGCGTCGTACAAAATGTAATTACTAAAACATATAGCAGCCCGAATATAAGGCGTTGAATTAAATTCTTATCCAAAACAAATATTTTTAATCTTCGAGCAAAAGTAAGAAAAGTTTATTATCCACAGCATTTGGGTCATCTAATTTAGATTGGCTCCCACTGATAGATGTAAGATTTTTAAGCGGTCCTCTTCTACGCTTCACAATCGCCATAGCTTCATTAAGATTACTGACAATCTGAGAAACATTGGCTATTACAATGATTTTTTGAGGTAAGTGGGCTGAATTATAGTTCAGTATATTATTACTGGAAAGCATAATTTTGCCATCATAAGCAATAAGACATTCGCAAGTAATAAAAGCAGCATCGTTTTTTTGAGTTAATACATCTGTATACGATGCATTCACAACATCTAAAAAACTTTTCAACTCGTTGTCCCAACAAAAAAAAGATTTGATATCCTCCGCTTTAATAATTTTATGCAGAGTCTGCAAAGCTTCCGTTTCATCACCACAATAATTAAATATCCCACCGGAATGCGTGAATAATTTGGCAAATTTGAAATCCAAATCTGCAGATGACAACTCATCACCCAATTTTATTAAATCAGGTTTATCATCTTCCTCTTTTTTCGGAGTAATAAGTCCTTTTATTTTATCCCAAAAAGCCAATTCTGTTGCTTTACGATATTTAATTCAACAAAAGTAAAAAAAAATATGAGAAAAATAAAAAAAATAATCCCAAAAAATTGGGATTATTGTTGTATTCTGTAAAATATTCTTGCCCTACTTGCTGGTATCTTGAGGATCTATTTCTGCCTTTTCCTCCTTCTCTGCATCTTCCAATGGGGTTTCTGTAAGCTCGGGATCCCAAGCTCTTTTTCCGAATATAGCTTCTAAATCCTCACGGAAAATCACTTCTTTCTCCAATAATTTATTGGCTAATGCATCTAACTTCTCTCTATTTTCTTTAAGAATATTTAAAGCTCTTTGATATTGATTTTCTACAAGTTTGGATATTTCCTCGTCTATGAGCTTGGCTGTTTTTTCGGAATAAGGTTTACTAAAACTATATTCCTGCTGTCCGGAACTGTCATAATAAGAAATATTACCTATCCTTTCATTCAGCCCATAAATAGTAACCATTGCCTGAGCTTGTTTCGTTACTTTTTCCAAATCCGAAAGTGCTCCTGTAGAAATATTTCCGAATACTACTTGCTCTGCTGCTCTACCTCCGAGAGTGGCACAAATTTCATCTAACATCTGCTCCGTAGTAGTAAGCTGACGCTCCTCCGGAAGATACCAAGCGGCTCCTAATGAACGACCTCTCGGCACAATAGTTACTTTGAGTAATGGTGCGGCGTGCTCCGTAAGCCAGCTGATAGCTGCATGCCCCGCTTCGTGGAATGCCACTCTCCTTTTTTCAGATGGCTTTATAGCTTTATTTTTCTTTTCGAGACCACCGATAATTCTATCCACAGCATCTAAAAAGTCTTGCTTATTCACTGCCGTATGATTATTTCTTGCCGCTACTAATGCCGCCTCGTTACAAACATTTGCAATATCTGCCCCACTAAAACCGGGAGTTTGTTTTGCTAAGAATTCTATATCTACGGAAGAGTCCAATTTTATCTTAGCCAAATGTACCTTAAAGATATCTTTCCTCTCGTGAAGCTCCGGCAAATCTACATATATAGAACGGTCAAACCTACCGGCACGCATCAGTGCTTTATCCAATATATCCGCACGGTTAGTCGCCGCCATTACAATGACATTAGTATCCGTACCGAAACCATCCATTTCTGTCAATAGCTGGTTCAGCGTATTTTCTCGCTCATCATTACCTCCCGTGAGAGAGCCTCTGCCCCTTGCCCTGCCTATGGCGTCTATCTCATCAATAAAGATAATAGCAGGAGATTTGGCTTTCGCTTGAGCAAACAAATCTCTTACTCTGGACGCCCCTACGCCTACAAACATTTCCACAAAATCTGAACCGGACAACGAGAAGAAAGGAACTTTTGCCTCTCCTGCCACCGCTTTTGCCAACAAGGTTTTACCGGTTCCCGGAGGACCTACCAATAGTACTCCTTTTGGAATTTTACCTCCTAATTTGGTGTATTTCTCAGAATTTTTAAGGAAGTCTACTACCTCTTGCACCTCTTCTTTAGCTCCTTCCAAACCGGCTACATCTTTGAAAGTTACTTGTACTTTTTCTTTTTCGTCAAAAAGTTTTGCTCGAGATTTTCCAATATTGAAAATCTGACCACCTCCGCCTGAGCTCCCGCCCATTCTTCTGAATAGAACAAAGTAAAACAAGAACATTATACCTATCCAAAACAAAGCCTGTATAATCAATCCCTGCATAGGGGACTCCGAGTTATCAAAACTAATTGTAGTTTTCACTTCCGGATTAGTTTGTTTAATATCATCAAATTTCTTTTGAAAATATTGTAAATCTCCGTACGTAAATTTGTAATCTGGTGTATCACCGCTGAGATTCGCCAGCGGATTGTTACTTCTCTCTATTTTTGTTTTGGCAGAAGTCGTAAGATAGACATCTGCTTCTCCGGAATCCTTCATTAGGGTAACGCTCTTTATCTTCCCCTCTTTCATCATTTGAAAAAAACCATCGCTATCGAGTGGTCTGGTATCTTCCATAGAAAAAAACTTTGGTAAAAATAACATTCCCAAAGCCCCAAATATCAGAAGATAGAACCAATTAAAACCTTTACTTTTATTCATTTTTCTAAGTTATCTTATCGTTTATTCTTCTATTTTAGTTATCTCCGCATCGCCCCACAGCTCTTCTATTTCGTAATACTCCCTAATATGCCTTTGAAAAATATGAACTACCACAGAGACATAGTCCACAAGCACCCAAAGTGCATTTTCTATTCCTTCCACATGCCAAGGTCTCTCTTTGAGTTCATTTCTCACTTTTTTCTCCACATTTCCGGCAATAGCGGCAACTTGTGTATTGGAATTACCACTACAAACAATGAAATAGTCTGCTACGGAATTTTCAATTTTAGAAAGGTTAAGGATTTGGATATCTTCTCCTTTGGTATCCTGTATCGCCTCAACGATTTTGTCGATTAATAATTGTTTTTCACTAATTTTGCTCATTCAAAAAATTATATTAGTTGCAAATTTATTGCTTTTTATTGATTTATGCCTATTTTGATTCTTTAATTTTACAAAAAAATGGAACACCTCCACCACATCGAGCAATGCCCTTCTACAAACGATGAGATACTCAACTTCTCGGCGGAAATAAAAAACACCCCCATCATCTCACTCTATACCACAAATCAAACCGCCGGCAGAGGGCAGTATGGTAATAAGTGGACAATATCGCCCGATGAAAACCTTGCTATCAGCTTTTTGATGGCTGATAATCTTTTCATGGTTTCCCATCACCTTATCAATTATTATACCGCAATAATCATTCGTGAATTTATTGCCAATATGACACAAAAACAACCTCTAATTAAATGGCCCAATGATATTATTCTTAATCAAAAAAAAATCTGCGGTATACTATTGGAAAAAAGAGGGGAATATCTCATTATCGGGGTTGGAATCAATGTTCTTCAAACTGATTTCAGCCATTTTCCAAAAGCTGGCTCTATATTTACCCAAAGCGGAATAAAATTCAACCTTAAAAATTTTACCGAAACTTTTTTCTCTTTTTTCAAAAACAAAATCCTTACACCACCTGATACCGATACTATAATAAACCGTTTTAATTCCTTTTTGTTCAAAAAAGATGAAGTTGCCGTATTTGAGCACCAAGGCACGAGACAAAATGGCATAATCCTAAATGCCGATGCAGAGGGATATATCCACATAAAATTTGAAAACGGTATCCATAAATTTTATCATAAAGAGATCGCTATGCTCTATTGATTGGCTCTTCTAAAATAAAGAAATACAGCCACAGGTGCAAATACAAAATTGGGCAGCCACATCGCCACAAAAGGCGTGAGCGTACGGGTAGTAGATACGATTTTCAATGCTTCAAAAGAAAAAATAAACACAAATGCCAATGCTATCCCCAAAGCGAGATTGACACCTATACCTCCCCTCTTTTTCTCTGAGGACAACGACAGCCCGAGTATAGTAAGAATAATGATAGAAACGGGCATAGAAGTTCTGGAATACAATTCATTGAGATAAATATTGATGTTTCCGTTTCCTTTTTCTTTCTCTCGTTGTATAAATTTTATCAGCTCCGGAGTCGTTTTATCTTCGCCTAAAAGCTCATCAGGGAAAAGCTCTTCCGGCGGATGCCCAAAACTTTGATACATTTGTGCACCGTTCGTTAGAATTTCCGAATCATTCTTACCGGCTTTTTTTTCGTAATAGGAATTTAGAGAAAAGGCTTTTTTATCCTTATCCCATTGAATATTCATCGCCGTGATTCGCTGGATAAGTTTTTTGTTCTTGTCAAACTTTTGATACATATAGCCCGAACCTCTATTCTCTTGACGGTTATAGGAATTGATAAACACATACTCCGTAGGGGACATCTGTGCCGATATCTTCACATTGCTTTTAGCCTCCTGTTGACGGGTTTCGGATTTGGTATAAATCAATAATTTATTTTTCTTAACATTTGCCATAGGAAGAAAATAATGATTAAGCAAAAGAGAAAAAACAGCAATTGCAAATGCAGAAACAAAATAAGGTCTCGAAAATCTATGAAAACTGGCACCACTGCTGATTATCGCTACAATCTCCGTATTATTAGCCAGCCGAGAAGTAAAATATATCACCGAAATAAATACCAAAATAGACATAAAAGTAATGACAAGGTAAATCATCCAAAACGGATAAAAATGAAGGAGGAAATACCCTACCGTATAGCCGCTTTTTTCTATGTTTGGTGATTTTGCCTGAACATCTACCACTATTACAATAATAGTAAGCAGCATCAGCATAAAAACCAAAGTCCCTAAAAATTTTTTAATAATATAACGGTCTATAATGTTCATATAAGCGTTTTCAGTTCTGCAAATTTAATATTTTTATTAAATAATGGTTTTTAAGCTCCTTCTTTTTCATGATATGATTTTGAGTTTAATGCCTCCGAAATCAAATAGGCTTCGCTCCAGCACGCTTGAAAATTAAACCCTCCTGTAACAGCATCTATATTCAACACCTCTCCTGCTATATAAAAATTAGACAAACACTTTGAGGCCATTGTTTTGAAATTAATCTCTTTCAAATCTACACCACCTGCCGTTACAAACTCTTCTTTGAATGTAGATTTACCATTGACTCTAAACAACTTTCTACAAAGCGTTTCCAAAATCATTCCCATTTCCTTAGATGATATATTTGCAAGCTGCTTGTCTTTATTGACACGATTCAGCTCCAATACTCTATTCCAAAACCTTTGGGTAGTGGGAAATATCTTACTCTGTCCAATCGTCTTTTTGGAATGTTTCTCTTTAAAGTCTAAAAAATACGACTCTGCTTCTTGATAAGTGATATTGAGGAAATTAATTTCCACATCAAATTGATAATCCACTTCTGCCAAACGAACCGCCTCCCAGGCAGACAGTTTCAGAACCGCAGGACCGCTAAGCCCCCAATGGGTAATCAGTAAAGCACCATTTTCACTTGATTTAAGATTCGGTATTTTCACTTTCACATCCGGAAAACTCGTTCCCGAAAGCCCGTCTAACAATTCATCTTTAACATTAAAAGTAAAAAGAGAAGGCACCGGACTAACCATCTTATGCCCAAGTTTTGCCAATAGCTTCATTCCCTTAGGCGAACTCCCCGTAGTATAAATAATAATATCCGCCAAGAACTCTCCTTTGGAAGTCTCTACGATATACCCCTCTTCTTTAGGAATAATATCTTTAACAGACACTTTTGTATTAACCGCTATGCCTTTTTTCAAAGCATTACTGTAAAGTGCGTCAATAATAGATTGCGAAGAATTACTTTCAGGAAAAACCCGCCCGTCTGTTTCTATTTTCAGCGGTACGCCGTGCTCCTCAAACCACGCCATCGTATCCCCCGGCTGAAACTTGGAAAAGACGCTTACAAGCTCCTTGTTCCCACGCGGATAAAACCTCACCAATTCTTTAGGGTCAAAACAAGCGTGGGTAACATTACAACGACCACCTCCCGATATTTTCACTTTTTGTAACACATCGGTATTCTGTTCAAAAATAGAAATGTCGTACAAACTGCTGTCTAAATTAGCCGCTGCAAAAAAACCTGCTGCTCCGCCACCTATTATTGCTATTTTTCTCTTCATTAATTTCATTTTTTAGCTTAATGCCAGACAACTTTAAA
The DNA here is from genome assembly GCF_900101995.1 of Riemerella columbipharyngis. Classification (GTDB taxonomy): domain Bacteria; phylum Bacteroidota; class Bacteroidia; order Flavobacteriales; family Weeksellaceae; genus Riemerella; species Riemerella columbipharyngis. Next base: position 290,593 of record NZ_FNAS01000001.1, on the reverse strand, counting down.
TATATCGGGAGGCTATTCGTTTTTATTTCAAAGATCTAAATCCCATTTCATAAAATGCAAAGCTTATCAAGTCGGCATTTTCATCTATAATTTGATCTGTGGAACGCCCTGCACCGTGTCCCGCATTATGCTCTATTCTTATAATCACAGGGTTGTTACAAGATTGTTTCGCTTGAAGCTGAGCACCAAATTTAAAAGAATGAGCCGGTACTACCCTATCATCGTGATCGCTTGTGATAATCATAGTGGAAGGGTAGCACACACCTGATTTTACATTGTGAACCGGCGAGTAAGATTTTAGGTATTCAAACATTTCTCTACTGTCTTCAGGCATTCCGTAGTCGTACGACCAACCCGCACCTGCTGTAAATTTATTATATCTAAGCATATCTAAAACACCGACTCCCGGGAATGCTACCTTAGCGAGGTCCGGGCGTATAGTCATCGTTGCACCTACAAGCAATCCTCCATTGGAACGACCGGAGATAGCCATATAATCTCGCGAAGTATACCCGTTTTCCTGCAACCATTCTCCTGCCGCAATGAAATCATTGAATACATTTTTCTTTTGCATCTTGGTTCCTGCATCGTGCCATTTTTTTCCGTATTCTCCTCCTCCTCTGATATTCGGAACGGCATAGACACCTCCGTTTTCCATCCATATGGCATTCACTACCGAAAACGCCGGCTGAAGACTGATATTGAACCCACCATAAGAATACAGCAATGTAGGATTTTTGCCATTTTTCTTTAATCCTTTTTTATAGCTTATGGTCATAGGAATTTTAGTCCCATCCGAAGAGGTATAAAACACTTGCTCTGTTACAAAATTATCAGGATTAAAATTAACTTTGGGTTTTTGATAGACCGAAGACACTCCTGTTTCTACATTGATTTTATATGTGGTACTCGGAGTGATGTAATTTGTAAACAGATAATACAGTTCCTTATCTTCTTTTTTTCCTCTAAAACCGCGTGCTGTACCTTTTCCAGGAAGAGTAATGGTACGAATGACCTTACCACTGTACTCTACCTGCTCTACATAAGACAGTGCATCTTTCATATATTGAGCGAAGAAATAATCTCCTCCCTTACTAATATTCAAAACATTTTCTCTTTCGGGAATGATGTCCGTCCAAACTTCAGGATTATGAATATTAAACTTTACAAGTCTTTTATTCGGTGCGTTTTTATCAGTAATTGCATAGATTTCATCTCCTTGGGTATCTACAACTTCGGTGTTGTACTCATAGCCTTCTTGCAGGGGAATAAGCTCTGTTTTGTTTTTCAGATCTTTGATATACAGCTCGTTCCCATTGGTAGAATTTGCAGCTGATATTACTAAATATCGCTGGTCTTCCGTTACATAAGCACTTAAGTAGCGTCTTTTGAAATTTTCGCCTCCGAGTATAAGTTTATCCTGAGATTGTTTAGTTCCTAATTTATGGAAATAAACTTTATGAGTATCTGTCTTTGCAGAGAGTACGCTGCCCTTTGGCTTGTCATAGCTTGAATAAAAGAATCCTTCGTCCCCGAGCCAGGCTATTCCGCTAAATTTAACATCTTTGAGGGTTTCGTCTATCTGCTTTTTGGTGACGACATCTAAGATGATGATTTTGTTCCAATCGCTTCCTCCTTCCGAGATTTTATAAGCAAACAAGTTTCCTTTCTTATTAAAAGAAATCCCCGATAACGAAGTAGTACCGTCTTTAGAAAATTTATTGGGGTCTAAAAATTCTTCTACTTTACCGTTTTTATCTTTACGATAAAGAACAGACTGTGCCTGAAGCCCGTTATTTTTGTAAAAATAAGTATAATCTCCTTCTTTGAACGGTGCAGATATTTTTTCGTAATTCCAAATATCTTTCAGTTCTTTACGAATTTTATCCCGAAAAGGAATTTTATCCAGAATGCTTTTTGTAAAAGCCACTTCTTTTTTCACCCATTCTTTTGTCATTACAGCTTGGTCGTCTTCCAGCCAATGATACGGGTCTTCTACCTTTTCACCGAAATAAATATCGGTATGGTTTACTTTTGGGGTTTGGGGATAATGGTACATCACATTTTTTTTCTGAGCATTAGATACAGCGGCAAGACATAATGCTGCACTTACATATAGAGCTTCATTTTTCATAACAATTAAAAATTTATATTTGATTTAAAATTTGAGCAGCATGCTCCTTTGTTTTCACCTTATCGATGATGCGGGTGCAGATACCATTTTCATCAAAAATAAAAGTAGTTCTTACTATTCCCATATATTCTTTTCCCATAAACTTTTTGAGCTGCCAAACGCCAAACTTATCAATAATATTTCTGGATTCGTCTGCTATCAAATCATACGGAAATAGAAATTTGTCTTGGAATTTCTTTTGCTTCTCCACAGAATCCGCACTGATGCCTAAAATCTCGTAGCCTCCATTTTTCAGCTCTGCATAGTTATCACTTAGGCTGCACGCTTCTGCAGTACACCCTGGCGTATTCGCCTTTGGATAAAAGAATATGACTAATTTTTCGCCTTTGAATTTAGACGATTTTATCACTTTTCCATCTTGGTTAACCCCCTCAAACGAGGGAAGTTTATCGCCAATATTTATCATAATGTTTATTTTTGTCCAAATTTAAGGTATTATGACAAAAAAACAAAGGGCAGAATTGATTCAACGGGAATTGGAAAAACTTTATCCCGAAACGCCTATTCCTCTGGACCATAAAGATGCCTACACCCTCCTCGTGGCTGTGGCTCTATCCGCCCAAACGACGGACAAAAAAGTAAACGAAGTAACGCCAAAACTCTTTGAAATAGCAGATACGCCATTCAAAATGAGCAAACTGGAAGTCATTGAAATAAAAGAACTCATCAAAGAAATAGGACTGTCCAATACAAAAGCAAAAAATCTAAAAGCAATGGCGGAGCTCCTCGTAGAAAGGCACCAGGGCATTGTTCCGCAATCTTTCGAAGAATTAGAAGCACTACCCGGCGTAGGACACAAGACGGCATCTGTGGTAATGAGCCAAGCCTTTGGGGTTCCTGCATTTCCGGTAGACACCCATATCCATAGGCTGATGACGCTATGGAAACTCACTTCCGGAAAAAATATAACCCAAACCGAAGCCGATGCAAAAAAAATATTCCCTAAGAATGTATGGAACAAGCTCCACCTCCAAATTATCTTTTACGGGAGAGAATATTCGCCGGCAAGAGGAAACGGTGATCGAGATTTTATCACAAAAATGCTGTTCCCTGAAAAAACAAACTCCAATAAAAAAGCTACCCCATAAGGATAGCTTCGTTGTAATATTAATTAGCTTAAAACTTAAAATCTTGCACTTAACCCAACTTGGAAGGTATTGTTTCTATTTTTACCATCTTTGTTAGCCATATCTACAGAGCCATTTTTTGTTAAATCTGTGAAACCGGCTACATATCTCGCATTTATACCGAAATGCTCATTGATATTAAAGCCTGCTCCCAGCCCAAGCCCAAAGTCGAAAGAGTTGTAATTATCTTTATTGTTAAAATAATTCGCTACTTTTTCTATAGTTTGGTTACTGCTCTTGAACTTAGAGTTTACCAAGAAACTAAACTGAGGGCCTGCCTCCAAATAAAACTCCGGCACTACATTGTACTGGAACATTACCGGAACAGAAATATAGTCTAAATTCAAATTGGTATTGGTATTTTTATCTACTTTCGCTCCTACATTGTTGTAGATAACCTCCGGCTGGATACTGAAGTTCTCTGCCAAAGGTGCATTCATAAATACTCCGGCATAAAAACCAGCCTTACCTTTGGAATCACTGAAATCCCCGTCTTTAGAGATAGACGACAGATTGAGACCTGCTTTTACTCCATAATGTTGAGAGAATGCTAATGAACCGGTTGCGATAGCCAACCCTAAAACTAATTTTTTCATAATTTTTTCTTTTAATGTTATTTAATTTACGCTTCCTTTTTATCCGAAGCATCTCTATATATTCAAACTCTTTGCCAAACTTTATCTAACGAAAAGAACGAATAAATTCAATAACGAAAAAAAGAGTAAGAAAAAAAAAATACAACCAACTGGTAATGTGATAAAAAAAACTATTCTTTCTCCGGCAGTGCTTTTTTTAGTTTGATAAGTTCTGCTTTTACAAAATTCAATCTATCAATCATCTCCACCGTATCGCCGATACGAGGATTCGTGGTAAGTGCGGCTTTAGCACCGTCTAATGTATAGCCTTTTTCTTTTACCAGATAATAAATCATCTTGAGATTCCGCAAATCTTCTTTTGTAAAATAGCGATTGCCCTTAGCATTTCTTTTAGGTTGTATAATAGGAAACTCACTCTCCCAAAATCTAATCATAGAAGCATTAACATTAAACGCCTTAGCCAATTCGCCTATGGAATAGTATAATTTGTCCGGTAGATTTATTTCCATCAATTATTGATTTACTGCAAAGATAAATAATATCCGTATTTTTTCAAGCAAAAAATCATCTCCCGCAATACATTTGTCCGAAACTCCGAGATATATTAAATTTGCATAGAACATTACATCCCCAATAACATTATCGGATATAATACACCCAAAACAAAAACAGTGCTGCAAGATGCTTTTATTTGTAATGATGAGGATTTTTCAGAGGTTCATTTGACCTAAAATACAGTTAAAAAATATATTAAAACAATGAAAGAGATTTTAATCGCCACACACAACGAGCATAAAAAAGAAGAAATACAAAATATCTTGGGCAACGGGTTTTTAGTCAAAAGCCTATCCGACTACAATATCACGGAAGAGATAGAGGAAAACGGAAAAACCTTTAATGAAAATGCACTCATAAAAGCCCAATACTGCTTCGACAAAACTGGAGTCCCAAGTATAGGGGATGACAGCGGACTGGTAGTAGAGGCTCTAAACGGCAGACCCGGCATATTCTCTGCACGCTACGCCGGCGACCACGATTTTCAGTCCAATATCCAGAAGGTGTTGCACGAATTGGAAGGCATAGAAAACAGAAAAGCCTACTTCGTAACAGTAATGTGCCTTGTAGACAATGATGGCATTCAATATTTTGAGGGACGCATCAATGGGACTATCACCAAAGAAAACAAAGGGCATAAAGGGTTTGGCTACGACCCTATTTTCATTCCGGAAAACTGTGAAAAAACCTTTGCAGAAATGTTGCCGGAAGAAAAAAATAAAATCAGCCATAGACGCAGAGCCATTGATAAATTGCTAAAAATTTTAGTCTAATGCTAAAAGTCACAAAGAAGAACAAAGTCCTCTACTATTTGGAGGGATATAGCCGAATAATCTTTCCTTCTCATAAAAGTTATGACAAAGTACTCTCTCGGTTAGAAAAGAAATTACAAAAAAATACTTTGGATAAATGTAGAGAGAGGGTAGATTATTATTGCAAAACTTCATTGAGGAACGATGCCGCGTTACACAAAATAAAAGACTTGAAACACCCTAAAACCCCTAAGTCTTATTATTTTGACACCTATCAATACGCTTGTCTGTTTGATGAAGACATGGGAATTAATTTCTTGTTTGGTGATATTACTTCCGTTCCCGAGCTTCCTTCTATTGTAAAAAGCCGACCTATAAACGATTTTAACACCAATAGCATTATCCTTAAACTTGATAAAGCCAGACATTTTGTTTGGGTAAAAGATACCGTGCCTTTTTCTGAAAAAAAAGACATTCTACTGGGTAGAGGAGCTATATACCAAAGACACAGAGAGCATTTCTATGAGCTATATTTCGGTCATCCGCTATGTGATTTGGGACAGACCAACAAAGCTTGCCACCCCGAATGGCTAAAGCCCAAACTATCACTTCTAGAACATCTGAAATACAAATTCATACTAAGTCTTCAAGGAAATGATGTCGCCACAAATCTCAAATGGATAATGTCGTCAAAATCTTTGGCGGTAATGCCTAAACCTACTATAGAAACTTGGTTTATGGAAGGGATGCTAAAAGGTGGTATCCATTATATAGAAATAAAACCTGACTATTCCGATCTGGAAGAGACACTAAATTACTACATAAAAAATCCGAAAGAATGTATGAATATAGCTAATAATGCCAACGAATATATTACTCAATTCAAAAATAAAAATGCGGAAGACTATTGCTCTATACTCGTACTAAAAAAATACTTTGGGCTATAAATTATTTGAATCGATTTTATTTATCTTCCTAAAAGCTGTAAATTTGTACACAGAAAATAAATATGCATAACAATGGAAAATTATACAGAAAAAATACTTATCACAGGTGCTTTAGGGCAAATAGGAACAGAACTTACCACGAAATTGGTAGAGCTGTACGGTGCAGAAAATGTCATCGCATCAGGAATTGACGAATACAAAAAAGACATCACTACCGCTGGAAGGTATGAAAAAATAGATGTTACGCAGTTTGATGTATTAGAAAAATTCATCATTGAAAATAATATCACTACGGTTTATCACCTTGCATCTCTTCTCTCGGGAACCTCTGAAAAACAACCACTTTTTGCTTGGAAACTCAACCTGGAGCCTCTACTGCATCTTTGTGAATTGGCAAAAGAGGGACACCTTAAGAAAATATTTTGGCCAAGTTCTATTGCTGTATTTGGAAAGGGCATTCCAAAATTTGATGTCGGTCAAGAAGTTGTGCTAAACCCTACCACCGTGTATGGCATATCCAAATTGGCTGGCGAAAAATGGTGCGAATACTATCACGATAAATACGGCATAGATGTGAGAAGTATCCGCTACCCCGGACTTATCTCTTGGAAAGCTCCGGCAGGCGGCGGCACTACGGACTATGCCGTGGAAATATTCTATGAAGCTGTAGAGAATGGAAAATACACCAGTTTTATCTCAGAAAACACGGCAATGCCTATGCTCTATATGGACGACGCCATCAACGCCACCATAAAACTAATGCAATGCCCAGCGGATAAACTGAGCGTACACTCGTCTTACAACCTTGGCGGATTGTCTTTCACACCGGCGGAACTGGCAGCAGAAATTCAGAAAGAGATGCCACAGTTTCAGATAGATTACGCTCCTGATTTTAGGCAACAGATTGCCGACTCTTGGCCTTCTTCTATCGACGATAGTGTCGCTAAAAGAGATTGGGGACTATCTTATGATTTTGACATTACTAAAATGACGCAAGAAATGCTTAAAAATCTTAAAATAAAACTCAGGAAATAAGATTTTTGTCAATATAAAATAAGAAACCACCTCTAAGTAAAGGTGGTTATTTTATTAATTAACCGAATAATCCTTATAGAATTTAATCAAAATTTTATCACTCTTACCATCATTATCAAAGTCTTTAACTTGCTCTAATTCCATTTCATCATTCTTTAAACTTACTATTCTAAAAAATTGATTATTCGTAGTGTACATATTAAGAGTTAATTTATCCCCCTCCACACTATAACTATCTATATCATCGTTAAAAGAAATACAATTATCATTATCATCTTTGTAAGCATAATTTACCACGCCCATTCCATCATCATCAAACTCATAATAGTTAGTTTGACTATACTTATTCTTACAAAACTCTATATCCCTACTCCCTTTTGAACGCTCCCCATAGGACACCGTTTCTTTCTCTATCAGCTATTTTCCCAAGAACTTTTTCTTAATAGCTTCTTGATTCTGAGAGCTATTATTTCCTTTATCATTCCTACATGATGATAATGTGGCAACTGCCAATAAAAACATAGCTAAAAAAATACTTTTTTTCATATTACTTAAAATTAAAAATTAAACAATAGTACAAATATAAATAAAGTTATTAAATATGATAACCGTATGCCCATTTTTATACTCAACTTTGATTTTATTATTCTAAAAAAAGTGGATAAAAAAGATTTACAGTAGAAAATAGGTAGAAAAATCAAAGAACTGAGAGAAGAAAAAAAAGATGTTTCAGATGGATTTAGCCTATGCTTGTAACTTTGAAAAATCGAACTTATGCAGAATAGAAGCCGGCAATACATGCCCAAATGTATATACGCTTTATAAAATTGCTAAAAATCTAAATGTAGAACTACACGAACTATTAAATTTTGAACAAAAATAAAACGCCCCAAAAAAGCAAAAGACATCCTTACCTCCATACCCAATTTTAAATATTGTTCTCACCCCTTGGAGGCCCAATTTTTTGAAAAAGTGGAAGAACCGGAAATATGCGACTGCTGCAGAAAAGGTACATCTATCATTTATTTGGGACCATTTTATAGCGAGGAAACTATTGAAACGCTTTGCCCTAAATGCATTGCTTCAGGAAAAGCTGCAGAGAAATTTCAAGGTGAATTTGTTGATTTCGAAACGCTTACAGAATCCATTTCGGATCATCATAAAAAAGAATTATGCCTTCGCACTCCCTCTTACACTGGGCTTCAGCAAGAATATTGGCCGGATCATTGTGACGATTTCTGTGAATTTATCGCCTATGTAGGTTGGAAAGATATCATTGAAATGGGAATAGAAAATTCCATTGAATTTACCTCCAAATCCGAGCCATATTCAACTTATAAAGATATTGTCAATGGAAGTTCATGTCAAGGATATTTGTTTCGTTGTTTGAGTTGTAAAAAATATATTTTACACGTGGATTGTGATTAAAAATCACTTACTATGATAGATTGAGGAATTTAGCATTATAACTCCTCTCTCTGAACTTTTAAATATAAAATATAATCCACAAAACGAATGACTATTGACATCTATTACTATTTTATTACCTCAAATATGGTTTAGTTCACCTTACCTTTAAACAAAAAGTATTTAATATGTTATCAAAACTCAGTTTTTAATTTTAATTATAGCAGCTTGTAGATTATCGTAATAAATAACTATAGCTTCAAAGAATTTTCCTCTTCCTTCTTACGTTTAAGTTCTTCGTCGTACTCATGTAGAAGATTATGTTCGGGAGTTTGCTCTATAGCTTCCATTATTTTATCGAGAATCTGCTGGGCACTTTCATTTTCATAATCTATTTCCAATGGTTCTTTAAAATCCATCGTTGGCTCCACACCTGTCACTTTTACTAAAAGTCCTTTCTTATCGAATGCTCTTCGAAATCCATTTATTTTAATAGGAATAACAATGGGTTTTTGTTGTTTAATGAGTTTAGCTGTTCCTTTTCTACCTTGTGCGAAAGCCGAAGTAGTTCCTTGTGGAAAAGTAATCACCCAGCCATTATCCAATGCTTTCATAATGTTCTCCACTTCACTCATATCTACCATACGGTTTACAGATTTCCCTTCCGAACGCCAAGTTCGCTTTACCGTAACAGCCCCCGCCAGCTTAAATATCCTGGACAGCAGCCCTTTGTTCATCGTCTCTTTTGCTGCCACATAGTAAAAATCTACCTTAGGATTGAGCAGATATACAGGATTTTTGATGGTATTGAGGTAGCCGTTGTTTACCGCACAAAAAGTATGATACATAGCCGCTACATCTGCAAAATAAGTCTGATGATTAGACACAAATAGGACATTAGTATCCGGCAAATCCACCAAATACTCTGTCCCTGTGATTTTCAATTTATTAAATCCATTAAACCGTCTATAAGAAATTATTCCTAAAATAAAAATAATAAACCGCTTAATGAAATAAGGATTACCAAAAGAATCCGTAAATATATTTTTTTTAGGCATATTTTCTAAAAATAAGCAGCGACAAATTTACACTTTTTTCATTAACCGACTAAATTCACCAAGTACTACAAAAATTAAAATACCGCATACCGCTATGTGTGAAATACTTATACGCTACACCATGCATTAAAATCTATTATAAAATATTGTCTCTTTTAAGCCCAATTACTTTCTTCATTACTATTGGGGTTATACTTTTGACAAGAAAACTAAATTCCAATTTCCACTTGAAATCGTGTGTACCAATTATTTTTCTTATCTCCGTTGAGAAATTTGAAATTATTCTTCCCTGCCTCAAATTGAACTTTAAAGGAGTGCTCCCATATATATTTTGTCAAACCAAAAGAAAACTGATTGTGAACCGGCTGCCATCTTTGAATTTCTCTTTTGGGCTGATTATGCGAGTATCGTCCGATAATTTCCCAATGAGACGGGAAAGTATAGCTCAGCTGTCCATCGTAGCCATATCCTACCAATACATATTGTGATTGGCTTTGATCTTCGTTGTAAGTAATAGGATTTTTCGTATTGCGATTCATAAAAGAAGCCATCGCAGACCAGCCTTTGTACTTAAACATCGCATCTATAAGTACTGCCTGCAAATTTCTCCGTTCAAAGAGCGGATTTCCTCTTTGCCCTTGTGATTTTGAGGCATTGTGATTAAAGTGGTAAGTTCCGCCCAAATAAAGTTTGGGAGTAGGCTCTCTCATCAAATCACCTTCAAAAAATTCTCCTTTTTTCTTAAATCCGCCAAAAGGATAAAGCTCAACCCTCCCTGTATAAGCCAGCCCGTCTGTCGATTCATTAAAATTTCTACCATCGCCAGTAGAAATAGCACCTTTTAAATTATAGCCAAAACCACGATCTCCTACATGCAAATAAATCGCTTGAAAGCCAAAATCTCGGTCTATATTAAACATAGCATTATTGATAGAGCGATCCGTTAAATCCAACGCTCCGGAAGAGTTGTTTCGTTGACGATTTCCAGGTAATTTAGTTTGTCCAAAACCCAGTGTCAGCCTATCCGTAGCACGGTAAAATACGACAGCATCTCTAATAATATTTATATACTGTCCTTCTTTTGCTTTTCCTACATCTTCTGGTGCAAACGATAACTATATAGAATATAAAAACTTAGGATTTCCTACATATCCGTCAAATCTCAATCTTAAACGGCGAATAGCACCTTGAAATTTTGCCGGCTCGTGCTCCTGAAAACGAGCCTCTAACCGATTTTGTATTCTAAAACGCAAATTCAACTGAAACAAACTATCGGGAGAAGTAATACCAACACCTTTACCAAAATTATAATACGGTAAGACATCAAGCTGAGACGGCTGTTGAATTACTCTAATCTTAGTAGAATCTCTATTGGGAAAAACCAGTAGCTTTTCTTGAGCCTTACCCCAAAAGCATAAAATAAGGACAAAAACATTAAAAATCTTTTTCATACACAACAACTTTATCTTGTCACAAAAATTTAATAAAAGTCATCTATTATTCTATTTCATCAGTCATTTTCATTTCAAAAATCCTATCAAATTATAACGGCAAGTCTCAAAAACATCTTTTATATTACAATTCTCAAGCTTACTTATTCCGAGCTGCCCATTTTGAAAGATTGGCAAAAAGTCCGCCTAAAATCCCCCCTATACCTGCACCAAAAAGTATATCCAGCGGATAATGTACACCTAAATAAATCCTACTGTACGAAACTAAAACAGCCCAAGGGAATAACAACACCCAAAAACCGCGTATTTTTCCATTAAAAATAATATAAAGAAAGTTTGCCAGAAAAAAAGAATTAGACGCGTGCGACGAATAAAAGCCAAAAGCACCTCCACATTCAACAATACGCATATGAGGCATAATCAGAGGATCATGGCAAGGTCTCAAACGCTCTACCGAAAACTTAAAAATATTAGCCAGCTGGTCAGAGCAAATCACTCCGAGAGTAATAAAAATCAAAATATAAATACTCTGCTTCTTAGAAAAATTTTTGAATATTAGATACAAGAATATCATATATAGTGGCACCCAAGTAAGTTTACTCGATACCATCACCCAAAATGGGTCAAATGCCTTAGCTCCTAAATTGTTTAGGTATAAGAAAATGGAATGGTCTATATTTATCAAACGGTCTATCATCTGCTTACAGGACCTTCGTGGTCGTCTTGTAGGTGGCTTTCTATCTGCTGTTGTTTTTCTTCTATTTTAGCATTAAAATTCTGTATCTCTGTGATTTCTTTTTTAATATTTTTCATTGGGTTAATATCTTTCACGGATTTTTTCACTTCTTCTATCTCTTTTTTTATTTCAGAGACAGGATTATCCGCATCTTTTAGAATTTCTGTTTTAATATCCTCCATAGCACCCCGCATTTTTCGAACGCCTCTGCCTAATTCCCTTGCCATTTCAGGAATCTTCTTCGGTCCAAAAAGCACAACGATTACCAGTATGATAACCAACATTTCACTGAAGCTAAAATCACCCATTTTAAAAATATTTATTTCAGATTAACAAATCAGATGACAAAGTTAATTAAATTTTGTAAACACTCACACAGAGTAAAAAGCATTCGCCCAGCTCTCCATAAATTCAAAAATTTATTAAACTTTCTATTCTCACAAAATATTCGGATAAAATCATCATTAGAAAATGGATAAATATGAGTTCTTATTTTTTTATCTTTGCAAAAAAATAGTTGATAAAATGTCAGAAAGAAAAATGATTACGGCGGCATTACCTTATGCCAATGGTCCCGTTCATATAGGGCACCTCGCAGGGGTATATATCCCTGCCGATGTTTATGCGAGATTTCAGAGAAGACTTGGAAAAGATGTTGCATTTATATGCGGCTCCGATGAACACGGCATTCCCATAACCATTCGTGCTAAAAAAGAGGGAGTAACGCCTCAGGATATTGTAGATAAATACCATACTATCATTAAAAATTGTTTCGAAGATTTGGGTATTTCCTTTGACGAATATTCTCGGACGACAAGTGCCGAACACTACAAAACCGCTTCGGATTTCTTCACAACATTATATAGTAAAAATAAATTTACGGAAGAAATTTCCGAACAATTTTATGATGAGCAAGCCGGAGAATTCTTGGCAGATCGCTACATTGTGGGAAGCTGCCCAAAATGTGGCAATGACAATGCCTATGGCGACCAATGCGAGAAATGCGGATCTACCCTATCTCCTACAGAGCTCATCAATCCTAAATCTATGCTCAGCGGCAATATACCTACACTCAAATCTACGAAAAACTGGTATCTCCCGCTCAACGAATACGAGGATTTTCTGAACCAATGGATTATCGAAGGGCATAGAGACGACTGGAAACCCAATGTATATGGACAAGTAAAATCTTGGCTCAATGACGGACTGAAACCTCGTGCGATGACCCGTGACCTCAACTGGGGCGTACCCGTACCACTTCCCGATGCAGAGGGCAAAGTGCTGTATGTTTGGTTCGATGCACCGATAGGCTATATTTCGTTCACAAAAGAATGGGCAGCGAAAAATGGTAAAAATTGGGAAGACTTCTGGCAAAATGAAAATACAGATTTAATCCATTTTATAGGTAAAGACAATATCGTTTTTCATTGCATCATTTTCCCTGCAATGATGAAGGCGCACGGAGACTTTATAATGCCAAAGAATGTTCCGGCATTTGAGTTTCTTAACCTTGAAAATGATAAAATATCCACCTCTCGCAATTGGGCAGTATGGGCACATGAATATGTAAAGGATTTCCCGGGACAGCAAGATGTTTTGCGCTATGCCCTACTCTCTTCCGCTCCGGAAACCAAGGATAACAACTTTACTTGGAAAGAGTTTCAGACTAAAAATAATTCCGAACTGGTAGGAATTTTCGGTAATTTCATCAATCGCGTAGCCGTACTGATACACAAGTACTACGGCGGCATAGTACCAGAAGGCAATAAAGAGACAGAACAGCTCAAAGAAATCACCAAAACAGCAGCAGAAATTCATCAATATTTGGATAATTTTGAGTTTAGAAATGCACTAAGCGCATTGATGAACTTGGCACGATTTGGAAATCAGTTTTTACAAACAGAAGAGCCATGGAAAAGCATAAAAACAGATCCCGAAAAAACGGTTCAGACGCTCTTTATCGGTGCACAGATAGCCGTTGCTTTGGCACAGATGTGCGAACCTTTTATGCCGTTTAGCTCGGAAAAATTACTGGCAATATTCAATGTAGAGAAAGCCAATTGGAACAACATTTCCGAAGTGCTAATCCCTGCCGGACACCGCATAAATGAAGCAACGCTGCTATTCTCAAAAATAGAAGACTGCGTAATTGATGCTCAAATCCAAAAATTAGAAGATACAAAAGCAAATAATAAGAAAACAAACCCTAATGCAAAACCTATGAAAGAGGAAATTTCGTTTGACGACTTTACTAAGCTCGATCTAAGAACCGCCACCATATTGGAGGCCGAAAAAGTAGAGAAAGCCGACAAACTACTGAAACTAAAAGTGGATACAGGCGTAGATGTAAGAACTGTAGTATCGGGTATCGCGGAGAGCTTTTCTCCGGAAGAATGCGTAGGCAAACAGGTGATGATACTCCTTAACCTTGCTCCGAGAAAAATACGAGGCATAGAAAGCCAAGGAATGCTACTCCTAACCACCAAGCCAGACGGCAAACTCTCTTTCGTAACCCCTGAAGACAAGGTAGAAAACGGAATAGAAATAGGATAATCTCTCTCCTATATATTTAGAATTAAAACCTCATTAAAAGAACCTATTTTTGTTTTTTTTAATGGGGTTTTATCTTACCCCCTTCCATTAAATAACAATCCGAATTCTAAAATATTAAAAGTATTCTTGAAAATTCAGATGACGGATTAGATACTTAACTTCTCTAATTTTCATTTCATTAATTTTTATATGCTTAGAACTCCATAATATCTTTACTAATAAAATTATATCTTCTCTCTATTATCTTTTCCAAGTATTCATCGAAACTATCTGCTATTACTTTAAACTCATCAGGATCGTGTAAAAACCTAATTATTTGCCCTACTTTTCCTCTTTCAGACGGACAAAAATCTATAAATAACTGGGAGGTCCCGCCGTTATTCATACAATCTGAAAAATGCAGCCATCGTATAGAATCAGCATTATCTGTTATTTTTTCATCTATTTCAGCCTCGTCATACTTTCTTTCAATGAAATCAGAATAGTATTTTTTCGCTATCTCTTGATTTTCGATAATTTGTTCAGAAGATAATAAATAATAAGGATCCCCCTTAATGTCAGAGCCAAGAAAAAATAAAGTAAGTTCCTCTCCCATATACTCTCTCCAATAGGTTCCATCGACACACTCTAATAATTGCAACAAGGTATTAGGAATTTTAGGATATATTTTTTTGAATTTATCTAAATCTTCTTTTCTCGCTCCGTATACAATTTTTTCAAAATGAGACCAAGCTTCTTTACCATTATTCCTAAGATAGGCAGACTTAAGCCCTTGAATATATTTTTCTGCTGTATTCATAGTTAATAAATTTAGCATATATCTATACAGAATAGTACCACCCACATCTATTCTTAGATTGACTAAAGTTAATATTTCTTATAATTTTGAATAAAAATAGGATTGAAGACAGTTCATTTACGCTCTTTTGGTCTGGCATATTTTTATTATTTTAAAAAATATTTTTCCTATAATAATTTGGTGTTTCAATAAGTTTAATAATAGTACAATTGCATTTACAATACTGTCGCCGTTAAATACTTTACTACAATTATTCTCCTTCCATTTGTTATTTTTAGATCTTATACTTTGGAAATAAAATGATATACATATAGTTATAGAATTATACTATCTATTATTTTTTCTACCACATATTTCCCTAAGGAGCAAGGCGGACTATCTCCCAGTCGTAGTTTTCGTTTAGTGTATATAAAATCCTATCGTGCAGACGGCTGGGACGCCCCTGCCAAAACTCTATCTCATAGGGCTTCGCTATGTAGCCTCCCCAGTGCTTGGGTCTCGGTACTTCTTTCCCCTCAAACTCTTGTTCCAACAAATGTAATTTTTCCTCCAAAAAAGTTCTATCGGGAATGACTTCGCTCTGAGGCGATACGACTGCCCCCAGCTGGCTGCCTCTGGGACGGGAAGAAAAATAGCCGTCGCTTAAATTTTCCGGAAGTTTTTCCAAATCTGCTTTAATGATAATTTGCCGTTCCAAAGGCGGCCAAAAAAAATGCAAACAAGCTTTGGAATTAACCTCTATAGCTCTCCCCTTCCTACTCATATAGTTTGTGTAGAAGATAAAGCCCTCCCAGGTGTAGGCTTTCAGCAGTACCATCCTCGTTCTGGGGCATTGGTCGCTTTCCATAGTGGAAATACTCATCGCATTGGCTTCAGAAATCATAGAATGCTCCTCCGCTTCCAAGAACCAATCCCGAAACTGCTCTATCGGATTTTCCTTGATTTGGCTCTCCAGTAGAGCATCTTTATCATAAATTTTTCTTTTATCGTGTAAGTTTTCCATTTTTTTTATACTTTTGAATATGAATATTTCTTACAAAGGTAAAATTTTAATTTCTACTCCCAATATTTCGGGGGATATATTTTCACGTTCAGTAGTCCTTATCATTGAACATAATGAAGAGGGGGCTATGGGACTTATCATTAACAAAAAAAACGAAATACTCTCCAAGCGTTTTAGAGAGGTATTCGGAGTGGATATAAAAGTCTATGAAGGCGGCCCCGTAGAGCCGAACAGATTGTTATTCATCATAAAAAGCCATCAAGAAATCTTAGGCGAAAAAATAGACCGCCAATACTACTTTACCAATGATGCCGAAGAAGTGGTCAACAAAATTTTTGAAAACAAAATAACAATAGATGACATTAAAGTTTTTTCCGGCTATTCGGGCTGGACTAAAAATCAATTAGACAACGAAATATCACACCGCTTTTGGCAAGAAGCACAGAGTTCTGCTATCGACTATACTGCAAGTTATGATGATACTTTATGGAAATTCATTATGCAAAATTTAGGCGATGATTTTTTGATTTGGGCTAATGCACCAAAAGATATCAGGCTCAATTAAATTTGGAATAATTTTTTCATTGTGAAAGTTATAAAATTTAAAAATAAGAATATGAAAAAGTATGTTTTTTTACTCCCTTTATTTCTGATACTCGGCTTAGTGGTATCGTGCAATTCCTTCAATGTCAGTACGGATTATCTAAAATCTACTAATTTCGCACAGTACAAAACTTTTGAAATTAGAACGGACCACTTGAAACTTAACGATATAGATAAGCAAAGGGTTATAGACAATATCACAAAAACGCTTACCGAGAAAGGGCTTAGTGTATCCGCTTCCTCGGACTTAATTGTAAATATAACCGCTTCGCACAAAACCGTACAAGACCTACAGCCAAGATACTCTTTCGGCTGGGATTGGAGACCTTGGTATAGCCCATGGGGATTTGGTATGGGTACTGCTTGGACTCAAAGTTACAATTCCGGGAAACTCACCGTAGATTTGATAGATGCCAAGACTAACAAACTCGTTTGGCAAGGTATCGGCGACGGCATCAATGTAGATTCTCCTAAATCTAAGCAAAAACAAATTCCTGAAATTATTTCTCAGATATTGGGCAACTATCCGCCCAAAACAAAATAATCACAAGATACCCCTAACATACTGGGGTATTTTTTAGATTAACCAAAATAAAAGTAATAAAAATGAACGAAATATGGCAAGGCCGCTACGACGGCGACAGCCCCTTATACCACAGACTGTTCCAAAAAGTAATCATTGCAGAGGATTATCAAGCTATTGCTCCCAACGATTTTGTCCTTCACGGTTTTGCAGTAGATGAAGGCGTAAGGCGAAATAAAGGCAGAATAGGAGCTAAAGACGCACCTGACATCATTAGAAAAAATATGTCTAATTTCCCTGTGGTTACACCTAATTTCAGGCTGTTGGACTTTGGAAATATTTACTGCGAAGACGGAAATTTGGAACAAAGCCAAGCAAATCTGGCAGGAAAAGTTTCTTTAGCCTTATCTTCTAAAGCTAAGTCTATTGTCTTAGGTGGCGGCCACGAGGTTACTTTTGCACACTACTCCGGAATTAGAAAAGCCTTTCCAAACCAAAAAATAGGCGTCATCAATATCGATGCCCACTTTGATAACCGAGAGCCCGAAAACCATCTCTCTTCCTCCGGAACAGGATTTTACCAGATTGCGGAAGAAGGCGAAATACACTCTCTGCACATTGGAATACAGCGAAACAGCAATACACTGAAGCTCTTTGATGATGCCCACAGATTAGGTATGAAATACATACTTTCGGAAGGACTCTTTTTTGAAAATCTTCCCAAAATATACGAAGCTATTAACACCCTATCGGAAGAAGTAGATATACTCTATCTCACCATTTGTATGGATGTATTCAATGCCGGTATAGCACCGGGAGTGAGTGCTGTAGCTTACAACGGAATTTTTGCCGATACACCTTTCTTATTGTTTTTCAAACATATCCTTAAAAATGAAAAACTCTTAGCAATGGATGTAGCAGAAGTAAATCCCAAATACGATATAGCAAATCGCACAGCAAGGCTCGCTGCCAGCCTCGTAAACGAATGGTTTATGATTTAATGATATAAAGTAAATAAATAATATACAATGCAAAATCTAATTCAAGACAAATTGTCTTTAGCCCAAAAAAGCTATCAAGAATGGCGATTTATAACTTTTGAGAAAAAACAAAATCTATTCAAAAAACTTTCTGATATCCTACTGGAAAACAAAGAAATCTATGCCGAAATAATTACTTCTGAGATGAATAAACCGATATCTCAATCCATCGCAGAAGTAGAAAAGTGTGCGATGATGGTGAATTTCTATGCCAAAGCAGAAAACATTTTAGCTCCGGAAAAGATAAAAACCAATTTTAACATCAGTGAGATTCACCATACTCCTATGGGAGTTATACTCGGGGTAATGCCTTGGAACTATCCTTTTTGGCAAGTTCTAAGATTTGCTACGCCAACTATATTGGCTGGTAACACTGTCGTAATGAAGCATGCAAGCATTTGTTTCGGTACGGGTAGAGCCATCGAAGAAGCATTCACAAAAGCAGGTTTCCCAAAAGGCATTTTTCAAAATTTTGAATTAGGGCACTCCGAAATCAAGGAAATTATAGAGCATCCTATCGTAAAAGGAGTAAGTCTCACTGGCAGCGAAGAGGCTGGAGCTATGGTGGCTTCCATTGCAGGTAAGAGTATAAAAAAATCCGTCCTGGAGCTTGGCGGAAGTGATGCATACATTGTTTTGGAAGATGCTGATTTGCAAAAAGCAGCCAAAATAGGAGCTTTCGCGAGATTACAAAATTGTGGGCAAACTTGCGTGGCCGCAAAAAGATTTATCATTCATAAAAACATAAAGGACTCTTTTTTGAATTTGTTTATAGATGAATATCGGAAGTACCAACCCGAAAACCCATGGAACAAGAGTACTACACTATCCGGTATGGCAAGGAAAGACCTGGCAGACGAGTTGGAAAACCAATATCAAAAAACAATAGACGGCGGAGCTGAAATCTTAATCCCGCTGGAAAGGGTTTCGGATAATGAATTTATTCCCGGATTGGTTTTAGTAGAAAAAGATCATCCGATATTGAGCGAAGAAATCTTCGGACCGCTTGGATTGGTTCTGATTGCAGAAAGCGACGATGATGCCCTATCTCTGGCTAATGATATCCCCTATGGACTAGGCAATGCGGTATGGACGAAAAACTCCGAGAAAGCGATGTATTTTGCGGAACGACTGGACTCCGGCACCGTGGCTATCAACTCAATGACTAAATCTGACCCTAACCTGCCTTTTGGTGGTGCCAAACGCTCGGGATACGGAACAGAACTGTCTCTACAAGCCTTGAAAGAATTTACTATTCCTAAAACAATTGTAAAAGAATAGTGTTTTTAATCCCTAAAACAAGACTGCATTAAATGACCTATCATTCTAAAAGTTGTTTTGATACCTATTGTTTTTTAATTTATATTTGCATAGTTATGTTATGAATATAAATAGAATTATAACAGCTCCTGCAATAGCTATGATAAAGTTTTATCAATACGCTATATCGCCGTGGCTGGGAAAAAACTGCCGCTATACGCCTACATGCTCTCAGTACACCTTGCAAGCATTGCGAGAATATGGGCTGATAAAGGGTATGTGGCTGGGCATAAAAAGAATTTCCAGATGCCATCCTTGGGGCGGCAGCGGATATGACCCCGTACCAAATAAAAAAAATTGATACCAAAAATAAATTATAAAAAATGAATCTACACGAATTGTACATCACTTGGGATCCATCCAAAGATCTTAGCTTAGGCTTTTTCACTCTGCACTATTACAGTTTGATGTTTGTGATAGCCTTTGGTCTGGGCTATTATGTGATGAAAAAAATATTTGACAGAGATAGTGTTAATGAAAAATACTTAGAGCCTCTTTTCACATGGACACTAGTGGGGACGATATTTGGAGCACGATTAGGGCATGTTATTTTCTACCAGCCGGAGCTTTTCAAGCAAGATTTTTGGTCTGTATTTTTACCCATAAGAACCAACCCCACTTTTGAATTTACCGGCTTTTCTGGTTTAGCCAGCCACGGTGCTACTATTGGGCTTATATTCACTACACTTTATTATAGTCTGAAAATCATTAAGAAAAATCCTTTTTGGGTCTATGATCGTCTGGCGATTGTCGTTGCATTGGGTGGCACATTCGTTAGGATTGGAAACTTTTTTAATTCCGAAATCGTTGGAAAACCGGCCCCGGCAGACTCACCTTTCGCTATACTTTTTCCCCAGCAAAGCTTAGAATATGGACCTATAGTACCACGCTATCCAGCACAGTTATTTGAGTCCGTAAGTTACTTCATTCTATTCCTTATACTATGGACTATCTACCGTAAAACAAACAAGAAATACCAACAAGGCTGGATTTTTGGATTATTTTTTGTGATTCTATGGGGAATTAGGCTTGTAGTAGAGTTTTGGAAAGCCCCTCAAGGCAACGAATTTATTCATACCGACGGACTGAATACCGGGCAAGTACTCTCTATTCCTTTTATGATAGCGGGAATGGTTATTATGTTTTTGTCTAAAAAATTCACCATTACCCCAGAAGAAAATTCTAAACTTTAACTAACTTAAATATTTACATTATGAAAAAAGTATTATCACTATTGTTTGTAGCATTTGCTATGATTTCGCTAATTTCGTGTTCAAGTGACAAGCCGGAGGATGCGGCTAAAAATTTCTTCGAGAATATGAATAGCGGTAACTTTACCGAAGCCAAAAAGTATTGTGACAAAACAACCGGACAGATGCTGGATATGGTCATCACAATGTCCGGCGGAGAAGAAAAAATCAAAGAAAAGTTAAAAGAAGAAAAGAAAAAGAAAGAAGAATTCATATTTGTAAAAACCGAACTAAAAGGTAAAAATAAAGACGAAGCGGTGGTCTATTATAAAACAACTGCCAATGCAAAAGAAAGTACACTTCAATTGAAAAAAATAGATGGTGAGTGGAAAGTCTCTATGAGCAAAGAAGAAAAAGAAAAAAATAAAGATACAATGTCCTAATCCACAAAATTAAAATATGAACTTATGAAAATACTCAAAGGCATAAAGCGGATTTTGATTATCCCAATAGTTTTGGGTATTTTTATTTTCATCCTATGGAAAGGCTTTTTTTGGTTCGACAAAAACCAAGAAGAAAAATATGTAAAATCAGAAAAGCATATCTGTAGATTATCATCCAAGGATATTTCAAAATTAAAAGATGGTGATGTTATTTTAAGACGAGGCTATGGCTATATTAGTAATATCATCGCCCAAAATCTGAATAATGGCTCTTACGATGTTACCCACTCCGGTATTCTCTACCGAAAGCAGAATCAATGGTATGTAATACATTCCCTATCAAGTGATGTAAGCCCTATAGACGGGGTGCAAGAGCAACTTCTATCTGATTTCTTAGAGTACTCTCAGCCTGACAAAATTCTTGTCGTATCTGCCCCCAATATTACAAATACCCAAAGAAGCCAAATCGTAGAAAGAGCAAAGTATTATTTAAGAAAAAAAATCCCCTTTGACCATAGTGGGAAATATGACGACGCTTCTCAGCTCTATTGTACAGAACTCGTATGGCAAATATTTGATAATGATCTACATATAGCCAAAACTCCAAAAGAAAACTCTGAAAGAAAAAAGATTTTTTACTCTATGAAAGGACTCTACGACCCCAAATATTTTGAAATTGTAGTTGATAAATATCATAAATAATATTTTTTCCATTACCTTTGTCAAGAATAATCAAAAATATAAAACATGGGATTCGTTAAAGAATTTAAAGAATTTGCCTTTAAAGGCAATGTTATAGATCTTGCAGTAGCAGTGATTATCGGAGGTGCATTTGGAAAAATTATAGATTCTTTGGTCAAGGATATCATTACTCCGGTTTTACTTAATCCTGTACTTAATGCTGTAGGTGCAGATAATATCGCAAAACTTAATTGGCATGGTATTGCCTATGGAAACTTTGTTTCTGCAGTGATTAACTTCTTATGTATTACTTTAGTCTTATTTATACTGATAAAAATAGCTAATAAAGCTAAGAAAGAAGAAGCACCGACTCCACCGGCAGGACCAAGCAACGAGGAAAAACTTCTTATGGAAATTAGAGATTTATTAAAAAAATAATATTCCAGCATATAAAAGAACAAATGACTATCAGATATTGGTAGTCATTTTTTTTAAATTTTTTACACAAAAATATAGTACTTTTGCATATATCTAAAGCTTAATGAAAGGACTCAACAAGATTTTATTTTTCCTGCTTTTATCTTTCTCTAAGGCTCCCCTTAGAGTACTTTATGTATTTTCGGATATTATTTTTGTGTTGCTCTACTATGTATCCGGATATCGTAAAAAAGTGGTTATGAAAAATCTAAAAAATTCTTTTCCGAACAAAACTAAACAAGAACTAAAAAGCATTCAAAAAGCATTTTATAAAAATTTTTCGGATTACATTGTAGAAACGCTTAAATCTTTCACGATATCTGATACAGAGCTAAAAATACGGGTGCAGCACCTTAACCAACATTTGTTTTCGGAAGCCAAAGCTGAAGGAAAAAATGTAATAATGCTTGCCGGACATATTTTCAATTGGGAGTGGATCAATGCCTTAGCAACAGTACTACCTCAGTCTAAATGTTTCCCTATCTACCGTAAAATACAAAATTCTTCTTGGGAAGAAAAAATAAAATCTATGAGAAGTAGATTTGGCAACACCCCCATAGAAGCCCACCAGGTAGTAAGGCATATGGTAAAAACGCCTAACGACGGAGATGCCGCCTATATGTTCATTGCAGACCAATCCCCTTATGTATTAGACATACACTACGGACTAAATTTTCTCAACCAAAAAACACCTGCTTTTATAGGATACGACAGGCTTTCTACAAAAATGGATTTGGTTTTCATCTTTTGCGAAATGAAGAAAGTAAAACGAGGACATTACCAAGTAACTTACCAAAGAATTTATCCTGACAACGACTACTTCGAGCAATATGAAGTGGTCAAAAAATTCCACAGACTTTTAGAAAACACCATACGAAAAGCCCCTTCCAATTGGCTATGGAGCCACCGCAGATGGAAATACCAAGATGCCGTCAAAAATATGGAAGAACCCCCTATCAGCTGAATTTCCTCCGCCGCCACCAGAAGAATATCCCCGTAAATCCTCCTACAAGGAATAACGGTAAAAGAAGATTAAACCACTGCCAATAATTCTTTTCCTCTGCTATACGCTGCCTATCCAATAAACGAGCTTCGATGGTTCTATTTCTCAATAATGTTAAATTATCATCATCTAAAAGCCAATCCAATCCATTCCTTAGAAATTGTGCATTGCCATACTGCTGATTGGTAAGCAAATCGACACCTAACGGCAACGCCTTACCTCTTAGTACAGCATTCCTCCCCACATCGCCATCTGCCACTATTATCATTTTGTTTTTAGAACTTTGCGAGTGAAAATCGGGATAAGACTCCCGCTCTACCCTACTCACATACCCCGACTGAAATTTTCCACTAAGAGCTACGGCAAATATCTTCGGACGCGTAGGGCGCTCCATCACCCCTAAAGAATCTGCATTCACGATTTCATTAAGCGAAACATAGTTGGGCACTGCCTTTTCGGTCGTTCTGTCGCTTGACTGGAAGAGGATTTCAGTTTTTATATTAGCTCTGCCTAAGGTATCAATAGAAGTGGGAAATTCAAATTTTACAGGATTTATATTTTTGGTAATAGGATTATCATCATCGGCTATTCCCAAAGGAAAATAAGGCCACAAAAAGTTTTTGTACTGGGGATTCCCTTGTATCTCTCCGACACTCAGCCTTTTCAAAGCAGTTTTCTTAAAATCTTTTACTAAGGCAGGGGTAATTCTTATGCCAAAATTAAAAAAGAAATCCGTCATATTAATATCCATAGAATACGCCATAATTTTTTTGGACTGAAAGAGCGTATCCATTTCCGCATTTACCGCATCTATCATCCAGAGGGTTTTACCTCCATTCATTATATATTGGTCCAAAATAAGTTTTTCCTCATCGGTAAAAGGTTTTCTTGGCTTCGCTATGACCAGGGCGTTCATCTGTTTCAGTTTTGGTACATCTGCCATAGATAGCGTTTTGCCATTCGTTGGAATAATAGGTCCTGCATTATAATTCTCCAAAGCCATATCCATAAATCCCTGAAACTCCGTCGGTTGCAGTTCATCTTGATTAACCAAAATTCCGATATTTTTTTTACGATTCTCGGTAATAGATTTTATATTAGTAATAAGACTATATTCCAAACTTTCTATAGATTTATTTATCTGATTGTCTGCATCCAGCCCCATCTGCTGTACAACCAAAGGAACAGAAATGCCGTAGCCGTTGTACTTAATAGCTGCATACGGGAAAATCACTATTTCTGAAATTTTTCCATCCTTCACATTCGGTAAAATAGAAGGCTGCATCCCCATTGCCACCAGCGTATCTTTAGAGATTTTTGTAGCAATAGGATCTATAAATTTGTAATCAATATTATTATTAATATCCTTAAACTCCTCCAGCATAAAACGGGTTTCGTTCTGTAACTGTTTGAATGACGCAGGAAAATCACCATCCAAATAGACTTCTATTTTTAATGGCTTTTTTATTGATTTAAGAATCCGTACAGAGGCGTCCGATAGCGTATAACGATGCTCCTGAGTGAGGTCAAATCTTTTCCTGAACAGTCCCAATGTACCTACGATAAGGAAAAGACCAAGTACGATATAAAGAATTTTATGTTTGAGGAAGGTATTCATCAGAAGATTATTTCTTTTTGTTAATGAAAAAATTAGCGAAAATTAAACTAATCAAAATAACGAGTAGAAAATAGCAAACATCTCGAGTGTCTATCAACCCTATGGTAAAGGCATTGAAGTGGTAATAAAACCCTATATTTTCTAAGATATAGTCCGCACTGCCTAACAGCTTGTAACTTGCCAACTGAGGGATACCATAGAACAAAATAAAATTGATAAATACACCAAAGAGATAAGCCGTAATTTGATTAGAAGCAAAAGACGATGCAAAAATGCCTATTGCAGAATAGCTGCATATCAATACTATCAGTCCGAAATAGCTTCCCAATGTCATTCCAAAATCTATACTCCCCCGAACTACCCCCAGCGTGTCTATCGTATAGAGGTAAACGAAGGTAGGAACCAAACAAAACAACCCCATAATACATACCGACAAATATTTACCTAAAACAATCTGCGAAGTCTTTACGGGCTGTGAAAACAGCCATTGCAGCGTACCGGACTGCTGCTCCTCGGCTAAAGTCTTCATCGCAAGTGCCGGCATAATAAATAGAAGCAACCACGGTGCCAAAAAGAAAAAACTCTGTAAAGATGCCGTACCTATCTCGAAAATATTAAAATCATTATCAAAAAAGAAAAGAAACAAGGAACTAATTAAGCTAAATGCCGCGATAATCACCCATATGCCCCAATTCCCTAAGTACGACCAAAGTTCTTTTTTCAGTATAGAAATCATTTTTTATAAATAAATCCGTTGTTATTTTTTATTTTTATTAACCATCTTTACCGTCAGCATAATGACTGTTACAATAACGATAAATCCTACAATCAATTGCCACCAATACATTAGTGCCAACCCTTTGAGAATTACCGTAAAGACTACTAAAAACAAAATAAAAGTAGCTATCTCATTAGCCTGTCTTAGTTTAATATTACTCAATGGTAAATCTCTACCACATAATGCTTTAAGCTCTAAAATTTTCTTCCAGCACCAATAATGATATGCCCCCAATCCGAGTAAAAAAGTTAACTTAAGATGAAACCAAGGCATCTTTAGCAAAGCTGGATTCAAAGTAATCATTGCTACACCAAACATAAACATAAGAACGCCTGCCGGAAGTGTAATGATATTCCACAAACGCCTTATCATAAAGAGATATTGCTCCCTTAATATTGTTTTTTTAGGCTCCTCACAGATATCTGTATCCTTATAATAAACAAAAAGCCTTACCAAATAAAACACTCCTGCAAAATAGCTGACTACAAAGATTATGTGTAATGATTTTATGATAAGATAGTCCATAATCAATCATTATAAAATTCAATATAAACCGTTTCTTCTATATGTAGCCCCAATAAATTATTGGCACCGCTATTTCCATCGCTTTTGTAGATGGCTATCTCTATAAGATTTTCATCATTGAATATACCGTAGGCTTTATTTCCTTGATATTTTTTCTCTTCACTCCAGTCAGAAATCATTTCGGTATAGTGATTATAAATTTCTGTAATTTTATACCCCCGAGACTTGATACAAAACCGAGAGAAAGGAATCTTTATTTTTTCAAAAAAATTACGGCTGATATTGGTAACGGCATTGTCAAAATTATCAATATAAATCACTTTTCCTATAATCATTTTTCCTGTTTCGTTATAGACCGGTCTCATTGCAGAAACTTCCTTCGGCTCTTTGTATGGACGCCCTATTACCTCAGGAAGACCTCCTTTGTGCAAGTGGACCGCCGCAGGAACAAAAATATCCGTACCTGTAAATTTCACTTCATCATCAAAACGATTATTAACGGTAATCTCAAAAATCTTCTCGGGAACAATATCGTAAAATATAAGCCCCAAAATACCATTATCCGCCGCTATAAAGTAATGTCCGTCTGCTTGATAAAGAATTAACTTCCGATCTTTGTGATAAAAACTATCCACAAAAATGATATGCACCGAGCCTTTTGGGAAATAATGATACGCATTTCTCACGATATATGCCGCCTGTTTAATATCATAAGGCTTTATATTATGCGTAACATCCACGACTTTGGCTTCTATATCCAAAGACAATATACGCCCTTTGATAGAAGCCACTCTGTGGTCTGTCAATCCATAATCTGAAGTAAGTGTGATGACAGGCATTTCCTCTTTTTATTTAGCTCTTACAGTATTTTTGCTACTTCGGCACAAATCCATTCCAACAGCTGTCTATCCTCCTCTGTAAAAGGATTAAGGCTATGAGAATCAATATCTATCTGTCCGATATTTTTTCCATCTTTGATAATAGGCACCACGATTTCTGCTTTTGTAGCAATGGAACAAGAGAGGTAATTGTCTTGCTCCGAAACATCAGGCACTACAAAAGTTTCGTTGGATACTGCTACCTGACCACAAATACCTTTCCCGAAAGGAATTACAGTATGGTCTGTCTCTGCCCCTACATAAGGACCTAAAACAAGTTCTTCCTTATCTCCATTTCGGAAATAGAACCCCGTCCAGTTATAATAAGAAATTTCTTCGTCCAAAAGCTGACATATTTTCTGAAGTTTAGCCTCCGTATTTTGATTTTGGGAGCTATGTATTATCGTTGATATTTTATTCTTAAGTTCTTTCATATTTTTTACAATAAGTCTATAGATTTTTTATAACCAAACATTCCTCTTTCTTTGATAATATCTGCAACTCCCTCAGGCACTTGGTTTTCCCACCCATTTTCACATCTTACTATTTTAGAAAGGATATCCCTCGAATAGATTTCTGAATACGCAGGATTGTGATTTACGATATCCACTATTCTATCATTCAGTTTGAAGTATTTGTACAATTCTTTAAGATTTTCATTTACTTTAAGATTTTCAGAATCAAGAAATTCCGAAGTTTCAGGATCTTTGTATGGGTAGAGATACACCCTCATATCATTCCTAAAGAATTTCCCAAACGCCTCCAATATTCCCCCCGGAAGGTTCTTATAATAAGTTTCATCAAAGACCATCAACAAATTATTAACCCCCATACCTATCCCCAGTTTCTTGATGTTATAATTAAAGAAATAATCTACCAATCTGTAATATTCAGAGAAGTTGGAAATCATCACTGTATAGCCCAATTTTGCCAATACATCTACCCTATCCAAAAAATCCCTTTCGTCTATTTTACCTTTTGCACTAAGATTGGAAGTCGTGATTTCAAAAATAACCACCGTATCCTCTGGTGTACTTTCCGCATCTTTCATAAATAGGTCCAAACCGTTTTCAAACATATCTATATTAACCAGAGTAACAGGTCTGAAACTTCCCCGTACAGCGAATACATTTTTTTTGTAAAGAATATCCGCCGGCAGCATATTCTTACCCTCAGAATTGAAGATAACCGCCTCCGTCATTCCTTTCTTTACCAGCTGAAGACTCATCAACCTATTATCTACATACTCAAATGCCGGACCTTGGAAATCTATCATATCAATCTCTATCTTATCAATAGCGATATCATCATAAAGGCTTCTGATAAGCCGCCTTGGATTATCAGAATGATAGAAAGCCCCATAAATAAGATTTACCCCTAGCTTTCCCAAAGATTCTTGCTGAAGTGTAGAATCATTTTCTTTGAAGCAAATATGAAGGATAACCTCACTATACTCTGCATTTGCTTCATGCTGAAACATCAGTCCTACCCAGCCATGCCCCTTGAATGTTTTATCATAGTTAATAGTAGCCACTGTATTCGCATAAGAAAAATATTTACGATGGGGGGTATCCGTATTATCCAGACGCTCTTCTATAAGGCTTACCTCATGTTTAAGCATCTTTTTAAGCCTGTTTTGGGTCACAAACCTATTTTTTTCTTCCTTCCCATAGATGGCATTACTCACATCTTTATCATATGCAGACATTGCCTTTGCAATAGTATGCGAAGATCCGCCGGCACGAAAAAAATGGCGTACCGTTTCCTGTCCTGCTCCTATTTCTGCAAAAGTACCATAGATATGGGGGTCCAGATTGATAGCCAAAGCTTTTTGCTTTGGGGATAAAATTCTCATTACATCCTGCATCTTATTGAAATTTTTGTAAATTTACCAAAAAGATTGAAAACTGAAAAATGAAGATTAAATTTTTAGGGACAGGAACCTCTCAAGGCATTCCCGTAATCGGCTCCTCACACCCTGTTTGTCTATCCGAAGACCCTAAGGATAAAAGACTTAGGACATCAGCAATCATTACCACAGACGACCATAAAAAAATTTTAATTGACTGTGGTCCGGATTTTCGTATGCAGATGCTCCTTAATAATGAAAAAAATGTGGATGCCGTCCTTATCACCCACGAGCATAACGACCATATCATCGGTCTGGACGATACCCGCCCCATCATTTTCCGAAAAGAAAACTCAATGCCTATCTACTGCCAAAGCAGAGTAGCTGATGCCATTAAAACCAAATTTCCTTATGCCTTTTCGGAAAATCCCTATCCCGGAGCTCCTACATTCTGCATTAACATTATAGAGGATAAACCTTTCCAGATAGGACAAAACACGATAGAGCCGATAAAAGTAATGCACGGAAAACTCCCTATTTTAGGATATAAAATCAATGACAAATTAGCCTATATCACCGATGCAAGCAAAATCGCTGACGAAGAGAAAGAAAAAATCAAGAATATGGATTTATTGGTTATCAATTGTCTAAGAGCAGAGAAACCGCATCATTCGCATTATATTCTCCCAGAAATAATAGAACTAATGAAAGAACTCTCACCCCAAAAATCATATCTTACCCACATCAGCTACGAACTGGGATTTCATCGGCAGGTAGAAGCCTCGCTTCCTGCACCTATACACTTGGCTTTCGATGGACTTGAAGTAAATATCTAATTCTGAACTGTTTATTCCATAAGAAATTAAGAGGTAAGTCAGGCATTCTTTTTTCTTGATTTAATGCTAAAAAAAATAGTATTCCGAATAGGAATTCTCCCCTTTCAGAATACTATTATTAAGTATTATCTCGTAAAATAAAGATTTACTTTTCGATATTCACTTTGTAATCCTCTACTTCTCCATATCTATAAAGACTTGTAGTATATAGAGAACCTTTGAGTGCTCCATCGCAAGATGACGACGAAACAGAGTGGATAGAAGGCCCTACTTTTAGTGCCACTCGGAGTCTTAAACCTCTCTTTCCTATATAGCTGTTATCCGGAACATCGAATTTGTATGTTTCTATTACAGTTTTAACATTTCCATTAGAAGGATCCGGAATGAAAGATTCTACGATTCTCTCGTCTTCACTCATTACACCATCTCCGTTAAAATCTATCCAAGCACTTAATGTTTCGTAATAATCTTCTTCCCCAGGATAAGAGATAGTGATGCTTATTTTGTTATCCTTAGAACCTTTCTTAAGGGCTACTAATTTAGAATCATCAGTAGTATAAGTATTGTATCCTTTATTATTATTGCTAGAAGTATTATCTAAAATAATATTACCATCACTGTCTATGATTTTGACATTAGAGATATATTCAAACTCCGTACTGTTAGCAGCCAAGTCACAATAAACAAAAGGAAGGATTGTGAACTCTTTTGATTCTGAAAACGCCCCTTGAGTACCATCTGAACAAACTTCAGCCAATTGTACTTCATAAGGTACGCTGTCTTTCAACCCACTAATCATATAAGTATTTTCATCGTTGCTTACAGGTGTTATTTCTGTCCATTCACTATCAGATTTTAATTTATATCTGATAACATAGGATTCCGCTTTACCCTTTTGCCAAGTGATTACAAGGTTTCCAGCATCATTTACTTCTACAAATACTTTAGGTGCATTGCCATCACATTCTTTCGGTTTTACGACTTCCAGAGGAGTACTTACAGCATAGAAAACATTACCTATTGAAGATACTCTTACTTGAACATTTTCAGATATTTTGTCTTCCGGGAAATTATAATCATAGCTACCGTTATTCGGTGTACTTTCCACAATGGTTGTCCATGTTTTCCCTTTATCAGTAGTATAATCTATTTTTACATTAGCGACATTGTAAGGCGAATTATTAGTATTAGCAACATCCCATGTTATCTTATTGTCTGATGTGTAAGCCATATATTTGTTGGTTACAGCAAACGGACCATCTTCTTTTACAGATATTTTCTGAGTAGCATAAGACATTTGCTGTTTAGACGGGTCTGGATTATTATCCCTTACCACTACGGAAAATTTCATATCACGAGCGACATTGGATACCGTTTCCCAGCCATCTATGTTTACTAATTTTCCATCCATAACAGATTCCAAAGCTGGGAAATATCTTACCGGATTATTAGAAGGTAAAATAGATCTAAAGTTTGGACCATACAGCTCTTGATCAGAAACATTTGTGATTTTATCATATGCCAAATCATTTTCTTCCCAAGTATAAGTAAGTGGATCGTTTTCTACATCTGTAGCCTTTGCTTTTAAGACAAATGCTGTTCCTTTAGGAATACTATAGCTTGGTAATTTTTCTATTACTGGAGGGGTATTTTCATTAATAGTACTGGAAGTTCCACATTTATCTATATTCTTGTTG
Organism: Riemerella columbipharyngis; assembly: GCF_900101995.1. Classification (GTDB taxonomy): domain Bacteria; phylum Bacteroidota; class Bacteroidia; order Flavobacteriales; family Weeksellaceae; genus Riemerella; species Riemerella columbipharyngis. The sequence continues at coordinate 258,919 of NZ_FNAS01000001.1, read as the reverse complement.
TTTTTTATTTGACGTAAACTTGCCACAGAAAAGTATGGATCTGAGTGCTCCTGAACATTAGAATCCGTAATACCAGCATACCCCATAATAGTACTACCAGATCCTGGTTCTATTTGAGCTGAAGTACTTTCTATTCTATAGGTAAATGTATGATTTGCACCAAGCTGATGTCCTATTTCGTGAGCTACATAATCAATATCAAACTCATCACCATAAGGCTTTTGATTCGCCGGAGAAGTAAATCCAGAACCTTTTCCTAATGGTTCTTTTACGGTAGGGCTTATACATACACAGCCTATACATCCCGCATTTCCTCCACCTCCTGAAGCTCCTAAAAGATGTCCTAAATCATATTTATCTTCGCCTAATTTTTCAGTTAATGTTTTTTGAAGCTCTGCATTCCAAGCTCCTCTAGCTCCATCTTTAGCATCTGAATAAGGGTCTGTCGCAGGATCTTCATAGATAAGTTGAGGTGCATCTACCATTACCAAATGTATTGCCAAATCTTTTTCATAAACACTATTGACACGAGTAAGCGTAGCATTTATCTGTTCCAATGCTGCTTCCTTTCCTCCAAAAAATTGCGTATATTCCCCTGTAACAGAAAATGCTATTTTATAAGTTCTGTATATAGTGTCGGAGGCAATATAATCTTTAGATACGGCAGAGATTTTATTTAAAGGCGATATTTTTCCTCTTTTGAAAAGCTTGTTAATATTCTTCTTTGCCTCTTCATTTTCATCGGTAGTACATTCAAAAGGTTTATCTCCTTTCGTTTTATTGGTTTTATAATGAACTCTATATAGGGTTTTATCTCCCATTATACCATCTATAAACTCGTAGGTCCCCCTGTTTAGTATTGTAGATTGGAACTTATTAGGAGACAAGCTCATTCTAATAGTGACATAAGGGTCATTTACAGAAACTCCGGTAAAAGACATTAGTTTGTATTTTTGGGCAAGAGATCCCTCCATTACAGGAAGACTCATTACTCTGAAGGTTTCTATTTTCCCGTTCATTAAAGGTACTTCTATAAGTTTTTCGGTTTTACCTGTAGAAGATTCTTTAACGGAAGTATTAGAAGACTCTAAAGAATTCATCATTCCTTTAACATCTAATCTATAGTATAAATCCTCCGGACGCGTTTGTTCAGCACCAAGGCTAAATGTTTTCTTCCCAGAGACTCTTTTCCAATAAGATTGAGAATAGAATACGGAAAACAAGAGTACGAGAAGTAATGTATATATTTTTTTCATTGCTTTTATTTTTTGATGAATTTGAATGATTTCGTAGTATCATTAGCTTTTACAACAAGAACATAAACACCTTGCGGCAATTTCTCTACATTGATTTCTTCTTGCTTGCTACCACTTAGGACTTGCTCTCCTTGAGCATTGTAAACCGAATACTGGGAATCCCCTTTAATACCTTTTATATTAAGGGTAGTACTCACAGGGTTAGGATAGATACTAATGCCGTTGCCATTAAGCATAGTTTCATCCACTCCCATATTACCTTCCTCGTGTGTAATCTTCACATCATCAAGAAGCAACAAATACTGAGCAAAAGAATCATACATTCTCCAAAATATCCTTATTGTTTTCCCTTTATAGGCAGAAAGGTCTATAGATGATGTTGTAGCTCCCTCTATACCCGTAAAGTTCTTTTGTTCTACAGGGGTAAGGGTAGGATAAAAAGGCTGCCCATCTTCAATAATGAAAAGCTGATAATTAATATCACTTATCTGAGAAGTAATCGTTCCAATTTTAAATGTAAGCGTAGATTTCCCTTCTGCTGGAATTTCAATTGCCGGACTTAAAATCAAATTATCAGGATCTACAGGTCCTTGTACACCGGGAAATTGTTGATATCCATATGTAATGATCATATTTCCATCTTCATTGTCCCAGCCTAAAGACTCTGCATAATCACTACCAAAAGCAATTTCCCAATCGTTTCCATCTCGATCTCGGTCTAATAACCCCCAGCCGTCCAGCTTATTTGTATCATTGAAGTCCTGAGAGAAAATAACTTTCTGCGAGTACATCAATGAAGAGACGGCAATACTTAAAAAAAGTAACTGTTTCTTCATAAAATATTTTTTTACAAATCTATAAATTATTTTTAATACAAAAGCGTTTATTCAAAAAAAACTTTATAACAAATAAATACGACAATCTCCAAGGCTCTGCATAGTATATCGCCGATAACAAAAAAAATAAAATTTTCACAAAACTCCAAACAGATTCTTAATCCTTAAAAATCCTTATTTTTGCAAAATTAAATATCGATGAAGTGATCACACACGAACAAATAAAAGCACTAGGAAAACGCATAGAAGATTTAAATAAATATCTTCAAATAGAAAAAAAGAAGCTGGAGATTATCAATGATGATGAAAAAACAGCAGCACCTGAATTTTGGGAGAACCCAAAGGAGGCAGAGTTGTTTCTGAAACAGCTTCGTTCCAAAAAAAAATGGGTAGAAGACTACGAAAACATTTTCACCTCTTTTGAAGATCTGCAAGTCCTCGCTGACTTTGCTAAGGAAGACCCCGAAAGCGAGCAAGAATTAGACAATTCTTTCCCTAAAATATTAGAACTGGTAGAAAATTTGGAGTTCAAAAATATGCTTTCAAATGAAGGAGACGAGCTCTCTGCCGTTCTTCAAATTACTGCCGGAGCAGGTGGTACAGAGTCTTGCGACTGGGCGAGTATGCTGACGCGTATGTACACGATGTGGGCAGAAAAAAACGGATACAAAACAAGAGAGCTCAACTACCAAGAAGGAGATGTGGCAGGGATAAAAACAGTAACTATAGAGATAGACGGCGAATATGCTTTCGGCTATTTGAAAGGCGAAAACGGTGTGCATAGACTAGTGAGGATTTCTCCTTTTGATAGTAATGCCAAACGACACACAAGCTTTGTTTCCGTCTATGTATATCCTCTTGTAGATGATACCATAGAAATTAATATCAACCCAGCCGACATCAGTTTTGAAACAATGCGTTCATCCGGAGCTGGAGGACAAAATGTAAACAAAGTAGAAACAGCGGTAAGGCTAAGACACGCTCCTACGGGAATAATTATAGAAAACTCGGAAAGCCGCTCTCAGCTCCAAAATAAGGAAAAAGCTCTTCAATTACTTAAATCCAGACTCTACGAAATAGAATTAGAAGAGCGAATGAAAGCACGAAACGAAATAGAAGCCAACAAGATGAAAATAGAATGGGGCAGCCAAATCCGAAACTATGTAATGCACCCTTACAAACTGGTAAAAGATGTACGCAGCGGATATGAAACCTCTGATGTAGATGCTGTAATGAATGGCGGACTCACCCCTTTTCTAAAAGCTTATCTAATGGCAGGTGGCACTGCTGTAACTGATGACAATGAGGAATTATAATTATCGTTAAAAAATTTTAGAAAAAAATCTAAAAATCTTTATCTTTGTAAAATATCTTTTTTATGGATCACTTAAACAGTTGGAAAGACCTCCTAAACCCAGAATTTTATATACAGCTGGGTGGATATTGGTTAGTTTTATTTATTATTTTCGCAGAAACAGGTTTATTTATCGGGTTTTTCTTGCCTGGAGATAGCTTGCTTTTCATCTCCGGGATCTATGCTAAAGATATGATAGAAAAAACATTCGGTACTACCGAAAGTGATTTTTTGGATACGACACTTATGGCTATCTCCATAGCCATTGCAGCTATCTTGGGAAATATGGTGGGATACTGGTTCGGTAAAAAAAGCGGACCTGCTCTTTACGAAAGACCGGATTCTTTTATTTTCAAAAAGAAATACCTCTTCAAAGCCCACGATTTCTACGAAGAACATGGGAAAATTGCCATTATTGCCGCAAGATTTTTGCCTATCATAAGAACTTTTGCTCCCATAGTAGCGGGAATAGTAGGAATGGAGAAAGGAAAATTTATGCTCTATAATATCATTGGTGCTGTGGCTTGGGCTTTTACACTAATATTTATGGGACATTATCTCAATGTATTTTTCCAAGATCAATTGGGCATTGATATGAAGAAGCATTTAGAGATTATCATACTTTTCATCGTATTAATCACGACCGCACCTGTATTATTCAAAATGTTTTTTAGCAAAAATAAAGCATAAGCATCAACTCTAAAAACGATGATTTCTAAAGCTACCATTGATAAAATATTTTCTGCCATAAGGGTAGAAGAAATCATAGGAGAATATGTCCAATTAAAACGAGCCGGATCCAACTACAAGGGGCTAAGTCCCTTCGCAGATGAAAAAACACCGAGCTTTGTAGTATCGCCGAGCAAACAAATTTGGAAAGATTTTTCCTCAGGCAAAGGAGGTACGGCTATTTCTTTTCTTATGGAAATAGAGGGGTTTTCATATCCAGAAGCTCTAAGGTACGCTGCCAAAAAGTACGGCATAGAAATAGAAGAAGACCACCGAGAACTCTCCGAAGAAGAAATAGCCAGCCGAAATGAAAAAGATTTACTCTACAAAATCCACGAAGTGGCAGATCGATTTTTTAGGGAACAACTTTGGAATACGGAAGAGGGGCAACTTATCGGGCTAGCTTATTTTAAGGAACGTGAACTACGGGAAGACATTATCCAAAAATTTCAGCTGGGCTATTCTCCAGAAAATAAAAACGCCTTTACAGAATATGCTCTCGGAAAGGGCTACGATAAAACGATTTTAGAAAAATCTGGACTTTCTATTTTCCCGGAACATACACCAAAAGGCATAGACCGCTTTCGGGAACGCGTTATATTTCCAATACATAGTTTCTCCGGAAGGACGCTGGGCTTCGGTGCAAGGACTCTAAAATCCAACACCAAAATAGCTAAATACCTTAATTCTCCGGAAACAGACATTTATCACAAATCCAATGTTTTATACGGTATAAACCAAAGCAAGCAAGCGATTTCCAAAAACAATCTTTGTCTCTTGGTAGAAGGCTATATGGATGTAATAGCTCTGCACCAAGCCGGAATAGAAAATGTGGTGGCAAGCTCCGGCACTTCCCTTACCACAGAACAAATAAAACTCATCAAACGGCTTACAGAGAATGTAACCATACTTTTTGATGGAGATGCCGCAGGAATAAAAGCAAGTTTTAGAAGCATTGATATGCTACTCTCCGAAGGTATGAACATCAGGGTACTACTCTTCCCAGATGGCGATGATCCCGATTCGTTCTCAAGGAAACACCCCCAAGAGTATGTAGAGAATTTCATCTCCGAAAATGCCAAGGATTTCATAGACTTCAAAGCCGAAATTCTGCTGAAAGATATTGCAGACGACCCTATAAGAAAAACCGAAGCCATAAGGGATATCGTGAAATCTGTAGCCAATGTAGAGAATATTCTAAAACAAGAGGTTTATCTCAAAGAAATAGCTAATAAATTCGGACTATCGGAAAAGAGTTTATTTAGCGAACTCGGCGTACAAAAACAGCGAAAAGACAATCAGGTAAAAACACCGCCGTCCCGGTTAGAAAAAAACAAATTAAAAGTTGTCCCTACTCAGTCTAAAATAGATCTCAGCATAGACCCTCTGCTGGTTTTAGAGGAAAAAATAGTGGAACTTGTGCTAAAGTATGGGGATTATATCATAGAGCTTAAAGACATTGACAACCACCCCTACGAAACCTCTGTGGCAGAAGCAGTCATTAACCACCTGGAAGAAGACGACTACAAAATACTATCTTCTATCAATGATAAAATCATCTCGGAAATAAAAACAGGTTTAGACGAAAACCGAATACGAGCCGGAAATTTTTTCTTCACCCTGATGGATGAAAGCATCAATACAAAAATTGCAGATGCTTTGGTCAATCCTTACCAAACAAGTGACTGGAGTAAGTTCAATATCTACTTTATGAAAGAAGATGAGGTTTTGGACAAAATAGTTTCTGATACATTACTCAGACACAAAAGAGAGTTTATCATTAGCATTATCAATAAAATGAAAAACTCCAAAGAAGAAAAAAATTATGCTTTTTACAAAAAAATTATGCTGCTCTCTGAGCTTAAAAATAAAATTGATGAAAAATTACTTCGTGTTTTATGACAGAATGACTACTTTTACACTTGGGAACAATTATTGGTATTAACATAAAAATTTTAAGAATAAACAACAATGGATATTAAAAAAGATTTTAGAGATTTCTCTGTTAAACATTTAGGAAACAGCGGTCTGGCTACCGACCAATATATGGGTATTTTCTCCCCAAACAATCTTACGCCTTACATCATGGAAGAACGCCGTATGAATGTCGCTCAAATGGATGTTTTCTCCCGACTGATGATGGATAGAATTATCTTTTTGGGAACCGGAATTGACGACCAAGTGGCGAATATCGTTACGGCACAGCTTTTATTTTTAGAAAGTGCAGACCCTAATAAAGATATTCAAATCTATATCAACTCTCCGGGCGGCAGCGTCTATGCAGGTCTGGGCATCTACGATACGATGCAGATTATAAAACCTGATGTAGCTACTATCTGTACGGGGATTGCAGCGTCTATGGGGGCGGTTCTTTTAGTAGCAGGACAAGAAGGAAAACGCTCTGCACTCAAACATTCCAGAGTGATGATACACCAGCCGAGTGGCGGTGCACAAGGGGTAGCCAGCGATATGGAAATCAATCTGAGAGAAATGCTAAAACTCAAAAAAGAGCTTTATGATATCATCTCTCTACATTCCGGACAAACCTTCGAATGGGTAGAAAAGTCTTCGGACAGAGATTACTGGATGACCTCCGAAGAAGCTAAAAACTACGGAATGGTAGATGAAGTTTTAGAAAGAAAAAAGTAAGATAATCACTTAATTATAGGAAGGTTATCGTATTTCGGGTAACTTTCTTTTTTTAACAGCCAAGCGCATTGAAAACCGCAATCGCCATACTAAATTGGAACGGAAAAAGCTGGATAGAGCAATTTTTACCCTTCGTAGTAAAATACTCTTCCGAAGCTGATATTTATATTATAGACAATGGCTCTACCGACGACTCTGTGTCCTTCATCCGCAAACATTTCCCAATGGTCAAAGTCATTATTAATGATAAAAATTATGGCTTTGCAGGTGGTTACAATGTAGGATTAAAGAATATTCAGGCGGATATATTCTGCCTCATCAATTCCGATGTGAAAGTTACAGAAAACTGGCTCTCCCCTATTATTGCTCTTTTTGAAAAAGACCAATCCATAGCAGCTGCACAACCTAAGATACTATCCTTTACCGATAAAAATACTTTTGAGTTTGCAGGAGCAGCTGGAGGTTTTTTGGACAATCTCGGCTACCCTTATTGCAGAGGACGGGTCTTTGACGAGGTAGAGGAAGACAAAGGGCAATATGATGACGAAACAGAGATTTTTTGGGCTTCGGGATGTTGTTTTTTCATTAGGGCTAAAGATTTCTTTGAGCAAAATGGTTTTGATGAAAGATTCTTTGCACACCAAGAGGAAATAGACCTTTGCTGGAGACTTATAAATAATGGCAAAAAAATTTACTACACCCACCTATCTACAGTTTATCATGTGGGGGGTGGTACTCTCAGCAAACAAAGTCCGCAGAAAACTTATCTGAACTTTAGAAACAATCTCTCTATGATGCTAAAAAACCTTCCCAAAAACAAACTTTGGATCATATTCCCAAGACTTTGTTTAGACGGTATTGCAGGAATTTATTTTGGTCTAAAAAACGGGCTGCCTCACCTTTGGGCAGTCGTTCGGGCTCATTTTGCATTTTACGGGCAGGCAAAAGAATCTTACAAAAGAAGAGGCTCTCGCCAAACTAAAAAATATTACCACCAAAAATGGCTTATCTGGAAGCATTACATAAGGAAAAACTAATCTCTCTATTTTTAAAATTATATTTATATTTGCCTCTGAATAAACAATATTTCAATTGAACCAAAATAAAAACCACAAAGTTGTTACTCTTGTTCTTATTTGCTTCTCAGTATATCTCACTGCTTCGGCGATGAGTTTGATTTTCAATGTTCATTGGCAACCTTTGGACCGCGTCAATCTGCTGTCTGACCTTTTCGTTTACAAAACCGAACCGTCCGCAAAAAACACAAAGGCTTCTACACAAAAAATCATTACGGAACAATCTCCCGAACAAGATTTCCAGCTCTATAAAAAACCTGAATTTATTACCAATTTCTATAAAGGCGACAGCATCTGTGCACTGCCTCGCTTGGCGGCGAAAATAGCCCGATTGCAAAAAACAAAAAAAGGTAAAATAAGAATTGCTTACTTTGGCGATAGTATGATAGAAGGGGATTTGCTCACCCAAACGCTCCGCCGGCTGCTTCAGCAAGAACTGGGCGGCTATGGCGTAGGATTTGTGCCCATTACCTCTAATGTAAATGGATTCAGGCAAACCGTTACTTGTGCGGCATCGGGCTGGAAAGATACCAACTTTATGACTTCGGGGGCAAAAAATCTCTACATTTCGGGGCATATTTTTACAGGAAACGGAACTGCCCAATACCGAGACAATACCATTAAAAATAACGATGTAAGTATTCGGAAATCTATTCTGTTCGGGAAGGCAGACAATGGAAGTTTGACCTTTAACAATCAAACCATCAGCATCAATGGGAAAGAATGGGTAAACAGCCAAATGCTCTCCGACGATACTTCCCACACCATCAAAATTCACTCTAATACCGCAAGTATGCCGCTATACGGCGTGAGCTTTGAGTCCGAGAATGGCGTTTTTCTTGACAACTTTTCTTTCCGAGGAATTACCGGAGTAGAATTGGCTAAAATAAACGATGAAGTATTTGAAGCTATTAACCAAAACACCCCTTACGATTTAATCGTTCTGCAATACGGGGTCAATCTCTTGTTTCGCCCGAATGACAAAAACTACGATTACTACGCCCAAAGAATGGTCCCCGTACTCGCACGGCTAAAAAAAGATTTCCCGAATACAGACTTCCTTTTAATTAGCAGTGCAGACCGTGCTTTCCGCTACAACGGCGAAATGAAAACGGCTGTGGGAATGCCTAACCTTATACAAACACAGGCACAGCTTGCCTTTGAGAACGGATTGGCTTTTTACAACCAATTTGAGTCTATGGGCGGCGAAAACGCTATTGTGAAATGGGCACAGCAAAATCCGCCATTGGCCAACAAAGACTACATACACCCCAATGCCAAAGGAGGAGATGTCCTTGCAGAAAAGATTTTCCGTGCGATGATGAACGACTACAAAAAGTACAACCCAAAAACCAAGAATAAAAAATGATGCATCAAATTCAGAACTTTTTCGCTTCATTTGACGGAAATGCTTTCTTGCACGAGTTTGTGTACGACAGCAAAAATCCGCTGTTATTCAACAATGGTTTTTTTGTCTATTTTTTTACCCTTTTTATCGTATTATTTTTTGCACTTAGGAAGCATCATCAGGCACGTAGATATGTATTTTGTGCCTTTTCGCTTTACTTCTTTTACAAAGCAAGCGGCTGGTTTGTGAGATTGGTCATTTTATCTGCCATCGTGGACTTTTATATTTCCAATGCCATCTACAAAACACCAGAAAAAAAGAAAAAAACAGTACTTCTCGTACTGAGTATTATTTTTAATCTCGGAATGCTGTTTTACTTCAAGTACACGAATTTTTTTATCAGCATCAGCAACGAGCTTTTTAGCTCACATTTCAATCCGCTGAATATCCTTTTGCCCATCGGCATCTCTTTTTATACCTTTGAAAACCTTAGCTATACCGTAGATGTGTATCGCGGAGAGTTCAAGCCTGCAAGTAAATTTTCGGACTATTTGCTCTTCTTGTCGTTTTTTCCTAAGCTGATGATGGGACCTATCGTAAGGGTACACGACTTTGTACCGCAGATTAACGAACCTTATGTCATCAGCGAACGCGACTTCGCAAAAGGCTACTACCTCATCATCTCCGGATTGATAAAGAAATTGGTTATCTCCGATTTCATTACGCTGAACCTCGTCAATTATATCTTTGATAATCCCTCTATGCATACCGGACTGGAGAACCTCTTTGCGGTGTACGGCTACGCAATGGTCATCTATTGCGATTTCAGCGGATATAGCGATATCGCCATCGGCATTGCACTGTGGCTGGGCTTCAAAATTCCACCCAATTTCTTATCCCCGTACCAAAGTAAAAACATTACGGAATTCTGGAGAAGATGGCACATTTCGCTGTCCTCTTGGCTCAAAGATTATTTGTACATTCCGCTCGGGGGCAACCGCAAGTTCTCTATCGCCTCTTTCATCTTTGTAGGTGCCTTTTTGGCAGGGGCTTTCCTTATGTGCACCCATATACTCCATCTATCTTTACTTTGGGCGACAGGCGTTGCATTAGCCTTAATCCTTATTTTTCTGCTTCCGGCAATTATCACCAAAAACAGCAAAGGCATTGCCGCTAATTTCAATCTGATGACGACAATGCTGCTGGGCGGATTTTGGCACGGTGCAAGTTGGAACTTCATCATCTGGGGCGCCATACACGGTACAGCCTTAGGCGTACACAAAATCTGGATGCTGCTCACCGGACAATCCTTAGCCGGTATCAATCACAAAAGATGGTACCGTATATTGATGGGTATTATTACCTTTCATTTCGTATGTTTTGGCTGGATATTTTTCCGCACTGCCGATTTGGGTTCCGCACAAGCGATGATTCATCAGATTTTTTATGATTTTGATACCAAAGTATTCCTCCCTTTTTATAACAATTACAAAGGCGTAATCTGGATGATTGTAGTGGCATTGTGCCTACATATGATTCCCGACAACCTTACAGAGCGTATTATCGACAAGAGCAAGCCATTCCCAATGTGGGCTTATGCAGTGGTTTTCTTTTTATTTTTAATACTATACGGCTATTTCAAATCTGCCGAACAAGTGATGCCTATTTATTTGCAATTTTAACAAATATTATTTTTAAAGCTGAAAAAACTAAGATAAAACAAAAGCATAGCTATAAACGCCAATAAAACACAAATAACTGATAATCAACAATCTAAAACTGAAAGAAATTCTGAAATTCAAATTTGAGGATTTGAGCTAAATCTTATCATTTTATTTTTTGCATTGCAAAAGATTTTATTATCTTTGGGGTATGGAAAACTTTGTAGTATCTGCACGAAAATATCGTCCGCAAGAGTTTGATACCGTAGTGGGACAATCCCATATTACCGATACATTGGAACACGCCATAGAGGAAAACCAGCTAGCTCAGGCTTTGCTGTTTTGTGGTCCCAGAGGAGTGGGAAAAACCACTTGTGCAAGGATTTTAGCAAGAAAGATCAACGAAAAAGACGGTACTACAAGCGAAGACGGCTTTGCCTACAATATTTTTGAATTGGATGCCGCATCCAACAACTCCGTGGATGACATTCGGGGACTGATAGACCAAGTACGCTATGCTCCGCAAGTGGGCAAATACAAAGTTTACATTATAGATGAGGTGCATATGCTGTCTTCTCAGGCTTTCAACGCTTTTCTGAAAACTTTGGAAGAACCGCCTAAACACGCTATTTTCATTTTAGCGACTACGGAAAAACATAAAATTATCCCTACCATACTCTCACGATGCCAAATTTATGATTTCAAGAGAATTGCCATAGAGGATATCCAGAACCATCTCAGAAAAATAGCAGACAAAGAAAACATAAAGTATGAAGATGATGCACTCTATCTTATTGCCCAAAAGGCAGATGGAGCTCTTAGAGATGCTCTGTCTATTTTTGACAGGCTGGCAACTTTTACCCAAAAGAACATTACCTTAGCAAACGCAGCGGAGATACTTAATGTTTTGGACTATGACCAATATCTAAAAATAGCAGAGCTGGCGTACGATAATGATATCCCAAAGATACTTTCGGTCTTTAACGATATTATAAATAAAGGCTTTGATTCTCAAATTTTTATTGCTGGATTGGGTAGCCATTTCAGAAACTTAATGCTGTCTCAAAACCCTGCCACTTTACATTTGATAGAAGTGGGAGAAAATTCTAAATCTAAGTTTGCCGAACAGGGTAAAAAATGGACACCACAACAGCTCGTTACCGCCATAGAAATATGCAGCCAAGCAGATATCAATTATAAAAATTCTAAAAACCCAAGGCTTACCGTAGAAATTGCTTTGATGCAGCTATCAAGCATTACTGCAGATGGAAAATCTTCGGCTAAAAAAAAAAGTTTAGAATAATCCCACCGCCAGTTTCAGGAGAGCTTTTATCAAAAAATGATTCCTCTAAACAAGAACAAAACACCAATACGGAAATCCTAAAACCCAAAGAAAATTCTATAAAAACCATAAAGAGAAGCGATACACCAATAGTGAAAGGCAGGATACCGAGCTTATTCAATATTGAGGGAAACATTAAGAAAAAACAGGAGCAACAAAATACGGTAGAAAGCAATGACGGAAATTTGCCTAATGACTATTTTTCACCGGGAACATTACAAGAAGAATGGAATGCTTTTTTGGATAAAATCAAAAATAATACTCCGGCATACAGTACACTCAAAGCATTTGTAGTTCATAAGGAAAGCGACAATTTGATAAGTATTACTTATGCTTCCGACAGCTCTAAAAAACATTTTGAAGATATGGTTGGGGATTTTTTTGCTAATTTTAAGAAAAAAGTAAATAATTACAATATCACAATTGAATACCGCCAGAAAGCTCTGCCACGAATAAGTGTAAAAAACAACCGTGATATTTTCTACGAACTGGCTCATAAATATCCTTTACTAAAAGAATTAGATGATTTATTAAAATTTGATTTCAATTAAAAATAATGACATTAAAAGAATTAGAATGTAGCTGGATTGATGGATTTCCTAAGCCAATGATTATAGCAGGACCATGCAGTGCCGAAAGCGAACAGCAAATGATGGAGACGGCTGAACGCATCAAAAAAAATAATATGGGAGTCTCTGTTTTCCGTGCAGGAATATGGAAGCCCAGAACTAAACCCGGCTCTTTTGAAGGAGTAGGCGCAATAGGTTTGGAATGGCTGAAAAAGGTAAAAACAGAATTTGGTTTCAAGACTGCAACAGAGGTGGCTAATTCTTATCATACTTCTGCTGCATTAGATGCCGATGTAGATGTATTATGGATAGGTGCCCGCTCTACCGTGAATCCTTTTACCGTTCAAGAAATAGCAGAAGCCCTCGAAGGTACAGATAAAATAGTTTTAGTAAAAAACCCCGTCAATCCGGATTTATCATTATGGGTTGGTGCATTTGAACGGCTTTTAGCCCAAGGAATAAAAAAACTGGGAGCCATACACAGAGGCTTTTCTACTTACCGAAAAACCGAATATCGCAATATCCCAAATTGGCAAATTGCTTTGGATTTCAAAAATCAATATCCTAATATTCCTATGTTTGTAGATCCTTCGCATATTTGTGGAAACCGTACCGGACTATACCGCGTGGCACAGGAGGCTTTAAACCTAAACTACGAAGGGATAATGATAGAAACCCATTGCCTGCCGGACAAGGCTTGGAGTGATGCTTCGCAGCAAATAACGCCTGAAAATTTGGCTGAAATTATCTCTTGTCTCAAAGTAAGAAACTCCAATATCTCCGGCTACGAAGAAGACTTGGAAAGACACCGAATGCTCATCTCCGATATTGATTTTCAGATCATAGAATTACTGTCCGAGAGAATGAAAATCTCCGAAAAAATAGGAAGTATCAAACAAAAAAACAATATCGCCATATTCCAGCCCGACAGATGGAAAATCATCACACAATACGCTCAGATGAAAGCCGATGAAACAGGTATGAATAAAGAATTTATCGAAAAAATATTCAAAGCCGTACACGAAGAATCTGTAGAAGTTCAAAATAAAATAATGACTCATAAACCGTGATTAACCATAAACTCACTACTCCTGAAATTCAAGACTTTATCGCTAAAAATTTACAGCTTAGCATTCACGATTTGATACTAAAAAAACAAATATTCGAAGGGGTAAGCAATAAGGAGCTGGCAGAACAAATCGTAGGGCGGAATAAAGCCAAAAAGAAATTTCCTTTTTTGGACAAAGAAGGTATTTTATTTCCGCCGCACATCAGCTTGGAACAAGCCTCCTCCCAAACCACAGCAGAGTATAAGGCAGGATTGATGAAGGGGAAAAAACTTTTAGACCTTACCAGCGGATTGGCAATAGACGCATATTTTTTATCCAACCGCTTTGAGGAAGCGACATTAGTCGAACAAAACAGCTCGTTATTGGAATTGGTATGCCACAACTGGAATATAATGAATAAAAAAGCGGTATTCATCAATAACGATTTACAAAATATACTTAGCCAAATTTCAGAAAATTTTGATTGGATATACATAGATCCTGCGAGACGCGACACTCTCAACCGAAAGAAGTTCTTACTAGAAGATTTGTCTCCTAATCTGCTTGAAATTCAGGACAGATTATTGGAAATATCAGAAAATGTAATGGTCAAACTATCCCCGATTATTGACCTTAAATATTTAACCCAAAACCTTAAACAGCTCGTAGAAATTCACATCATTGCCGTAAGAAACGAGGTAAAAGAGGTGGTATGCATTCTCAGCAAAAAACCTAAAAATCTGGTTTTCAAATGTGTAAATTTAGAAAGCACTGAACTTGTTTTTGACTTTGAATATTCTGAGACTGATGATATCCATTCCGAATATTCTTATCCCGAAAAATACCTCTACATCCCCAATAATGCCGTTTTGAAATCAGGTGCATTTGATTTGGTTTCCAATCGATTTAATATAAAAAAACTACACCCCAACACTCATCTTTACACTTCGGATATGTTGGTTGAGAATTTCCCCGGAAGAGTTTTAGAAGTCAATATTATTTCAAATAAAAAAGAAATAACCGGACAACAATTCAACATCATATCTAAAAACTACCCTCTCTCTCCGGAAGAAATCAAGAAAAAATATCGAATAAAAGACGGAGGTAGTGATTATGTGATTTTCACTCAATCCAAGGATAAAAAAATAATATTGAGTAATGCAAATTTGGCAAAAAACAAAAATTAGAATTTATCAATTAGTGGTTTCAAGATAATTCTGAATGTGGTTCCTTTGCCTATCTCTGTATGCCATACTTTTATTTCGCCTTTGTGGTATTCGCTTACAGCTCTTTTAGCCAAAGACAGCCCCAGCCCCCAGCCTCTTTTTTTAGTGGAATATCCCGGTTTGAATATCATGCGGGCATTTCTTGCAGACATTCCACTACCGGAATCTGTAATATCTATGACCGCCTGTTTCCCCTTTACTGTGAGTACTATTGTAAGTGTTCCCTCTCCTTTCATAGCATCTACAGCATTTTTCACTAAGTTCTCTATTGCCCAATTGATAAGAATTCTATTGTGAGGCACATATACCCTGCTATTAGGCAAATGCAATTGAAAATCTACTTTTTTGGATATTCGGGATTTTAGATAATGGTAATTGAGATCCAAGGTTTCGCAGAGGTTTTTCTCGTTGACTTCCGCCACAGAACCTATTTTGGAAAACCTCTCCGATATAGTCGTAAGACGCTGTATATCTTTCTCCATTTCCAATACTCCTTCATGGTTTTCGCAATCCATTTTCAGGATCTCTATCCAGCCGATCATAGACGATAGCGGTGTGCCTATCTGATGTGCCGTTTCCTTTGCAAGACCTGCCCAGAGATAGCCTTCGTCTGTTTTTTTTATTGTTCTAAGAAACCAAAAACTAAATAGTAAATAAGATAGAACAAAAAGCCCCAATACAAAAGGATAATAGCGAAGATTGTTCATCAAATCCGAATTATCGAAATAGAGGTATTGTGTATTTTTATTTGAGATTTGAAGTTTTATCGGCGGATAAGATTTCTTCATACTTTGCAACCGCTCTTGAAGTTTTTGAGGATTGCTTTTTACATTATCAGGAATATTTCGGATATAATCAGAAATCGGAATGCCTTGTGTATCCGTTACGATGATAGGAATATTATCATTAGAAATAATAATCTGCTGCACAAGCTCCAGCATACGAGGATCTCCCTGGTCTTCGTCTTGAAGAAATTTCATCGCGGCAGCAAACACCGTCATTCTACCCGCCTCTTTTTCTCTCAAATCCCGAATGATAAATATAGAATAAACACTTATTCCGAATACTATTACACTAAAGAGTATAAATACCATCAGGTTAATTCTTGAAAAAAAGCTGCTTCTTTGTTTCATTTCAGCGTATTAAGAATCTTAAATAATTCTTCATTGATACTGCCTCCGTTATAATTATTAACGATAATAGAAAAAATATATTGTTTCCCACTTCGGGAAGTAGAATATCCCGCATAGGCTTTTGTTCCTTTTATGGTTCCGCTTTTCATTTTAAGCCCATTAATCGTAGGAAGTGCTTCATAGAAAGTCTCAAACCAAGGCTGAGATTTTCCCCACCTCAACGCCTGAACTTCGGCTTTGGCAGAGGCATAATTTTGAGGCGAAAGTCCACTCCCGTCTTCGAATGCTATCATCATAGGAGCAATACCTTTGCCAGTCCAATAGGCACGAAGCCGGGCAGCAGATTCTTCGGTATTATTTTTATTGAAAATACGCTTCCCTAATGTTTTGAGCAAAGTCTCTCCATATAGATTAACACTTTTCCTCAAAAACCAATGGACAATATCCGACAATGGCGGAGAATGGTATTGCCAAAACTCGTGTCTGCTGCGACTAAAAACCTCAGCCTCTCTGTGTTTTATTTTAAGTCCTGAAAAAGTCAGCACCTCTCCTTCCACTTTTATATTTTTAAGGCTGAGAAATTTCTTCATTTCTACACCTATTTGCAGAGGCGGATTGGGCGTAGCTCCGGAGATTACGCTTGTTTTCCCCGCCGGTATAGTTCCATTGATAAAGACGGTACCACTATGCGGCGAAGTGTAGATAATACTCTTATCTCTGGAATCTTTACTCCCGGACACCAAATCATTGACAATATTGATATCTTCAAACTGGTAAGAAAAGTCTAAAACTTGCGTAGCTTCTCCCTTTCTTTCCCCCCCCCGTATTTTAATATCATATTGGTTCTCTCTCCAATTGACCCCCCAGACACCGGCACCATAATAGTTTCCTACATCGTTCCAACACCAGCCTCCGGGTACATTTTGAAAATCAAAATAAGAATCGTCTATAATGATATTTCCATCAATCTTGTCTATGCCTTCATTGGACAGAGCCGTATATAATTGTTCCAAAAAATCTTTGGGTTTATAGCCTTTATAACGCCAGCTTCCCAAGGAAGGATCGCCGTCAGAAGAGAGGTACAAGTTACCGCTAAGCACACCTGATGAAAGCACTCCATCATAAGAAGCGATAGTCGTATATCTAAAATTCTTACCAAGCAAATCCAATGCAGCCAATGCTGTGAAAATTTTCTGCGTACTCGCGGTGGAAAGCCCTCTTTGGGCATTGTAATTATAAATTTCATTGCCGTTTTCATCGGTAACATAGAAAGAAATATTCGCCGCCATAAATTTAGGCGAATCCAATACCCTCCTAAAAACAGCATCTAAAGCCTGTTTCACTTGAGCATAACCAAGAACAGACATCATTAAAAATAAAATACGGCAAAAACTTTTCATAGAGGAATTTAGGATTTAAAAGTCTTCTTCAAAAATCTAATGAAAAATAAACCTAATACAAAAAATACAACCATAGAAAGTGCGGCGTACCTCATATTATTAAATTTATCAATAAGGGTAGCAAAAATGAATGTTCCCAGAATAATGGCGATTTTTTCCAAAACATCGTAAAAGCTAAAATAGGTGGTATTCTCCATACCATCTTCCGGTAAAAGTTTGGAATAAGTAGAGCGGGATATAGACTGTAATCCTCCCATTACCAAACCTATAATAGCAGCTATACTGTAAAATTCCAATTCTACATAACGGCTTTCTTTTTTGATAAAAAAGGCAAACACACAGGCAATTATCCATAATACAATAGATATGGAAATTACATTTTTGTTACCAATTTTTTTTGACAATTTAGAAAATAAAACAGCTCCTATAATGGCTTCTATCTGTATTAGCAAAAGTGTAATAATGAGTTTATTCTGCGGAAGATTTATCTCGCTTTTCCCAAAAAGTGTTGCCATCAGAAAGATGGTCTGCATACCTACGCTATAAAAAAAGAAACTTGCCAAAAAGTATTTCAAATTCGAAGTATGAAAGAGTCTTTTCCCTACCTTGTAGAGCTCCCGAAAACTCTCTTTTCCTATCTCTGTATAGAACCAAATATTATCTTTCAGTACGGACAAAAAGCCTCCTTCTTTTTTATGGTCTTTGAAAAAGTTATTGAAATTAAGTAATACCAAATCCTTAGGCAAATCTTTCTCCACATTACCAAACTTAGGCAAATATTTGAAAGTATAATAAGAAAAACCAAACCACCAAGCTCCTGTAAGTAAAAAACTAATCCTTGTAAACAACAATGCTTGTCTCAGCGTCTGTGCCACTACCTGAATGAGCAACAAGCAAATAACCACCAACAGTACCGAACCTATATAGCCATAGACATAGCCCTTTGCCGAAAGGGCATCTTGCCTATCGGGGGTTGCAATATCGGGTAAAAAAGAATTATAAAAAACCAAACTCCCCCAGAAACCTATACTCGCCATAATACTGAATAGCAGTCCCAAAAATATGGTATGCATATTAACAAACATCGCCAGCCCCATACAAGAAGTAGCACCCAAATAACAGAAAAACTGCATAAAGGATTTTTTGTTCCCTATGGTATCCGCCAGAGACGAAAGTATAGGCGACAAAAGAACGACAATGAAAAAAGATACGGTAAGCGAATACCCATAAACAGCATCCGGATGATACGAGCTTCCAAAAATTTTCACGCTGTTCCTTACCGGAACTTTTATCCATTCTCCCGTAGACGATATATATTCATTTTTTTGATATGCCGTAGTAATGGCACTGTAGTAAATAGGGAAAATCGTAGAGGTAATGACTAAAGAATATACGGAATTTGCCCAGTCATAGACTGCCCAAGCACGCATTATTTTAGAATCATTCTTTTTTATCTTTTTGGGGTTAAGAAGAGTATGTTCTGACATTTTTGTTTCTTTAATAATCACAAAAATAAAAAAACCTCTGACATATTGAACAATAAAACTCAATAATTACTCAAATCAATACGAACGAGCCATAGGTTTGGTTACCTTTGAGATTATACCTTTAATTCATTTCATAGATATATTTGAGGATTTCTTGGTCCTCATTAGTGAAAACCTTGTTTCGTCTCGCCATTACTTTCTCTGCAACTTCAAAGGCTTTTTCAAGTTTGAATCTCGGGTCGCCGTGTTTTCCTCCCCAGCTGAAATGCTCTACAATATTAGGCGGGAAACCTTCTCGGAATATGTTTGCTGCTACTCCTACAATGGTGCCTGTATTGAACTGCGTGTTAATCGCTGTTTTGGAATGATCGCCCATTATCAGTCCACAAAACTGCAATCCCGTATCCTCAAAACGCTTAGACTGGTAGTTCCACAGCTTTACATTGGCATAATTATTTTTCAGGTTAGAAGAATTGGTATCTGCACCAAAGTTACACCATTCGCCCACTACAGAATTACCGAGGAAGCCGTCGTGCCCCTTATTGGAATAGCCCAAAAACACCACATTATTTACCTCCCCTCCTATCTTACAATAAGGGCCAATGGTGGTGGCGCCATAGACCTTAGCCCCCAGATTGAAAACCGAATGCTCGCATAGTGCAATAGGTCCTCTCAAGTGGCAGCCTTCCATCACTTCTGCATCTTTGCCGATATAGATTTTCCCTTTTTTACAATTAAGCGTTGCATACTCTACCATTGCCCCTTCTTCTATAAAGAGATGTGCTTTGTCTCCGATAAATCCGTTGGTATCAGAAAGCTGTGCCGATTTTCTATTTTTGGTGATAAACTCAAAATCGTAATCAATAGCCTTATCATTAAACGAAAACAAATCCGAAGGACGCTCAAATATTAAAAGTTCCTCCGTAATATCCGTCATTTTGCAGATATTATTGATAGAAAAATCAGTCATATCCAGATATGCTGCAATCACCTCGTCTCTATACACCAACGCCTCACCTATTTTCAGATTTTTTATCTCATCAAGCAATACCTCCGATGGTATAAAATTAGGTACAATAAACAAACTTTCTTTTTTCTCCGGTTTAGGAAATTTCATTTGTAAATAGTCTTCGGTAAGATAGCTCACCTCTTCTATCCCTAAAAGTTTCTGCCAACGCTCTGCGAAAGACATTATCCCACAACGCAATTCCGCCACGGGTCTCGTAAAAGTAAGCGGAAGAAACCGCCCCCAATATTGTGCATCTGAAAATACAATCTGCTGCATAGTCTAATATTTTGAGGGCTAAGGTAACAAAAAAAAAGAATACAGAAAAATCATAACTTAAACCAAATTTGACTTATATTCACACCGTATGATACAAAAATAAAGTCTTACTTACACATTCAAAATATTTTCTTATTTTTACGGATTATATTTTAGGTGTTATGATTTATTTTTTGAGAGGCATCATAAGAGAGCTCGGACCTACCTACACCGTAATAGATACGGGAGGTATAGGATATTATATCGGTATAAGTATATTCACTTCCCAATCTTTGCAGTTAGGCAAGGAAAGCGAACTTTTTACCCAGCAGATTATCAGAGAAGATGCTCATCTGTTATTTGGGTTTTCCACAATAAGAGAAAAAGAGATGTTCAACCTACTGATATCCGTGAGCGGCGTGGGCCCTGCCTCTGCGATGATAATGCTCTCGTCTTTAGAGATTAATGAAATAGCACAAGCCATTTTATCCGGAAATAGCGGATTGCTGCAAAAAGTGAAAGGCTTAGGTGCAAAAACGTCACAACGCATTATCGTGGATTTAAAAGATAAATTAAACAAATTTGATGCTTCAGAAGAGAGGATTTCTTCCGTTTTAGATAATAAAGTGAAAGAAGATTCGTTATCTGCATTAGAAGTTTTAGGTATTTCCAGAAAAACAGCAGAAAAATTAGCAGACAGGCTTTTGAAACAAAATCCGGAAATATCCACAGAAGAATTAGTAAAACAAGTACTCAAGAATATATAGTTACAAGTGAAGAAGAATATCAGAAATATTACGCTCTTTAGAATAGTTTTGTTGTGGCTTGTCATAAGTTTCAGCAATAGTATAGATGCTCAGATAAAAGAAAACAAAGAGGCGTCTAACCCGGACATAGCACTACCCTCGCCTATAAGGTATGAGGCATTCTACGATGTGTCCAAAGGTGTATATCTCCTCTATCCTAAGGTGGGAAATATAGTAACAGGGACTCCAATAGAAATGTTGCCGGAGGAGTATTCCAACTATGTAAGGGCTAATAGCTCCAAAGAATACTATCAGCAGAAATCCCTCAATGAAAGTTTGGTTTACAAAAAAGACAAGACTGATGCCAAGAAAAAAGGACTTCTACCAAGCTTGTACATTAAAAATAAACTTTTCAAAACCATATTCGGCGGTAACAAAATAGAGCTTATCCCACAGGGATTTGCCTCTTTTGATTTAGGAGGAATCTATCAAAAAATAGATAACCCACTGATACTGCCACAGAACAGAAAGAATTTTGCATTCAATGTACAGCAGAGAATCCAGCTGGGCGTAGTAGGAAAAGTGGGGAACAATCTTCAGCTGAAAGCCAATTACGATACGCAGAGTGGTTTTGCTTTTGAGAACAAAATGAATCTCGTATGGCAGTCTAAAGGAACTTGGAAAGACCTGCAATCCAAAGGATTGGACGACAACGAAGGCGGCGAAGACAAAATCATCAAAAGATTAGAGTTTGGTAATGTTAATATGCCTTCTTCTTCCAGTCTTATACGCGGCTCGGAATCTTTATTTGGTATAAAAACAGAATTTCAATTAGGCAAAACCAAAGGAACTTTGGTGCTTTCCCAACAAAGAGGAGAATCCAGAAATATCGTAGTACAAGGAGGCGGAGCCATCAATACTTTCAAAATAAATGCCGTAGATTATGAGGACAATCAGCACTACTACTTGGGGCAGTACTTCTTCAAAAATTATGATAACGCACTCCTCAACTATCCTCAAATCAATTCAAAAATACAAATCAATAGGCTGGAAGTCTGGGTTTTAGACCAAGGAGGAAATAATCTGCAAGATCAAAAAAGTATCTTGGGGATTAGAGACTTAGGCGAAGGCAGTGCCCAATATCCGGACAATAGTGATAATAATCTCTACCAAAATATTTTAGCCTTAGGAGAAGGACTTAGGAATCCTACGGCGGCATACAATACCATCAACGGAAAAACTTTTGCCAATGCACTGGGAACTCCGGAAACTTATACCGACGGAGAGCAATTTATATTCAACAGAAGAGCAAGGCGACTATCTAACAATGAATATACTTTCAATCCACAATTAGGCTACCTCTCCCTCAACCAAAGGCTTAACGACAATCAGCTTTTGGCTGTGGCTTATTCATATACGATAAACGGCTCCGAGAAAATTTACAAAGTAGGAGAATTTTCAGAAGAAAGCCCCGTTCTTATCGTTAAACTACTAAAACCTAATGTCTTGGTTAAAACCACCTCTCCGATGTGGAATTTGATGATGAAAAATATTTATTCGTTAAATGCCAATCAAGTGAGCCAAGACCAATTTATGCTGAATGTCTATTACAGAGATCCTGAAAATGGAAAAGTGAATTATCTACCGAATACTTCGGTACAGAATACCAATCTCCTAAGTTTATTCAACTGGGATAGACTCAACCTCAGTAATAGCAATGTAGATTCTCAATTCTCTACACAACAAGGCTTAAATTCAGGGATAAGCGGAAGCAACAGCGGCACTATTTCTAACAATAATGCTTCCTTGGGAGCAAGTACCTTAGGTTCAGACGGCCTATTCGACTATGTAGAAGGGCTTACCATTGATTCTCAAAACGGAAAACTTATCTTTACTAAAACCCAGCCATTTGGAAACTACCTTGCTAGCGTATTAGGAGGCAACGACCCTAAATATGTATTCACAGACCTCTACACCGAACAAAAACAGCAAGTTTCTGAAGATGCTTTGGCACAAAGATATACCATAGAAGGACGCTATAAGGGAAATCAAGGCGATGGTATCGCCCTCGGAGCTATAAATGTTCCTAAAGGTTCTGTAAAAGTAACTGCCAACGGAGTTCAGCTAGTAGAGGGAGTAGATTATACCGTAGATTACCTTTTGGGGAGAGTAAACATTATCAATGAACAAGTAAAACAATCCGGAAAAGCCATTAATATCTCTCTTGAAAATCAAATAAATTTCAATATACAGAGAAAACGATTCTTAGGGCTTAACCTTGAAAGAAAATTCAACGACCACCTTACAATAGGGGCTACGGCTGTCAATTATCGTGAGCGGCCTATCACTCAAAAAGTACAAGTAGGAGACGAAGCGGTAAACAATACAATGCTTGGGCTCAACATTATGTATAATAATGAACTACCTTTCCTTACAAGATTCACGGATAAAATCCCATTGATAAGTACAGAAGCCCCGTCTAATTTGAATTTCCGAGCGGAAGCAGCCTACCTGATTCCGGGACAAAGCAGAGATATAGACAACCAAGCCTATATTGATGATTTTGAGCAAAGTACTTCTAAAATTTCACTTAAAGATCCTGAATTTTGGAGTATCTCTTCGGAACCTCAGCAAAACAAAAACAATCCTATTTTTTCAAATGCCGGTCTCAATAACGATATCAAAAGCGGATACGGAAGAGGATTGATTTCTTGGTATTATATAGACCCTCGCTTCTACGGCGTAGGCGGAAAGGCTCCTAATGGAATAAACGCAGATGCGGTTTCCAATAATATGACTCGTCGGGTGAAAATGAAAGAAATCTTTAGCAACAGAGATTTTGTAGCCGGAGAACAAACTTTCCTCAACACCTTGAATATAACCTACTATCCTAAAGACCGAGGACCTTATAACCTCTCCCCTAACGACGAATTGCCGGAAAACAGATGGGGAGGACTAATGAGACCTGTATCGGTTTCCAATTTTACTGATTCCAATATAGAATATGTAGAATTTTGGATGATGGATCCTTATGCAGACGGAAATACATTAGGCAGAGCTCCAAAGCTTCTACTCCAGCTGGGAAATGTATCAGAGGATGTACTAAAAGACGGAAAACTACTGTATGAAAACGGATTGCCCACCTCTTCCTCTCCTTCCAAAACGACTACTTCGGTATGGGGAACTCAGCCGGAACAGCAGCCTGTAATATATGCGTTTTCATCTGATGGCGGAGATAGGCCGTCGCAAGATGTAGGCTATGATGGGCTGAACAATGCAGAAGAAGCTGCAAAATTTGGGGTAAATTTCATCAACCCTGTAACTAATCAATCCGACCCCGCGTCAGATGATTTTGTATACTACCTGTCTGAAAGCTTCCAAGGTAAAGATGCCTCTTCGGTAGAACACAGATACAAATATTTCCGCAATCCAGACGGAAACTCTAAAGCCAACTCTGTAGAAGTGTCATCACAGACTCCAAGTACAGAGGACATCAATGGAGATTACAATCTCGATTTGAACGAAAGATACAATCAATACACCATAGACCTCAGCCCAAATGAACTGAAGCTGGGCAGAAACTTTATCGTAGATGAGAAGAATGTAGATGTTACCTTTGCCAACGGACAAAAAGGAAAGACTAAGTGGTTTCTTTTCCGCGTACCCGTTAAGCAATACGATTTAGATGCCGGCGAAGCAAGTAACAGCATTCTCAATAATGTACGCTATGAAAGACTTATCCTTACAGGTTTTGACCAAACCTCTACACTTCGTTTTGGGACAATGGATTTAGTAAGATCGGACTGGAGAAAATTCACTAAAAACATTGCATCAAACACTAATAATAGTGCAAACGAAGGAGCCTATAAGATAGATAATTCTAACTTTGATATAGGAGGCATAAACTTGGAAGAAAACGGAAACGGTACGCCGCCGTATGTAATGCCTCCGGGAATAGAACAACAAGTACTAAGCGGCACCACAGGTACGCAAAGGCAAAACGAAGCTTCTCTTTATATGAAAGTAAAAAATCTTTCTAAAACTACCGATGCTTCCCGTGGAGTTTTCAAAAATGTAAATCTCGATTTAAGAAGATACAAAACCCTCCAACTATTCGTACACGCACAAGATTTGAGAAATACTAGCAATAATGCATTAGACCCAAATCTTAAATTCTTCATACGGTTTGGTAGTGATGCCACAGATAACTATTACGAATACGAAACTTCACTTAAATATACTTCCCTCAATTCTGTATTACCTTTGGATATATGGCCGAGCGAAAACAATGTGTACCTTAACCTTCAGGATTTCGTAAATGCAAAAATCAATAGAGATAAAAGCGGCATCTCCCTCGACCAAAGAGTAAGATATACAGAGTACGGCGATGCCAATAAAACGATTTACACCAAAGGACGCCCAAGTTTAGGGAACATCACTACGGTATTGATGGGGGTAAGGAATACCTCAGACCAATCTAAAGATGTTGTCCTCTGGGTAGATGAACTCAGACTTTCCGGAATAGATGACAAGGGAGGCTATGCCGGAAATGCTAGCTTAGATTTCAACCTTGGAGACTTTGCTTCGGTGAATGCCAATGCAGCTCTCTCT
The DNA here is from genome assembly GCF_900101995.1 of Riemerella columbipharyngis. Taxonomy (GTDB): domain Bacteria; phylum Bacteroidota; class Bacteroidia; order Flavobacteriales; family Weeksellaceae; genus Riemerella; species Riemerella columbipharyngis. The sequence goes on along the minus strand of NZ_FNAS01000001.1, from coordinate 233,183 downwards.
ACTGTAGGATTCGGGTTCATTGACCAAAAACCTATGCAGAGGCAGCAGACGGATAACACTGCCTATAGCGTAAATACTAATGTAAACATAGATAAATTCTTACCGGAAAAAGCAGGTATGAAAATCCCTGTAAACTATTCTTATACACAGACGGTGGAAGACCCTAAGTATAATCCGTTAGACAACGATGTGCTTTTCAAAGACGATGCGAAAAAAAACCAACTGAAAAAAATAATAAGAACCTATACCAGACAGAGAAGTCTCGGGGTAATGAATATGCACAAGGAGAGAACAAACTCAGATAAAAAACCTAAATTCTACGATGTAGAGAACCTCTCTCTTACAGCCATATATAATGACAGCTATTATAGAGATATCTACACCAAAAAAAATCTAAGGCAAAATCTCAAAGCTTATTTGGATTATAATTTCAACTTTAAGCCTTGGTCTATTAAACCGTTTGATAAGTTGATCAGCGATACGGCAAAATCTTATAAGTACCTTAGATGGATTAAAGAATTTAATATCAACCCATTGCCTAAAAGATTTTCTTTCCGTACAGAATTGGATAGAGATTATAATGAAATAGAGTTCCGAAATATAGAAGCTTTAATAAATAACGGAAACTCTTCACAAAACTTTGGAACACTGCGAAACGGAACTTTCTATTTCGGATGGCAGTACAATCTTGGGTTCAATCTTTCCAAGTCACTAAAACTGGATATCTCTTCGGCGACAAGAACACTAAACGACCAATGGAACCTCTCTAATATGAATACTTCTTCTATATTTGAGCGTCCGTTCCAAGTAGGAAGACCTATATTGTACAACCACAGAGTGACCCTAAATTATCAGCTGCCGTTCCAGTATTTTCCTTACTTGGATTTCATAACCGCCGAGGTGGGCTACGGCTTCCAATACAATTGGAGTGCAAGATCTTCGGTACTGCTTAACAGCCCAGATGGAAATTTAGGGAACCTTTCCCAGAATAATAATAACAAGGTAGCAACAGCTTCTATGGATATTCCTTTTTTCTTTAAGAAATTCAAAGCCTTCAAGAAAATAGATTCCATAAGAAGAGGACGAGACAGAGAAATAGATTCTCTAAACCAAGTTTACGAAAAAGCCTTTGCTAATAAGAATAATAAAAGAAAATTCAAATTCAAAAGTTATAGATTCAAAAATCATCTTTCTGCCGGACAGCAGCTATTGTCTTTGCTTACCTCTATAAAGCAAATGAATTTCAGCTATAATGAAACTAATGGTACGGCACTACCCGGAATCTTATCAAATCCTAATTTCTTCGGATACGGTAAAAGCATAGGCGGCCCTACCACCGGATTTTTATTAGGTTCTCAAGCAGATATCAGAAGAATAGCTATAGAGAGAGGCTGGCTTACCAATTCAGAGTATCTCAACGACCCTTATACACAGGTTAATAGCCAAAACATTACCGGAAATGTAACAATAGAACCTATCAAAGACTTAAAAATAGACCTGAATGTCCTAAGATCTTATAATAGGAATTTTATTCAAGGAGGCTTTAATATTGATTTGGACCACAATCCAGCAAACGGTATTCAGTTCTCTTTCGGTAATGAAACCCTTAGCTATTCCAACAGCGATTTCTTATTGTTTACAAGTTTCAAAGACGGCAACGAAATTTATAGAAATATGAGAATTATTGCCAGACAAATTTCTAATGAAAATACAGGATTGGTAGACAATAATGGCTTCGTAGAAGGATATAGTATAGCTAATACTTATATTTTAATACCGGCTTTCCGCTCTGCAGTTAAAGGGAAAACTTCATCTAAAATGGAGAACCCTACGAAACCGAAGTTCCCACTTCCTAACTGGAGGATTACCTACTCTGGATTTAAAAATATTCCTTTCATCAACAGCTTGTTCCAGAAGTTTGATATAAATAATGCCTACACCTCTACTTATACTGCTGCGGGAATACAGTCCAACATCGACTTTTATAATAACCCAAATGGCAAAGATGCATCTGGCGATAGGCTAAACCCTTATGTCTTTTCTCAAGTGATGTATTCGGAGAGCTTCTCACCACTGATAGGGGCAGATATTACGATGCGGAATAGTATGCAGTTTAGGGCTCAATATAACAGAAACAGGATGTTCTTATTGGGATTAGTCAATCATACACTTACAGAGGACATCGGCTCCGAGTATGTCGTAGGTTTCGGATATATTCTAAAAGATTTAAGCTTCAAAATGAAATTTGGAAACAAAACAAAAATCATAAAAAGCGATTTGAATATTCGTGCAGACTTATCGCTCCTTGATAATAAAACGAGAATCAGCAACATCCTATTAGACGATTCCCAAGTTACCGGAGGACAAAAGATAATGGGTATAAAGGTTTCTGCTGATTATAATATGTCTGAAAACCTTAACTTTAAATTCTTTTACGACCAGCTCTTTACTAAATATAAAATATCTACGGCATTTCCGCTTTCTACCGTTAGAGCAGGGTTTTCCGCAACTTTTACATTCGGAGGAAGCAGTAATAGTATAGGAGGAGCCAATATAGGTGGATTTTAACCTCTCATTTTCATAATAGAAAAAGGACGCAGATTAAACTTTTGCGTCCTTTTTTAGTTTTATTTTTTAAGCTAATGATTAACCCATAATGAAGTTTTTTTTATGAATATTATCAAATACAATTTTCAGATGTTTTACAAACTTTTTCAGCTCAGAGATGAAAGTATCGTTTTCCGTAGTCTCACCATAGACATAGAAATAAGTCTCACTAATTCCAAAACCTATTTTACTAAGAGTAAACATAATAAAATAAAGAAAATCCACTTCTGAATTGATATCAAGATTGTTATACAAAATAATCCGCCTGCCACTCAATGCCAAAAACTCACACTGATGATGGTAGAGATTGATATGGATTTCTTTTTTGCTGGAAACCTGTATTCTGTTGAGAAATTTTTCTCCGGAAAAATTAAAATGAACAGGTAGTTTTTTTTCTTTTATCTTCAAGTACATTTTTTTTGGAAAAGTATAATAAAACTGTACTCCGTATTTTTTATTTATAGAGAGCATAAGTTCTTCTTTCTCTGTATCTATTTGGGCATTCAGACTGATCATTTTCATTCCGATATCGTGCCTATCAAATCCTTCCGGAGTGAGTGAAAAATGATTAATAGCCGAGATTACATAAACTTCTTTCAAATCTGTTTCACAGAGTGCCTTAGACAGTTCTCCATCGATAAAGTTACCGGAAGATTCTCTCGTTTTGAAAAAGGCTTTTTCATCAATTATATTTTTTCCTTTTGCAATCTGATATTGCAAACCATCTTTGGTAAAAAGTAAAATTAAATTCCTCATACTTAAGAATGAACTTTTGCAAAGTTAGTTATTAATTTTCAATCCAAAAGCATAAAAAAGCCGCCAGAAAAATTTAGGCGGCAGAAAATAAAAAAACCAAAAATTATTTTATTAACTAAAAATGTTCGATAATACGATAGATTTTGTCACATAGTCCGGATACCAAAACTAAGAATAATAATACTTTGTACTCTTTTTCGTATTCTTTGAATGTTCTTTTGTTGATGAATTTGCTAAGCAGATCATAGCCAATCTATACAATCCCTGCAATAAAAATAACAGAAAGAATAATTGTTCCTACCATAATATCTATTGTTTAAAACTAACATTTTACAAAAATAAAAAATATTTCTTATCCTCAAAAAAACTAAAAAATTTTTGACTTAACAAAGCTCACCATAATAGTCCCCGACTGATGATAGAAAAAATCCGAACGGTCAAATTCTACATTGCCTTTGCTCTCCAAAACCTCATAAACCATTTTTTGCAGAGTGCCGCTGCCTATACCATGTATGATTTCAAGTTTTGGAATATGGTTAGTTTCACAAAACTCTATTGTTTCCATAAGTTTTTCTTTTTGGATAAACAGCCGATCAACGCTATCGTATTTATCCGGATGTTCTACCAATTTGTCAAAATGTAAATCCAATGTAAGATGTTTGTTCTTAGATTTTTGGGATTTAGGTGGTATGTATTCCTTCTTTTTACTCGGAATGATATCTTGGTACAAATCTTCGACAACAACTACCAAATATTTTCTATGGTAATGATACTGAAAGCCATGCTCGTCTTTTAGCGTAATGGTATCTCCGTTTATCGCTGTGATTGTACCTTTTAGATTGTCGTCAATCACGGAAACTTTGTCACCTATTTTCATCGTCTTTATTATTTTGCCCCCAATTCTATGACTTCAAGATCTTTTATTTCTTCATTGTCAATACAAAAACGCAGCATCGTTCTCATTTTGTGCCAGCCTTGTTTTCCGGCAGCACCGGGGTTGAGATGTAGAAGATTGAAATCCTTATCATACATTATTTTAAGGATATGAGAATGCCCACTGATGAATAGCTGTGGCTTGTATTTTAATAGTTCTTTTTTTGCTAATGCCGAATACCTCTTAGGATAGCCGCCAATATGTATCATCAGCACCTTTACCTTCTCACATTCAAATACCAAAACTTCCGGGAAACACGCTTTTATATCGTGTCCATCTATATTGCCATAGACCCCTCGCAGTGGTTTTATTCTTTCTAACACTTCTACTACTTTGACACTTCCAAAATCGCCGCAATGCCATATTTCATCACAGTTCTGGGTATAATCTAAAACTCTATCATCTATGTAGGAATGAGTATCCGACAGCAAAAGTATTTTTTTCATAAGGGCTAAAATAAACAAGGTTCAACATAATTTAAGCGGCTTTTTTGTATCAATTTTTACAGACAAAAATACAATTTTTTATCTCTGTTATTGTACCTAAATTTATATTCCTTTAGGTAGTAAAATTTGTGTTTATGAATGCCTCTAAACCGAGACAACCGCACCTTACAAAGCCTCCAAAGTTTTCTATTCGATTGATATAATTTCACCCCAAAGCAAATTCATTATCATTATGCCTAATATGATAATGCTTCTTGTATCCAAAATCGGCAAGTCCGTCGTAGATTTTGAATCTGCCGTATAAAGCGTTGGTTTTTCATCTATATTTTGATTTATAAAACATAGTATTTCAGTCATTTATAGTTTTTTTTATATAATTTAAGCATATCCTTTCCTTATCTTTTCAACATATCCAAAACAGGTATTTTGCCTTTTGCTTTTCCTCTTTTCTCGCGAACTCCGTTTGACTCCGAAATAACTCTCGTCAAGTTCTACTTCACCTTTATCTTTCTCGCATTCTTCTGTAATTCGCTCTCTTATTTTATCAAATATTTTATTGATTATCAGGTGGAAATATCACAAAAATATCACTTATTTAGGGCTTTAATATTAATACAAAATAGATCTAAAATTTCTCTAAATTTTGCCTCTGAAATTCTTGAATGAGCAATATATACTTGTTTTTTTTCATTGATTAATAGTGATTTACAAAACCATAAATCTTCTTAAGTTATCTTGAACTTAAATTATTATCTACAAAATACTAATTCTTTATCCGTAGAAAGATTATCATCTAAGATATAGCCATCGTAGTTAAACGCTTTCACATCTTCCAGAGTTTGGGCGTTTGTCTCTGCACAATAGCGAATCACTAATCCCCTAGCGTGTTTGGTATAGACTACAATGGTTTTAGGCTTTCCGCTTTTTAGTTCATAAAATTTGAAATCTACCACTTCTGCATTTAGATTTTTCTTATCCACAGACTTAAAATACTCTGTACTCGCAAGGTTTAATATTATCTCGCCTTTATTTAATTCTCGGTTGAGCTGCTGTGTTATTTTTTCTTTCCAAAAAGCATAAAGATTTTTGTATTTGTCGAATTCAAAAGCTCTTCCCATCTCTAAACGATAAAGCATCACTTTATCCGAAGGTTTCAATAAGCCATACAATCCGGACAGAATTCTATAATTTTCTTGTAAATACGCCACAGCATCAGTATCGAGAGACAAAGCGTCTAACCCCCTATAAACTTCGCCCGTAAATGCATACAGAGCCGGAGCACACTCATTCTTTTGGGGATTTGGAACCCACTTTTGATTACGCTCCCAATTTTCATCTGCCAGCTTATCCGAAATTTCCATAAGCTCTGATAAATACTGCGGTGTTTTCTCTTTGAGAAAAGATTGTATAAATTCAGCTTCTTTTATAAAATGAGGTACAGTCGTTTTAGCATTTTTAGGATAATCCTCTACTGTCATTAACTTTGCCGGTGAAGATAATATTTTCATTTGTATAATATTTTAGAATTAAAGCTCTCCTTTACCTTGTCTTACAATCTCAGGACTTCCGGAAGTCAAATCTACAATGGTAGAAGCGACATTATCACCATAGCCCCCGTCAATAATCAAATCTACCACATTGTAATACTTCTCTGCTATCAATTCAGGATCTGTAAGGTATTCTATAATCTCATCTTTATCTCGGATAGAAGTAGATGCTATGGGATTTCCTAATTTTTCTATAAGCAATTGCGGAATAGTATGGTCCGGCACTCTTATCCCCACTGTCTTGTGACCTTTGTATGCCAATGGTAAATTTTTATTTGCTTCTAATATAAAAGTAAACGGTCCAGGAATATGACTTTTAAGAAGTCTAAACACGCTATTGTCAATAGGTTTCGTAAACCCCGACAAATGACTTAAATCATTGCAGATAATCGAGAATTTAGATTTATCTAATCTTATTTTCTTCAAAGCAGCAAGTCTTTCCATCGCTTTCAGATGATTGATATCACAGCCCAATGCATATACCGTATCGGATGGATAGATGATCAGCCCTCCGCTTCTTAGGCATTTCACCACTTCTTCTATAGCTTTCTCCTGAGGATTATCAGGATATATTTTTAATATTTTTGCCGGCATATTTTTATGTTAATTATCCCTAAATATGAATAAAATAGAGATATTTAATATTAGTTGAAATAATATAAAAAAACGGTTTTAATCAAAAATTTCTAAAAGACCTTCAGGAAGGTTCATTTTTAGAAAATGCTTATCCCTATCTACTTCTAAAATCCAATCTTTTATTATTGGGATAATGACTTCTTTCCCCTTCAAATCCAAAATAAAGTAATGCTGTGCTGTTTGGTCATTGATAGAAGTTATAATACCGCATAAGGTATCTTTTTCGTCGAAGATAGAAAACCCCATCACTTCATGATAATAGAACTGTTTACCTTCCAGACGAGGTAAAGTAGCGAGCGGCAAATAGACAGACTTCCCAAGAGACTGTTCCACCATATTTTTTGCAATATTTTTAAAAGTAATAATTTTAGAGTCTGCTCTCTGCCATTGCTGTTTTTCAATAAAAAAAGGAACCAATAGTCCGTTTATTTCCACGAATATTGATTCCAATTTATTGTAAAAATGAGGTTGGTCTGTATCTAATTTTAAGACCACACTTCCCATTAGACCGTGCTTACGAGTAATTTTGCCAAGAAAATAGCAATCTTCTTTCCGCATCGGTTTTTGATATTAAGCTTCTGTGTTTTCTTCAGCAGCTTCACCTTCCGAAGCAGGTGCTTCTTCAGCCGCATTTTCAGCTTCTGCAGCAGCTTTAGCTTCTTCCTCGGCTTGTTTTCTTACATTTACTCTAGCTTCATTCACTTTGTGTTCTGCCTCCAAAGCTGCTTTTTTAGCTTCTTCTTTTGATTTAGCCAGACCATCTTTTTTCCCTTGAACTTTAGAGTTTTTTTCTTCCAGCCAAGCATTAAATCTCTTTTCTGCTTCAGCTTCATCGAACGCACCTTTAGCTACACCGCCCTGCAAGTGTTTTTTGTAAAGAGCTCCTTTGTAAGAAAGAATTGCACGAGCTGTATCTGTAGGCTGTGCACCTTTGTTTAGCCATTCTACAGCGGCATCTATATCTAGATCGATAGTGGCTGGGTTGGTTATCGGATTGTAAGTTCCGATTTTTTGGATGAATCTACCATCTCTTCTTGCTCTAGCATCGGCAACTACGATGTGGAAAAAAGGTTTCCCTTTCTTTCCGTGTCTTTGTAATCTGATTTTTACTGACATATAATAATTGTTTTTGTGGGAACTCGTCCCTGTTAATATTTTAATTCCGCAAATTTAAGACTTTTTTTTCATTCCGCCATTATTTATGGCTAAAAATTTAGCTTCAGGCACTATTAAAATTGCAACCGTATTTTTTATCATAAACTTCACAGCATTATTCCAGCTTTTTAGAATTCAAAAAAAAACAGCTCTTCGCAACAAATAAAAATAATTCAAAACTATTTTTATTCTTTATCTTGTAAATATTTATCGATAATTTGAAGTGCTTTTTGCTCGTCTTTCAGCATTACTTTCACACACATAGAAGTTGCTGTAGGTGTAGAAAGAAAAGAGAGGTAAGAGTTATCTATCTCTGCACTTATACCCGCTTCTTCGAGCTTTGATTTTACCAATTGTACTTCAGGAAGCTGGTCTCCCTCAAAAACTGAAACTCTTGTCATTGTATCCATAATAATTCACTTTTATTGATTAACAGATGCCAATATACTATTTTTCTTGCAAATACACAAATTTTTATATTTTCTCAAATCTAAAGTTTTCTCCCAGATAAGCTTTTCTCACTTCCGGATCGTTTGCTAAATCTTCCGGAATTCCTTCTTTCAAGATTTTACCTTCAAACATAATATAAGTTTTGTTGGTAATAGCGAGTGTCTGCTGTACATTATGGTCTGTAATGAGTATACCTATATTTTTCTTTACCAAAGAACGGACAATCTTCTGGATATCCTCTACGGCAATAGGATCTACTCCTGCAAAAGGCTCATCTAATAGGATAAACTTGGGGCTCGTTGCCAAACATCTCGCAATCTCTGTCCTCCGTCTCTCTCCTCCCGACAGTAGATTACCTCTGTTTTTCCGGACATGCTCCAGCGAAAACTCCTCTATAAGCTCATCGCACTTTTTGCGTTGCTCTTTAGCAGAGAGCTTTGTCATCTGCAATACGCCTAAAATATTATCTTCTACAGACAGATTCCTAAACACAGAAGGCTCTTGTGCCAAATAGCCTATTCCCTTTTGTGCACGGCGGTACATAGCATCTTTGGTAATATCCATAGTATCCAAAAATACTTTCCCCTGAGTAGGTTTTATAAGCCCCACTATCATATAGAAAGTGGTTGTTTTACCTGCTCCATTAGGCCCCAAAAGCCCAACTATTTCCCCTTGTTTCACCTCTATGGAAACGCCTTTTACTACTTTTTTAGGACCGTATTCCTTTATTAAGTTTTCTCCCTTTAGAATCATATCTTACAAAGATAAATATATTTCAGGAATTACCATTAACATTCTATTGATTAAGCAAAATAGCCGCTTCCTTAGCCGCATATGTGAATATCATATCTGCTCCTGCTCTTTTGAAACAAACTAAGCTTTCCAAAAGCACTTTGTCGTTATCCAGCCAACCATTTTGTGCCGCTGCTTTCAGCATAGCATATTCCCCGCTCACCTGATATACTGCAATAGGAATATCTATAAGTTCCCGAACTTTAGCTACAATATCCAAATAAGGCATCCCCGGTTTTATCATAATGATATCTGCCCCCTCCTCTACATCTTTCAGAACTTCATTCAGAGCTTCTCTACTATTATGAAAGTCCATTTGATAAGTTTTCTTATCCTTAGGTATATTCTGTTCTTCTTTCGGCGCACTATCCAAAGCACTTCTGAACGGCCCATAGAAAGAGCTGGCATACTTAGCGGCATAAGATAAAATCCCTACATCGGTAAAGCCATTTTCCTCCAATCCTTCTCTTATTGCCAAAACCCTACCGTCCATCATATCACTCGGTGCCAAAATATCTGCTCCTGCCTCCGCCTGAGATATAGACATTCTCACCAAAGCCTCTACCGTAGCATCATTATCTACTTTTCCGTTTCTAATGATACCATCATGCCCATAGATAGAATAAGGATCCAAAGCTACATCCGGCATCACTACCATATCCGGTGATGCAGATTTTATGGCTCTTATGGCATTTTGCATAAGTCCGTCGGAGTTCCATGCCTCCTTACCGGTATTGTCTTTTAAGCTTTCAGAAACTTTCATATAGAGATTTACCGACTTCACTCCCAGAGAATAAAGCTCTTGGCATTCCTTAACCAACAAATCAATACTTCTTCTATACATTCCGGGCATAGAAGGAATAGGCTCCTGTCTTCCCTCCCCTTCCATTACGAACATCGGTATCACAAAATCTGCAGTACTTAGATGGCTCTCCCTCACGAGTCTGCGGATACTTTCATTGACTCTTAGTCTTCTATTTCTTGAATAAATAATCATTTGGAATAATTTTTGTTTGCAAATTTAACAAGACTTTAATATATAACCTATTGTAAAGGTAAAATAATTTTAGTACTTTTGTAGAGTGTTTGTAAACATCGATGTTTTAAGCTAATGAAAAGAAATTTATTATATATTTTTTCCATCTGTATTTTATTTTTGAGTAAAGGACTTATGGGACAGCATATTCCCTCTAAAAGTGCGGTACTTTTGAATAACGACCCTCCTGTTTTGATGGCTTATCCCAATCCTGCCAAAGATATTATAATGCTTAAAGCAAATGATCCTTCTATAAAAATAAAGAATATATCATTCTATTCTATTATAGGAGTAAAAGCAATGGAACTAACTGTAAACCAAACTTATGTAGAGGCACGCTTGGACAGACTTCAGCCGGGAAAATACCTCGTGAGATACACTCTTAGCGATAATACACAAAGTGTAAAACAAATCATTAAACAATAGATCCTTAGAATAACTGTTTCTAATTTTCATAGAGTCTTTTCGTATTAAACAATGAAAATTTTTGTCTTAGACAATTACGACAGCTTTACCTACAATCTTGTGCAAATAATAGAAGAAATAGCAAAAGAAGAGGTTGTTGTCTGCAAGAACGATAAAGTATCTCTCAGTGAAATTTCAATTTTTGACAAGATTGTACTTTCCCCTGGACCAGGAATCCCTTCCGAGGCAGGAATGTTATTGGACATCATTAAGTTTTATTCGGGCAAAATACCTATACTCGGTGTCTGTCTTGGGCATCAGGCCATCGCAGAAGCCTTTGGCGGCAGCCTTGTTCATTTAGATAAAATTTATCATGGTGTCGCTTCGGATGCCCATATACTTAAATCCAAGAGCTTGCTGTTTCAAAATCTACCAAAAACCATCAAAGTAGGAAGATACCATTCTTGGGCGGTAAACCCCGATAATATTCCTGAAGAATTAGAGATAACCGCAGTAGATAACGATGGAATCATTATGGCATTGCAGCATAAATACCACAATTTACACACCGTACAATTTCACCCCGAAAGTGTACTAACCCCCTACGGAAAGGTGATATTAGAGAATTTCATTAGAGAATAAATTTATAATTTGGATATTCATTTTTTTTGCTATATTTGAAGATATTTAAAAACAAAGAATATCTTATGAATAATTATCTCATTGAAAATTTACCGGAATACTTTAAAATTTACAAAAAATCCATTAAAAACCCTAAGAAATTTTGGGACAAAATTGCTGACGAAAACTTTGTTTGGTATCAGAGATGGAGTAAAGTAGTAGATTATGATATGCACGAAGCCAAGATAAAATGGTTCAAAGGTGCTAAGCTCAACATTACCAAAAACTGTATAGACAGACATCTTGCAGAGAGAGGACATAAAAACGCTATCATTTGGGAACCCAATAATCCGGACGAACCTACTCAATACATCACTTACAACGAGTTATACGATAGAGTAGGAAAGATGGCTAATGTACTTCGTAGCCAAGGAATAGAAAAAGGTGACCGCGTATGTATTTATCTCCCTATGATTCCCGAGTTAGCCATTTGTATGCTGGCTTGTGCAAGAATTGGAGCTATACACTCCGTTATTTTTGCAGGGTTTTCTGCCTCTGCAGTTGCATCTCGCGTAAATGACTGTGAAGCAAAATTACTCATTTGCTCAGACGGCAGCTATAGAGGCAGCAAGGTTTTGAACTTAAAATCTATTATCGATGAAGCTCTTGAAAAGACACCTTCTGTACAACATGTACTTGTCGTAAAAAGAACTCACAACGAGGTGAATATGAAAGAAGGCCGCGATCTTTGGCTACAGCCCCTATACGATGCTGCTCCTATAGAAAATGTGCCTCAAATAATGGATGCCGAAGACCCTCTTTTCATCCTATACACTTCCGGCTCTACCGGTAAGCCGAAAGGTATGCTGCATACCTGTGCCGGATATATGGTATATAGTGCCTACACTTTCAAAAATGTATTCAACTACAAAGAAAACGACATCTACTGGTGTACCGCGGATATAGGCTGGATTACCGGGCATTCGTATATCCTGTACGGACCTTTAGCCAATGGTGCTACTACCGTAATTTTCGAAGGAGTACCTACCTATCCGCAGCCGGATAGATTCTGGGAAGTAATAGAAAAACACAAAGTAACACAATTCTATACAGCACCTACCGCCATTCGTTCTTTAGCAAAAGAATCTTCTGACTGGGTAGAGAAACACGACCTGTCCAGCCTTAGAGTGATTGGCTCCGTAGGCGAACCTATCAATGATGAGGCTTGGCATTGGTATAATGACCATGTGGGCAAAAAGAAATGCCCTATCGTAGATACTTGGTGGCAAACCGAAACCGGCGGCATTATGATTGCACCAGTTCCTTTTGTTACACCCACCAAGCCAACCTACGCCACGCTTCCCCTTCCTGGAATACAGCCCGTTCTGATGGACGAAAAACGCAACGAAATTACAGGCAACCAAACAGACGGTAGCCTATGTATCCGTTTCCCTTGGCCGGGTATCGCCAGAACAATATGGGGCGACCACGAACGCTACAAACAGACTTATTTTTCGGCATTCCCCGGAAAATACTTTACCGGTGATGGTGCTTTACGTGATGAAGTCGGCTACTACCGAATAACCGGACGAATGGACGATGTAATCATCGTATCCGGACACAACTTAGGTACCGCACCTATAGAAGACAGTATAGGTCTTCACCCTGCTGTAGCAGAATCTGCGATAGTAGGATACCCCCACGAGGTAAAAGGCAACGCCCTATATGGCTATATCATCTTGAAAGACACTGGTGAAAGCAGAGATAGAGAAAATCTAAAAAAAGAAATCAACTTGTTAATTTCTGACACTATAGGCCCTATTGCGAAATTGGACAAAATACAATTTGTACAAGCTCTACCAAAAACACGCAGTGGAAAAATAATGCGTCGTATTTTGCGAAAAATTGCAGAGGGAGATTTCAGTAATTTTGGCGATACGTCTACCCTATTAAACCCAGAAGTAATAGAGGATATAAAAAATAATAGGATAGGATAGACTAAAATAACTATTCATAGTACACAAAAAAGGCTGCCCTTAAAGAGCAGCCTTTCTTTTCTATTATTATGAATGTATAGAATAATGATTAGAATGCATAACCAAGTCTAACTCCTGTTACCATATCTGGTACAATTTTGAAAGTACTAGTTCCTTTAGATACTTCTTTTGAATCTACTCTAGTACTTCCTGTAGTAGAGTAAAGAAGTCCTAATCCTGCTTCTACGCCAAGATAAACTCTTTTTGCGAAGTAGTAATCTGCACCGAATACACCTCTTACTCCTAAACCAAATCCATTAGGTCCAGTTGTTTTTACATTTCCAGCCTCTGAACTTGTAGATGCAAACCCTAAAATGAAGTCTCCACCTACATAAGGTGATAATCTTTCAGTACCCTTAAAGTGTTTTTCAGCACCGAAGCTTAATCCTAAAGCAAATCCATTTGATGAAGAATCTTCATTATCATTAGATTCATTAGTATTAGATACTACAACTCCCATTCTATAAGCCACATCATCAGTCTTGAAATATCTGGCTTTAATCATTGGACCAACACCAAAACCTTGATCAGGCAAACTCACAGAAGTATTCAATAGACCTCCAGCAAGACCAAATTCAGTAGTAACATCACCAGCCATTGGTTTGTACTCTTGAGCACTCATTGCTCCGAAAAGTGCTAAAGCACCAACTAAAAATAACTTTTTCATTGTATTAAATTTTAATATTTAACTTTTATGGCACAAAGGTATTAAAAACATCTCTTAACATTTAATTAACATACTGTGATATTTATCATAATAATATTATTTAGAATGAATTTATATATCTCCATCTATATCTTACCAAAAACATTATGAATATAATACATATTAACACCCTCATAGACGCCCCCTACCATATTGTAAACTGTTGCAAATAGAAATTTGCAGGTATGGAATATTTATTCATTTTTATCAATTTACCCCAAAAAGCATTCATTGGGCGGTTTATTCTTATTAAAATTATTTATTAAAATCAGTAATAATACCATAAAAAAGGGTATCAGTAAAATTACTAATACCCCAAATTATTCTTGTTTTTATTGATTCTTTTTATAATTCTAATGCTCGTCTTTCATCTCCGCCCATAAGAACTTCTACAGGATTATCAATACCTTCTTTTACGGCTACTAAAAATCCTACAGACTCTCTTCCGTCAATAACTCTATGATCATAAGACAATGCCAAATACATCATCGGGCGGATGACCACTTGTCCATCTACTGCTACAGGTCTTTGGATGATGTTGTGCATACCCAAGATTGCAGACTGAGGCGGATTGATAATAGGCGTAGAAAGCATAGAACCAAACACACCGCCATTGGTAATAGTAAAAGTTCCGCCCGTCATTTCATCTACGGTAATTTTTCCATTTCTTGCTTTCTCCGCAAGTTCTTTTATTTTTGCTTCAATACCTCTGAAAGACATTGTTTCGGCATTTCTTACCACAGGAACCATAAGTCCCTTAGGGCCTGAAACCGCTACCGAAATATCGCAGAAATCATAAGAAATCATTTGGTTTCCATCGAGCATAGAGTTTACCTCGGGATACATCTGTAATGCTCTGGTAACAGCTTTTGTAAAGAAAGACATAAACCCAAGCCCTACGCCGTGCTTAGCAGCAAACTCTTCTTTGTACTGTTTTCTAATTCTGAATATTTCGCTCATATCTACCTCATTAAAGGTCGTAAGCATCGCTGTTTCATTTTTTACAGATACCAAACGCTGGGCTAATTTTCTTCTTAATGAAGACAACTTAGCAGCCTTTGATGCTCTTGATCCGGTAGATGAAAATACAGAACCCATTGCCGGAACTCCTGCTCTTTCCGCATCATCTTTTGTGATTCTACCATCTCTTCCACTACCTTTTACTTGAGAGGCATCTACTCCTTTTTCGTCTAAAATTTTCTTAGCCGCAGGCGAAGGGGTACCGGTAGCATAAGTTTTCGGTGCCGGAGCCTCTGCCTTAGGTGTTTCTTGTTTAGGTTCTTCTTTCTTTTCCTCTTTAGGCGTTTCTTTTGTAGCAGCTGCACCTTCTGGTTTAGAAGCACTCATATCGATAAGGCATACGACCTGCCCTACTTCTACAGTATCTCCCTCTTCTGCTTTCAGGGTAATAACCCCGCTCTCCTCAGCTGGAAGCTCCAGAGTTGCTTTATCCGAATCTACTTCTGCTATAGGCTGGTCTTTTTCTACATAGTCACCATCCTTTACAAGCCAAGTTGCGATTTCTACTTCTGTGATTGATTCTCCCGGTGAAGGGACTTTCATTTCTAAAACTGACATATTGAGATATATTTTTTATTTTAAATTTAATTGATTTAATACTTCTTTCGGTAAAACCTTGCGTAAATGAGGCGACTGGTATACCATTATAAATTTCCAATTCTTACCATCTTTAGAGCTTGCCACCATATCTCTATTAGATTTTAGTTTAATGCAATCTAATTTTTCATCATAAGTAACATTCCCTTTACCAATTTTAGTCTCAAAAACAGGAATCATACTTTTAAGGTCGATACTCTTATCCTTAAATGTCATTCCTACATATTGAGTAAAACTGAATATGATATAATCTGTTTCATCTACTTTAATGGATTGGTCCCGCAGATGAATATCCGTAGGTTCGTAGATATCAACTTTGATTTGAGGATTACTAAGCCTCTCTTTCATCGATTTTATCAACTTTTCCTTTGAAATAAAAGAGAATACATTTTCGGGGGTATACTTATCGAGTGCTTCTTCGAAGTTCTGCTGAGCAATCATTTTTTTATAATCTCTAAACTGAGATATAACATCATCTCTATTCACTTGGGAAAATCCCAAGAGATGCATAAAAGACAATATTAAAACGATGACCCTTTTCATTATTAAAGAAGCTATCTATGGCTTAAAGCTCAAATGTTTTATCAATAATTCCTTCTTGTGTAATTTCAAACTTTTTGTGGCTACCCGGAGCAGGTGCGGCACTTGGTACAGGTGAAATCACTTGGATATTTTGCTCTCTGAAATTTCTCAAGATAAAACTCCACGCCCCCATATTTTCGGGTTCTTCTTGTACCCAAACAAAGTCTTTTCTATTTTTATACTTGTCTAAAATAGCACTAATGGAAGTCATATCCAATGGATAGATTTGTTCCAATCTTACCAACGCGACATTCTCGGCATTTAATTCTTCTTTTTTAGCCAACAATTCGTAGTAGATTTTACCCGTACAGAATACCAAGCGTTCCACTTTTTCAGGGTTTACATTAGCATCATCTATCACAGGGCGGAATGTTCCGTTTGCCAGCTCTTCAATCGAAGAAATCACGCGAGGGTGTCTTAGCAAAGATTTTGGAGACATCACCACCAATGGTTTTCTAAATGGCAGCCGCATCTGTCTTCTTAGTAAGTGGAAATAGTTGGCAGGCTCCGTACAATTCGCCACAAAAATATTATTGTTAGCACAAAGGGTGAGGAAACGCTCCAATCTTGCCGATGAATGCTCTGCCCCCTGTCCTTCCGATCCGTGCGGAAGCAACATCACCAAACCATTTTGCATTTTCCATTTTTCCTCTGCTGCTACCAAATATTGATCCACGATAATCTGTGCTCCATTCACAAAATCTCCGAACTGGGCTTCCCAAATCGTAAGTGTATTAGGCGATGCCATAGCATAACCGTAATCAAATCCCAGCACTGCATATTCCGACAACAAAGAATTGTAAATATCAAATCTGCACGCGCTATTCACATGCTTCAGCGGCACATATTCCTCTTCGGCATCTTCCGTTTTTACTACGGCGTGGCGGTGAGAGAATGTTCCCCGCTCTACATCTTCTCCGGATATTCTTACATTATCCCCTTCCGAAAGTAGCGAAGCGTATGCCAAAAGCTCTGCCATCGCCCAATCTAATTTATTATCTTCGACCATTTTAAGCCTTTGGTCAAAGAGTCTATTGATTTTTCTGATAAAGGATTTATCCTTAGGCAAAGTAGAAATCTGAACGGCAAGCTCTCTCAATTTTGCTACATCAAATGAAGTATCCACCGTTTGGAATACATCGCCTTTGGAATGTGTACTGAAATCTCTCCATACCTCTTCCATAAAGATATCTAAAGTATTTTTTTCAATCTCTTTGGAAGCGTCAAAATTTTTATCCAATAAAGATTTGAACTCCGCCTCCATTTGTTTCATTTTTTCATCTGAAACGATGCCTTCTTTGATGAGCTGATCTTTATAGATTTCTCTCGGATTGGCGTGTTTTGCTATTACGCTGTATAATTTAGGCTGTGTAAAACGAGGTTCGTCGCCCTCGTTATGCCCATATTTTCTATAACCTAAAAGGTCTATATAAACATCTTTTCCGAACTGAGCCCTATAATCCGCCGCAAAACGAATAGCGTGTACAACCGCCTCTACATCATCTGCATTCACATGCATTACCGGCGAATCCGTCACCTTAGCAATATCCGTACAATATGTAGACGATCTTGCATCAAGGTAGTTTGTGGTAAAACCAATCTGGTTATTCACCACTATATGAACAGTACCTCCTGTCTTGTAACCGTCCAATGTCATCATCTGGGCAACCTCATACACAATTCCCTGCCCTGCTATGGCTGCATCTCCGTGGATAACAATCGGTAAAACTTTCTTGAAATTATTTCCATAAGTATGATCTACTTTAGCCCTTGTAATACCTTCTACCAAAGATGCCACAGTCTCTAAGTGAGAAGGGTTTGGGGTAAGGTTTATCATCACCTCTTCTCCCGACTCTGTTTTAATTTTCTTGGACGAACCTAAATGGTATTTCACATCACCGGAGAATACATCTTCCTCGAACTCTTTCCCTTCAAATTCAGAGAATATCTGTTTATAAGATTTTCCAAAAATATTAGATAACACATTGAGCCTTCCGCGGTGTGCCATACCTAAAACCACCTCATCTACCCCGTGCTTTACGGAACGGCTTATCAGCTGGTCCAATGCAGGAATAAGAGACTCCCCGCCCTCTAAAGAGAAACGCTTTTGCCCCACAAACTTAGTATGAAGATAGTTCTCAAAAGCTACCGCTTGATTGAGCTTAGATAAAATTTCTATCTTTTCGTTTTCTGATAATTTAGCGTGGTTTTCATTCACATTAAGCCACTGGCGGATAAAGTCTTTCTCCTCTACATTCCGCATATGCATATACTCAACCCCTATAGAATCACAATAGATGGTTTCTAAATGTCTGATAATTTCCGATAAAGTAGCTGCACCCGGCAAGCCCACTTCTGTGGCAGAATTAAATTTTTTCTGAAGATCTTCCTTGGAAAGTCCAAAGTTCTCTATATCAAGGTTTGGGCTATAGTGTCTTCTTTCCCTTACAGGATTGGTTTTGGTGAAAAGATGTCCTCTCATTCTGTACGCTTCGATGAGATTGACTATTTTGAATTCCTTTTCTATGTCCTCCGGTATTTTTCCGGAAGCTATTTTGTCCGGTGCGGACTGATTAACCATTTCCACAAAAGAATCTTCTTCTCCGAAGTTCTCCAATGCGAAATCAAATCCTTGAAAAAAAGCTTTCCAAGACGGCTCAAGGCTATCCGGATACTTCAAGTACTGCTGATACATATCCTCCACGAGCTGTGCGTGAGCAGCATTTAGAAATGAAAATTTATCCATTATTACAGATTATCTGTTTGAAATTTATACTAATTATTTTATAACCACAAAAGTATTAAAAAAAACTTATTTATTACACCATTATCACCCAAAATTAAAAAAAATATATAATTCACTAAAAATTAAGGGGATACAGGGAGAGATAATTTAATAAAAACATCTTTATTAAGCTCGGGTGCTTTGATGAATGTCTCCTGTAAAAATCCGCTATGCAGACTGTCCTTTTTACTTTTATCTAATAATTTTTTGATGGCAGACATTCTATTGTCGTAATTCCCTTTGTAATAAATAACAAATGCTTTGGAAGGATTAAGCTGCTGATAGGTAAATTCATTATCCGAAAAATTGACACGCTTGGAAAGCGGAACGCCGTAGAAATAACTCAGTTCTTTATCCTTAAAATTATTAGGATTGATGATGAGTATCGGTACTCCGTACTCGTCCGTTGTTTTATCCAACTTATTCGTAACAAAATCTATGACTTTCCCATTAGCTTCTATAATGCTTTTCAGCAAACCTCCATCTTTTGTTTTATTTTGGGCATTTACATTTATTCCTACTAATATTTCGCTGTTTTGCTGCTCCACCATTATGGAATCTGTTTTAATATTTTTAAGCGACAGCCCCTGCTCTACCTTATTCCCCAATAGGAGGCTTAGCTGGGTCAAACTTTTATTAACTTCTTCTTCGAATGTTTGTACGAAAAATAAATTGACATAGCGTTTCAGAAGAGGAATTTTCGGGGTTTCTATCTTCCAATCGAGTAAGGTTTTATTTCCTTTTGGGATAAACTTCACTTGGATACGCGTAGGAGCCTCGTTATTCTTAAAAAAAAAGTCATATTTTATCGTATGCATAGGGTTTTCGTAGCGGATATAGACTTGCCCCATACTCTCTTTGACATTCCCAAAACTCACCGAACTTCCCTCTCCTTGATAAGGGGTAAAAAATTGATAATTGACATTTTTCTTTTTGATTAAATAACTGTTCCACCTTACCATATTCTGGAAATTATCAAACTGGGGGAATATCTTTTCCACAGGATAATCTATTTCCTTTTCTATTCTAAAAGACTTACTTTCATCTACGAAATACATCGCCAGGGCATAGAGTCCAAATAATACGGCACCTATTATTGTAAATACTTTCAATACACGCATCTTACTTCATTTATTTAATCATTGGCAAAGTTATAATACTTTCACTTTTATTTTATCTATGTTAAGAATTTTATAGGTCAGTTCTTTGTAAATATCCTCTTCGTTTAGAGTACCTCCCATTCCTTTGTTTTTCATATCCATTTCCCTCAGAATGCTGATGATGCGGGTACAATCCTTCAAGCTGTACTTAGTTGCTGCCTCCTTGTATTCTTTGTAAAAGTAGGATTGGTTGGGGGACATTTTTATAGCACTCATTATCTCGCTGTCCGAGCTTCCCTTCATACTGCAGCATATCGTAAGCTTAGAGAAAAAAGAATACAGTGTGCCAATGGTAAGCGAAAAATTAGACTTTGGATCTTTAGCCATATAGAACGCAATACGCATTGCTTTTTCGTAATTCCTAGCAGCAATAGCCCTCTGAAGCTCAAAATGATTGTAGAGCTTACTAATACCAATATGTTTTTCTACAATATCTTTGGTGATTTTATCACCGGGTTTCATCACGAGTCTCAGCTTTTCTAATTCATTGGCAATCCGAGACAGGTTATCCCCCATATAATCCGCCAGTAGCTGTGGAATATCAGGATCACTTTCCAGATTCATCTGTGCTATCTCCCCCTGAATATGAGCCGCCAGCTGCCACTCTTTCACCTTACTACTCTCGTAGAGCATTTTATGTTTCCCGAATAATTTAGACAAAGTTTTACCTCCCTCTTTCTTCCTGCCTCCATCGCTTTCATCTTTGTAAGCGATGACGAGTATCGTGGTATCACTCGGATTATTCACATAGGCTTCTACGGCTTTTTTGTCCGAAGGCTTGAGCGTTGACATTTGAGCTTCTTTGTAGATAACCAATTGTTTCTGGGCTATCATAGGATATTGCCTTGCTACCGCTATTACTTCTTCAAGGCTAATGTCTTTACCATAAAAAACTTTCTGGTCAAATGCTTTTTCGGTTTCGTCCAA
This sequence comes from Riemerella columbipharyngis, assembly GCF_900101995.1. GTDB lineage: Bacteria > Bacteroidota > Bacteroidia > Flavobacteriales > Weeksellaceae > Riemerella > Riemerella columbipharyngis. Next base: position 211,985 of record NZ_FNAS01000001.1, on the reverse strand, counting down.
AGCATCTGTCTCAAAGTGCTTTACCGCCAAATCTATAAAGTAAGGCTCGTTGCCGTAAAAAAAATAAATAGGCTGAAATTCTTTATTTTTAATACTTTTGAGGATTGATTTTAATTCTTTCATAAGATGCAACTTCCAAAACTTAATTTTGACTCCGATTTTAATTTTAATATTAAGAGAGACAAAGATACATTTTTTATTTACGACATACTAAGAAAATCTTGGATAGTCCTTACGCCGGAAGAATGGGTAAGGCAACATTGGGTTCATCACTTCCATTACACCGAAGGCTATGCCCTATCAGCACTGATATTGGAGCAAAAAATAAACATCAACAATACCTCCAAAAGAATAGATTTATTAGTAACCCAAAAAACAGAGCCTTTTATTCTATTAGAATGCAAAGCACCCAATATCACACTTTCCGAAGCTACTTTCGAACAAGCCGCAAGATACAACAGCGTAATCCAAGCGCCAGAAATCATACTAAGCAACGGGCTACAACATATTTTTACACACTATCGAAATGGAGAATATAGATTTTGGGACAAAAACAAAAGCTAAAAAAATAGAGACAAAAACTCCAGAAGCCCCCGGAAAAACATTTCTACGAAAAACCACACCAATCATTAAAATTAAAGCCTGCTAAAAATTAACAGGCTCTAAAACTAATGAAATCAATATAATAGACTTTATTACATCCCAGATTTATTCTTTTGAATTTGGCGTTTTATTTCTCGCTCTATATCTTGCCAATCGTAGATATGGAACACTTTTCCGTTGCTCATTGCCACAAATATTCCTTTTGGGAAACGCTCGCTGAAATGAACCGGAGATACTTCCGATCCATCACTCTCGGAAGTCATTACCGGAATTTCCGCAATTCTTCCGGATTCAGGAACTTCTCTCCTATAAACATTGAATGTGTCTGCCTGCTGGTTTGAGACCAATATATAGCCTGTCTTATCAGAAGTGGGATAGATGGAAATCCCTTCTACATCGGAAACAAAATCACCTATTCCAAAAACTGACAACTCCTGATTTCCCATAGATGGATCGGCATAGTATTGGTGTACGCCGTATTTTTCATCTGAATAATACACATAGCCCAGTGCATCATCTACCGCTATGGATTCTATCTCTTTTTTGCCACTGTATTTACCAAACTTGCGTACGAATTCCCCCGTTATACACCCATTGTTCTCGACCAATTTGTATTCCCAGAGGTAATTGTCGGACGGTCCCGACTTCCGACCTACAACGGCATATATTTCTTTAGTTTTAGGATTTTTATACATAGCTATCCCCATGGGACCCTTTTGCTTTTCTCCGTCAAATACACTAAAATCCCCCACTTCTTCCATATCAGGTAGAGTAAATATCCTCACTTTATTGGTCTCTCTCTCCGTCGTAAGGGCAATATCTACCGTCTTGTTTTTTAGCATAAAACCGTATTCTATATCTACATTGTTGGGTCTTTTCAGTCCTAATACCTTACGAACTATTTTCCCATCTAAGTCAAATACAAAAAGACCGCCATTGGTATCTTTGTCCGTTCCCACAATCAAACTTTTCGAAGGGTCATTCGGGTTTATCCATATGGCAGGGTCGTCTGTATCGTAGTTTACCTTTTGGGTAACGACTGCCGGCTTTATCTTATACTGTTGTGATTTACAAGCACATAATGAACACAATACTGTTAAATTTATCCATAAATTATATCTCATTTCAAGCATTTTTATTTTCATTAAAAATCAAATTTAAGTCCCATAGTATAACGCGGCTTATAGTATTCCATCTGCATTGTTCTCGCATACTGTCCTTGATAATATCTTAGTGGCTGGTTTGTAAGATTATTAGCCTCTACGAAAACCCTCATACGGCGAGTGATTGCAAAAGAAGCATTGGCGTCTAAAAATGTCTGCTTATCATAATATCTGTCGTAAAAAGAGCTGTCTCCCAACTCGTCTAAATAAGCAGAAGTGTGATTGAGAGAAACTCTTGCCAAAAAACGTTTGTTTTCCCAAGACAATGAAGCATTAAAAATATTAGGTGCCGTACCAGGCAGCATCAGCCCCTCTCTAAGTACTCCTCCGCTGGAATAAATTCCCTTAGCAACAGATTTCGTATAAGTATAATTGAGATACACGCCCAAGTGAGACAATAGCCCCGGCAAGAAATCCAGCTGTCTTTGCAGGGAAGCCTCAAAACCGTAAACCGAAACGCTCTGCCCGTTTCTAGATTGGGAATAAGAATAGACTTCACCCGGGTCTAACTGATTTTCAATATCCGAGAAATCTTTTGCAAACTTATCATAGTTGTACTGGCTGTCTCGATAGTCGTATATAAAATTGTTGATTTTTTTATAAAAACCTCCCAAAGAAATAATCCCTACTGATTTGAAATAATACTCTGCCATAAAATCATAATTATGAGAGTAAGAGGATTTGAGGTTCGGATTTCCTGCCACTACTTCTTTGTCCGTAGGAATTACATTTACAAATGGCGACAGACGGTAGTAGTTGGGTCTTGCTATCGCGGTGGTGTAAGCCATTCTTAGGACAAGGTTTTCTTTCGGCGTATATTTGAAGCTGATATTCGGCAAGTAGTTGGTATAGCTGTTTTTAACCTCTCTGCTTCCTTTCAGCTTGTCTTCACTCTGGATAATATTTCCCGCATAATCTGTCTGAGTATTTTCTACCCTAAGCCCCGTAATGAAAGAGAAATTCCGAGTAATATTTTGGTCCCATCTAAGGTATCCTGCATAGATATTTTCCTTAGCACTATAGTTTGCCGACAAGTATTCCGCAGGCTGGTCTTCCTTAGTAAACAGTTCAGAATTATTAAGGTCTAATCCCCCTATATAAGTTCGAGACGGAAAATATCCCGGCACATACTTAGATATAGGATTCCAACCTTCGTTTCCGCAAAATGCAGGGGATATTTCTGCCAAAGTGCCTATGCTGTTCGGAGATTTGGGCTGATAATTAAAGAAATCTTTATCGCGTTTTTTTAGTTTAAGTCTTGTTTTTGCACCAAATCTAAGTCTTCCTTTTTGCCCGTCAATTACAGAAAGAGGAATTCTCATATTTACTTTACCAGTAATCTCTTCTTCGTAAGTAATTGCATTTTGCTCGGTTAGTTTATCCCATTTGTATTGTTCAAGAGCAGGTTCTGTTACCGGAGTGTACAATGGCTGCATCTCTGTACCAAAATCCTCGTCAAAACGAACCAATTTTTTCTTATCGGTACTGAAAGACATATATCTCTCATTTGGTCTTTGTTCCTCTGCTTTGGAGTAAGCCGCGGTCCAGTTTAGTTCCATTTTACTTCCCAAAATATGCTCTCCTCTCAATGAGTAGTTTTGCATAATCTGACGCTCCAGACGAGCTCCTTTATTTTTATGATTCAGAATTCCCGCCTTTGTTTGTCTTTCTATTCTTCCTTCATACCCAGCATCATTAGCCAAAGGTTTAATTTTTTTTATACGCATACGATATCTGTTTTCCCAGTCGTCCCGCCAATTGTACATTGCCGAAAAGCGAACATTATTACGGGTATTGATTTTAAAATCAAAGTCCGTTCCTATACTTTTTCGCTCTCTTCTCACATCATATTTTCTGATATCTAACTGAGAGACATACACTTTCCCATTTTTATCTTGAGACCAGATAGCTTCTGCATTATTAGAGCCGTAGTCGTTATTATTATAAGAGGTATTGATTACCCAACCTAATTTCTTCCCCAAAAAACGATTACTATAGAGGAAGCTATTGGTAAACAAAGCCTTATTTCTAATAGGATTATAGCCCGAAGCCAGAGACAATGAAATACGCTCTTTATTGGCTGCTGTTTTTGTGATTAGGTTTACCGATCCTCCTATGGCATCGGCATCTTGGTCTGATGTCAAAGTTTTATTGACTTCTATCATCTGGATCATATCCGATGGGATGAGGTCCATCTGCACATTTCTATTATCACCTTCTGCAGATGGGATACGGCTTCCGTTCAGCGTTACCGAGTTGAGTTCCGGTGCCAGCCCCCTTATGATGATATTTCTTGCCTCGCCTTGGTCGTTTTGCATCGTAATGCCAGAAACCCTTTTCAGGGCATCTCCAATATTGGAATCTGGAAACTTTCCTACCTGGTCGGAAGAAACGATGTTAGTAATATTAGAGTTAGATTTTTGTTTGCTTAGAGCTCTGGCTTGATTTTGTCGTGAAATCCCTACAATTAGAACCTCAGAAATCGTTTTCACCCTACCCTCATTTTTTGCTTTTTCCATTGTATAGACTATATTCTGATGCGTGTCCCGATTCTCGGAAATATCCACCTGAAAAACCTTTTTCCCATAGCCTAAATAATCTGCATGAAGTTCGTAATGTCCTGTGGGAATATTTAAGAAAACAAAATTCCCATTCTCATCCGAAGTGGTGTAGTGATCACCTGGAATTAAGACTAATTTGGCTCCCGGAAGTGCTATTTTAGAATTGTCGTTAATATTCCCTGACAGCGTTCCCGTCTGAGAATACAAGCAAAAGGAAGTACATAAGAAAGCAGAAAGTAAAACTTTTTTCATTTGTTTTTTTGCAAAATTAGCCCAACAGCTTCCAAATATATGTTACCAAATCATTAACTATCTTTTAATTATTTTTTAACTAAAACCTTATTATACGCACCTTAGTTAATATTTCATTAACATACATAAACCGTAATGCATTAGACCAAATCTAAAAAAATTATTAGATACTCGTATTTATCGGCAAATCATACCAAAAGCCCCATCTAAACATTTCGTTCAAATTACCTACATACTAAACATCTACATTGTTTCTTATATGCCTCATTTTCTTAACTTTCACCATACTTTTTTATCTTTTTTTTCAAAATTAAAAAGAACAAACACCCCAATTTATCACTCTCAAAATCAATCAAAATTATTATCTTTGCGGAAGAAGAATAGCTGAATTTAGACGATATTATGTTTGAATACTTTTGTTAAAAATACAGAACTAATCAATAATATAATGAAGGATAAAATAGAAAAAATAGCTGTTGTTGCAGGAAACGGCCCCAGCCTTTCTAATATCGATTATAGCTTGTTGCCAGAACTCGATCAATTGGATATCTTTAGATGCAATCAGTTTTATTTTGAAGAGAAATATTTTTTAGGAAAGGATGTAAAATACGCTTTCTATAATCCTTCTTTGTTTTTTGAGCAATACTACACTTCAAAACAACTAATAAGTAACAATGAATACGATATAGAAAACATTGTATGCTCGACTCTTGGCTTTTGCGATACAGACAGATATTCTAAAGAAAATTTTGATAAAATTTTTGTAGATTGCATTTATGGTTATGATATTTTTAAAAATCTTAAAGATTTCAATTCTTTTTTCAGATATAATGAGATTTATAACGACCGAAGAATAACCAGTGGTATCTATATGTGTGCTATTGCTATTGCTTTAGGATACAAAAAGATATACATAGCCGGGATAGACTTTTATATAGGTGATAAAGACTATGCCTTTAATAGTAAATCAAGTAATCTTTTGAAGAAAAAGCCTGAATTTAGCCAAGAGCTATCTAAAAGTTACCTGCACTCTATCAATTATGATATCGAAGCTTTGTTATTTTTACAAAAAAAATATGATATCAAGTTTTATAGTGTTTGCCCAAACAGCCCGATCAATCAATATATACCTCTTGCAACCAGATTACACTTGGGCTTTCCCATTCTTCCCAAGCCTGAAAATTTTATCAACGATCTTTTTATTCCATCTCCGGTAGCCTATGGAAAGATTGATATACTCAATCGTGTTTCTAAGGAAGCTCCTCCAAAACCTAACCCCTCATTTCTTCAAAAAGCTAAAAACTACATAAAAAGATTACTAAAAAGTTTTTTAACGACTAATAAATAAAATAGAGATCTCTTTTTTTGAATACTCTGTTTTTATTATAATCAAATAAAAAAGAGGGTACCCAAAAATTTGGGCACCCTCCTTTTATTAAACTCTTCTAATAACATTAGAAAGAAAACATCATTCTTGCTTGTATAGAATTAAAGTTTTTATCATTCGGAAAGTACGGATTGTCTAAACGAGTATAAGTATAGTCTGCAGAAATTATAGCGTGTCTATTGATGGTATAATTGATGCCGACTGTAGCAGAATGAGCCTTACCTCCTGCAATACTCATTGATTCATTAGGATAATCTATTATTTTTCCACCAGGATAGAATTTGTTTTTGCCTTTTAGAAAAACATCCCCTTCCTTGATGTCATTTAAGTTAGTGTAACTATATCTAGCAACGACCTCAAATGCTCCCGGATCATAATTACCTCCTATAAGAGCAAACTCTCTATTGTATTTATAGTGAGACTTATCATTAAGTAAATAGCCCAATTCTAAGTAACCACCATTAGCCTTAGAATCGTCTAGAGGGTTAGCCTTTTGCCAACTCTTAAGAGTAGTCCAGCTCCAAAGCCCACCCAATTGAGCATCAAAAAGCTCTTGGTCTGGTCTCTTTTTGGTTATTTTTTGCATAATGTACTCTCCTCTTGCAAAGAATCTAGGCATCCTTACCAATCCTTCAAAGCCTACTTTATAAAGTTTATTAGCCCAAGGAATATTTGCACTTAGGAATTGCCCGTTATGATCTCCCATTTCTAAGGAAGAAGAGATATACTGATTGGTTTTCAGCGTTTTACCTTCATTAATCAATTCTCCTCCATTATTTTGCTTATACCTCAATGAGCCACCTATATGTAGTGTAAGATCCGGTGTATTTACAGGGATATATACATAGCGGCCTGTTACATTCCAGCTTTGGTTACCTGCCGGTTTTTTGTTCTCTAACACATCTTCTGTAAAAATACCCTGATCTGAAAAGAAGTGATTATTATAATATTTATAAGTAAGACCTAAAGCTCTAAAATTACCTAAAGCAAATACTGTAGAAGGACGATTGATGAACTTCATCGCGTATTCACTTGTATTAAGATTCATAGAAAATGGCTCTGCATAGTAACCAAATTTAAGACTTTTAGAACTTTCTTCATCATTCTTCAAATAATACCTTACGAATAAATTTCTTTGATGAAACTTACCTCCACCAAAATCAAAATCACCGTAAAAGTACCAATTCTTAAAAGTTAATGAAGTCCTAAGACGAGCATCTGCAATATTAGTACCTGATTTCACCGGAGTAAAATCACTTGTATTGTATGACAAGTCGGTAAAAAATCTCCCTCCCAAAGTGATGCTAATATCATTATCTTTATCTTCGTAAATATGATAGGGCTTAATAGCCGCTTTATCTTGTGCAAACATATGTCCTACTGCTCCTAATGTAAGCACTGCTGCCAGTATAATATTCTTTTTCATAAATTTAAAATTAATGTTGTTTAGAGAAATTCTCTTTTATAGGGTTAATCATTTTTAGTATCCTAATCTTTTTAAAAGTTCAGTAGCTTCCTCTACATTCTTGGATGCAGCCAAGTTTCTAGCATTTTTTTCTATATAGTAATGCAGCGTTTCTTCTGCTCTATTGGTAAACATTGCATCGCAATAAGGTGGTGCCGCTAGATCTCCTATCTGATTACCATAGTTATAATCTCCAAAATATTTTTTCATTTGGTCTGTTGTATCAAATGAATATGGGTGTATTTTCATTTTAGAGCGTCTAATGAGACTTGCTTGCCACGGTTTTAATAATTCAGGATAATTATTAGGTGCTCCTGCAATAGACGGACCTATGAAATGAGCCAAATTATCTACTCCTAAGTTAATGAAAGAAGCATACCCTTGAGGTGAGTCGTCAGAGATATCCGTAGCACCATTTCCTTTCCACAGTAGGAAACATGTAGGCACTTGACCTTTGAAGAAATTTTTAATTCTTCCTAAACTTTCAAGAGAGAATGTCTGCAAAATTACTTTACCATTGGTGTTTCCTACATTCACTTTGCCATCAACATAGAATGGGGTATTATCCACCTCGCGTTTAGTGATGACATTCATTCCATATTTATCTAGCTCATCATACACCATTTTCTCCATAGTAGAAGGATTAAGCCATGGTTCTTTGAACTCAATATAAATCCCTGGACGGTTTCCTCTGTCTTGATCGTCTTTTACATATTTTGTATCATATTTAACGATTCTCTCTACCGCACCTGACAATGGGTGTTTCATAGTTTCGCTTGTAAGGGTCATTTTAGTAGCTGCTCTTTCGCCTGTAGAAGCATCTCTTTCTAATTTATACCCTTTAGCATACATAATCAAATCTTCTAATGAAGAGATATATTGATGCTGCTTTATAAATCCTGCTTGTGCTCTTTCTGGATTAGCATCATTAAACCAAGAACCTGCATCAAGTTTTAATAATTCGGAATAAGTATAAGAACTTGGTAAATTAGGAATAAAAGATTTTCTATCTGCTTCCACTTTTTCGTCTGCTTCTTTAGAAGAGTAACCTAATTCTAAGTAATATTGTTTTCTATCTGCCGGCAAGTGTTCCCCATAGACAGTTTCAATATTAGTGGTTCTTCTTAGGTTGTCATCGTGCAAAGCCAAAACTACGCCATCTTTAGAAACTTGCAAGTCTGCCTCCATATAATCGGCACCTATTTCTCTAGCCCATCTGTATGCGGCTTCTGTCTCTTCAGGTGTCCAAAATGTAGATCCCCTATGGGCAATAACGGCATTCTCTGGTACATAATCACGTACCTTAATCATTTCTGATGAAAGTTGCTTTACCTCCACTTTACTAGCATCAATATCAGGATTTTGCACTTCCCGATCTGAGTTACAAGATACCATAGTTACAAGACATACGGCTAAACTTGCTTTTAATACATTTTTTAGCATAATGAAAATTTATTAAGTTAAAATTATTTTTTACTGTTTTCTAATGTTCTTTTTTCTTCTCCATAAGTGAATGCTACAAATACGATAGAAAGCACACACGCTACGATAAGCAACATAAACCCTGCATCCCAGCCATAATGTTCCACTAAATACCCTATGGTAATATTGGCTAAAATAGCTGTACCCAATAAGTACCCTAATAGACCGGTAAGTCCTGCGGCGGCTCCTGCAGCTTTTTTAGGTGCTAAATCCAATGCTTGCACACCTATGAGCATTACAGGCCCATACACCAGAAAACCTATGGCTATTAGAGCCACTCCGTCCAAGAATTTATTATCCATATTTTTCCAATAGACAAACACAAATACCATCACTAAAAGCATATAGATAATTGTAGTAATAGAGCGTTTGCCTCTGAATACTTTATCACTAAGCCAACCACACACAATAGTCCCGGGAATAGCTGCCCACTCGTAAGCAGAATAGGCCCAGCCTACTTCTTTTATATTGTAATGTTTTACACTCTCAAGATAAGTAGGTGCCCAATCAAGAACTCCATAGCGTACTAAATATACAAATGCATTAGCAATAGCTATAAACCATAACATTTTATTTCTAAGAACATAAGTCAAAAAGATTTCCTTAGTGGAGAGTTCTTCCTCAAAGGTTTTGGAATAATTATTTGGATAATCGTTTCTATATTCTTCAATAGGTGGCAATCCGCAGGACTGAGGCGTATCTCTTACCAATAACAATGATATTAGAGCAATGACAATTCCCACTATCGCAGGAAACCAAAACGCACCTTTCTGCCAAGATCCAAACCATAATGTACCATACATCACTAGCGGCCCCATAAGTCCTCCCCCTACATTATGTGCCACATTCCAAAAAGACATTTTTGTTCCCCTCTCGTTCTGAGAAAACCAATGCGTCATTACCCTGCCACAAGGCGGCCATCCCATTCCCTGAAACCAACCAATAAGAAACTGAAGCATAAACATAATTGCAATAGAAGACACCCCAAATGCCGTTCCCAGCAAAAAAGTTGCTAATGAAGAAAGTATAAGCCCCAAGGCTAAGAATTTCCTAGCATCACTCCTATCCGAAATCCCTCCCATAATAAACTTAGAAAGCCCGTAAGCAATAGCATTTGCCGAAAGTACTAGCCCTAAACTCTCCTTAGTAAATCCGGATTGCTCCAGATGAGGCATTGCTAAAGAAAAATTTTTCCTTACAAGATAATATCCTGCATAGCCTATGAATATACCTATAAAAACTTGCATCCGTTTACTTTTATAAACACTGTCTATCTTATCTTTGGATAAGAGTAGAATATGCTTAGGTGGTTCTAAAAATGATTTCATTATTATTGGTTTTATATTTAACATTATATTTATTGATAAATAGAAGCTAATCGATTAAATTCTAAGACTTGAGCATCCACCCATTTTTGGTCTTTTCCTAGTTCTACAGCCATAATCTCGGCTACTTCCGGTGCTATCCTTAGTGCTTCTTCCCTATCGAGCAGCAGTGCTCTGGTTCTCCGTGACAACACATCCTCTACATTCATTGCCATTTCATTTCTTACCGCCCATACCACTTGTACTTTTTTAATATTTAATGCTTCACTCAGCATTTCATTTCCATATGGTGTATTCGTAGTTAATTCTTGGACATACTTCTCATCACTTCCGTAGAAGTACATTGGATTATCTTGAGAAGTCCCTTCTCTATAGCCGTGTATTTTCAGATGCTCTGTATTAGATTTTGTTTTTTTCCACTGCATAGTTTCTTCTACTTTTTGCATAGTATCCTCCGCCATTTTCCTGTAAGTAGTCCACTTACCTCCTACGATGCTTACTAAGCGAGAAGGAGCGACCAATACTTTATGACTTCTGGATACTTCTTTAGTTTTTTGCCCTTCTTCAGCTGCAGCCAAAGGTCTTAGTCCCGCAAACACACTCTGTATATCCGCTCTTGTGGGTGCCGGATTAAGATAATTTTTTGCCGTATTCAGAATGAATTGTATCTCTTTGTCAGACGGAATTGGCTCTAATGATTCTCTTTTTACAGGAGTATCCGTAGTTCCCAAAATAATTTTATTATGCCAAGGCACAGCAAACAACACTCTGCCATCATCTGTTTTGGGTATCATCACAGCAGAATCTGTAGGGCAAAACTTTTTATCTATCATAAGGTGAATACCTTGGCTGGGACTAATTGTTTTTTTATCCGTCCCGTGATCCATTTTATTAATATCATCGGCAAATACTCCTGTAGCATTAACGACTGCTTTTGTTTTTACTTGATATTTTTCACCAGATATTTCATCTCTGAAATCCACCCCATTCAAATACCCTTCTGAATCTTTAGACAAACCTGTTACTTTGGCATAATTTAATACCACTGCTCCTCTTTCTATAGCTGTTTGAGCAAGATTAAGAGCTAAACGAGCATCATCAAACTGCCCATCGTGATAGACAATTCCTCCTTTCAAGTTTTCTTTTTTCACCGTAGGCAAATGCTGAATGGTTTTATTTTTATTTATAAAATAAGAGCTTCCCAAACTTAACTTTCCTGCTAAAAAATCGTAAAACTTCAATCCTATCGTGTACATCCATCTGTCTTTCCAAGAATAAACAGGAATTACAAAAGTTAAATTTCTCGTAAGATGCGGTGCATTCTTTAGCAACAAACCTCTTTCTTTGCACGCTTCTTTTACCAAATCAATATACCCTTGTGCCATATAGCGTACACCTCCGTGTACCAATTTAGTACTTTTACTAGAAGTGGATTTAGCAAAATCACTTTGCTCGAGTAATAATGTCTTATACCCCCTACAAACCGAATCTATTGCAATACCGAGACCTGTAGCCCCTCCGCCAATTACGACTAAATCCCATACACTTTCATTCTGCTTCTCAAAATTTCTAATAATTTCATCTCTTTTCATAAAAATACACCTTTACTTACTTTTCACCCACAAAGATAACAAAACACAATCAAACGAAACAATATGAAATAAATCATCTTTTATTTATTAAAAATAATTATATTTGAACTATCAAAAGTATTAAACTCTTTATTATGAGATTAGTAAAAAGGCATCAATACATATTGGACAAGCTAAAAAACGAAAACTATGTCTTGGTAGCAGGCATAGCAAAAGAGCTAAATGTTTCAGAAGTTACCATCCGAAAAGACTTCAATCTTTTAGAAAAAAAAGGTTTATTATTTAGAAATCACGGTGGAGCCACCTTGGTTAATCCCTATGTAGTGGACAAACCTTTGAGCCATAAACAGCATCTAAACAAATCCGAAAAACATCTTATCTCAATGAAAGCTACCAACTTCATAGAAGACAACGATGTAATTATACTTGGCTCCGGAACTACAGTTCTTAATATGGTAGAACATTTTCCTAAAGACAAAAACATTACGGTAATCACTTCTTCATTATTGATAGCCTCTACACTTTGTCAATACGAAAAAGTAAATGTGATACAAATCGGTGGTGATGTCAGAAAATCATCTCAATCCACCGTAGGTCCGGTAGCTCAAGAACTAATGCAAGAAATATCCGCAAATAAACTTTTCTTAGGTATAGACGGTTTGGATTTAGACTTTGGAATATCAACTTCCAATAACGCTGAAGCTTACCTTAACAAACTAATGATAAAAAATGTCAGTAAAACTTATATTCTAGCCGACCATTCTAAATTTGGAAAAAAAGGGCTTAGTCATATTTGCCCGTTAAAAGACATTGATTTCATTATCACAAACAAAAATCTAAATGAAGAAACAAAAACAACAATGGAAAAATATGGAATCCAAGTAATTTTGGCATAGTTTTTTAATCTATAAAAAAATTATAGTAAAAATTTTTAAATTATGATTATAAGATTATTAGTATCATCAGTAGTGGCTTTTTTGTTGCAAAGGCTTCTTCCCGGTGTTCATATCGCCAGTATTTGGACGGCTGCTTTATTTATAATTGTTTTGGGCGTACTCAATGCTGTGGTAAAACCCTTTTTGGATTTCATTGGGCTGCCGCTCACTATCCTTACCTTAGGCTTATTCTCCCTTGTTATCAATACCATTATCATCGTATTAGCAGGGTATCTTATCAGTGGGGTACAGTTTGATAGCTTTTGGTATGCAATGCTTTTTGGGGTAATATTATCCTTCGTAACTTCACTTTTTGTAAGTCAAAAGTAAACTTTAATCTCCCATATATTAAAATAAAAAGCTACCAAAATCGGGCAGCTTTTTTTATGTCCTTACAGCGCGTTTGTTTATATTTTGAACGAATCCTTTAATGTTACCGTTCTATTAAACACCATTCTTTCCTCTGTAGAATCTTCATCTTTGGTAAAATACCCTATTCTCTGGAACTGCAAAGGCTCGCCTATTTTAGCATTCTTGAGAGACGGCTCTGCAAACCCTTGAACCGTTACCAAAGAGTTCGGATTGATAAATTCCATAAAATCCCTTTCTTTCTCTGCATCCGGCTGAGGAATGGTAAACAGTCTGTCGTATATACGAACTTCCACAGGTAATGCATGCTTGGCAGATACCCAGTGCAATGTTCCTTTCACTTTTCTCAAGCTCTCCTCTGTTCCGCTACCCGATTTACTCTTAGGATCGTATGAGGCATAAATGGTCGTAATGTTTCCATTTTCATCTTTCTCTAACCTTTCTGCCTTGATGATATAGGCAGATTTCAGACGCACTTCGCCGCCCAATTTTAGCCTAAAAAACTTTCTATTGGCTTCTTCTCGGAAATCCTCCCTTTCTATATAAAGTTCTTTTGAAAAAGGAATTTTTCGCGTACCTGCATTTTCGTCTTCCGGATTATTCTCCGTTTCCAGCCACTCCTCCTCGTTATCAGGATAGTTTTCTATGACTAATTTTACAGGGTCTATCACCGCCATCATTCGGTTGGCTATTTTGTTCAAATCTTCTCTTACAAAAAACTCCAACAGCTGAATGTCTATCAGGTTTTCCCTTTTAGCCACCCCTACCCTTTCTATAAAGTTTCTAATCGCTTTCGGGGTGTAGCCCAATCTTCTCATTCCCGATATGGTAGGCATTCTGGGGTCGTCCCAGCCGGTTACCGCTTTCTCTGCGACCAAACGCTGAAGTTTTCGTTTAGAAGTAATCATATAGGCCACATTCATTCGGGCAAACTCTCTTTGTTTCGGTTTAAGTTTTGTCTCATCAGCGACTTGCTCCAAATACCAATTATAAAGAGGTCTGTGGTTTTCAAATTCCAGCGAACAAAGCGAGTGCGAGATTTGCTCTATATAATCACTTTCTCCGTGTGCCCAATCGTACATAGGATAAATTTTCCACTGGCTGCCCGTTCTATGGTGCGGGCGTTTCAATATTCTGTACATCACAGGATCCCTCATATTCATATTAGGCGAAGCCATATCCACTTTGGCACGAAGGCTCATTGCGCCCTCTTCAAATTCACCGTTTTTCATACGCTCAAAAAGCGCCAAAGACTCCTCTATTGGCCTGTCTCTGTAAGGCGACGGCACACCCTCCTCGAAAGGCGTTTTTCTCTGAGCTGTAATCTCCTCCGAGGACTGTTCATCTACATAAGCCTTCCCTTGCTTTATCATCTCCACTGCCCATTCGTAGAGCTGTTGGAAATAATCGGAAGCATAGACCTCCCTATCCCATTTGAAACCGAGCCATTCCACATCTTTTTTTATGGAATCCACAAACTCTTGCTCCTCCTTTTCGGGATTAGTGTCATCAAATCTGAGATTGACAGGGGCATTGTATTTCTCTCCCAAACCGAAATTAATACAAATTGCTTTGGTATGCCCTACATGAAGGTAGCCGTTGGGCTCAGGCGGAAAACGAAATCTAAGTTGGTTTTTTGCCAAACCGTTTTCCAAATCCTGTTCTATTATTTGCTCAATGAAATTGAGTGCTTTCTTTTCTTCTTCCATTTTTTAGTTCCTATTCTAAGGGTACAAATTTAGGGATTTTTTCACATTATCCGAATATCCAAAACTTTACACGAGTCCAAATACGCTTCCAATACATCATTTTCCTCTACCCTGCCTACACCTTTGGGGGTTCCAGTAAAAATCAAATCCCCTACGCGAAGGGTAAAATATTGGGACACAAAGGCTATAATCTCGTCAAATGAAAACAGCATATTGCCGGTATTTCCGTCTTGGACTGGGGTTTTATTTTTTTGCAATTGAAAATTTAATGATGAAAGATTAAATTTTGTTTTATCAAAAAACGGACTCACCACCGCAGAGCCATCAAATCCTTTTGCTAGCTCCCAAGGTAATCCTTTGGACTTCAGTTCCGATTGCAAATCTCTAGCAGTAAAATCAATCCCCAATGCAATTTCTTGATAATGTTTCCCTGCATTTTCACGCCGTATGTACTTCCCTCCTTTCGCTATCTTCAGCACTACTTCCAACTCATAGTGGATATCCTGAGAAAATTCGGGGATATAGAAGTCATTTCCTTTGAGGATTGCAGTATCCGGCTTAATGAAAATCACCGGTTTTTCGGGAACTTCGTTTCCTAATTCTTTGGCGTGTTCAGTGTAATTCCTTCCGATGCAAATAATCTTCATCAGTAAATATATATTGGATTAAAATTTCATTTTCAAGTAAATCCCCGTAAGCACTTTTTTGGTATAAAGAGGAAAATCAGCGTTCTGCATCCAGCTGTAGTAGCTGGCTTCTTGTTTCAGGACATCTGTTACCAAGCGTCCTTTGTGCTTACCGAAAGTAAAGATTTCTTCGCCATTATCATTAAAGGCAATAAACCCTGCAAAGTCAGCATTTTTTTGGTGGTAAGAAAATTCGCTTAATTCGGCAATATCGTTGGGTACCTCTTCATATTTCCCTACTTGTGCGTCCAAAATCTCAAAGGTAGCTAATGTATCAGCCTCTGCCGAGTGAGCACCCTCCAAATTTTTATCGCAATAATACCTGTACGCTGCAGTAAGATTTCGCGGTTCCATTTTATGATAAATCACTTGGGCATCTACCAACCGGAATTTACTCATATCAAAGTCTATGCCTGCCCTCAGAAGCTCCTCCACAAGTAGAGGCACATCAAAGCGATTAGAATTAAAGCCGCCCAAATCCGAGCCTGAAAGCATCTCCATCACCTTTGGAGCTATCATTTTGAAAGTAGGGGCATCTTTTACATCTTCGTTTGTAATACCGTGTACAGAAGAGGACTCCTGCGAAATAGGCATCTCCGGATTTACAAGCCAAGTCTTGGACTCGCGGGAGCCGTCCGGCATTACTTTTAGCACACATATCTCTACGATACGGTCTTTGGTAACATTCGTACCGGTAGTTTCCAAATCAAAAACACAAAGCGGTCTGGTAAGTTTAAGATTCATTTGTTCAATTTAATTCTTTATGAAAAATAAGAGATATTATAATATAATAAATAACCAATAATGGAATACCTACAACACCGAAAAATATCAGAATAAGGACTCCGCCCAAGAGCAAGAACACTTTAGAATAATTATCTTTCAGAGTTTTGGTTTTCAGCTTCATCGCTATCATTTTTATCGGGCTTACCAAAAGCCAAGAGGAAACTAGCGTAAGAAGAACCAGCAGCACTTCGTTATTCATCAAAAAAGAAAAAGCATTATTTTCTTTAAAAGCATATAGAAGCCCAAATATCAGTACCGTATTACTCGGGGTATTAAGTCCTTTGAAACAATATTTTTGCTCTGTGTCAATATTAAAAATAGCCAATCTAAGACAAGAGAACAAGGTTATAAACAGCCCCAAATATCTAACACCAAAAGGTAATTCTACACCGAATAAATGATTGCCAAAAGGCGTGAGCATATAATACATCGCAAGCCCCGGTACTACACCAAAGCTCACCATATCGGCCAAAGAATCCAGCTGCACTCCGAGCTCCGAATTAGCATTCAGAGCCCTTGCCACAAAACCATCAAAAAAATCAAAAATAAGAGAAAGCACCAGACAAACCGCCGTTACTTGATAAGCCCCATCTATTAGATGGACAGCTCCCACGCACCCCGAGAAAAGATTTGCAAGAGTAAGAGCATTAGCCGTATTATTTCGGATAAAATTCATACTGCAAAAGTAGGAAATGATTTTCTATTAACCTATATCTCCGTAGTGTATTATCCAATAAGGTTTATTTCGAAGAGATCTATATTTCGGTCAAATACAAATTTTCACATAATGTCTGTTTCTCTCTTAATTATCAAACCATTTTTCAAGTTTTTCATCAATCGCTTGTATTCTGTTCTTAGACTCATTTTCAGAATAATAGCCCGTAAGAAAGCTGAAAAATCCTTTTTTGAACACACTAATTTTCCCTTCCAATGCTGCTTTTAGTAAATCTTCGCCTCCTTTTTCTACTTTTGATAAATAACTATCTAATATATTTTTTAATTTATCTATCTTATCCTTATACTTTTTGTCTAATTCTTGTTTCTTACTTTGTTCTTCAGCGTTAATAGTATCAATTTCTGTTTTTAGAGTGTTAATATCTGTGCTTAAATCGTTTTCTTGCTGTTTGTTTTTACTCAATTCAGAATCTAATTGCAGAATTTCATCTTCCAATTCATGGATTTCTTTTTCTAAAATCCCTTGTCGATGTTTCTTTTGTTTCTCTACTTCTGTAGGAGAATTTTTTTATAAGCCTCTACCCAATACCCTGCCAAAAAAGTAATAATGGCTATTGGGAAAGCACCCAAAAAGAGTACGGTATAAAATTCTTTTGAAATAAACACAACGTACTCTAAAAAATCACCACTTATGGTTTTCTATTTTAAACGATTTCACAGATTTTTCCAGCAAAGATTTCCATCTCTCACTTTCATTTAACCTATAAGAAATTGCCAGCTTATGCATTTTATTTCCATTTTCAAATAAATAATAATCTACCCTCACAAGTGGGTTATCGTTTAGCTGACGAATATATGAAATCTTTATACAAGCTTGACGATTAACAACAACTGAATTAATACCCAAAAACTTAATAAGTTTCTGTCCCTGTAATGATAATGTATTGGCAATGCCATACCTTATATATTCTTTATCCTCCTGAGACAGCTCCACCGGAACAGAAGATAATTTATCAAAATCACCATACTCTGTTTCCACAATTATTCTAGCATAGGTATTAGTAGCTGATGCTTCCAAGTCATTTAATCCTTTCTGTTGAAAAACCACCTTATCAGGAACCTCTGGCACCCCAACCCTAGCTCTATAAAGTGAGCTTTGCTTCTCCATTCCATCGGATATACTTATACTCCCTACCCCTGAAAGACTATAATGCTTAAACTGAGCAAAAGAAAGAGCACAAAAGAAAAACAAAATTGCAATGTAAAATCTTTTCATACACTATTACCTTTAGTCTAACTTCTTACCTTTCATACTTACCCCATTTATTATCTTTTTTCTCCGACGGCATCATACACATTATCACAGGGATTAAAGATATCAACGGAACCAATCCTAATAAGGCATACCAACCGCTGTACCCGGCATCGTGCAACCTGGGAACACTAACCGCAATAATAATAACTTCATAAATAAAGAAATCACTATCACAAAAGAAATCACTATCACAGGAGCAACATCAGTAGCGGTAGATGCAACCCCCACTATCATTTTTATTATCGTTGCCAGAAAAACAATTCCAAAAACTATCGGATAATAACTGCGTCTGCGTGATCTTCCTTTAAATTCCATAATTTATATTTTAAAAACCGCCTACTCTATAAGATTTTCGGCTTCCTCTTTTTTATTATTTTAATTTCAAAACTATCGCTTCTCGAAAAACACGTGTCTTTTTAAAAAAAACACACTACATTTTTCCAAAAAACACGCGTGTTTTTTTTCGATCGGTACTTAGAGCTTTTCGTAGGTCAAATTATTCAACATTTTTCTCAAATCCTTTGCTTAATACTTTTTTCCATTTTATTATTTTTTTTAAACATACTTAAAAAGCAAAAAAGCCAAAGTAATTTTTACTATTTTGTCCATTTTAATATTTTTCTATCGGCAAACGCTACAAGTTCCTTTATTTTTTGAGCAATGTTTGCAATAGCTACAATTAGTACAAGCTTTGCATTTCCCATTTGGGTTGCAACGCCCGCCCATAGTATACTCGTATGCTCCGTAAACTCCTGCACAAAGGAGTATGCCTAAAATTATGATTAAAATGTTTTTTTTCATTTTTAATATCCTAGTGCTTTAGATTTCTTTATACGTATCACAACCATCTTGCAATCCTTTATCACAGGCCCTACCATACCATTTGGTAATCTTGACTAACATAATAAACCCTCCCTAGTATTGAGCTTCTGCATAAGGCTTATAGCAATGGTACGCCTCAGAATATTGCTCCTTTGATAAATAAGATTCACAGTCTGTTTGGGCATAAGACATATGCAAAAGTCCCATGGCTGCTAACAGTAAATTTATTTTCTTCATTTTTATTCTATGTTTTTAGTATTCAATTTGTATCTCGTACTCTTTTCCGTCCTCTCCATAAATGGTAGTTTTTCCGTGTTCATCTAAATCAGCAGGGGCTATATGATCATCATCCAAATACCCTCCATTGGGAAAATCAATCTGTACTACCTGTCCATCTTCCACCTCTACATCTAAGGTATAAGTTGCAGAATATCCTGTTTTAGAATTATAATAATCTACCGTTGCTGTGTATGTACCATTGCTATAACTCCCCCCCTCATCTTGCCAATCTTCTCCAAAATAGTCTTCGGAATAAAATCCGCCCTTATCATTACTTATCCTTTTTGATTTCCCCGAACAAGCTACCAAAAGCCCAACTATCAATAACAAGATTATCTTTTTCATATATCTCTGCCTTTTTACTCAAATATCTTTTCATACCATCCAGAAACATCTTGCCTGATCCTTTCATAATTTCCGTAGAGAATTAAAGCCAGACGAAAATTCGCACGATTACCCTTATAGCCATTTATGGTAAAATATCCATAAAAGTTTCCTTCCTTATCCACCACTATCGGAGGATATGAAGCATAATTATTCCAAGGAGAAGTGGAACTATAGTTACTTCCATAGTTTCCATACTCGTTCCACAGGGACATGGAGCTATAGCTATTCCCGTATGCACCATACTGATTCCATATGGAATCAGAATCATAGCTACTACAATTTAAACAACCCAAGTACACATTATGATCTTCTCCTCCATACAAATGTAGTGATTGTGAAAAAATCTTATTTGCTCCTAATATAAAAACCAATAGTAAAATTCGTTTTTTCATATCAAATAAATTTAAAAACCGTCTACTCTATAAGGTTTTCGGCTTCCCCTTTTTTATGATTTTAATTTTATAACTATCGCTTCTCGAAAAACACGTGTCTTTTTAAAAAAAACACACTACATTTTTCAAAAAAACACGCGTGTTTTTTTTCGGTCGGTGCTTAGAGCTTTTCGTAGGTCAAATTATTCAACATTTTTCTCAAATCCTTTGCTTAATACTTTTTCCATTTTATTATTTTTTTTTAAACATACTTAAAAAGCAAAAAAGCCAAAGTAATTTTTACTATTTTATCCATTTTAATATTTTTCTATCGGCAAACGCTACAAGTTCCTTTATTTTTTGAGCAATGTTTGCAATAGCTACAATTAGTACAAGCTTTGCATTTCCCATTTGGGTTGCAACGCCCGCCCATAGTATACTCGTATGCTCCGTAAACTCCTGCACAAAGGAGTATGCCTAAAATTATGATTAAAATGTTTTTTTTCATTTTTTGATGAGTTTTAATTGTAGTACAAAATTGCTAATTTCCCATAGATTAAAAGAACATCTCCATTTATGAGGCACAAGACTCCCTCGTCACCTTTTTCACTAAGAATTCCAATACATTGACTATCATCACACCTCTCAACTTTAGATACCGTAGTCAAGATTTCTTCTTCACCATTAGAAAAATACACTTTTATATCATTTCCTTTATTATAATTAAAAACAAAAGTGTTTTTTAAATCAGATCTTTGAATTACATCCCATTCAGAACTTTCATCATCGTATATTTTAGAAAGGGCTTTTGTGTAACTTTTCACGAATTGTTTATTTTGTTGAGCTGATAAAAACAAGGCTGTCATAAAGAAGAAAAACGACGTGATGACTATTTTTTTTCTCATATCAATTTATTCCTAAAATTTTTTCCCTTGCTCTACTTGCCTCGGCATAAGTGTCGTAAGACTTTATTTTTCTTGACTTCACATTTCCTGTCGTAAAAATTTTAGATTGTGCTTCATCTAAAATCTTATATTTCTCATCTTCCGACATATCATCATAGGTTTCGAAAATGCCAGTGGCGTAAGTTTCTGTTCGACCAGAACCATACCCAAAGGAAGTGTAAGTTTTTATTACTACAAAACTATACTTTAAAAAAGATTTTGGACTATCTTGCACTTGCTCATTAGCCATAGAATCTTTTACAGGTGGAACTATTGAAATTGAATCTACCTCTTCTGGATACGCTACATTTTCCAAAGAATTGACATTTTCTGTTTCTACCGTACCCCTCTCTACATTTTCTGTTTTTTTACAAGACAATGAAAAACAAACCAATGAACTTAAAAAATATTTTTTCATAACATTTTTTATCTTTTTATCGTTAAACTTTTTTTCACAAAAAAATCCCTGCACAAAATTTTTATAAAAATTTTGTGCAGGGATTATATAATCGCACCGAGGCAAAAGAATACTCTTTTGCTGATTTTCTTAGCTTATAATCATATATAAGTGTGTGTGTGTGTGTGTGTGTGTTTAATCATTTTTTTGAATCTTACAAATTTTTTCTTGTTAATTTTTGCCAAAACTACAAAAAAAACACTTCCTCTCCAAATTAATTTTTAGAACAAATATCTTCACTCGCTCGTATGTAAAATTATAATTACATTTGTAGCCGATTCGTAAAAAAAACTTATGAAATACTTCCTACTCTTAGCCTATTGTATTTTGCTCTTTCTTGGGTACAGTATTTTCCTAAACCAGTGAGTATCTCCGAATTTTTCCACTTTCTTTTCGTATGTTGCATTAATTTTCTCCATTGTCTTTATTCACAGAATAATAATACCCCAAACAGAAATAATAATATTTTTCTCATTTTATTTAATCTTTGTCATTCAACAAAATTATAGGTTTTAGACTGCTAAAATAATAGTTTCACCAATACTTCAGGTAGGTTTGCAACATCGGAACATCAAAAAAATGTTAATTTCTATATTTACATTTAGGTAAAGTAAAATTATATTGATTTATAGTTTTAAAGTTTTTATGCAGGTTAAAATAAGATACACCAGTTTTTTTATATAAAAATTATTTACAAACTTTAAAAAGTGAAAACAAGTTTATTTTTTTCTTTTCTAAAATTATATTATAGGTAGCAACAAAATTTCTAACGAATATTAAGTAAAAAAATATTACTTTTGGCTCTTAAAAACAAAAAAATGAAGAGAGACTGGACGACCCAAGAAATTTTAGATATATACCATTTACCGTTTTTTGACCTTATCTATCAGGCTGCAAAAATTCATAGAGAAAACCACGACCCCAATAAAATACAAGTATCCTCCCTCATCTCTGTAAAAACCGGCGGCTGTCCCGAGGATTGTGGCTATTGCCCTCAGGCAGCACGATACCATACAGAAGTGAAGATACACGATATGTTGCCTGTAAACCAAGTGAAAGCACAAGCACTAAGGGCTAAACAAAATGGCATTTCTCGTGTTTGCTTAGGGGCAGCATGGCGGAATGTAAAAGACGGTCCGGATTTCGACCATGTTCTCGATATGGTAAGAGAAGTAACCAAACTGGATATGGAGGTGTGCTGTACACTGGGGATGCTCACGGAAAACCAAGCCAAAAGACTGGAAGAAGCCGGATTATACGCCTATAACCACAATATAGATAGCTCCGAAGAATACTATAAAGAAGTGATTTCTACCCGTGCTTTTGAGGACCGCCTCGAGACGATAGGAAATGTAAGAAAAACCTCCATAACACTATGCTCCGGAGGAATTATAGGAATGGGAGAAAGTGTAGAAGACAGATGCGGAATGCTGAAAGTACTTGCCAATATGACACCACAGCCCGAAAGTGTTCCTATAAACGCTTTAGTGGCTGTAGAGGGAACACCTATGGAAGACCAAGAGCCGGTGAATATTTTTGAATTTGTACGAATGGTAGCTACCGCGAGGATTGTCTTGCCACAGACACAAGTTCGGTTATCGGCGGGGCGTACGGGCTTCTCGAAGGAAGGTCAGGCACTGTGCTTCTTTGCAGGGGCCAATTCTATTTTTGCGGGAGACAAACTACTCACAACGCCTAACCCCGATGTGAATGAAGACAAAAAACTTTTTGACCTTCTGGGACTTGTCCCACAGCAACCATTTGAAAAACACCCTAAAAGAGAAGTTGTCTCTTCTGAAAACAGCAAATACAAAGCCTTAGGAGAAAATCCTAAATGGACAAGACCTGGGCATAAAATTGAGCGAAACGAAGCCGCTAAACTTCGTGGTAAGACTCAGATTTAGCAATTCGTTTTCAATAGGACAAAATCATTCTAATGGATAATTCCGAGAAAATAAAACAGCTCAGAAAGTACAAAACGATTGCGACAGGATTATTTTTGCTAATGGCTGCCGTTTTTATCATCGCATCGTTTTACGAAAAAAGAGGCACCGGATATTGGGCGGGCTATATTCGTACATTTTCAGAAGCAGCTATGGTAGGAGCATTGGCAGATTAGTTTGCAGTAACGGCATTATTTCATCATCCTCTGGGATTAAAAATACCGCATACTAATCTCATCGAAAAAAGCAAAAAACGCATCGGAGATAATCTCGGTAATTTTGTAGTTGCTAATTTCCTTAGCTCCGAAAATATTCGCCCGTACATAGAGAAGATACATCTGGCAAAATTTCTGGGCAGCTGGATAGAGAAAGAGCAGAACCAGTCGTTGGTTATTGCAAATATCTCGGATATCATTTTGGATATTGTTCACAAATTAGACGACAAAAGCGTTACGGATTTTATTGCCCAAAAAGGGAAAGAGCTTGCTACGGGAATTGATGTGAATACGGTTTTAAGCAACGGCATTTTGTTTTTTGTAGAAAAACAGGAGCATCAGAACCTTATCACTTCTACGGTAAGAGAGATTAAACATTATGTTTTGGCACATCAAGAGCTCATTCGTGAAAAAGTAAAACAAGAGAGCTACAGCATTATTCCAAAATTCATAGATGATACTCTTGCCGACAAAATCACCAATGGCATTGCCAAATATTTTCAAGAGGTGGAAACCAATGTACAGCATCCGCTGCGTCGAGAGATAGAGGCTAAAGTCATTGCTTTTTCTTCCGAAATTAAAAACGAAGAGAAATGGCAAAAAAAACTTAATCAGCTGAAAGATTATCTTCTTCGCGAAGACAAGGTAAATGACTATGCAAAAGACATTTGGGATGCTATAAAATCAACATTGGTACAAGAGCTAAGCTCTAATGACACGGTACTAAAAACTTATCTTAGAAATAATATCGCCACCCTATCCCAAAATCTCAAAAACAATACTGCCCTGCAATATAAAATAGACTGCTGGGTAAGGGCTAAGGCCTATCATTACCTCTTGCGCAATACGCATAAATTCGGAGAACTCATCAGTTCCACTATGGAAAATTGGCAGGGGAAAGAGCTTAGCAACAAACTGGAGCTGGAAGTGGGTAAAGACCTTCAGTTCATTAGGGTAAACGGCACCTTGGTAGGCGGTATAGTGGGGCTGATAATTCATGCTGTTTCTCGGTTTTTATAAACTAATAATCAAATCATTAACAAATAAAAGTCATTTACTAAAATTGTCTTGAGTCCTACCATTAAATTCTTTGATTTTTATGAAAATATTTAATTTATCAGCATAAGATAAACATAATGAATGGGATAAAAAGGTCGAGCTATTTCCCTTTTGTTTTCTTTATGATAACCAAACTACCCTATTTCATCATTTTCAAAATTTTATTTTTACAAACCATTATTTTTTGTTGCTTTCTGGGCTAAAAGCTGTTGGAGCTTTCCAATGTTTTCAATCACAGCAGAGGGTGATAAGGCATAACTTTGTTGCAACTGGACGACGGGTATGTAAGTAAGCCAAACTCTTCCGTGTACATCTTCGGTAATAAGCATTTTGAGAGGCAAATCTAAGCCAATGGACTGCTGTTCCTGCATCAGCAGAGTGCCGACTTTTGGTGAGCCGAAAATAATTAAACGAGTAGGGAGGAGCGTAAGCCCTGCAGTGGAGGCTTCCGCGTGGTGGTCAATGACGGCAAAGATTTTAATGTTTTTCTCACCCAAAGTTTGAGTAAGGCGTTCGGAGGTTTCCTCAAATGAGAAATCGCTCTGAATTTGTATTCTTTCCTGTGCCGACGCAGCTATAAAGTTCATTATAAAACCGATGTAAACTAAAAATTTAAACATACTTATTTTAGGGTTAAAATCCTATTACTCTTTCTTTGCTTCAAATTTATTAATAAATATTCAGTTTTTCATTATAAATAGGACTGTCTATTCCCAAAAAGTGTAAAACGCTGTGAAAAACATAATTCTGTGAAAGCATCTTTTCTGGCTTCAGTTTTTGAGAAGCATCGGAAACCCAAACAATAAACGGAATTTCGTATTGTTCTTTCGGGGCAATGCTCTTCGGTAAACCCTGCATATATAGATTCTTTTCGTCTAAAGATTCTCCGTGGTCGGAGACGAAAATTATCGTACTTTTGTGGTTTTTCAATTGAATGCCAAAGTCTTAATTTCCAGCTAAACAAAATCCTTGATAGTCCTAAAAAAAATTCCGATATGGCTCCCTATAATTACACCTAAAGAGCCCCCCCCATTCCTATTTTCGCAAAATTTGATTCATAATATTTATAAACATCGCCTACGGCTTATTGTTTTCTTGTTTTGCTAAAATAGTCCTGCACATCATTCGATAATTTATTATTCCGTATTAGGACAAAAGCATTCGTATTTTATTATCAGCTTTCCCAATTCATTTGCTTTTTTAGGATTTGTAATAAAAATAAAGCCAATTAAAACTATATCTAACTGATTCGATAACTTTTACGCTAAAAGCCAATCAACCTATCTCCCTAATAAACAATCGTTTTATAATTTCTAAACATTACAATGGTTATACAGACATAGGGCTGCTATCCAGATGTTGCATTTCAGTTTTTATCCTTTGGGTAAGGCTTTCTGATGCTTTCACTAACGGCAGTCTTAAATGGTTTTCTATGATTTGCATTTCGGAGAGAACGGCCTTTATGCCGCAAGGGTTTCCTTCCGCAAAAATCAATCTTGTTATTTCCACCAGTTTATTATGGATTTTGTAAGCTTCTTGTACTTTGTTTTCTTTGGCTAATTTCAGCATTTCGGAGAAATGTTTTGGATACGCCTGCCCTATTACGGAGATAACGCCATCGCCCCCTGCGAGAGTTACCGGCAGCGTGAATTCATCATCACCGGAAAGCAGCGAGAAATGTTCCGGTTTCTTTCTTAGAATATCAAAATATTGGGAGATATTAGGCCCCGCTTCTTTTATGCAAATAAGATTAGGAAAATCCTGAGCCAATCTTAGGGTCGTAGAGGCGTCTATATTCTGTCCTGTTCTACCGGGTACATTATAGATAATAATATTTTTCCCAGTGGATGCCAAAACACGGTAGTGCTGGTAGAGTCCCTCTTGATTGGGCTTATTGTAATACGGGGATACGGATAATACCGCTTCGAACGCCGATAAATCCGTACTTTCTATCTGATGCTTCACAGCCATTGTATTATTCCCGCCTATTCCTAAAACCAAAGGAAGCCTGTTATCATTGACCTTTATAATATGCCGTATTACTTTGTCTTTTTCCTCTGCAGACAGAGTGGCAGCTTCTGCCGTTGTTCCCAAAACGACAAAAAAGTGGGTACCATTCTCTATATTGTATTCTACCAAGCGAGTAAGTGCATCAAAATCTATGGACAAATCCTGTTTGAAAGGCGTAATAAGTGCTACGCCAAGACCTTTTAGTGCTTTCATTATTTAATCTAATATAATATTCCACCAAATGTACGGAAAATTTATTGTTTTAGCAGAATGCAAAGCATATTTTTTTGCCAATGACATAATACCGAATTACCCAACATAGATTTAACCACCAAACTCTCTGTTTAAGTTTTTGTTTTTGCTATATTTGCAGGTATGAAAATCAAATTATCAACAGCAAAAACTCAAATTATTCTTATCTGTGCCGTCCTTTTACAGATAAGTTGCTCTCCCCGCCATATCGTTACAGGTGAGAGGGTTTATAAGAATATAAGCATACACCCGGGAATGGAGGAAGATACCGAAATAAACAGTATCATAGCTCCTTACAAAAAAGAAATGGATTGCAGAATGGACGAAAAGATCTCTCATACCTCTATGGATCTTGATAAAAATGGAGACAATTCTACACTCGGAAATCTTTTGGCAGATTATACTTATGCAGCAGCTCGGGAATGGGCAAAAAAAAACAATATTCCATCTGTAGATGCTGCCGTAATCAATATCGGAAGTATTCGTTCCACCATTGGCAGAGGTGATATTCTGCTAAGGCATATTTACGAAGTAATGCCTTTTGAGAACCAGCTCGTTATTGTTAAGTTTAAGGGTAAAGACATTCAGGGGCTTTTTGATTATTATGCCAAAACGAAAAAGAACAATCCTATTTCACACCTTGTCATCAGCGTAGAGAAAGGAAAAATCACGAAGGCACTAATAGACGGGAAACCTATTGATGAAAGCAGAGATTATTATATCGCAACTAATGATTATTTAGCACTCGGAGGAGACAATATGTGGTTTTTCGGAAAAGGAGAAATCATTGACACCAATGAAAAACTTAGAGATATTTTTATTCGTGAGTTTAAGAAGCATCCGGAAGTAGTGCCTCCTACTGCTATCCGTCTAACTTTTATTAAATAAAAAAGATCAATGAAAAGAAAAGATTTTATAAAGACAATAGGCGGCGGTGCTCTTGCTATGTCCTTAATTCCAAACACTCTGAAAGCAGAAATAATAAATAATTTCGGCACCGAAAAAAAACTCACCATACTACATACTAACGACCAGCACAGCCATATAGAGCCATTTGATGCCAGCTACACCCGAAACCCCAACCAAGGCGGCTTTGCACGGAGAGCAAAACTAATAAGCGACATCAGGGCTAAAGAAAAGAATGTACTGCTGCTGGACAGCGGAGATATTTTTCAGGGAACGCCTTATTTCAATATGTTTGGCGGAGAGCTGGAATTTAAGCTGATGTCTATGATGGGCTACGAGGCCTCTACTATGGGAAACCACGATTTTGATAACGGGCTTGAGGGCTTTCTTAAAGTCTTGCCCAATGCCAAATTCCCATTCATCTGTTCCAATTATGATTTCCAAAATACGATATTAGATGGGCGGACCATCCCCTACAAAGTCATTAATAAAGGCGGCATAAAGGTAGGTCTCTTCGGACTTGGTATAGAACTCAAGGGGTTGGTGGGCAAAAAGAGTTATGGCGAAACGGTTTACAACGACCCCGTGGAAGTGGCACAGCATTATTCGGATTTTCTCAGAAACCAAAAGCATTGTGATCTGGTAGTATGTCTTTCCCACATAGGCTACCAATATCCCGACCAGCCGGAGAAAATATGCGATGTAGAGCTTGCTAAGCGGACCGATAATATAGACATCATATTAGGCGGGCATACCCATACATTTTTGCCGGAACCACAAGTTTTCAGAAATAGAAAAAACCAAAAAGTTTTAGTCAATCAAGTGGGCTGGGCAGGACTTCTGTTAGGGCGAATAGATTTCTATTTCGATAGCCATCATAATGTAAAAAATATCGCTTGGAACAATCAAATTATCGACGATAAAATAAGGATATAATGAAACGCTTTTTAATATTTATATTTTGTTTTGGAATGCTTTGCTCTTTTGCACAAAAACAAGAACGGTGGACAGATCTTTTTTCTTACAATAATATTTTGAAAATAAGAAAAAACGAAAACGGCCTAATAGCAGCATCCTCCAATGGTTTATTTTTCTATAATAACCAGACAGGAGAAATTTCAAAATTATCTAAAGCCAATGGACTTCACGAGGTGAAAATATCGGCATTTGGCTATAATCCGAAAACAAAAACCGCATTGATAGGCTATGAAAGCGGAGCTATGGATGTTATCAATCCCGACGGAATATTCTATATCGTAGATATCCCCATCGCACAAAGCTATACTGGAAGCAAGGCGGTAAATTCTATTTCTATAAATGGCGATAAAGCTATTATTTCGGCGAATTACGGCGTATCCGTTTTTGATTTGAAAAAGAAAGAATTCGGGGATACGGCATTTTTTAGAGAAAGCACCAACTATACCCCTGCTCTTTCGGCTTTTGTCAAAGATAATGTCGTGTATGCCGCTACTAAAAGAGGAGTAATATCCCATACTTTGGATGTGAATTTTTCGGATTACAGCACTTGGCAGACTCTAAAGACCGGAAACTTTATCCTTACGGCAAGCAATGAACAACATAGCGTATTTGCGACAAAAACAGCGGTCTATCTATCTCAGAATTTATCTACCTTATCTCAATCATTTCAGAATATTACAGATTTATCGCTAAAAGGAGATTCCTTAATCGTTAGTGATGCCAACAGTCATAAAGTTTATCTATTCAATGCCTCCAATGGAAGTTCCATAGGCGAATATTCCTTTCCGGAAATGTCTCTAAGTGCAGCGTATGCAGGAGATGAAGGTATTTTTGCAGGAACTAAGCATATGGGAATGGTTAAATATTCGGATACCCAGCCAGAGAAAATAAAACCTGATGGACCGTACAACAATCAGGCTTACAAAATGTCTTTATCGGGCGACAAGATATTAGTATCCACAGGGGATAGAAATGATTATAACACACCGTTTCTTAGTCCGGATAATTTAGGTTTTTATTTTTATAATGGAAGCCAATGGATTTATCCTTCTTATTTCACTGGCAATAACGGAAGTTTTAATGTATTGGATGTCGCCGAAAATCCCGTAAAATCCGGTGAGATTTTCTTTACTAATTACACTTTTAGTGGGAGTAAAGGGATATATAAATGTACTTATGACAAAGAGCAGAATGACATACAAAATTGTAAACAATATTCAATAGGAGGCGATAATTTTCATAATAGACCGGTAGGATTGGCTTTTACCGAAAGTGGGACATTATTCAATACAGCTTCGTTTATAGGCAATGATGCCGCAGCGGGAATTTTTATTTATGATAGACAAACAGATTCTTTTGATAAGTATAATGATTTAGGAGGAGGAAAGAATATTTCCCTTGAACGGCCGCTAGTCCATAACAGCACTTTATGGTGTCCAATGGCAAGGACTTCCAGCTTTCTGATTTACGACTACAATAATACGCCTGAAAACTTAAACGACGACCGTTACACCATTCTCGACCAAAAGAATGGATTTAATTCCACAGACAGCTCAGAGGGAAGTCTCTCTGTGGCTATTGACAATAACGATACCACCTGGATAGGAACTAAATTAGGCTTAAAAATCCTTAATAATATTAATGGAAATCTTGAGAATGCAAAATTGGAACCTATTGTCATCATTCAATCGGGGATTCCGGAGGAACTTTTCAGAAATGCATCAATTCTTAGTATAGCCGTAGACTCAGGAAACAACAAATGGGTCTCTGTAAGTGGCGGTGGTGTATATTACTTGTCATCAGACGGACAAAAAACCATTCAGCATTTTACGAAAGAGAACTCACCTCTGCCGGTCAATAATGTTACAGACATTCAGATTGACGACCGGAAAGGTATCGTTTATTTTGCGACAAAAGACGGAATAGTGGCTTATACTTCGGATGTTAAAGAAGTAGGAAATAGTTTCAATAATGTTTTGGTCTATCCTAATCCTGTTGTAACCAAGCAGTATAGAGGAAATGTAACAATAAGAGGACTTGCAGATAAAACCAATATAAGAATAACCGATGTCACAGGAAATTTGGTTCATCAAGGTGTGGTAAGAGGAGGCTTCTACGAGTGGAATCTCAGAAATCAAAACGGACAAAAAGTAGCATCCGGCATCTATTTCGTGCTGATGACCAATAGCGACGGTACCGAAACTGCTACGGCTAAAATAGCAGTGGTTAACTGATTATGACTGTTACAAAATCCGGATTCATATTGTCTTATCTCAAGTACAATGATGTGAGTGCCATTGTAAAAATCTTTGAAAGAGAGAATGGCATAGAGTCTTATTTTATAAAAAATATCTACCTCAGACAAAATAAAAAGAAAAGCTATCTAAGTCCTCTTATGGGAATAGATTTTACCGCATCCGAGTCTCAGAAAGGCTTACCGCAGATTACTAAAATATCTGTTTCCGACAGCACCAAGGAATTGGAATACTCTATTATCAATAATGCACAAATGATGCTGGCTGCAGAGTTTATTGCTAAAGTTATTCCCTACGGAGAGCCCAATGGCATCGTTTATGATTTATTGTCAGAATATTGCAAAAATTTATCACAGAACAACGCCTTAGCTTTTTATCTTTATAAAATTATAAAATACTTAGGCTACGGTTTTGATTTTTCAGATGCTGTTTATTTTGATACAAAAAACGGTATTTTCACAAATGAAAGCAGTACATTTACATTAGGAGAAGAATTATCTCAAATCATAAGGTCTATCGATGATTTCTCTTTTCTTAATATGGGATTAAAAAACACCCACAGAAAAAAAATCATAGACATTCTAATGGACTATTGCGGGCATCATATTGCGGATTTTACTTCGCCCAAATCATTAGAAATTTTAAGACAAATTTTGTAAAACCAAAAAGCCCTCTCAATTTGAGAGGCTTTTTGGTTTTTTCCTATCTTACTTCGCAGCAGTATAAGCTTTATCTTTAATTCTCGCTTTCTTACCTCTAAGATTACGGAAGTAGTAGATTCTTGCTCTTCTTACGCTACCTCTTCTATCAAGAGTTATTTTTTGCAGTGCTGGCATATTGATTGGGAATACTCTTTCTACACCTACATCACCACTCATTTTTCTGATAGTAAAAGTTTTTGTAGCACCGCTACCTCTCAATTGAATAACTACACCTTTAAAAAACTGTGTTCTTGTCTTTTGTCCCTCTTTAATTTCATAGTATACCGTGATGGTATCACCGGCTTTGAATTTTGGGAACTCTTTTTTGTCAATGTACTTGTCTTGTACATACTTAATTAAATCCATTTCTTTTAATAATAAAAAGGTTAAAAGCTAAACAACATACACGGCTCTCGTCAGAGGTTGATTAACGAGGTGCAAAGGTAAAAATATTTTTTCAATTTGCAATAGAATACCATCTTGAATTTTTGAGTAATTGAAAAAAAATGCATCCAAAATCCAAAGAGTATTATTTATTAAAACCATCCTCTTGAACAAGTAAAAAACTTTGCTCATATTCAATGAACAAAAAAAACAATATCAATATAAAATGAGACGACACCAACTACCAGCATATGTATGACAATCCCCAGTATTTCGTAAAAAAAAATGATATGTGGCACAGATATTGCAATTTGTATGGTAATTAAAAATTAATAATAATAATTTTATAAAATCAATAATCATGGCAAGAAAAGGAAACAAATCAGGAATATTGGCAGGACTTTTAGCCGGTGCTGCGGCAGGAGTAATCTTGGGAATGCTTTACGCTCCGGAAGAAGGTAAAAAAACAAGAAAGAAAATAAGAAAAAAAGCCGAAGACCTAAAAGACCAAGCCAGTGAAAAGTATAAACAGGCTAAAGAAAAAGCAATAGATCACTACAATGACTATTCTGATAAGACTAAATCCAAAGTAGACGACTTAGTATCTTCTGTAAAAGATACTTATGACAAATACAAGGACAAAGTAAAAGATAAAGCCTCTTCCGTAGCGAAAGATGTGGAATCTGAATTAGACAACCTTAAATAATTAGGTTTTAATCGTAGTTTTAGTTTTTAGGAGCTTGTATTGAGCTCCTTTTTTTATATCTTTGCTACTGTTAACAAAAAAAATGATTAGAATGTTCAATATTTTTAAAGATTATATTTCAAAAAAAATAGAGCTGGCAAAACTTGAAGCAAAAGAAAAGATGGCAGAAAAAATAAGCGGAATTGTTTTTGCTGCCATTATGGCAATGATGGTGCTTTTGTTTTCTATAATGGTTAATATAGGATTAGCTTTGCTTATCGGCTCTTATTTAGCTAAAATTTCTTATGGATTTCTTATTGTATCCGGAGGACATATATTGCTGTTACTCATTTTTATCTTAGCAAAAAAATCAGTAAAATCAGTCTTAGCCAATATCGTTTTCAAAATTTTAAATAAATAATAGAATATGAGAAGTATAAGAAGTTTGTACGACCTGAAAAAGCAAAAACGGACATTAAAAAATGAGATTGCAGAAATAGAATCCCTCATTACTTTTAAGAATCCTAAAGCTTCTCTATCTGTATTTACCAATGGTTTTACAGACCGCTTTCTCTCCGAGCGGAAAGATGATGATGGAAAATCCAAATTAGCTCTAAACACAGGAAACTTAGTAAATCTTATTTCTGATAAAGTAAAAGAAAATATTTCTTCTAAAAACAAAAACGCATTGGTTTCGCTAAAGAACGAAAATCTATCCGAGAGTTTTTTAGATAGTTTTCTAAAAATCAGTGCTGTAAATTTTGTCGGAAACCTTGTAAAAAAACAGCTGTACCATAAAAGCTGGACAAAAAGAATTTTGGGTATAGCTATTCTATACATTGTCCCTATATTTCTAAGAAGTTTTATAGACCGCGTAGAAAATTCCAAAAAAAATATTCCTTAATGTTTAGCAAAAATCTGTGCTGTTATTATTGCCGCAGCCATAGAGACATTGAGGCTTTCCGCACTTTGGTTTTTGCCAAATCGGGGGATTGTAATTTTATGACTGAGGCTTGATAAAGTTTCAGGTTTTATACCGTTCCCTTCGTTGCCGAGAATAAGATTGAATTTCTTGGGAAAATCAAACTCAAAAAGAGAGGTTCCCTCCATATCCGTACCTATATTTACGCCCTCTGTGCCAGTTAAAAAATCACTTAGAGCCGTGTAGGATACATTTACTCTCGTAAAAGACCCCATTGTAGCTTGTATTACCTTGGGATTATAGACATCTACAGTATCTTTGCTGCAGATTACTTGCTCTATGCCAAACCAATCTGCCAGACGAATGATAGTCCCCAGATTACCCGGATCTTGTATGCCGTCTAATACTATATTGATAGAAGCATCAAGGATAGAAGAGCTTTTGAGGCGGCAGACTGCCACACTGTCTTTCGGGGTTTTTAGAAAACTAATTTTCTTTAGTTCGCTATCGCTAATGGGAATTATTTTATCACCGAAAAAATCTATCTCTGCCGGATTTGTAGAATAGATTTCCTCAACCTGAAACGGCGAGTTTTTAAGTTCTTTGATAATTTTGTTGCCCTCAACCAAAAACAAATTGTATTTTTGTCTAAATTTTTTTTTATCCAGAGACTGTAAAATCTTAATCTTATGATTCGTAAGCATATTTTGAAATATTGTCAAAAATATTATATTTTTCTGTTATCTACAATAATGGTAATCATTTTCTCAAACTCTTGCAGCACCACCAATAAAGTACCCAGAGGCGAGTACCTGCTTACCAAAAACAAATTCAAATATACGGATAAAAAGATATTTTCCAGTCAGATTCCGGATTATATCGCCCAAAAACCTAATAAAAAATTTCTTTTCTTGTTCCCTATTACCCTATGGGCGTATGATTTGGCAAATCCAAAGTACGATACCATTATCAATGAGTATATGACTTATCCCAACCAAATGAGAAACCAAGCTCTAAGGGATTCTCTCTTTATAAAATACGGACACCCCGAGTACAAGGGTAAAAGTATGTTTATCAGCAGATTCCTGCACTCTATAGGAAGTGTACCGGTAATCCTAAACGAAAGTAAAACCGAAAACAGTGCCAAAAACATCAAACAATTTTTAGTCTATAAAGGCTATTGGGATGCCGAAACTCATTACGATATTAACAAAGATATAATGGCCAAAAAAGCCAAAGTAACCTATTCTGTAAAAACCGGCACGCCTACCATTATTAAAAATTTTTATTACAATATTCCTGATAAAAATATTAGGGCTTTATACGAAAGAAATTATAAAGACAACAAAATAAAAATAGGTATGGTCTTGGACCAAACCAATCTTGAAAAAGAAATCAAACGGATAAATGCCCAAATGCAGCAAGAGGGGTACTACAATTTCAATAGAAATAACAATGAAATCTATTTTACTGCAGATACCCTTGAAAGCCAGAAAGATGTTCCACTTACGATGGACATTCACCGGGACTCTCTGGATACGCCTTATAGAAAAACAACTATTGGAAAAATAGACATTTACCTCATTAACGATAGAAATATAAAAGACACACTGAAAACTAAAGATTATACATTCAACGAAAAACAAACCAAAGACAGCGTATTTATCCATAAAGCCGACAACAAGTACAATACAAGAGCACTCTGGCTGCCGATAACGCTAAAACACGGAGAAGTCTATAATCAAAGCAGATTAGACCTTACCAAAAGAAACTTAATGGGAATGAACAATTTCAACATCATTAGCTATAAAGAATATCTGCAAAGAAAACCTAACGACAGCATTCTGAATGTGCGATATATCCTCAGCCCTATGAAACGCTACGAACTAAGAACGGCTATGGATGTGCATTATTCCCAAATTTTGAATTTCGGATTTTCCCCTTCTTTGGAGCTTACTTCCAGAAATATCTTTGGAGGAGGAGAAAATCTCAGCACCAGCTTTTCAGGAATTGTAGGTACGACTAAAAACGCTAAAAACCCCAACAAACTTTTCAATGCCTACGAACTCTCTGCACAAGTCGAACTGGATATACCAAGGCTTTTAGTCCCTTTCAAGTACTATAATTTTGTCCCAAAAAGATATACACCAAGCTCTTCCATCGTCTTGGGAACTTCTGTGCAGAATAATATCGGTATGGGAAGGATAAATTTCAATGCAGGACTCAATTACACGATGGATGTCAATAGTGTGATTTCGCACAAACTCAGCCTCTTTAATACCCAGCTGAGCTTAACCCAAAATAAAGAAAAATACTACGAACTCTTCACCGGAGATAATCTTATACGAGAAAAAATTTTCAACCTCTATGCCGGCTATAATCCATCTTACGGTATCAATGGCAAAAACTACGATGAAGTCTCTTCTCATATCCTTTCGGACAACGGATTTATCAATTCCTTACCCACCGAACAAATAGATGAGTACAATACATTTGTGCAATCTCTGCTCAATAAAGACAGACAAACCCAAGATGTGCTGATTACTTCCCTCATCTACAATTACCTCTACAACGAAAGAGGTAATAAAAGCTATACAAATCCGTTTTATTTTAATGGGAAAATAGAATTGGCAGGGAATATACCAAACCTAATAACCCAAAATAGGAAACAACAAGGTGTGCTTAGCGGCAAAGAAAAAACGATATTCGGGATTCCTTTTTCTCAGTTTGTGAAATTTGATTTAGATGCCAGAAAATATTTTAATTTTACGCTTAATGACCAAAAGACGACCCTCGCAATCAGGCAGTTCATCGGGATAGGCATTCCTTATGGCAACTCTTCTTCTATGCCTTTTGTACGCTCGTATTTCAATGGCGGCTCTAATGATATCAGAGCGTGGGTAGCATTTAGCGGCTTAGGTCCTGCAGATTCCCAGTTAGACTCAAAAATACGCTCCTACATTATGGACAATGTAAAGCTGACCACCAGCATAGAGTACCGCTATCCGTTTTCGGATATGTTTGAGGGGGCAATATTCACCGATGCCGGAAACATTTGGTCTCTCAAAAACAGAGGACTGAACGATGAATTTAAGTTTAACAAATTCTATAAACAATTAGGAGTAGGCAGCGGCTTTGGGCTAAGGATAAATGTCGCCTATGTTCTACTAAGGGTGGATTTAGCTTACAAAATGTACGACCCCAACGAACCGGAAGGGCAAAGATGGCAATTCAGATACTTTAAGCCTCTAAAACCTACTTTGAATTTTGCTTTCGGATATCCTTTTTAGAATTAGCAGTTATTCTTTATATTTGCAAAACAAAACGCTATGAGGGAAAGCCCTTATAGCGTTATTTCTCGTTTATTAAAGTTACGATATGGCATTGAAAAAAATCAACGAGACGCTCTTACCCGATTTGCAAAAAAATGAGTTTGGCGGAGAGCTGTTTCGGGCATTAAATAAACACACACATATCACCGTAAAGGGAGCTGCCGGCTCTGTTCCCACGCTGATAACCGCAGAATTATTCTTAGCCGAAAAGAAAACCATTCTCTTTATCGTCAATGACAAAGAAGAAGCGCAGTATATCACCACCGAAATGGAAGAGCTCATCGGTAAAGAACAAGTACTCTATTTCCCTGCGACACACCTTAGCCCCTACCAAACCGAGAAAACCCAAAATGCCAATTTGGTGCTAAGAACAGAAGTACTCCACCGGCTGAATGCAGATAAAACACCTAAAATCATCATCGCACACAGCTCTGCTCTCGCGGAGAAAGTCTTAAAAAAAGAAGACCTAAATGAAATCTCTCATCATATAAAGGTGGGAGACCAGCTGGATTTTGATTTTACGGAGGAGCTGCTTCATCAGTTTCAATTTACCCGAACAGACTTTGTTTCGGAACCTGGAGAGTTTGCCATGAGAGGTGGTATTGTAGATGTTTTTTCTTATGCCAACGAACACCCTTATCGGATTTCTTTCTTTGGGAATGAGGTGGAAAGCATCAAAATATTTGACATTGATACCCAGCTTTCCGTAGAAAAAACAGATCAAATGCAGCTGGTTTCTAATATGAATTTCAAACCAAACAGCACTAAGGTTTCTTTCTTTGATATTCTCCCAAAAAACAGCATTATCACAACAAAAGAAGCGTTCCTAAGCGTAGAATATATCAGAGATTTTTATAAAAAAGCCGAACAAGCATATACCGAGCTGAATAAAGATATCAAGCACCGTACACCAGAGGAATTATTTATTTCGGAAGACTTATTTCTTAGTAAGCTAAAGAATTTTCGGATTATAGATTTTACTGTACAGCCATTGCAATCAAAATGGCAAGAAATTCAATTATTCCAAACTCCGCAACCGATCTTTCACAAAAACTTCGAGATGCTTATCGAAGATTTGGAGCAAAAACTTAAAGACAACTATGACATTTGGATATCATTTTCATCGGAAAAACAAGAAGAACGCCTAAAAAATATTTTTGAAGAATTAAAGAAAATCGTTCCGTTCAAATCTTTTAAGTCTGAACTCCACGCCGGTTTCGTAGATACTAAGTACAAAATATCAGTTTATACAGACCATCAAATCTTTGATCGATACCAACGATATAAAGCCAAAAATGCCTTTGCAAAATCCGAACAATTGACCTTAAAAGACTTGATGTCGCTGAAAGTAGGAGATTTTATCACGCATATAGACCACGGGATTGGTAAATTCATGGGATTGGTAAAAGTGAATAATAATGGTAAGGTGCAGGAATGCTTTAAGCTAAGCTACAAAAACGGCGACCTGCTCTATGTGAGCATCCACGCCTTGCACAAGATCTCTAAATACAACCCACCGGAAGGTAGAGAAATCACACTTTCCAAATTAGGCTCACCAGCGTGGAAAAATCTTAAAAACAAGACTAAAGCCAAAGTAAAACAAATCGCTTTTGACCTTATAAAACTTTATGCCAAAAGAAAATCGGCACGGGGATTTGCCTTTGCACCAGATTCTTATCTTCAGAATGAATTGGAAGCCAGCTTCATCTACGAAGATACCCCCGATCAAGAAAAAGCTACTGCCGATGTAAAAAGAGATATGGAAGCAGAAACCGTTATGGACAGGCTCATCTGTGGAGATGTGGGCTTCGGTAAAACAGAAGTTGCCATTAGAGCCGCTTTCAAAGCTGCAACAGACGGCAAGCAAGTGGCAGTATTGGTTCCCACAACTATTTTGGCATTCCAGCACTATCACAGCTTTGCAGAACGGCTCAAAGATTTTCCGGTAAATATTTCTTATCTCAATAGATTTCGAACTGCAAAACAAAAAAATGAAACACTGAAAGCCCTCGCAGAGGGAAAAGTAGATATCATCATAGGGACCCATCAGCTGGTATCGGATAAAGTTAAATTCAAAAATTTAGGGCTTCTTATCATTGATGAAGAACACAAATTCGGCGTTTCTGTGAAAGACAAACTAAAAACCATTAAAACCAATATCGATACACTTACCCTCACCGCGACGCCTATACCGAGAACTTTGCAGTTTTCTCTGATGGCAGCGAGGGATTTATCCGTCATAAAAACACCTCCGCCTAACCGCCAGCCTGTGGATACTAATATAATCGGATTTAATGAAGAAATCATCCGCGACGCTATCTCCTATGAACTTCAGCGGGACGGGCAGGTCTATTTCATCAACAACAGAGTGGAAAATCTAAAAGATATCGCCGGAATGATACAAAGACTGGTGCCGGATGCAAGAGTAATTACAGGACACGGACAAATGGATGGGAAACAGCTGGAAGAGAATGTACTGGACTTTATGGAGGGAAAATACGATGTATTGGTATCTACAACTATCGTGGAGAGCGGTGTAGATGTACCGAATGCCAATACGATTTTCATAAACGATGCACAGCGTTTCGGTATGGCAGACTTGCACCAGATGCGTGGGCGTGTGGGGCGAAGTAATAGAAAAGCGTTCTGCTATCTTATTACGCCACCATACGATATGATGACTACCGATGCCCGCAAAAGATTAGAAGCCATAGAGCAATTTTCTGATTTGGGCAGCGGATTTCAGATTGCTATGAAAGACTTAGAAATACGCGGTGCAGGGGATTTACTCGGAGGCGAGCAGAGCGGCTTTATCAATGAAATGGGCTTTGACACTTATCAAAAAATTATGCAAGAAGCATTAGAAGAACTTCAGAATAGTGATGATTTTGAAACGCTTTTTGAGAACGAACAAGACCGTAAAAAATTATTTAAATCCCAAAAGGAAGTAAATATAGATACCGACCTAGAGCTAATGATTCCTGACGCCTATGTCCAGAGTACGGAAGAGCGTCTTTCTCTCTATCAAAAATTAGCAGACATTAGCACTAAAGAAGAATTAGAAAAGTTCCAATACGAGCTGGAAGACCGCTTCGGAAAATGCCCTCAAGAAGTGGTCAATCTTTTGAAATCTGTAACGCTAAAATGGCTGGCTGCCGACATCGGTTTCGAAAAAATAGTGATGAAGAACGGTATTTTTTTAGGCTACTTTCCTTCCAATCCACAAGATAAGTTTTACCAAAGCGATAAATTCCGAACGGTAATCAATTATCTTAGTAAAAACCCTACAGACGCTGCCCTCAAAGAAAAACACGGAAAAGATGGTGTCCAACTGATGATGAGGAAAGACCATATACAAACCGTAGAAGAAGTAACTGCCGTCCTTGAAAAGATTATCTCTTCCTAATATATTAGCGTAAAACATTATCGCAAAACATAAATAAAAGCTACATTGTAGTAGCTTTTATTTTCTATAAAAACAAGAATATAAAACAAAAACCGCCCTATTTAAAGGCGGTTTGTGGTCTCTCCAGGAATCGAACCAGGGACACAAGGATTTTCAGTCCTTTGCTCTACCAACTGAGCTAAGAGACCTTGTTTGCTTAACTACTATCAGTTGTTTTCAGCGGTGCAAAGATATATCTTAATTCTTATTTATACAAATTTTTCAGATATTTTTTTTACCAATATATACAAATCATTGATTATCAAAATTATTTTTTATCTATTTAGAATAATTGCTCACTCATTTCCTCTAAAACAGGTTTAATTGTTTCCTCCGGTAAATCACTTATGCGGATATACATCAGCCCATCTATAGCATCATTAAATTTAGGATCAACATTAAATGAGATGACTTTTGCATTTTGTTTTATGTATTTTTTTATCAATACAGGCAAACGCATCTCCGGTTCCAAATCATCTATCAGTTTATCCAGCTTTCCTAAGTCTGCATCCATATCTTCAAAGAATAAATTTTTATCTTTCTCTTTAAGCATTACTTTAAACTCATTCTTTGGGTGTACATACTGTGCCACCACAGGGTCGTAATAATGAGAACGCATAAACTCTATCATCAAAGATTTGGAAAAATCCGAAAATTTATTGCTGATACTCACGCCTCCCATTAGGAATTTATGTTCCGGATTTCTCAAACAAACATGCACTATCCCTCTCCATAAAAGGAACAGCGGCAGTGGTTTCTGCTGGTATTCCGTAGAAATATAAGCCCTTCCCATCTCGATGACTTTTCGGAAAAACGGATGAAGTTCAGCATCAAATTCAAATAGAGAATTGGTATAAAATCCCTTAATCCCTCTGCTCTGCATAATTTCTTTACCCAGCCCCATTCTATAAGCTCCTGCCAATTTTTCTTGCCCGCTGTCCCAAAGAAATAAATGGTGGTAATATTGGTCGTACTCGTCAAGGTCAAAAGGCAGATTGCTACCCTCTCCCACCGTACGGAATGTAAGCTCTCTCTGCCTTCCTATCTCCCTCATAATATTAGGGATATCATCATACGGGCTGAAATATACTTCGTAATTATTATTCTTAAAAAGCATTTTTTCCTGAGAGCGGAGTTTTTCAATCTCTGCCAAAAGATTCTCTTTCGGGGTTTCTTCTATAATATTTTGAATAACAGGTTTTCCTACAATTTGTTTAATATTAAGGTTTGGTAATTTCAGCATATTGGCGATAGATTTTCTCTTATCAAAATAAGATTTCATCATATACACCCGCTTTCTAAGAAATTCGCCTAATTCTTTAGGGGTCTCGTAATCCCGCATCACTCTAAGGGTAATGGGTTTTCCTATTCTTATTTTTATAGGTTTGCTGCGTTTATTCATCATTTCATAAGGCAGCATCAGTGTTTGTAAATCTGCGTGTATTTTAGCTGCGTTATAAAAAATATTACTATTTTTAGTATGGAAATACATTGGCACTACTGGTATTTTAGCCTTTTGAATTAACTTTAGAACAGGTATTTCCCATTGTTTATCAAGTATTTCTCTTGTTTCGTTATTTTTATTGGATACTTCTCCTGCCGGAAAAACGCCAATGCATCCGCCATTATTGAGATGCTCCAAAGTTCTTTTTAATCCCGTAGCACTGCTCCGA
This sequence comes from Riemerella columbipharyngis, assembly GCF_900101995.1. Lineage (GTDB taxonomy): Bacteria > Bacteroidota > Bacteroidia > Flavobacteriales > Weeksellaceae > Riemerella > Riemerella columbipharyngis. The sequence goes on along the minus strand of NZ_FNAS01000001.1, from coordinate 169,660 downwards.
AGATCTTTACGAGTCTCGAAAGGGTTTACCGGAATTACAAATGGTACCATCGGCTGGATTTTCTCCAAAAGAAAATTTCCCATAATCTTAAAATCAGGGCGTATCTCTGTAAGTATTTTACACATCAAAATACCGTCTATGGCACCCAAGGGGTGGTTTGCCACCAATATAAAAGGACCTGTCTTCGGTATTCTTTGTAAATCTTCCTCAAAGACCTCATAACGAATATCTCTTTCTTTAAGAAAATGATCAAAAAAATCTTTTCCTTCGTAAATTTTCAGCTTTTCATACAGCTTATTGATTTCCGATATTTTTGCAACTTTCATTATCAAAGAAGCAACAGGTCTCTTGAGCGGACCTATCTTATTGAGATGGGCTGCATTTATTAAATCTTTCTTTGTAATCAGACTCATTATAAGGCTTTATCGGGTTACTATTTGAATTGTTTTTTGCGATATCTGCTCCAAAAGAATATCCTTATCTTCATAAAAATCATCAATTTTTTCCATATCAGCATTCCTAATAGTATATAAAGAAATATCCTTTTGGCAATCTATTTTGAATTTACACTCCAAATCTTCAATTATTTTTTTGTAATTATCAAACTTATCCTCCATACATACCGCCAATGATATTGCAGAATTTTGCATCAATGAAACTTTCATTCTGTATTTATACAACAAGCCGAATATCAAGCTGATATGCTCCTCTGCAATGAACGAAAAATCCCGAGTACTAATCTTCATCAGCACTTGATTTTTCTTCAGAATAAAACTTTCTTCCTTCTGGTTTTTATCCGAAATCCCTACCATAGTTCCCTCTGCAGTAGGTTCTGTAAAGGACTTCACATAGAGCGGAATATGTTTTTGCTTCAATGGCTGTAAAGTTTTTGGGTGAATGACTGATGCGCCATAATACGCCATCTCTATCGCTTCTTCGTAAGAAATATTGGAAAGTAATTTCACATTATCAAAAACACGAGGATCGCCTGTCATCACGCCCGGAACATCTTTCCATATCACCATCTGGGAGACCTCTAAAGCATAAGCAAATATTGCCGCCGAATAGTCCGACCCCTCTCTCCCTAATGTTACCGAGAAGTGATTGGCATCAGAGCCTATAAAGCCCTGCGTAACATATCGTTTATGTGGTTTTAGTGCAATAATATTTTCTTCCGTTCTCTGCCAGTCCACATTAGCATCTCTATAAGAATCATCAGTTTTAATATAATCTCTTGCATCCAACCAGCTATTGGCTATATCGTTTTTGTTGAGATAACAGCTTAAAATTTTGGACGAAAGAATCTCTCCGCAGGATACGATTTGGTCATAGACAAAGTTATAGTTAGGGGATTTGTTTCTCTCTAAAAAAGATTGAATATCATTAAATACCGAAAAAATACCTTTTGCTTCGGCAATATCCTCCAGATCCAAATCTCTCACTATTTGATAATGAAAATCTTCTATTTTACTTAATCCCGAAAGATAATCGCTCCCATTAAAATAGGCTTCTACCACTGCCTCCAATGCATTGGTGGTCTTCCCCATAGCAGAAACTACAATGACACCATTTTCAAACTTTTGTAAATTCAAAACCTTTGCAACATTCTTTACACCTAAGGCATCTTTTACAGAAGCTCCCCCAAACTTGAATACTTTCATAAACCTGTACGCTTAAGGATATTTAACAAAAGTGATACCCCCAACGAATAAGAAGTATCACTAAAAAACATTTTAGATTCGTTTTTAACTTATTCTACTCCCTCAAAAACTTCCGTAGCAGAGACATCTACCACATCCCAAGTTTTACTGATACCGTCCGGACCTTTATGCAGATCGTGGCAAATTTCATTCAAGGCATTCAGCACTTTTATGGCTTTGAAGTCTTCTAATTTTATGGTCGTATTCAGCGTGAATTTTTGGTCTTTGATTTCCACTTGTGCAGGAACATTATCCACTGTTACGCCATTCATTGTGAGGGAAACCGTCCATTGATTATCGTTAAAATTCAGTTTTCCCTTTATCACGCCCGGCTCATCCATTAGTCCGAAAAAAGATTTTTTAAGTTTTTCATCTCTGCCATCGTTTCCTGTAGCCAATTCCATAGAATTGATACTAAACTCAGCACTGTTCATAATGTCTTCTATGCTGTTGCCTTCACTTACTTTTTCTAATTTTATCGAAGTGAAATGTCCTTTTACCGGTACTTTATCCGTCGTTTTATAGGCCGTCCAATCTACTTTTAAAGAATCTGCAATAGGCTTTAGCTTTTGGTCCCCTTGAGCAACCGGAGCCGCAGCATTATTATCTTCTTGATTCTTTTTACCGCAAGATATTAAAAGCATTCCTGCCATCAACACTGCATACGAAATTTTCTTTGTCATCATATTATTTTATTCTTCTACCAAGACAAATATACAAATTATTTCACAATTAAAGCATTTTTATTTTTAGCAAGAATAGGTACCGATATGGCTCCCATTACCAGCATTATTACCAGCTGCATTGTATGAGCAATGAGTGCATAAGATAACCCCATTTCTCCGCCTAATTTAGGATTCTCACCTATAGAAATAAACAATGCCATAAAGCCCAATTTCAACGCAAAATGAAAAGCCCCAATACCTCCGCTCGCGGGCACCATCATTCCTAATGTTCCCACAACGATGATGAAAAAGCCGTCTGCAATCCCAAGATGAGATGTTTCCGGCAACGCGAAGAATACCAGATAAGTCGCTAAATAATAACAAATCCAAATTCCCAAAGATAATAGTATAAACTTACCTTTTTGCTTCATCCTAAATACGGAAACGACACCGTGAAACAAGCCTACTAAAAATAATCTTATCTTAACAAACAGCAGCATTCCCTTTATCTTCTTCCGAATGAAGAATAGTATTAAAATCAATATAGAAAATCCTAAAAGAACATAAGCTAACGGGAAATCACTTTTCGGCTCATCTTTCTTTTGTTTTACGGCAAATTGATAAAACTCAATGATGGCTTTATGCTTAAAAATAAGGGTAAGAACAAGAAAAATCCCCATACACAACAGATCCACAATACGCTCCGTAATGATAGTGCCAAACGATTTTTCCACAGGAACCTTCTCTACACGATAGAGGGCTGTTGCCCTTGCCACTTCCCCACTTCTTGGAATCGTGAGGTTCATTAAATACCCGAAAGACAACGACCAGAGAGAATTAGAATTTGAAATCTCATAGCCTAATGGCTCAAGTAACAGATGCCACCGCACTGCTCTTACCCAATAGGCTAAAACGCCAAAAAATGCCGCTGCCAAAACCCAAAAATAATTGGCTTTTTCCAATGATTTGGTAATCTCGTCAAAATTAAGACCACGAAGGGCAAGCCACATAAAAAGTCCTGCAAATAGCAATGATGTCACTATCGTAAGGATATTTTTAAAGGTCTCATTTCGTTTTTTTTCTTCCATTAGTTTGTAAGGCGGTTGGTTTCTTCATTTGGAAAAACAATCTTAGGCTGAAAAGTTTTAGCCTCCTCCATCGTCATCTGTGCATAAGATATGATGATAATGATATCTCCCTTCTGTACCCGTCGTGCAGCGGGACCATTAAGGCACACCTCTCCCGAGCCTCTTTTCCCTCTGATGGCATAGGTATCAAAGCGTTCTCCATTATTTACATTCACAATATAAACCCGCTCTCCGGCTATAATTCCGGCAGCGTCTAACAAATCTTCATCAACAGTAATGCTGCCAATATAGTTGAGATCCGACTGCGTAACCTTTACTCTGTGAATTTTTGATTTAAAAACTTCTATTAACATTCTGCAAATTTAATCAAATAACTTAAAATCTATGCTCAACATAAAATCTCTTCCCCCTCATACTCCTGTACAAAAACAATCTCAATAAATAGCATCTATTTTATTGACAACCTATTTAAGCCAACAGCAAATACTACAAAAACGATTGATCAAAGGAAAAAGGCAAAAGACTGCGAATGGAATCCACCTTGTAAATGGCTCCTCCCAAAGAAGCTATATAAATTTCTATTTTTTCTTCTTGTTTGGCTTCATATTCCAGCATACTCTGCCTACATGCACCGCAAGGCGGCGTAGGCGGATACTCTATAACATCACGAGGAGCTCCAAGTACGAAGAGTTTTTTGATTTTAGCATTGGGATAGTTAGCCGATGCCCAGTATATCGTAGTCCTTTCCGCACACAATCCCGATGGATAGGCTGCATTTTCCTGATTACTCCCTTTGATGATTTCGCCGCTTTCCAAAAGCAAAGCACAGCCCACCAGAAAATTAGAGTACGGTGCATAGGCGTCTTCTCTTGCCTTCTTGGCTGCATCAAAAAGTTTCTTTTCCGTTTCATCAAGGTCGTTTGCCTCAATGACCTTATAAGAAATACGAAGTTCTTTATTCATTGATTTATTATAATAGGACGGCGAAGTTATTGCTTTTCACCGAAATACACAAAATCAAATTCATCTATTATCATTCTCTAAGGTAAAGTTTCATTTTCGGAAGATCAAAATCCCGAGCATTTGCTTTCTTTAGAATCTTATCTGTAGATCTGTAATTCATTCTAAAATAGAGTATTTTATCCGAATAATACTTAAAATAAGGATGCTGCTTGAGCCAATTTTCAGGAGCTTCTACCAATTTATATTTCTTAACTTTAGAATTGTCAAATTGTGCTATTCCCATTAGTTTTGAAGCTAAGTTTTGGTCAATTCCATAAACTTCCAATATCTGATTTTTATCCTGAAAACCTCCGAGAGCTTCCCTAAAAGACACAAAACCTTTGGCTTCCTTAGGAGAAAAACCAAACGCTAAAAGTTGTTCGTAAGTGATGCTGTTCAGCTCCAATTTTGAAAAATCTATTTTGGGCTTCTCCGCTTCTTTCGGAATCACGATATACGGTGCCATTTCTTGGTATTTTTGCTCCGATATTACAAAGCAATTTTTCAAATCACCCAACGACGAAAATCGCCCGCCCAATTTCTTATCCCGATAATTTATAATCGCCTGTGCCTGCTTCTCCGAAAAGCCTATCAGCTCCCAATCTTCCTTGCTGTAAGAATTAGGATTGAACTTTGCATACGACACCAGATTGATTTTTTGTCTTTTAGTTTTATCAAAATCAGCGTTAGACCAATCCTTTTCTACTTTTTCAGGCAATATAAGGTAAGGGGCTAATTGTCTATAATTTTCAGGGCTAATAACAAAGCACTCTGCAAATTTTTCTTTACTCAGAAAACTGCCTCCGAGGTAATTTTTATACTTCATAATCGCCTGTGCCTGCCTTTCGCTAAAGCCCAATGCTTGCCACTGTGCTTGGGTATATTGATCCGGATTGAATTTTCCTTTTATGTAAAGGCTGTGGCGGGAATGGCTGTATTGCGGTTTCCTATTTTCGGAATAAGTTTCGGGCAGGATAATGAAATTTTTCAGTGTCTCGTACTTCTCTTTGGATATGACATAGCACTTTGACAGTTGCTCTTTGGATACAAACCTCCCTCCTACGATGTCTTTGTATTTTAGAATTGTTTTTACTTGTTTTTCCGAAAAGCCTAACCTCTGCCAGCCCTCTTCATCCAAATCATTCGGATTAAATGGTGACAGCTCCGTTCCCCCTGCCTTCGGTAAAGCAGAATCCCCCAAAAGCTCTATTTCAGGAGATTGTTCCGTATTATTAGTCTTATAAAAATAAAAACCTAACTGTACCAACAAGATAAAAACACCCAACACCATCAGCCCGATAATCTGAGTTTTTCTCATCTTATATGACAAGTTTCCGGACATTTCAGTTCATTTATTGCAAATGCTTGGTGATACTTTCGCTATTCGGTTTGGTGGTACTGAGATAGGTATCGATGATTCTCCCGTTTTCGTCTAACAAAAACTTAGTGAAGTTCCATAGTATCGTCGTATTCTTTACCCCATTGAATTTCTTTTCCGTCAAAAATCTAAAAATAGGAGCTGTATCCTCTCCCTTTACAGAAACTTTGGCCGCCATTGGGAAAGTTACGCCGTAATTCTTTTTACAGAACGACTGTATTTCCTCGTTGCTCCCCGGCTCCTGATGGGCAAAATTATCCGCAGGAAAACCTACTACCACTAGTTTGTCTTTGTACTTTTCATAAAGTTTCTCCAAACCTTCGTACTGAGGGGTAAAACCACACTTGGAAGCGGTATTTACGATAAGGATTTTTTTGCCTTTGAAATCCGCAAAATTTATCTCGTCTCCATCTAAACTTTCCACCTTAAAATCATAAATACTTTTCGGGATACCGGCATCTTTTTTAGAAGATTGTCCTTTACTTTTAGTACATTGAAAAAATGCTAAAACCGACAGGAATAAAACCAATATTTTTTTCATAATGTTTATTTAATTTTAAATGTGTTTTTAGGTAGTACTTTATTAACATCTATTTGGGTAAAAACCATTAAATATTCACCTTCTTTTTTAGAATTAGAAGACTCTATTCTATAGGGCATCACAAGATTTCCTACCTTCCTAAAATCCGAATAAATAAGCGTTTCGCCTTTTTTCTCCTCTTTCAGCAGCATATAGCTATTGACATCAAAATAATAAATGGTTTTATTTACATTTTTAGTCAGTTCTACTTTGTAGCAAGATTTTCCATCGACCATATCTTTACCCAAAACCGTCGCTGTAAAGCCTTTCGCCTCGTAGTTCAAGTAGTCTGTATCAAAACTCTCGGGCTGATAATCGCTAAACTCTTGAAGTTTATTAGTCGCATAGTTCATCGCGTAGCCTTTCTTACCGTCATAGGCTTCTATCACGCTTTCTTTGCCATTATTGATGATGACAGTCTTGGTAAGATTGGGCCTCTGTTGAAAAATTTCTATGGGGTATTCTTCATTGAGGCTCAATACCACCTTCCCCTGAAGCATTATAGAATTGAGAAGTTTCCAATGGTTTTCACCTCCTGTAAGCTCTATATTTTTAGCTATAATTTCCTTTGCAGTCTGAGAAAAAGCCCCGCCTCCCAAACATAGAATTAAAATCAAAAATATCTTTTTCATCCGCATTCAATTAAATCTAAATATTGCCAAAGATATAATTTTAATTTTAATAAAAAAACTATACGCTTCCTTTCCCGATAATTTCTCTGGCTCTCTCCAAGTCTTTGGGTACATCTATACCCACGCCTACAAAGTCTGTCTCTATGAGTTTTATTCTCATCCCGTGCTCCAGATAACGCAAACATTCTATTTTTTCTGCTGTCTCCAAAGGACGCATTGGTAATTTTGAAAACTCCAAAAGTGCCTCTCTACGGAAAGCATAAACGCCGATATGTCTGTAATAGGCCAAAGAATCTGTTTTCTCCCTTGGGTAAGGAATAGGTGAACGACTAAAATAAAGAGCAAAACCATCTTTGTCGGTAATGACTTTTACATTATTCGGATTTTCTACTTCGGTAAAGTTTTTCATTTTTATTTTTAATGAGGCTAAAGAGATCTCTTTCTGAACATCTTCATCGAAAACCTCTACAAGCTGCTTCAAAGGCTCTGTTTTGAGAAAAGGCTCATCGCCCTGAACATTCACCACGATATCGCAATCCAAATCTTGCACCGCCTCCGCTATGCGGTCGCTCCCCGTTTCGTGAGTCCCCGTCATCACGACATTCCCGCTATTAGCCTTGATTTCATTGAATATCATTTCAGAATCCGTAGCGACAAGAACATCATCGAAAAGTCCGGTTTCTCTCACATTATGATAAGTCGTAGAAATGACAGTTCGGTCACCCAATTTCTGCATTAGCTTACCCGGAAAACGGCTTGCCTGATACCGTGCAGGAATTACCGCTATGATTTTATTTTTCATTTTTAATCCTTAAAAAAACAAAACTCCATCTATCCAAAAATTTGGCATCGATGAAGTTTGTTTACATTATAGCATTTTATTATTTCAACTGAGAAAGTGCTTTTTCTAATTTCGGCAATAGATTTTGGATATCTTCCAAAGAACATCCTCCCGCAGAAGCCCTAAACCAAGGCATCTCTCTACCATTCCCAAATGCCGAAAACGGCACAAAAGCAGCATCTGCATTGTTAATGAGATAGAACACCAAATCTGTGGTATCCTTTATAACTGTTCCGTCCGGTGCTGTTTTTCCTACATAATCCATTTTTACAGTCAAGTACAATGCCCCCATAGGTTTAATGCTATCAACCGCAAACCCTTTTGATTTAAGGCTTTGAATCCCTTGATGCAAAGTTTCCAAACTATGGTTAATCTTTCCTTTGAAATCAGCAACGAAGGCATCTACCGCATCTGCTTTAGCCCAAAACTTAGCTGTAGCTTCTTGCTCCGGTTTTGGTGCCCAAGCTCCAATATGGGTAAGAAAAGCCTTGATTTTAGCAATAACTTCAGTAGGACCGTATGCCCAGCCTACACGAACTCCGGTGGCTGCCAGACATTTGGATATCCCATCAATATAGATAGTATATTTTTTCATCTCCGGGTATATACCCACTGGTGATACATGCTTACCTCCAAAAGTAAGCAATGCATAGATTTGGTCATACAAGAGATAGAGTGGCTTTTGGTCCGGCGATCTTCTTTTGTTTTCCTCTAAAACCAAATCACAGATTTCTTTTAATTGTTTCTCTGTATAGGCTGTTCCTGTAGGGTTGAGCGGTGAACAAAGGGCTAAAAGAACTGCTCCGTCTAATTTTCCTCTAAGCTCTTCTGCCGTAGGCAAAAAATTATTTTCAGGCTTAGTCTCTACCTCCACTTTTTGGGCATCACTGAGATAGCAGAAGTGATTATTATTCCAAGAAGGTACCGGATAGACGACTTTATCCCCTTCATCTACAATACTCAAATAAGTAGTGTAAATCAATGGACGGGAACCTCCGGCAATCTGAATATCCGAAGCAGGATAATCCAAATCATACCTCTCTTTAATGTCTTTAGATACCACTTCTCTAAGCTCTGCAATACCCGGCGACGGTGGATAGTTGGTAAAATTAGCATTATATGCCTCCTGTATAGCTTCTTTTAAAAGAGCAGGGATAGGATATATATTGGAATTCAAATCTCCAATGGTAAGATTGGAAATAGCTCTTCCCTTAGATTTCAAATCATTAACTTCATTGCTTATTTTTACAATTTCAGAGGCTACCAAGTGGGTAGCAAGATGAGATAATTTCATTATAAAATATTTTTAGTCATTAAGCGTTAAAACACCTTTAATTCTGTTCTACAAATGTAATTTTTTTTATTGAAGTTTACAAATTAGTTTAAGCCCTCTGCCTAAAAAAACTAAACAAGTCCGTAATTTTACATCTATACAAACCAAACTATCCGAAATTTCCAGAATAAAAATCTTATTTAATCCTTATCTTTGTGCACAAAAATACACACTCTAATATGATTTCTAAAATAATTGTACATAAAGTAGGAAACAAAATAAACCAAGAAAATTTATTTCTTTCTTCGGAGGAATTACACTTAGACGAGGAAATGCAGGAATTGTTAGAAAACTTCTTCCTAAAATCCTTCAAAGGCGAAGAACAGTTTCAGTTTTACAGCGATTCCTATCTCACGAGCAACCCCGTTTATAGCTCTGTTTCCGAAATATTTGAGGATAAAAATAAATTTCTTTGGGAAAGCGAAAATATTGCCAAACACCTTTACGAAATAACCGAAAACCCACGTGTACAAGGGGGCGAATTATTTATCGTTTATTTTGAAGGCGAAGAGACAGAAGGCGGAAAGATAGATTCTATCGGGATTTTCAAAACAGAAAACAAAGAAACTTTCTTAAAAATAAATGCTAATGATGATGATGCCTACAACTTAGAAAAAGACTTTGGCATCGGACTTTCAAAGCTGGACAAAGGGGCCGTCATTTACAACAATAATAAAGAAACCGGATACATTTTATCCATAATAGATAATAACAAAAATGGCGATGTCTATTACTGGTTCGAAGATTTTCTAAAAGTAAAACAACGCGAGGACGACTACTTCCACACCCAAGAAACCCTCGCCGTTTACAAAGATTATATTACAAAACAGCTTCCCCAAGAATTCGAAATTTCAAAAGCAGACCAAGCCGATTTTTTGAATAAATCCATCAATTTCTTTAAAGATAAAGAGCAATTTGATTTTGAGGAATTTACCCAAGAAGTTATCGGAGACGAAAATGTGATAGAAAGTTTTGTCAATTACAAAACCGACTACGAACAAGAAACCCAAATGTCCATAGCCGAAGAATTCCCAATAAATACGACGGCAGTAAAAAAACAACAGCGGTATTTCAAAAGCGTAATAAAACTAGACAAAAATTTCCATATCTATGTACACGGTGACCGTAAAATGATAGAAACCGGACAAAATGAAAAAGGGAAATTCTACCGTCTATACTTTGAAGAAGAAAAATAACTTTGTTTCCTACAAGCTTAAAACAAAAAAAACGGCTAATGCGATTATCAAATGATAAGGACATTAGCCGAAGAAATATGTATTTTTTGAAGTTATTTAAAATCAAAATAATAATGAATTCCTACTCCGATTCTGGAAAAGAATAGTTTTTGAAGAATAAACATTAACACACAATACTGAAGCTACGACTAATTCATAATATTTTTTATTTAATTTTGCTAAAAAAGCTTTAACTCCTTGAAATGATACGATCGATACGAGTTCCAAGTATAGAAAAAAAAATCGCTTCAGAGAAAAAATACTCCGAGACGATTTTTACTTACAGATAATAAATTATCTCACAGCTTCCTGTTTTACTTCGTTGATCATATTTTCATTTGCAGTAATGGCAAATTCTACACGACGGTTTTTAGCACGTCCTGCGGCTGTGGCGTTAGTATCTACAGGATCAGCTTCTCCCATTCCTTTAGGAATCAATCGGCTTCTGTCTATACCCAATGACGCAAGGTAATCTACTACGGCGGAAGCTCTTCTATCAGACAGTTTTAGGTTATAAGCATCAGAGCCTACATTGTCCGTATAGCCGTATATATTGATATTGGTTTCTGGGTTGTCTTTAAGTACTTTACCTAATTTATCCAAGTTGGTTTTAGCTTGGTTCGTAAGGTCCGAAGAGTTGAACGCAAAGTTTACCATATTTTCGTGCAGGGTTACTTTGATACCTTCGTTTACCCTTTCTACTTCTGCACCTGGAAGTATTTCTTTAATCTGTTTTGCCTGTTTATCCATCTTTCTTCCGATGGCATTTCCAGCCACACCACCTACAACCCCGCCAAGTACCGCTCCAAGTGGGGCATTTTTACCTTTCCCTAAGTTGTTGCCCAATATCCCTCCAATAACAGCACCCGCAGCAACGCCTATGGCTGTACCTCTTTGCTGGTTATTTGAGTTTTGTACCGCTTCGCAGCTTGTGAGTAAAAGACTTCCGGATAGGAACACTGCAGCTGCACTTGTTTTGTTAAATAATTTCATTTGTGTTATAATTTATTTATTGCTAATTTTTTTGAATACATAAGCCACTTTAATATTTTCGCCTTGGTAAGATATATTTTGTGCCAAAGTAAACGAATCATCTGTCTGATTTTCCAAAGTAAGAGAATATCCAGAAACGACTTGTTTAGGTTTCTCTCCTGAAAAGATTTTTTTGAATATAAATTCATTTCCATTTTTCACATCAAACTTAATATTCTGAGAAACAAAAGGACACCCTTCGTGATTTTCCAGAGTGTAAGACCCACTCCAGTTATTAGGCACAAGCGTCCATACACTGCCCATAAAACACTTGGAATCTATGCCTTCATCAAAAGGTTTAACTCTAAAGTTTTTGTTGTAGTTATTTATCTCTACGATTTGCCATTTTCCTTTTAATTTCAGGAATTCTTTACGATTGTTTTGGGCTTGCTGCTCTTGTTGAAGAGAAGAACAAGAGGCTATCGTAGCAGCACCTATGATACCTATGATAATTAAATTTTTCATTTGTTTTAATTTTTATGGTTTAATAATAAAAAATTGTACCAAACTTTTTGTTAAATATTTATTTTTGAAAAGATTAAAAATTTTAGAAAGCTCCTCCATATCTCACAAAACTACCCAATATCAGCATAACCACCCCGATAAGCGTAACACAGATAATATGAAATGCCATTATAGGAAGTTTTTTTGGAGTTAGATTTGGTAATAAAAATATGTTGGCACTTAGGGCAAATAACACCGTGCTTAACAGCAATGTGAGTTTCAGCGAAACAACACACTCCAGCGGCGTGGCAAAATGAAACCATTGGCTGGAACCTACGCCGTAATTATAAGCCATCCATATTCCTGTAACTACCATTAGTACGAGGGCGGGCATTCCTATTTTCTCATACTTACGCTCAAAATTCAGGAGTAATTCCGGAGATTTCTTTTTAAGCACTTCGGGTAAAATACCAATGGACAAGACAAGATGACCACCTACCCAAATGGCAGCACCTAATAAGTGTATAATCAGCAATAAATGATGTGGCATAATAAAAAAGTTCCTAATATCATCTGCAAAATTACATAATATTCGGAACTTAGCTTCAATAATATATTTTTTTTCACTTAATACTACAACAAAGTCGGCTTACCTTGTCGTCATTTTTTTTCATCTATCATCAATATCTCAAACTAATATTCAATGTTTTATAATCCTATAAATAAAGGAAACCACACACATAGCGTGAATGATGTCTCTACTCTATCCTTTATTCCCTTTATGAAACAAACCCTAAAAAACACTATTTATCTCAGCAAAACACTGAAAGTATCTCCTTGGCGGATATCTCCCGTTTGGTAGCCTTTTAGAAACCATTCTTCTCTTTGCTTGGAGCTTCCGTGTGTAAAAGCCTCTTGGTTCACATAGCCTTGTTGTCGTTTTTGGATATTATCATCGCCTACAGCTTCAGCAGCATCTAATGCACTTTGGATATCTCCAGGTTCTAATATTTTGGCTCTGTTGTCTGTCAATCTCGCCCATAGTCCGGCATAAAAATCAGCTTGAAGTTCAGTCGCCACAGACACTCTGTTCATTTGTGCTTCGGAGTATTTTCTACTGTGTCTCAAGCTGTTTACTTTTTGAGTAGTCCCTAAAATCGTCTGAATATGATGTCCTTGTTCATGGGCAAATACATAAGCCACAGAAAACTCTGTCACTTTAGCTCCAAAACGGCTTTCCAATTCCTTAAAAAAGCTCATATCCATATAAATGGTTTCATCTGCGGGACAATAGAAAGGCCCCATTTCCGAACGAGCTGTTCCACAGCCTGACTGGGTAGTATTCTCAAACAAAACTACTTTGGGAGGTCTGTACTCTACTCCTATTTTCTGAAGTTCTTTTTGCCAAGTAATATCATTTTCAGCGTGCAGCATCTCTATAAATTCTCTTATCTGAAGCTCTTGCTGTGTCAATTGGCGTTGTTCTGTTTGAACCGGAGCAGAGTTCATATTAGAATCCAACAAAGCACTGGGATCTCCTCCTAAAAAAAAGATAATTGCGGCAATGACAAGAGTACCAATACCGCCACCTACCAATCCTCCTTTCAGACCTTGTCCACGACGGTCGTCTATACCACTTCTATTATTAGTCCATTTCATATTTTTAAGTTTTTATTTCGGATTATTCATTTAACAATATCTTTTTTCCGCAACTAAGATATTTTTTTTACATAAAACTTCACAACATTTGTTGAAACTCAACAAAAATTTCTCCCTCAAGTACTTGAGGACTATAGATGATAAACTTTATTCCCTCTACGGAAATAAGATTCCAAAAATAACTGCCTGCAAAGCGACTTTCCAATACTTTAGCCGATCTTCCATTATCACACAGATATATCTCGTGCGGATAGTAGTGGTCTCTCTCCAAATTGAGAGCGGTTTGGTCTTTGTCGCTCAGCACATTTACTTCGCCCATAAGGCTTGCCACATAGGTGTTGTATGGTTTTTTGTAAGTGTCTTCCGGCGTGTCGTTTTGTATTAGCCTTCCTTCTTGAAGAATAATAATTTTATCGAGCCAAGGCATTACTTCTTGCAACTCGTGTGTAGAGATGATGAGCGAGAGGTTGTATTTTCTTACATAGCCAAACAGCTTGTGGCGAAGCTCCAATTTTCTCGCAAAGTCTAAATTGCTAAAAGGCTCGTCCAACAGCAGAAGTTTAGGCATTACAGATAAAGCTCTCGCTATAGCTACACGCTGCCGCTGCCCTCCGCTTAGATATTTCACTTGTCGAGTGGCGTAGTCTTCTAATCCTACCACTTGAAGAAGCTCCTGCACCTTGCTTTTCTTTGCAGAGAGATTGATATTAGACAAAAATTGCCCTACATTATCATACACTGTTGCATAGGGCATCAGCTCATCATTTTGAGCGACTAATTTCATATCCTTTTCTCCGGGAACCAAGTTGCCTTTCGGACCAAATGTAGGAATACCTTCAAAGATAATCTGCCCCGACTGCCAGTCAAGCAATCCGTAAATTAAGCTTAAAAGTGTAGATTTTCCGCATCCGCTTTCCCCGGCAAGTCCAATAATTTGCCCCTCCTTTATCTCTAAGCATAAGTTTCGGAATAAAGGTTTCTGAGGATTATAAGAAAAATAAAGGTTTTTAATTTCTAAAAGCATCTTAGTGGTTTAGGATTAAATGGCAACAGAGGCTTTAATAGCCGAATGGGGATTGTAGCCCTCTAATGTAAAATCTTGGTATTCAAAATCAAAAATGTCTTTCACTTTAGGATTGATCATCATTTTGGGAAGCTCTCTCGGCTCTCTGGACAGCTGTGTTTTTACCTGTTCAAAATGGTTGTTATAAATATGAACATCGCCAAACGAGTGGATAAATTCTCCCACTCCCAAATCGCAGACTTGTGCTACCATCATCGCTAATAAGGCATAGCTCGCAATATTAAACGGTACTCCTAAAAATACATCAGCACTTCTTTGGTATAGTTGCAAAGAAAGTTTTCCATCAGCCACATAAAACTGAAACATTGCATGGCAAGGTGCCAGAGCCATATTTGGAAGCTCTGCCACATTCCACGCCGAAACCAGCATTCTCCTACTGTCTGGATTGGTTTTTATTTGATGAATGACCTCTTTTATTTGGTCTACGACTTTCCCATCGGCCCCCTTCCAACTTCTCCACTGGGCACCATATACGGGACCTAAGTCTCCATTGGCATCCGCCCATTCATCCCAAATCGTTACGCCGTTATCATTTAGATATTTAATATTTGTATCTCCTTTCAAAAACCAAAGCAATTCGTAAATAATAGATTTGAGATGGACTTTTTTTGTGGTTACCAAAGGAAATCCCTTGGACAGGTCGTATCTTAGCTGGTATCCGAAAACACTCCGAGTGCCGGTGCCCGTTCTATCCGTTTTATCTGTTCCGTTTTCTAAAATATGACGAAGTAAATCTAAATAGTTATTCATAGGGTTAAGGATTTTTAATAATGGTTTTGGCTTTGTTCCACAATTGCTCTATTTCATCGAGATTAAGCTCGGAAAGTGTAGTGTTTTCTTCTTGGGCTAAGCGTTCCATACATTGAAATCTTTTAATGAATTTTTGATTGGTTCGTTCCAATGCCGTGTCCGGATTAATGTCCAAAAGTCTGGCATAGTTGATAAGAGAGAAAAAAATATCTCCTAATTCTTCTTCTTTTTTCCTGAAGTCTTGCTCTGTATGAAATTCTTTCAGCTCTTCTTCTACCTTTTTCCAAGCCTCCTCTGCATTAGGAAATTCAAAACCTATCCCCTTAACTTTCTCTTGTATTCTAAATGCTTTTATCACGGGCGGAAGACTTTTGGGTACACCAGCTAAAACGGATTTTTGCCCTTCTTTTAGTTTAAGTTTTTCCCAATTTCTTTTTACTTCTTCTTCATTTTTCACCTCCGTATCACCGTAGATATGAGGGTGGCGGAATATCAATTTTTCATTGAGAGATTTAATGACATCACCGATATCAAAGCTATTTTTTTCAGAACCTATTTTGGCATAGAATATCAAATGCAATAGGACATCACCCAATTCTTTTTTTATTTCTTCGAGGTCTTCCCCAAGAAGGGCATCAGAGAGCTCATAGACTTCCTCCAATGTAAGATGCCTAAGAGATTGCAGCGTTTGTTTCCTGTCCCAAGGACATTTCTCCCTAAGCTCGTCCATAATGCCTAACAACTCCTCAAAGGCTTGTAGTTTTTGTTCTTTGGTATTCATAAATAAAAAACTTTGCTGAAGCTTATCCAACAGCAAAGTTAAAATTTATAATTTATATGTACATCATTATTTTTATCCGTTCTCTCCAGAAGCTTCTGTATCTGCTTTCACAAAGCTATCTGGCGTAATATATCCCGCTTTTTGCAAAATATTGTACCATTGCACCAATTTCTTGATATCGGATACATAGACTCTATCGGTATCATAGTCCGGCAAGGCTTTAGACATAAATGTTTTCAGTTCTTCGTCAGAAGATTTATGATTAATGGTTTGCTTGTAATCCTCGTCTTTAGCAATATTTTCAAAGACTTCAAAAAGAGGAACTTCTCTGCTAAAACTAAACATGGCAATATTATCCAACAGACTTACTTGGCTGGAATTAGAAATACTCAATTTTTTCTTGGTCGTAATGTCCTCTACGATAAATCCGTTTCTGAGCTGAGAAACAAGTTTATAAAGTCCTGGTTTTCCCGAGATTGAAATTATTTTTTCTAAAATCATTTTATATTGTATTACATGTTATACACTTATTTTTTATTTGGAAATCTCATTTTATAGTTAATATGGACTTCGCCATTAGATATTTTGCTGAGCTTTCCTTTAATCATTTTTTTCTTCAGAGAGCTTATTTTATCAGTGAAGAGTATGCCCTCTATATGATCATACTCGTGCTGGATTACCCTTGCACGGATATCCGAATAGGTTTCGGTATGCTTTTGGAAATTCTCGTCATAGTACTCTATCACGATGGTGTCTTTACGCTTTACATCTTCACGAACTTCGGGTATGGAGAGGCAGCCCTCATTGAACTTCCATTCTTCGCCGCTTTCTTCAAGAATTTTAGCATTGATGAATACTTTCTTAAAATCCTTCAGCTCGTCGGCAATATCGGCATAGTCCTCATCGGTTGCCAAAGGCGATACATCTACGATGAACAAGCGGATATCCAATCCTATCTGCGGTGCGGCAAGGCCAATGCCGTTGGCACTATTCATCGTTTCAAACATATCACTAATCAGCTGCCCGAGATTGGGATAATCCGCAGAAATATCCATTCCTTTCTTTCTCAAGACAGGGTCGCCGTATGCACGAATAGGTAGTATCATATTCTATAATTATTCTTTTTCAATTCTCATTTTACTTAAGAAAAGATTTTGCAAATATACCATATCTTTACTTTGTAAACAAATCCGAAATATCGTCCCAAGTAATGCCTTCCAAAACCTCTCTTTTAACAAACCTTCCTTGTTTACAAATAGATACGGCTTGTTTTTGAAATTAAATTCGGGAGATTATAAAATTTTCAACTATTTTATTTGTAAAAAAACGAGAGTATCGCATCAGACCTCTCGCTAACAATGAAAATCATTAAAATCCACGGCTTCTATTTACGGTTAAGTTCCTTGTACTTTATCCACGACCATACCGAAAGAGCTATCATCACAGCAGTGGTAATATATACCCATATCGGAATAGGAATAGGATCTCCCGCCGCATAGGAATGCAGCCCGGTGAGATAATAATTTACTCCAAAATAAGTCATTACCACACTACTGAATGCAAACATCGTTACCATATGAAAAGTATGTGCCCCTCTAAGCCCCGGCACAAGACGCATATGTAATACAAATGCATAAACCATTACCGAGATAAAAGCCCAAGTCTCTTTAGGATCCCAAGACCAATAGCGTCCCCAAGATTCATTAGCCCAAATCCCCCCAAGGAATGTACCTATGGTAAGCAAGAACAGCCCCACCGTAAGAGACATTTCAGAGACTATTCCTAGTTCCTTTATCGTAGTATCGTGATGCTTTTTATACACTTTTTTATTTGTAAGGATATAGAAAATAAGTACCGTAGAGCCTATAATGAACGAGAGTGCAAAGAAGCCATAGCTGGAAGTAATGATGGCAACATGCACCACAAGCCAATAAGACTTCAGTACTGGAACAAGCGGGGTAATCTGTGGATTGAGGCTAAGAGCACCGTGTGCAAACCCCATAAGAAGCACTGCTACCATAAACCCCGAACAAGGAATCAATGCGTTTCCGTTTCGGTAAAGCAACAGCCCCGCCGTAATACCGATCCAAGAGATGAACATAATCGCCTCGTAGCCATTGCTCCACGGGGCGTGCCCGGAAACATACCACCTTGCGACAAGTCCTACAAAATGGACGATATAGCCTAATATTCCTAATGCAATAATCATCTTGATGATTTTATGCAAAATAGAATGAGGTTTAAAGAGTTCTACAAATCCTAAAACAATTAATATCACAGCAATTACAGTATAGAAAATCATCAATATAAAATTGATATCCAACTTATTTAGCAAAAGTTCTGTTTTTATTTTAGAATCAGATGGAATTACGCTTTTCCCCCATTTCATTTGGTAGTCTTTCAGTTTTTTCAGTTCCACGTCAGCTTGTTTCCAGTTGTGGGTTTGCGTAGCATCTACTACCGCGGAAACATAAGGTCCGAGGATTTTCTGAGAAATACTATCAGGTTTCAGCTCTGCATCTACTACGGAGTTCCAGCGGTGGTTAGGATCGTTCTGGACAGGCACTACGCGGAAGTATTGCCAGTTCATCAGACTGTTCATTACTTGTACCTTATCGTTTAGTTTAATGACAGCTTGGTCGTATTTCGTCTGTTCAGATGCTTTCTTTCTGAAAGCTTTGTTATAATCATCTTCAAAAACATATACCGGCATACCGTTAGTATCTGGTGTATAGAGGTTTATCAGGCTGGTATAACCGTCTGCATTGGCTCTGGCTTTTTTCTCTATTTCTTTTCCTATATTTCCTTGGCTTTCTACTTTTATTACTTTCAAGTTAGCCAAAATCATAGGATTGACAGCGGAAATAATCACCGCATCCAAAAACCATTGGTTGGCATCTATGCCCTCGTAGCTGTCGTGAGCCGTGAGCTTCCTTAGTACATCAAGTGCCTGGGTGTTTATCGGTTCTATTCTTCCGTCGTAGCTTTGCACCAATAGCGAACCAAATTCTTCAGCGTGGTGTTTATCTATTTTAATGGTTTTCAAAATCTCCTCGGCAGACCTATTAGCCGTAGGAGACGTAGGGGCAAGCGTGTTTTGAGTATGGTTCTGGGCTTTAGAAAAACCGAAAGCCAACAGAAAAATCAGAACGGTGAGTCCTCTTTTTTTAGCAATATCTCTAAGTCTTTTATTAAGCTCCCAAAAGCGAGTCCCTTTCCAGAATAGAGTAACAAACATTCCTAAAAACAACAATGCGTAGCCGATGTAAGTAATGAGCGTCCCCCAATAATCGTGATTTACGGAGAGGATAGTCCCCTTTCTATCAGGATCAAAACTCGATTGGAAAAAGCGATAGCCTCTATAATTGAGAATATGGTTCATATAAATTCTAAAAGGTGTTTCTGTACCGTTGTCAATGATTTTAACTTTACTTTCGAAAGAAGAAGGCGAAGAAGAGCCAGGGTAAGTTTTCAGTATAAACTCATCTAATTTCAAGGCAAATGGCGTGGTGTAAACTTTTGATCCGTACCCCAGCATTATATTGATCCCATCTACATTGATTTGTTTCATCTGTCCCGGTGTGTTGTCCTGTACGGTTAGTTTTACGATTTGCTTGGACTTTTGCCCTTGTACTTCCACCGTCATTTCGTCAGGGAGGTTTTTCTCTTTTACTTTGTCTCCGGAGTAAGAGATTAGATTACCGCGTTCAATCCCGTTAGGAACCACTATTTTCAGTTGGTCAATGGAATACAGGCTTCTAAGAGCAAGAGGCTCGTAGGTGTCTTTCCGTACGGTTCCGGTAGTTTGGGTTGCCATCGTAAGGTAGCTTGCATCAATAGGCGCTTTAATCAAAATTTTATCTCCTTCTGTTTTGAACTCTATGGCACCGTCTATCTTTCTGTTCAGCGTAACGAGGTAGTTTCCAATATTTTTCACTTCTCCGTCTTCGATATAATATTCCAATCTTCCTGCATTGTCCGTAGTCACAAAGTGGAGGTATTTTTTTCCGCTTGGATTCAGCTGTATGCTGTCTTTTTTCCTTGGGACATAATTTAGTTCCGTTACTTTTATTTTTTCGCCGTTGAAGTCGTATGCAGCACGAAAATTATGCTGTGTAACGGCAGTCCAGAACGGGACTTTCGGTGTAGCGATATACGGAATGTCTTGATAGTTGTACACATCGCCATCGCGTTCCATTTTTATTTTGAAATAATTTCTGTCGGACACAATCTGGTTAGAAGTATCTCCTTGGCGGATATGCATCTGTCCCTCATAGCTGATGTATCGAGTAATAGCCCCACCGATAAATAGTAGTATAAACGACAAATGGAACACCAGCAAAGGCCATTTTTCTTTTTTCCAGAGACGGTATCTTGGGATATTAGCTATAAAATTGATAATCAGTAGAAACATTATTGCTGAGAACCACCACGAATTGTATATATAGGCTTTGGCGGCAGGAGTCCCGAAGTCATTTTCCAGAAAAGTGGCATACGCCATTGAAATAGCATAAACCAGCAGAAGAACTGCCATAGTGCGTGTAGAAATCAGTATTTTCTGTAATTTTTCCATAAAATAAAGGCGTGTGTAAAAATTTCAAACCACAAATATAAAGAGGATATGCCAAAAAAGTCTAATAATAATCACTAATTTATTATTTTTATAGAATATAAATAACTCTATTTTCGTGTTGTAAAGAGTGGAAAAGTTTTCTTTTTTAAGGTTTATTTTTGGGATAATTATTATTAAATTTGCATTTTTTCTATATTTAATCATTAGCAATGAACACTAACAAAGAAACACCAAAAGCACCAAAAAAAAAGAATAAAGTCCGTATCATAACCGGCTGGGTGCTGTTTATATTTTCCATTATTTTGACAATTTCGTTTGTCTCCTATCTCTTTAAGTGGCAGGAAGACCAAAGCCAATCAGCCGCAATGTTTAATAAAAGTGTACAGTCTTCTAATGTGTTTGGAAAATTAGGAGATTGGCTGGGCAATTTATTTATCTATGAGAGCTTTGGGATAGCGGCATTTTTTATTGCCTTTTTGTTTTTCTTATTGAGTTCTGTATTTTTCAAAACAAAATTATTCAAATTTTGGAAAGCGGTTTACCACAGTGTATTTTTCCTTTTGTGGCTGCCGGTATTCATTGCCACCGTTACCGGAGGAAGTAGTGTTCTAAGCGGTGTTTACGGCTACGAAATGTATGAGTACGGAGAGTCTATTTTAGGGAGTTTTGGCTTATGGCTGATACTTTTATCGGTGATTATCCTTTATCTTATTTTAGAATTTAATTTCAGTTTTGACGGAGTTAAGTCAAAACTTAATGACTGGAAAGAAAAAGCGGAGGAACAAAAAAATAAAATAAAAGATGCGGTATATGATGAGAATGATGAGTCTGAAAGTAAAGAAGCCGTACAAAGCTTTGAGGATAAGGTTTTTGAAAATCCGCCATCAGTAGCGCCAATTAAAACACCGGATAATAAAGAAGTTGTTGGCAATGGCAGCGAAGTAAAAACGACACCGCCTATCAATATTCAGCTCAATCACTCCGATGATGAACCGCCTACAGCGGCAGGCAGCACTTCTATCCCAAGAGATGAAGAACCTAAGGGAAGCAGTCTGGGGGATATCCCTATTGTCATTGAACCTATCCATTCGGAAGAAGACGACAAAGAAGAGGAACCTGCCCCTAATGATTTGGTAGAAAAGCACGGGCTGTACGACCACCGTTTAGATTTGGCAAAATTCCAAATGCCGACTATAGAATTGCTAAAAGATTATGGCAATCAAGAAATCACCATATCTCAAGAAGAACTTGAGGAAAGCAAAAAAAAGATAGAAGACCTTCTCAAAAACTTCAATGTGGGTATAGCAAATATTCACGCTACTGTAGGACCTACGGTAATTCTCTATGAGCTTATTCCAGAAGTGGGAGTAAGAGTTTCTACAATTAAGAGATTGCAAGATGATATCGCCCTGAATTTGGCAGCTCTCGGGATTAGAATTATCGCCCCTATGCCGGGTAAGGGAACTATTGGTATAGAGGTGCCTCGTAGCAATCCGGCTATGGTCTCTATGCGTTCCGTTATCGATTCTTATAGATTTAGAAAAACCGATATGGAGCTGCCTGTAGTCTTTGGTAGAACCATCTCTAATGAAATTTTTATGATGGATTTGGCAAAAATGCCACACCTACTGATGGCTGGTGCTACGGGACAAGGTAAATCTGTGGGTATCAATGCAATATTAGCTTCTTTACTTTATAAAAAGCACCCGAGCGAGCTTAAGTTTGTGATGGTGGACCCGAAAAAAGTAGAACTTTCGCTGTATGCCCATTTGGAGAACCATTATCTCGCAAAACTTCCGGGCGAAGAAGATGCGGTGCTTACCGATACCACAAAGGTTATCAATACGCTTAATTCTCTTTGTATAGAGATGGATAACCGCTACGATTTGCTGAAAGCGGCATTTTGTAGAAACCTAAAAGAATATAACCAAAAATTTACAGAGCGAAAACTTAACCCCGAAAACGGACATCGCTATCTGCCCTATATCGTGTTGGTCGTAGATGAGTTTGCAGACCTTATCATGACAGCAGGAAAAGAAGTGGAGCATCCTATAGCCCGTCTCGCTCAATTGGCAAGGGCGGTAGGTATCCATTTGATTATCGCCACCCAAAGACCATCCGTAAATGTAATTACGGGGATGATAAAAGCCAATTTCCCTGCACGAGCTGCGTTTAGAGTGATTTCGGGAGTGGATTCCCGTACCATATTAGACAGTCCCGGAGCGGAACAGCTTATAGGTAAAGGGGATATGCTTTATTTTAACGGTAATGATTTAACGCGTCTTCAGTGTGCATTCATAGATACGCCTGAGGTAGAGAGAATAGTAGAGTTCATCAGTGAGCAGAGAGGTTATGGTGGTGCCTATGAACTGCCGGAGTATGTAGGGGAAGATGCAGGCGGTACATCGGGAGATTTTGACCCAAATGAAAGAGACAGTCTTTTTGAAGAGGCGGCAAGAATAGTAGTTTCTACACAGCAAGGCTCTACCTCTATGCTGCAAAGACAGCTGAAACTGGGGTACAACAGAGCGGGCAGGATTATGGATCAGCTGGAAGCCAATGGTATCGTAGGGACTTTCAAAGGCTCTAAGGCAAGAGATGTCTTAATCTCTGATTTGAATGCTTTGGAACAATTTTTGGAACAAATGAGAAACTAAAAGTTTTAATAATGAAGATATTAAATAGGAACATCATCTTAGCCTTTACCGTACTTGTGTTTATGGGTAGTTATACTTTTGCCCAAAAAATAGATGCGAAGGCTAAAGCACTCTTGGACGCAGTATCCGCAAACTACAAATCTAAAAAGAGTAATTATTTCACTTTTACATACTCGACAGGCAGCAGCAAAGTACAGCAGAAAGGGACATTTGATGCATCGGGGAATAAATATGCCCTCGAGATAACGGGAACCCGACAAATTTTTGACGGAAAAAAAGTTTACAGCATCAACAAAGAAGAAAAAGAAATAACAATAAGCAAACCTAATGCTTCTGCATCTGTCTTTTCTCCTCTTAACTATATTGAAGAATACCGTAAAGGCTATGCTATAAAGGCTATGGGAACTCAGCGGATAAACGGAAAACAGGCTTCTGTCGTTAGGCTTACACCTACCTCTTCATCAGAGTTTAGATACATTTCTCTGTACATTGATGCCTCGAAAAAGCAAATATTAAAAATGCAGCAAGTTTATAAGAATAATACCTCCTCCTCTATCACTGTAAATTCTTATAAAGCCAATGCAAGCAATGGGGCTGCATTTTCTTTTGATAAAAGTAAATATCCGGACTATGTCATCACGGAACTATAATAAAGACTACAAAAAGTTTTCTTTTTAGCCATAGAATTTTATCTTTGTGGTTCCAATCTTAATAAGGTATGCTGAAAAAATTAGATAAATATATCATCAAAACTTTCTTTGGACCGTTTCTGTTTATTTTCAGCGTGCTGTGTTTTATATTCATTGTCAATATCGTATGGATCAAATTATCCGATTTCACCGGTAAAGGACTTACTCCTTTTGAGATTTCAAAATTATTGTTTTACCTTGGGGTAAGTATCATTCAGATGGTAATGCCTTTGACGATCCTCTTGTCTTCTATAATGACTTTTGGAGATTTTGGAGAACATTACGAACTGGCAGCAATAAAGTCCGCCGGAATTTCGCTCTTTCGAGTGATGCGTCCGTTACTTATGGTGGTGGGGATTATTGCCGGAATTTTATTTTTGTTTTCCAATAACATTATTCCGAGCTTTAATAAGAAGGCTAAGAATATGCTCTACAATATAGCCATCGCACGACCGGCGCTATCCTTTACGGCAGGGCAATTTGTTACCTCACTGCCAGGCACCTCTGTAAAATTCGATAAAATAGAAGGCGAAAATGGGCAAAACCTTACCGGCGTTTTTATTCACAAAACTGCAAACCTCTACGAAGACCAACAAACCATAGTCGCTAAAAGAGGGCGTTTCGCTAATGCCGAAGATCCGAATTATCTGAAACTTGTTTTGTATAATGGTTATATTTTTGAGGATAATATAGACGGCTCAGATTTCTCACGGAGGGTAAAACAGCCGAATCAGTCTGTGAAATTTGACAGCCTTGTGTCTAACTTTGATATTAGCGAACTACGGAACCAAGCTATAGAAAAAGAAAAGGTAACAGATAACTATGATTTCCACAATTATAGCGAAGTTAGTAATGACATAAAAAAGGTAAAAAACGACAATAAATCAGGTTTTGAAACGATTAGCTATGATATACTGAGCCAGATTAGCCCCTATCTTACGAGCGACGGCGTGAAAGACAAAACAAAACTTCCGCCTCTACCATTCAAACTGGATACCCTTGACTCAAAGAAAAGACTGAGAATTCTGGAGAATGCTTATGATAAAATAACCACATTAAAAGACAATAGTAAAAACTACAAAAACGAAATCTATAATATGATAAAGCATCAAAGTACAGTAATAAAATACCAACAGAAGATGCTGAGCTATTCCTTTGCTTGTTTGATTTTTTTTATTATAGGGGCAAGTTTGGGTTCTATTATTCGTAAAGGAGGAATGGGCTTCCCTGTGGTAGTAGCGATTATGATTTATATTGTTTTTTATGTAATAGACCTCACAGCGGAGAATTTGTCTTGGAAATCTCGGCTTAATCCTTATCTTGCAGTATGGCTACCGAATATCGTGTTATTCCCTCTTAGTATCTGGCTTGTATTCAAGGCCCTTACAGACTCTCAAGTCTTTGATGCCGAAAAATATAAAATGTTCTTTAAGCCAATTATCAAACCATTTATAAAGAAAGAGGAACACAAACGTTACCAATAAAAAAGCCGTCCTTTTTGGACAGCTTTTTTTTGAATAATTATCGTCGTGTGCTGTGGTTTTCAAGATGTCTTTTTGCGTATTGATATCCCCAATTATATAAAATAGATAAACAAAAAATTGCAATAAAGATCCGAGCTATCGTTCTTAACGAGTCATCTTTCATTCTTGAATATCTTTTTGATATTATTCTTCGTCTTCTCCAGTATCGTATTTTTCCAATTCGGCATCGCACCATTTGAAAGCAGCTTCTATTACTTTTGTAGCTTCGTCTGCAATGGTCTCTTCATCATCGCCTTCCAAATCGTCAAGCCACTCTACTTCTTCCTCTTCTACATTGAGGATAAATCTTGGATATTCCGTGTGAACAACGAACAGATCCTCAGGAAAATCTGAATTATCTGCCATTAAAAATTTTGGTAATTTCATAATATAAATTTTTGTTCTACAAAAGTAATCAAAATTCCGTCAAAAACGAACAACTAAGAGGAATTATTTTGATTATATAAGTTTATTTCAATCTATCTATTGTATTGTCGTTTATGTTTTACATTGAGCTTTGGCGATAGATTTTCCCCGTAAAATTCCATTTTAAGGTAAGTCCAAAACTTCTGACATCGCCATAATAGAGCTTGTCTAAAAATTAGTTAATTCTATTTTTGAAAAAAATATTAAAAAAAAAATATAGTAACTTTGTGGAAAAATAAAATGATAAAAATCAAAGCCATTCCGTTCTATTTAAGTTTATTTCTTTCTAATTTTTTATTCTCTCAACAATATTGGACCATTGCTAAAAACCAATTGCACAAAAACACTGAAAAACAGTATTATAAACTAAACAAAACCGATTTTGAAAATAATTTGGCAAATACTCCTTTTGGGCAGAAAATAACCATTTACCTACCTGATGAAAACGGAAACCTCTCTGCTTACGAAATTGTAAAAACCAAAACCCTCTCCGACGAATTACAGAGAAAACACCCAAAACTCCTTACTTTCAGGGGCTATTCCGTAAAAAAACCACAAAATAAAGTGAGTTTTGTGTGGTCTTCCACAGGATTGGACGCTGTTTTTGAAACACCCGATAAAATCTATTATTTAAGCCCAAAAGAGGGAGCATACCATATTACCGGAAAGCAGCCGAACCAAGAGCCCAAGCTGCCCTTTGAATGCAATATGAATGAACTGCCGGAGAACAACCAAAAGCCGTACGGATGGATGAGACGTTTCTCTGCCGAAACAAATCATCAAATACGCGTGGTGCGTTTTGCGGTTCTTGCTTCCGCCGGATATTCTAATGTATGGCTGAAACTTATGAATAAAGAAAATGCCTCGGAAGAGGAGAAGAAACGCGTGGTTTTGGAAGCCATTACACGCTCTGTCAACCGCGTGAACGATATGCTTATGCCAGACTTAGCGGTTCGTCTGGAATTGGTTTCTGATGAATCCACTATTTTTTTGAACCAACACAACGAACCCTACATAGGAGGAGGAAGCGGCTCTTGGCATGATTTCAAAATTAAAGAAACTCTAGACAAAGCTATCGGTGCAAATAATTACGATTTAGGACATTTATTTCTCTTCGGTAGCCGTGGAGGCTTATCCGCAGGGGTGGGAACCATTGCTTTTCCAAACCAAAAAGCCAATGCCTTTTCATCAGACCAATCTTTTAACATAAGAGACCGCTTCGAAGGAGTACTTGCCCACGAAATAGGGCATCAGCTGGGTGCTTTTCATTCTTTCTCCTACAAAAGAGAAATTTTGGGAAACAGCAGTAAAATAGAACCGGCGAGCGGCAGTACTATAATGGCATATCCCGGGGTGGCCTTTACGGGGAACAGAGTAAGCCAAAATATTCAATACAAAAAAGATTTATATTACAACCACCGTTCAATTATGGAAATGAAAAATGTTTTGAGCCGCGTATCGCTAAGGACGGAGCCGTCTGCCAACCAAGCTCCCGTAATTTCCGAGCGTGTAAAAACATTTACCATTCCGAAACTTACGGCTTATAAATTGGAAGGAACAGCCGAAGACCCCGACAAAGACCAACTCTACTATGCTTGGGAGGAATCCGACCCGCTGGCACCTTCCAAACCCGTTACCAAAGAACGATTTGGACCAGATTTGGAGCAGGGGGCTCTTACAAGAATGCATCCGCCGTCTGCAGATAATTTCAGATATGTACCCAAGCTGTCCCGAATACTGGAAGGCAGACTTACGGAAACCAATCCCAACACTTCGGCATATCCGATGTTTGGCGACTGGGAAACCGTTTCGGGCGTAGGCAGAACGATGAAATGGGCTTTTGTGGTAAGAGACAGAGCCATTACCAGCGGCGAAGCAGGAAACACGGTGTTCGATTATACGAATGTAACCGTAGATGCCGATGCAGGCCCCTTTAAGGTAACCTCACAAGAGTCGCCTGAAACGTTTACCGCCTACCAAGATGCACATATCACTTGGGATGTCGCAGGCACGGATAATGCGCCGATTAACGCCAAAACCGTTTCCGTTTATTTCTCTGCCAACGGCGGAAAATCGTTCCCTTACTTAGTGGCTAAAAACTTACCGAATACCGGTTCTGCCGACATTAAATTTACCAACGATATGGCAACGGAGTACGGTAGAATTATGATTAAAGCCGATGACAATATTTTCCTTGCCGTAAACAAAGCAGAAATAACCGTGAAAGAGGGGGAAGAGCCTGTTACAGACAAAGATGGAGACGGTATTGAAGATGGTAAAGACAACTGCCCGAATATAGCCAATCCTGACCAGAAAGATACCGATAACGACGGCATCGGAGATATTTGTGACAATGATATTGACGGAGACGGTATATTAAACAATCAAGACAACTGCCCGAACATTGCCAATCCTGACCAAAAAGACTCGGATAACGACGGCATTGGTGATACTTGCGACAGTGATATTGACGGAGACGGAATTCCTAATGTACAAGATAATTGTCCAAATATAGCCAATCCAGACCAAAAAGATACGGACAACGACGGCATCGGAGATACTTGCGACAATGATATTGACGGAGACGATATATTAAACAATCAAGACAACTGCCCGAACTTTGCCAATCCCAACCAGCAAGACTCGGATAACGACGGCATCGGAGATTCGTGCGATGACGATATCGACGGAGACGGAATTCCTAATGTACAAGATAATTGTCCAAATATAGCCAATCCAGACCAAAAAGATACGGACAACGACGGCATCGGAGATGTTTGTGATGAAAAGGATGATACTTTGAAAAACAAAGAACCCTCTGCTAATGATCATAAAATAATTGTTTCCAATTTTCTTCATGCAAACCAAATTTGGTACATCAAAAATATTGAGTTTTACAAAAAAAATATAATCCGTATTTTTGACGCATCAGGAAAGCGGGTTCTCACTCTGAAAGATTATCGCAATGATTGGACGGTAAGACTTCCTGCCGGCATTTATTATTATATCATTGCATTAGAAGATAAAACAAAGAGTACTTTCAAAGGAAAATTACTGATTAAAAATTAAAGCTTTATGAAAATAAGAGGAATAACAATATTTATTTTTTTGCTACTTTCTTCGACGGCTTTTTCCCAACAATATTGGAAACAGCTGAGCGTAGCAAAAGCAAATAAAAACAGCCTGAATGCCGTTGAATATCACTTAAACAATAAGGCTCTTGAAGCTAAACTCCCTTCTGATTTCAATGCTGCAAAAAAAGTTTATTTCCCTGATGCACAAGGAAAAACAGAAGGTTATGAGGTGAGGCAGACCAAAACTCTGTCGGACGAACTTCAAAGAAAATACCCGAACATCCGTACCTATACAGGTATCTCTGTAAACAATCCTAAGAAAATCATCAATTTTGTACTGACAAAGCAAGGACTATCGGACGCCGCCGTGATAGACGGAGACAAAATACAATACATCAGTAAAGATACTGACAACCAATATTCCGTCCGAAAAAGCAGCATCTCCAAAGAAATGCTGAAAACCGATGCCTGCCGCGAGCTTGACCTCGATGCATTTTCTACTGCTGCAAGGGAGGCTGCCGGAAATTCAGACATAATCCCCTATACCCAGCCGGCAGAAAACCCCATTAAAACCCGCGTGGTAAGATTCGCCGTATTGGCTACGGTAGAATATTCCAGAGCTTTCCTATATTACTCAAAAGGCTATGGCGGCCCCATAGGAAGCCCTTACGAACACGCCACAGACCAAGAAAAAAAAGAAGCTGTTTTGGGTGCAATAGCAGGGACAATCAATACTGCCAACCAGATTCTTATGTCGGATTTAGGCATACGCTTAGAGCTTGTCTCCGGCATCTCTACGATATTTACGGAATTTAGCGAAAAAAGTAAATACCTCGACAAAGGCGATAATCCTGTTTTCATTGCAAACGGGAAGAAGATAAGAGACCTCATCAACAAAGAGGTAGGAAAAGACAACTATGATTTAGGCCACAGGTTTCATGGCGGAACGCCTTCGGGGCAGGCTGTAGTTGGATCCATAAAGCCGTCTCTGCAGCTATCCAGAACCAAAGCTTATACGCGGTTTAACCATATACAAACCGTTATGGAAGATTTAATCTTCGCTCACGAAGTAGGACACCAGCTGGGGGCAACACATTCTTTTTCCGTGGGAAATCCTATATATACATCTGCCATAGAACCCGGCAGCGGAACTACCATAATGGGTTATGCCGGATTGAAATACGAAAACAATGTACAAGGAAGCTCGGATAACTACTTTAATCATTACTCCGTGCAGCAAATCAGAAATACCTTAGAAAAAGCAAAAGAGCAGGGGTTACAGCTTAGGACGGAAGAAACGGGTAACCACGCTCCCGCTATCGGGGCAAGAAAACATTCTGAATTTACCATACCGAAACTTACGGCTTATAAATTGGAAGGCAAAGCCACCGATGCGGATAACGACCAACTCTACTACACCTGGGAAGAAGAGGACAAGACCAACAAAGACTTTAAAGAAGTGAGCATCCAAACTTTTGGCCCCAGCCAACCGGCAGGAGCAACGACAAGAATGTACCCACCTTCTGCAGACAATTTCCGATATGTGCCTAAACTTTCCAGAATATTGGAAGATAAATTAACCGAAACATGGCCTCAAGGAGGCGACTGGGAAACCGTTTCGAGCATAGGTAGAACGATGAAATGGACTTTTGTGGTAAGAGACAGAGCGGTTGCCGGAGGAGAAGCAGGAAATGTAGTATGGGATTATGTGGATATTACGGTTGATGAGCAGTCGGGGCCTTTCAAGGTAACCTCACAAGAGTTTCCTGAAACCTTTACTGCCTACAAAGATACACATATCACTTGGGATGTCGCAGGCACGGATAACGTGCCGATTAACACCAAAACCGTTTCCGTTTATTTCTCTGCCGACGGCGGAAAATCGTTTCCTTATCTAGTAGCGAAAAATCTTCCGAACAATGGTGCCGCAGACATTAAATTTACTAACGATATGGTAACGGAGCACGGCAGAATTATGATTAAAGCCGATGACAATATTTTCCTTGCCGTAAACAAAGCAGAGGTAACAGTGAAAGAGGGAAATGATAATTCTTTAGGGGTACAAGATAATACGACTTCTGATATTCTTGTGAACAATATTCTTAGTTATAATCAAACTTGGAATATATTAAACCTTGATAAATATAAAAACAATGAGGTTCAAATCTTTAACCTCAGCGGAAAATTGATATTTACAAAAAAAGGATACAACAACTCTTGGAGGGCTAATGTGCCTGCCGGAATCTATATTTATGTGATAAATTTAGGAGATAATTTAGTTCCCATAAAAGGAAAATTAGTCGTGAAAAATTAGAAATAATCACAGCAATTTAATCCACTGCTTAGCTTTTTAAGCGGTGGATTTTTATTGAGAATTTATTATAAATTTTACAAAATTCCATTTTCTCTGGAGTCTATGTATATTTGCAGTATGAAGACAGCTAAGATTATCCTATTTTTATTTTTGCCGATTGCAATATTTGCACAAAATAATGTAGAGCGAAAATTCCCTGAGATTTATGTAAAAGGTAATGTCTTGACACTTCCAGCCTTGATTTTCAATGCCGGAGCCGAATGTAAGCTGGCGCCTAAATACACTCTGCAAGCCGATGTGTTGGTTTCACCATGGCGGTCGGTGAATGGGCATCATTTTCAAATCTATATGGGGCATACGGAGGTCAGGTATTATTTCAAACAAGCCTTTAAAGGCTGGTATGCTGGTCTCAATGTAGGCTTTGGACTTTTTGATATTACAAAATGGAACTATCTGAAATCTAAAAAATACCAACGGGGGTTCAATTATATGCTGGGTGGTGTAGTGGGCTACCAATACCAATGGAGCAAAAAATGGAATATAGACCTATTCTTGGGAGGCGGTAGCTCTCAAGGATTTTACCACGGCTACGAACCTGCGGATAATCCCCCAAGTTTTATCAGGAGATATGAAGTACACTCTGGAAAATGGAACCTCAGTGGAGAATGGATCCCTTATAGAGGAGGAATTATGCTCTCATATAAGCTTAACTAACCTCATCAATATCCTGCGGCTCACGATTGCTTAATTCAAAATAATTACATATCTTGGCAGTCTATTAAATGATAGAAAATGCACAGCTATACTGCCATCAATGCTTCCGCCGGTTCGGGAAAAACTTATGCACTTGCCATTAGAGTACTTTCGCTATGCTTAAAAGACCCTAACGGACGCGAGACCATCAGACACATCCTTGCCCTTACCTTTACCAATAAGGCCGCAAATGAGATGAAATCCCGTATATTGGAGTGGCTGCTAGGCTTTACCAAAGAGGATTATAAAACCAATTCTGAGCTTAAAAGCATAAAAAAATACTTAAAAGAAAACGGTATAAATATAAGCATAGAAGACCTGCACGAACGCTCAAAAAAACTTTTGGATTACATACTGCATAATTATTCGGTGCTAAATATTGGGACGATTGATAAATTCAATTCCAAGCTTATACGGAGCTTTGCCTTTGAGCTTGGGCTTCCCCAAAATTTCAATATCGAAATTAATAACGAACCTTTCTTGGTGGAAGCGGTGGAAAGGCTATTGGACAAAGTGGGAGATGATGAGATACTCTCTAAAACGCTGCTGGACTTAATGTACTTCCATTTAGAAAACGATGAGCGTGTACACCTAAACCAATCCCTTTATGAAGCTGCGAAAGAATTTATTAAAGATACGAACTACGAGCAACTTAAAGAAAATAAATCTTTTGACCAAAAGGCTTATGAGGAAACCAAAGATAAGATAAGGGCTTTCATCAAAGAAAAGGAAGAAAAAATAAAATCCAATATCCGGAAAGGCTGTGATATTATCCAAGAAAGTGGGCTTACGGTAAGTGATTTCAAGGGAGGGACGAGATCAAGCATTGCAAAGTATTTCTTGGACAACTTGCTTTTTTCTGAAAACAAAACCAAAGAGCTGAAGATACCCAAAGATAAAGAACGCTCTATGGCAAATTTTAAGAGTGGGACAGCTTCTAAAAACCAAAGTATCCGCGATAGTGTGGACGGTGCTCTTACCGAGCTTATCCCCCTATGGGAAGAGATTACAAAAGACTGGATAGAGATAGAGAAAATCAAAAAAATCTTGAAAGAACTTCTACCGCTTACCATTAACAAAAATATCTCGGACGAGCTTAACTTAATAGAGGAAGAAAATGAGCTTGTGCTATTATCAAAGTTCAATGTTATTATTAATGAAAACCTTAAAGATGAGCCTTCCGCGTTTATTTATGAAAAGGTAGGGACTAAATTTCAGCACTATTTCTTTGATGAGTTTCAGGATACTTCTAAGATGCAATGGAAAAATATTATTCCTCTAAGAAACCACACCATAAGCTCGGAAGACCACACTTTTACCATTGTGGGAGACCCCAAACAAAGTATCTACCGTTTCCGAGGAGGCGATAGTGAGCTGATGCTGGGTATCATCAATGAAGAAGAGGCTAAAAAGGACGGCTATACCTCTGTGAAAATCAATGTCGAAAACTTAGAAAACAATTGGCGAAGTGCCAAAAACATTGTGGATTTCAATAATAAACTATACGCTACCGAAGCGGAAAATCTGGAACCTAAACATAAACGGATTTTCGGGGACTTAGCGATACAGAAAGCAAAGAAAAATCACGAAGGCAGAGTGCGTATCAATCTCATTAGCCATAATGATTTCCACGAAAATGCGGCAGAAAAAATCCATCACGACATACAGGAATGTATCAACAATGGTTTTGAGTTTTCGGATATCTGTATCCTATGTAGGAATGGCAAAGATATCGCCTCGCTTTCATTAGAGCTTGGTAAAAAGGAAGTAACATACCACGGCAGCCCATCTAAAATCAAAACCATTTCTGAAAGAGGGTTGGCTTTAGAATTATCATTAACGCTAAGAGCTTTGATGGCTTTTATCAATTGGGAGCTGAGCTCTGAAAATCGGGAATACCTTGTGAAAATGCTTTATTACCTTAACGAAAATAAAAGAATTGAGATAAAGTCTTTTACCGAAGATTTACAGCATATTCTCAATCTAAAATCACCAGAAGCCATTAAAGATTTTTTGGCAGAAAAATATGATTTGGAGCTAAGGCAAAAAGGACTGTTTTCACTCAATTTGTACAACTATATAGAGGAATGCATACAAGTGTTATCTGTTTCCGAAAAGGAAACCAACTTTCTATTGACCTTCTTGGAAGTGGCGTATAATTTCGCTCAGATACCGGGAAAAACCCTCAAAGATTTTGTGAAATACTGGGACGATGAAGCGAAAGGACAATCTGTACAAAGTTCTGAAAATATAGATGCCATAAAATTTATGACCATACACTCTGCCAAAGGTCTTGAGTTTCCGGTGGTCATGTATCCTATTCTGATAGGCTCTAATAAAAAGAAATCCAGTGATTGGTATTCGGTAGAAGATATGGGAGAGCTTCGCTATGTGAATATTAAACCTTTTAATACACAAATTGCAGGCTACGATGAGAAAGCGAAAGAATATAATGATGCCATTGCTTACAAAGAAAAAATAGATGACCTCTGTGTACAATATGTAGCCACCACGAGACCGGAACAACAGCTGTTCCTCTATATACAGCGGCAGTCGGATAGTTCTCAAGAGTCACCTTCTGTGATTATGGATTTTGTCCAAAAAATAAACAGCACGGAGGATAGCTTTGATTTGTACCCTGAGGTGGGCAGCTCTTACAAAAAATTAGAAAAAAAGGAAGAGGATTTTTCCGCAAATATTTTAAGTATTAAAGAAATAAAACCTTCCCAAAAAGTTGATAATATCCGTATTGCCACACCGTCTAAAAGCTACAAAAATAGAAATGAAAAGGTAAGACAAGGTATCTTTATTCACGAAATATTATCCAAAATAAAATCCGAAAACGATATTGCGAAAGTTTTAGGCAATTATCTTCTGGAAGGGCTTATTTCCCAAGATGAGAAAACAGAAATAGAAAACAGGATATTAGCCATTGTAAGAAATTCTCTGTATCAAAAATATTTTTCCGGATTTCGGAATGTGATTAATGAAAGAGCCATTATGGTTTCAGATGAGCAAGGAGCACACCTCTACCGCCCGGACCGCATTGTGGAAACCGAGGACGGATGCTATATCGTGGACTTCAAAACAGGGGAAGAGAAAAAAGAACACCGCAAACAGATAGAGCAATATCAAGCGCTTCTGGAGCAAATAGGGAAAAAGGTAATAGGCACAGAAATCATTTATATCTAAGATATTCACTATTTTTGTGGCTTAATAATACATACCCTATGGCATTTTTAGATGTTCTAAGTAACACCGAAGCGTGGATAGCATTCTTTACGCTTACCTTTTTAGAAATTATTCTTGGGATAGACAATATTGTCTTTATCTCTATAGTATCCAATAAGATAGAAGCGTCTGACCGCAAAAAAGCAAGGAATATAGGATTGCTTTTGGCGATGGGGTTTCGTGTTTTGCTTCTCTTTGGGATAAAATGGGTGGTAAGCCTTAATGATGAACTTTTTGGCATTCATCTTTCGTGGTTTCACGGAAGCATCACGGGGCAGAGTTTGATTATTTTCTTTGGAGGATTATTTCTTTTGTATAAATCCGTCTCCGAGATACACGAAAAATTGGAAGGAGAAGACGAGATACAATCTGTATCTAAAAAGAAAATCAATCTATTAGGAGCTATCATTCAAATTGCGGCACTCAATTTGGTTTTTTCATTTGACAGTATTCTTACTGCCATAGGATTGGTAAGTTTTCAGGAGTATGGAAACGGTGGAGCATTAGTTATAATGATTGCTGCAGTAGTGCTTTCCATCGCTATAATGATGGCTTTTGCAGGACCGGTAAGCAACTTTGTGAACCGCCACCCTAGCATACAGATCTTAGGATTATCTTTCCTAATTCTCATTGGGGTAATGCTTTTAGCAGAAGCTTCACATTTAGGGCATTTTGCGTTATTTGGGCAGGAAGTGGGCGTCATTCCGAAGGGCTATCTCTACTTTGCAATATTTTTTTCTCTGTCAGTAGAATTTATCAATATGAAAATGCGGAAATCCAAAAATCCGGTAGAGCTGCATAATTCTAAAATAGACAAACTGTAAAGACAACTTTATTCTATCTTAATAGTCTATTATTTGCTTTTTTATCGGAATAAGTTAAATTTGCTAAATAAATTTTAGAGGGCAGCAGTGTCCATTCTATCTAAACCCTATTCTTATGCTACGAGCAGAACACATTAACAAGACTTACGATGCCGGAAAGAAAGTAGCCCTTTCGGATTTCAGCATCCATGTTCCAAAATCTTCCATATACGGACTGTTGGGGCCTAATGGTGCCGGCAAAACTTCTTTTATCAGAATTGTAAACCAAATCATACAAGCAGACAGCGGCAATATTTTCATTGACGATGAAAAACTAAATCCCAACCATATACGGGATATCGGCTATATGCCCGAAGAGAGAGGTCTATACAAAAATATGACAGTGGGCGACCAACTTTTGTACTTCGGAGAGCTCAAAGGAATGTCTAAAAAAGACGCTCTGGAACAGGCCAAATATTGGTTTGAACAGCTACAAATAGACCAATGGTGGAAGAAAAAAATAGCCGAACTCTCCAAAGGAATGGCACAGAAAATACAGTTTGTAGTTACTGTGCTACACCGCCCGAAGCTATTGATATTAGATGAGCCTTTTTCAGGATTTGACCCTGTCAATGCTAATTTGATTAAAGACCAAATCATCAAACTAAAAGAAAACGGTACTACCATTATCCTCTCTACCCACAGAATGGAGAGTGTTGAAGAAATGTGCGACTATGTGGCTCTCATCAACCATTCTAAAAAAATCATTGACGGAAAAGTCTTTGATGTAAGGGAAAAATTCAAGAAAAATGTTTGCAATGTTATTTTAGCTGATGCCGATGAGGAAAAATTAGCCCAATTCTTTAATAAATATAAAATCTTGGAAAGTAGAAAAAATAATAATTTGGTCTATTTTGAAACTAAAAACAACGGTAATCAAAACGAAATCATCAGCGAACTAATGCAGATAGGCTATATCAGAAGTTTTGACGAAAAAATACCGAGTATGAACGAAGTATTCATCAATGCCGTAAGCCAATAACCCACAAAGAACAATCATTATGAAAAATATATTCATCATCACCAAAAGAGAATTTCTTACACAAGTAAAAAAGAAATCATTCCTTATCCTTACCATACTTGCACCTCTTTTGCTAATAGGTTTTGGCGGAC
The DNA here is from genome assembly GCF_900101995.1 of Riemerella columbipharyngis. Taxonomy (GTDB): domain Bacteria; phylum Bacteroidota; class Bacteroidia; order Flavobacteriales; family Weeksellaceae; genus Riemerella; species Riemerella columbipharyngis. The sequence goes on along the minus strand of NZ_FNAS01000001.1, from coordinate 132,240 downwards.
TTATCGGAATGATTTTCAAGGCTAATGAAACACAGCACGGTTTTTTGGTAATAGACAAAAACGGCATTTTTCAAAAAGAAATGAAAGCCCCTAAAGATATTACTTTCACCTATGTCTCCGAAGCTGATGAACCTGCTCTGAAAAAAAATCTCGAAACAATGGATAGCATAGACGGACTACTCATTATCCCTGCATTAATCAATAACGACTACAATTCACTGGAACAAAATACGCAGCTTTTGATTAACAAAAAAATCAGCTATGATGTGCGGGAAAAAATAGCCAACGCAATGACCAAAGTTATCAAAAATGAAAAAATAAAAACTTTAGGCATTACTCAAAATCAACTAGAAGATTTGGATAAGTCTTTTGAAATCAAAACCAAAAATATATTAGAAAAAGACAAAGAAGATGATACTCTCGCTTTTAGCGTTAAAACAGTAATGAGTATGGTTCTGATGTACATTACCTTTATGTTTATCCTTATGTATGGGGTGAGGGTGATGCGGAGCGTGCTGGAAGAAAAAAATAACCGTGTGGTGGAAATCATCATTTCATCTGTAAAACCTTTTGAACTAATGGCGGGAAAAATCTTGGGGGTTACCTTAGTCGCTATCACTCAATTTGTGATTTGGATTGCAATGACTGTTTCTGCGGCTCTTGTCATAAATAATTATTTCGGCTCTGCCACAAATTTACAAAATCTGAATGCAGAAAATCCTCTAAATAAGATGAACAATTTTACAGAAATGTTATCAAATATTTCTCATACGCTTTTAGATTTGGACTATATGACCATCATTGTCGTATTTCTGTTATTTTTTCTTTGGGGGTATATTTTTTACAGCTCTATGTACGCTGCCATAGGTTCTGCGGTGGATAATGAAACAGAGACCCAGCAGTTCTCATTATTCACAATAATGCCTCTGATGATAGGGATGTACGGCAGTTTCTCTATTGCCCAAAATCCAGATGGACCAATGGGCTTTTGGCTATCTATGATTCCGTTTACTTCGCCTGTGGCAATGATTGCAAGGATACCTTTTGGCGTTCCTGTATGGCAGATTATTTTGTCTATTTCTATTTTGATAGCATTTACGGTGCTGATGGTTTTTATTGCCTCAAAAATCTACCGTGTGGGTATCTTGATGCATGGTAATAAAGCTTCTTGGAAACAACTTCTGAAATGGATAAAAGCCTAAATAATATCATATCTATCGAGTCTCTTAAATAAAGAATGAGTGAAAAAATCATAGGTATATACCTTACAATTAAATAGAAAAAGAAGTTTAACTTAAAAAAAACCAAAACAGTATGAACAAAGATTTATTAAGCCTTGAATTTTCTGCCGAGGATTTAAAGAAAATAGACGATGCCCTGGCAGCGGTGGAAGAGGCGTTGAAAGGCAAAACCCGCAACCTTACGCCCGAAGAGCGTAAACAATTTGGTAGAATTGCCGAGCAAAACAAGCTCTTTGTGCAAAAAAGCAAAACCCTAATGGAGCAGTACCCAGACTATGTGCCGCCTTTTGTGGACAAAGCGGAGTTTGACAAAGATTACGCCACACGCGAGGTGATAGAAAAACGCCTCTTGCGCCTGGAAAGCATCACCGAGCAACTCTCTGATACCAAAATCCTTTTGGATAACGACAACTACACTGCCGCACTCACTTTCTACCGCAATATTCGCTACCTCAGTGGCGAGAATGCGCCGGGTACTACGAGCATGGCACAGGAACTGTCGCAATTCTTTCCGCGTTCTAAAAAGAAAAAAGCAGAAGACCCACAAAATACGCCTTCTGAATAAAGCGTAAAGCTATGGTAGCCAAAAGTTGGGGCAAAATGCCCCAACTTTTGGCTATCTCGATGAAAGATTTGCCTAAAACAATGAAATTTTTAGCCTTGGCAGCGAAAATTTTAGCCCCTAAGCCTAAAATTTTGCCTATGGCACCCAAAAATTTCGATACTTAAGCCAAAAATTTGGATATAGAGCTTAAAAATTCAGGTAGTTGTTGCAAAGTTTTCAATAAATCAATAAAAATTTTGGTAGGTCTGCCTAAAAATTTGGGTAATTCATCTAAAAATTTTGATGAAAATATAAAACATTTAAAAACTCAATAGAAATAAAACAAACAATTTTAGTTATGCTTAGTGCATTAAGCCTTTGGGCGTGTGATAAACAACACAAGAAAACCGATGCAGAAGAAACAGGTTTGAAAGGAAAAGTAAAATCCGTAAGGCAGATATCTTATGAAGCCGTAGAGAAATTTGGAAAAGTAGAAAGAGGGAGAAAAACAGGTGGAAATGATGATAATTCTTATGCTGTTTTTAATGAAAAAGGGAATTTGATAGAGGAGGTTAGGTATAACGCAGATGGCAGTTTAGATTCGAAAAACACTTTTGCGTATGATGATAAAGGGAATCAGATAGAGGAGGTTAGGTATAACGCAGATGGCAGTTTAGATTCGAAAAACACTTTTGCGTATGATGATAAAGGGAATCAGATAGAGGAGGTTAGTTATAACGCAGATGGCAGTTTAGATTGGAAAAACACTTTTGCGTATGATGATAAAGGGAATCAGATAGAGTGGGTTAGTTATAACTCAGATGGCAGTTTAGATTGGAAAAACACTTTTGCGTATGATGATAAAGGGAATCAGATAGAGTGGGTTAGTTATAACTCAGATGGCAGTTTAGATTGGAAAAACACTTTTGCGTATGATGATAAAGGGAATCAGATAGAGGAGGTTAGTTATAACTCAGATGGCAGTTTAGATTGGAAAAACACTTTTGCGTATGATGATAAAGGGAATCAGATAGAGTGGGTTAGTTATAACTCAGATGGCAGTTTAGATTGGAAAGAGACTTATGCGTATGATGATAAAGGGAATCAGATAGAGACGGTTAGGTATAACTCAGATGGCAGTTTAGATTGGAAAAAAACTTTTGCGTATGATGATAAAGGGAATGAGATAGAGTGGGTTAGTTATAACTTAGAGAGCGGTTTAACTTTGAAAAATACTTATACCTACGAATACGACACCCATGGTAATTGGATTAAGACAATAATCTATCAAGACGGAAAAGCCAAAATCGTCATAGAGCGTGAGATTGCCTACTATGAGTAGGTGTATTTTGTGATTATAAAAAGTTCCCACGCCTGCGGCGTGGGAACTTTTTATAATCACAAAATAGCTAAGCTATCAAAATAAATCTTTCATATGCTTTTTGCCTAAAATACTGAAAAGGTACGAAGCACTTAGTATTACCTTTCTCATCTCTATTTAGTATTAAAAGCCCGACTGGGCAGCCGGACTTTTATCGTATTAGTCTTTACCCCGTACATAAATATCATATACGATTAAACCTCCTAAATTTTTCTCATCTTCCGGCAGCCATTCTGCACACTGGGGATTTTCTATAGGTTTGCACAACTTCCCCTCCATATTCCAATTTTGATTAAATTTAACAACTAATTGAGTAGGACCTTCTTCAATACTACTTTTAGTCCATACTCTGCGATATTCATCATAAGTAATATATCTAAAATATAGCATATTAATTTCATTCTTATTTTTATTAGGAACAGCTAGTACTGACTTTATAGGTACTTTAATAACCGATAATAAATAACTCAATGGTTTCCCTATAAATTCTTTTTTATTAACTTCTAACAGCCTTGTATCTGACGGCTTGTTAATTACAATCTGCTGGGCACACGAAAACTGAATCCCCAAAAACAATGATAAAACTGCTAATTTTAATGACTTTCTCATCTCTATTTAGTTTTGAAAGTCCGGCTGGGTAACCGGACTTTTATCGCATTAGTCTTTACCCAAAACATAAATATCATAAACAATCAAATTCCCTAAAGTTTTCTCATCTTCCGGCAGCCATTCTGTACACTGAGGATTTTTATTAGGATAACACCTCTTACCTATAAAATTCCAATTTTGGTTAAATTCAATAACTAATTGAGTAGGTCTATCATTCATTTCTTTATCCCATGTTTTAAGATATTCTTTATATGTAATGTACCTAAATGTTAAGCTATTGATTTCATTTTTGTTTTTATTAGGATAGGCTTGAATAGACTTTATTGGTACTTTAATGACCGACAATAAGTAGTCTAAAGGTTTACCTATAAACTCTTTTTTATTAATTTCTAATAGCCTTGTATCTGACGGCTTATTAACCACAACCTGCTGGGCAAATGAAAACTGAACTCCCAAAAACAATGATAAAACTGCTAATTTTAATGATTTTTTCATCTCTATTTATTTTTAAAAACCCGGCTGGGTAACCGGACTTTTTGTTTCTTATTGCTTAGTAAGAACAAATGACACCTGCGGTAATGTCGTTTCGTAAGTCTCATAATTAGGGCATTTTTTAGGGTCGTACCATGTCCTATCTCTGTCAAATAAAACTTTCATCTTATTAGGTTGATTGTCATATATCCTTAAAAAAACAACTCCAGAATCATTGCAATAAGTATTTACAATGAAATCCATAATATAACTATTTCTTTGAAAATTATCCCCATGAAAATAAGTATTACTATCGTTACTTTCGGATAGAGTATTATAGAGTACTTCCCCATTAGCTCCTTGAACTTTCATTCTGCCAATTAATCTATCCCAATATAACCCATTTCTTTGACCAAATCCAAATTTAACTCTCTTGTTTAGTTTAAAGGTATAAGTTTTTCCGTTATAAGTTCCCGTCCAAGTTCCTACAAACTTATCTAATCTATTCTCTACATCTTTTACATAAGTGATATTATCTAAATCCGGACAACCCTCAGACTGATGGTTGGGTCTATGAGTACACTCTTCAAGCTGCCTTAGCGTTCCTATTTTTTCTTGGGCAGTTCCCATATTCGCTATAAATAGCATTAGTAAGTAGCTTAATATTAATTTTTTCATCTCTATTTATTTTTAAAAGCTCGGCTGGGCAGCCGGACTTTTCGTTGCTTATTGCTTAGTAAGAACAAAAGACTTCTGCGGTAATGTCGTTTCGTAAGTCTCATAATTAGGGCATTTTTTAGGGTCGTACCATGTCCTATCTCTGTCAAATAAAACTTTCATCTTATTAGGTTGATCGTCATATATTCTTAAAAAAACAACACCCGTATCGTTACAATAAGTATTTACAATGAAATCCATAATATAACTATTTCTTTGAAAATTATCTCCGGAAAAATAAGTATTACTATCATTACTTTCAGATAGAGTATTATAAAGGATTTCTCCATTAGCTCCCTCAACTTTTATTCTACCAAAAAGTAAATCTATGGTTCTATTTCCCATTCCATCACTATACTTTACTCTTTTATTAAATTTAAAAGTATAAGTTTTTCCGTTATAAGTTCCCGTCCAAGTTCCTACAAATTTATCTAATCTATTCTCTACATCTTTGATATAAGTAATATTTTCTAAATCCGGACAACCCTCAGATTGATAATTAGATCTGCTCACACATTCTTCGAACTGCCTTAGCGTGCCTATTTTTTCTTGGGCAGTTCCCATATTCGCTATAAATAGCGTTAGTAAGTAGCTTAATGTTATCTTTTTCATATCCGTTTATTTTTAAAAGCCCGGCTGGGTAACTGGACTTTCTGTTTCTTATTGCTTAGTAAGAACTATAGATTTTGGTAAAGGCTGAGGAAATTCTTTTGCCTTATAATACCTGCAATCCGGTGTAATGAGATTATCCCCTTCATAGAAATCCCACTGAAGTTTCTTTTTGGTATTGTCCGTAAAATAAATAGTAATATAACCATTTATATCACAAATATCTTCATCTCTATAACTAAAAGAATATTTTCCATCTTTTTTTCTAAATTTACCGCCTACTATTTTAGCATCTTTATCTGACAAATGGGTATTATCAAATAGAATCTTATTGTCTTTATCCAAGACCTTAAATTTAGCTATTAAAAAGTCTTTATAAATTCCTAAAACTGTATTATAAAATCTAGTTTGTTTCTTGAATGTCAAGTAAATCGTTTTTTCTGCCCAAGTACCTTTCCATGTGCCTTCGTATGTAGATAATTCATTTTGAGTATCTTTCAAATAAGCACCATTAGGTAACTGTGTAAATGTTCTCAACGGATAGGTTTGTGCCTTGCATAAACACGCTACGAATAATGTAGTTATTAATATTACCTTTCTCATCTCTTCTCTATTTATTTTTAAAAGCCCGACTGGGTAACCGGACTTTTTGTTTCTTATTGCTTAGTAAGAACTATAGATTTTGGTAAAGGCTGAGGAAATTCTTTTGCCTTATAATACCTGCAATCCGGTGTAATGAGATTATCCCCTTCATAGAAATCCCACTGAAGTTTCTTTTTGGTATTGTCCGTAAAATAAATAGTAATGCGACCATTCATATAACAAATATCTTCATCAATATACCCTAATAAATACTTTCCTCCCGTTTTCATAAATCCAAATCCTTTAATTCTTGCATCATTATCAGATACATTAGTATTATCAAATAGTATTTTGTTATTTTGATCTAATACCTTAAACTTCCCTATTAACATATCTCGGTAGTAGGCACGATCGTTTAAAAACCAATTATAATATTTTATCTTTTTAAATGTTAAGTAAATCATTTTTCCGCCCCATGTCCCTTTCCATGTGCCTTCATATTCAGGTAATTCGTTGTTAGTATCCTTTACATAGCTGTCTTTAGGAAATTTTACACCTGTCGTTCTTAATGTATAAGTTTGTGCCTTACATAAACACGCTACGAATAATGTAGTTATTAATATTACCTTTTTCATCTCTATTTAGTTTTAAAAGCCCGGCTGGGTAACCGGACTTTTTGTTTCTTATTGCTTAGTAAGAACAAAAGACTTCTGCGGTAATGTCGTTTCGTAAGTCTCATAATTAGGACATTTTTTAGGGTCGTACCATGTCCTATCTCTGTCAAATAAAACTTTCATCTTATTAGGTTGATTGTCATATATCCTTAAAAAAACAACTCCAGAATCATTGCAATAAGTATTTACAATGAAATCCATAATATAAGATTGATGTTGTAGATATGTTCCACTAAAATAAGTTTTATCATCGTCTAAGGAAAATGTATTATAAAGAATATTACCTTTATTATCTGTTACTTTAAGCTTACCTACTAAATAATCCCACTTTATATCATATTCCCCACTTTTTATTTTTTTTATAAACCTAAATATATAAGTTTTCCCATCATAATTTCCTTTCCAGGTACCAATAAATTTGTTTAAGTCATTATTAGTATCCTTCACATAGGATACATCCTCTGGTATTCCATTAGGCGACTTAAAATATTCGTAAGCCTGAGCTAATGATATTGTTCTTTGGGCATTGATATTACATATTATCATTAATGCGAATACTAATATTATCTTTTTCATTATTTTATTTTTTTTTAAATTATGGACAGTCATTTGATTTTACTCTATTGTTACTCTCTAAAAATTTATTTTCTATTTTACCATCTTTCCCAGTTTTATATAAGGATATTCCATCAATTCCCATAACATCTTTTAAAAATCTTAAAAATTTTAATTCATTACTTCCACTATGTTTATTCCAAAAATATATGAATTTATCTCTCCACTCTTTACCACTAAATCCAGTTTTAATATCAGATTTTGTTCCTGTAAATTTAATGGTATAAATTCCTTCGCTGGAAACCATCGTCCCATATATTTCGTCGTAATTTCCGTCCGTTTGCATTTTTGCTATCTCCATTAGGGCATTTACATCGGCTGGCGAGAACATTCTAATCGGCATCCTCATCTGTAGATCTCCATTTGCGTCCTCCACTTCATAATCATCTATATGCGTATGTATATAGCCTTTGGTATCAGCATCTATATCAATTTTCATTCCGTCAGAGTTAGCAGTAGATTTGGCAGGACTAAGACTATGAAAAGTTCCATCTTTATTTTCTTTATATCCTGTCTCGTAAGTTCTACTAAGAACAGAAGATTCTTTTAGCTCATCAACTTTCTTTGAATAAGCTGAGCTATTATTCATTTTTTTCATCTCTGAACACGGATCACCATTATTATCATTTAGTGGTGGTAGTGGAGAATAGCCTCCTCCTCCGCCATCAAATCCATTAACAGGATCAAAACATTTTATATACCTGAGACAATCTCCTCCTATATAGTGTCCATACCCAGGATACAAACCATTAAACAACCAACTCCAGTCTCCATTATGGTCTCCAGATTTAGGTGGATTTCCAATAATTACCACTTCTTCTATATCACCCGAAGGAATATCATCTGTTCCACACATTGCCATCTCTATTAAGCCGCTAAGTCCTCTATTAGACTTTACGTTAAAATACTTTTTCGTGTAGGCTTTTTGGAACAAGCTAATATTGTTCTTATATAGCTCAGATAATGGGTTTACGGTATAATAATAGACTTTTGTTTCTTCATCGGATAGTACTGCAGCTACCAATCCTACCACTTTACCGGTCTGCACCTTAGGATAAAGCACCCATCTATCTCCGTTCTTCTCGGTAATAGTCTGAGAGTGAATTCCAAAATCTATATAAGGCTCTGCCTCTACTTTGGTTAAGGTAATAGGCTTATCTTTTGACAACTCTTTCAGCTTTTCCAAGTGTTCCCGCCCCGAAATATTCGTACGGTGGATACTGTCGTACCTCAGAGCGAGATATCTAAACCCTTTCGGATAATCAATGACATCACTGCCTGAGCGTTTTACAAAAATACTAAACTTATTAGCTAAATCGTCTTTTGTTTTTGCTTCGGTAAGCATTTCGTCTGCTCTACAACCTGCTAAAACTATTAGTAGCAAAAGTAGGAAGAGCCCTTTTAGAAGTCTTTTCATAGGCATTTTAATTTTCTTATTTTAGCATCGATACGAATACCTCAAAATTATATATTTTTAACCACCCATATAGCGTATTAAGAAAAATTAACACTAATCATTATCAAGCAACTTTTTCAGGGCGGGTCTGCTGACTTTTCCGTTGGGAGTTCTTGGGATTTCTTTTACAAAGATAATGTCTTTGGGGCGGTGAAAAGACTTCTCGTAGGTGATACGCTCCAGCTTAGAAATAAGCTCTTGGCTACTCTCCCCCTCTACCACCAAAACCAACCGCTGCCCTAAAACCATATCTTCTAAGCCTAAAAATATAACTTCGTTTGGAATGACATTTTTTATTTTTTGCTCTAAAACTTCGGGAAAAATCTTTGCTCCACCGGAATTGATAACATTATCTACTCTACCCAAAAACCTAAATGCCTTATCATTCTTTAATTCTACTAAATCATTGGTCTGCAAGCGTCCGTCACAAAGATCAGGGGCAAAAATAGACAGACACCCTCTGGCATCCGTGTCTATATCCACACCACCAAAAACCGTGAAATACTCTTCTGCACAAGGAGCTATTTGTTTAAGTGCAATATGGGAAAGAGTTTCACTCATTCCGTAGGTTTCGTAAATTTTATTTTTTTGTGTGCTTAGTTTTAATTTTAGGATAGAAGAGACCGCCGCACCTCCGATAATGAGATTTTTGAGGTGATGTATTTTGGAAAGTGAATGCTCTACCTGCAAAGGCGTCATTGCACAAAAATCTACTTCTGTATCCCACTCTGAAAGCGGGGACAAAGACGGCTCTAAAACAACCAACCTCATACGGCTCTCTATGGCTCTCACCAGCATCATCTTACCGGAAATATACGCTACCGGTAAACACAGTACCGACAAGTCTCCATACCCCAAGCCAAGAAATGCACAAGTCTGCCGTGCCGAGAAACGCATCTTGTCCTTCTCTACCGGAAATCTTTTAGGTACACCCGTAGAGCCTGAAGTCTGTACCATCACGGTACGAGAGCCTGAATACCATTCTTCTAAAAAAGAAAGTACCTCCTGCTGAAACGGCGTACGGGGCGACAAAGCTCTCCAAGCATCTTTTTGTGTAAAGTCTATGAACATCATCTTGTTTTGCGTGAGGGCGTAGGGCATTGTCGGAGTTCATCTCTAACAGCGAAGAACAATGGTAGGGATAGAGATAGCGACTGCCCAAAGACCGACCTTTCTTTCGCAGAGGCATCAGAGCAACGGCGAAAGAAAGGGCACGCCCTAATTCTATTTTACATTCTATTCACTACACCTATACCAAGTAACGAAAGACTTCTACGAATAGTGCGGGAAGTGAGTACCGACAACTCTAAACGAAACTGACGCAACAACAGGTCTTCTTGGTTAAGGATAGGATTGTTCTGGTAAAATGAGTTGTACGCCTTCACCAAATCGTAAATATAATTCGCCAAATGTGCGGGACTGAGACTCTCCGAAGCCTTCTGAACGACTGCCTTAAAATTACACAGCTGCATGATAAGCCCTCTCTCGTATGCATTGATATCCAGAACTTTCGGTAAATCTTGCTTTTGGTATCCCGCTTTCTCTAAAAGCGACTGTATCCTCGCATAGGTATATTGTATAAACGGCCCTGTATTTCCATTGAAATCAATACTTTCCTCGGGATTGAAGAGCATTTTCTTTTTAGGATCCACTTTTAGGATAAAGTATTTGAGGGCGCCTAAGCCTACTATTTCATAAGATTTTTCTTTGTCTTCTTCCGATAGATTCTCCAGCTTGCCAAGCTCTTGAGCTTTCTCCTTGGCAGTGATGTACATTTCCTGCATAAGGTCGTCGGCATCCACCACGGTGCCTTCCCGAGATTTCATCTTGCCGTTCGGCAGCTCCACCATCCCGTAAGACAAGTGGTAAAGGTGGTCTGCCCAAGCATAGCCCAGCTTTTTCAAAATCTTGAACAATACCTGAAAATGATAGTCTTGCTCGTTTCCTACGGTGTAGATGAGCTGCTGTATATCATTGTCTTTGAAACGCTCCACAGCCGTCCCCAAGTCCTGCGTCATATAGACAGAGGTGCCGTCACCACGCAATAGTAATTTTTCGTCTAAGCCTTCATCGGACAAATCGCACCACACAGAGCCATCTTCTTTTGTAAAAAATACGCCTTTCTTTAACCCCTCTTGAATAAGGTCTTTTCCTAAGATATAAGTATTGCTCTCGTATTGGATTTGGTCAAAATCTACGCCAAGGCGTTTGTAGGTTTGGTTAAACCCGCTATACACCCATTGGTTCATCTTTTCCCAAAGCGTCCTTACGGTTTCGTCGCCCTGCTCCCAGTCTAATAACATTTTTTGTGCCTGACGGAAAAGCGGAGCTTGTTTTTTGGCATCTTCTTCCGAAAGCCCCTCTGCCTCTAATTGCTTTATTTCTTTTTTGTATTCTTGGTCGAACTTCACATAATAGTTCCCCACAAACTTATCTCCTTTGGTATCAGTCTGCTCGGGAGTTTCGCCATTGCCGAATTTTTCCCACGCCAACATAGATTTGCAAATATGGATTCCCCTATCATTCACAATCTGCGTTTTTATGACCTTGTATCCCGCCTCCTGAAGAATTTGCGATACCGAATACCCCAAAAGTATATTCCGAATATGCCCTAAATGAAGGGGCTTATTAGTGTTAGGAGATGAATATTCCACCATCACTGTTTGATTTTTGGGTTCTATGGTATCAAAATTTTGATCGGCAAAATCTAACGCCTTTATAAAGGCTTCTGATTTTAGGCTAAGATTAAGAAAACCCTTCACCACCTTGAAAGATGAGATATAAGAAACTGCATTTGCAAGTGCTTCTCCTATTTCTTCACCCAATAGCTCAGGATTTTTTTTGAGCTGTTTTACAAGAGGGAAAATCACTACGGTAAAGTCCCCTTCAAAATCGGTTTTATTTTCCTGAACATCGAGGTTTATATCTTTTAATTGATACAGACTAAGAACTATTTCACTTATCTGAGCTTGTATTTTCTGCTTAATATTCATACCAAGTATTTTAGGCTACAAATATACAAAAAAAACCGCCCGAAGGCGGTCTTTCTATGAATGCAAAACACGAGATTTTAGTTTTTATCCCAAAATACTTTTGCTGTAGCAACATCCTCTCCACCTTGTAAATGAGAGGTTGCCTCTTCCCAATTCGCTTTATTCAGAACCTGTTCTGTTGCAGGGTAAGTCATCCTCGTTGGTACACCATCAATATATGAATTTACAGGATTTTTGAAAACCGGATAATCAAGTCTTCTATTAAATGTCCATGCTGTAAATCCTCTATTATACATAGCAAACCACGATTGTTCTCCCAATGATTTTTTCCAATTTGCAGCATCGTACGGATTTACAGCTAAATATGCAGTTGCATCTGCATCTGAAACTCCCCAATAATCCATAGAAGCCTTAACCGCTTTGTCATAGAAACTTTGTGCTGTACCTCCTACATTAAACCCCCTTTGAGCCGCTTCTGCTAACAAGAAATTCACCTCTGCATAATCACAAAAATCTGCTGTAGCATCTGCCTTGATAATATCATCTGCAACATGAGAATAAGATGCGTAAGCAGATGGTGTCCCAAATTCTCCGCCTTCATACTCTGTAGTTCCTGGCTTATAAGTAAAAAATTTGCCTATTCTCGGATCATTTTTAGCTTTTAAAGCATCTACCAATGTATTAGCCGCTACGATATCTTTTCTACCGGAGCCTTCTACATTAACATTCTGATATAATGGACTACTGAATAATCCGGCAGTATAGGTCAAAGTTAAATTATCCGCATTAGATGCTATCACACCACCTTGTACTGCACTTTCTACTGTTGCTTTCGCGACACTAGAATCCACATCAGAAAGATTAACACCTAATCTAAGTTTTATGGAATTAGCTAATTTTTTCCATTTTGCCATATCTCCACCATAAGAATAATCGGGATAACCTTCTTTTGAAACTTTTATTTTAGCTATCGCTTCATCTAATCTCTTGATAAGATCCAAGTAAATCGTTTTGGCATCATCATATTTTGGTGATAATTTCCCATCTGCAGCCTTTGATGCATCAGTATAAGGAATATTATTATAAGTATCCACCATATTCACCCATGCATACACTTCCATTATTTCCATCTGTACCCACTCATTATCCATCACATCAGAGTCTGCACCAGGTTTTTGAGATTCTGCCTGCAATGCTCCTTTAGCTAACTTTATCATATTAATGACATTACGATACATCGTATTCCAATGCCTTGCATTAATCTGTCTCGTCACCATATCATAATTCGACTCATCTGTATAAGTCGTCTCTGTCCACTGCTGTGTAAAAAATCTAGAAATATTTCTATTGACACTAGCCTCATCTAATTGCGTAAATAAATTCTTTTGAGAGGTCAAAAATAAGTTTACCGAAGGTAAAGACTGTGGATGCTTGGGATCTACATTTAGCTGGGTAATATCTCTTTCACAAGAATTAATAACCGGAAGAGTAACCGCTAAAGCTCCTATTATAAAAAGTATTTTTTTCATTTTTTAAAATTTTAAAGTAACATTTACACCAATATCTCTTGTTGTAGGAAGCACCCCTACAGAACTTCCTCTAGACTGCAATCCTCCTCCTGAGCTTCCTTCAGGGTCTGCATAAGGAAGGTTTTTGTAAATAATCCACAAATTTCTTCCTACTAAAGAAATTTTAGCTTCTTCCAAGAATGTATTAGCAATTAAATATTTAGGTAATTTATAAGTAATATTAGCTTCTCTTAGTTTGATATACGATGCATCATATACAAATCTTTTGTTTGGCATCCTTCTATATCCATCTACATTACCAAATGCCTGAGCACCTGCTGTGTAAGTCTGATTTGGCTTTCCATCAGGATTAACCCCCGGATGAACCACCCCTTTTGTTCTATAATCTCCCACTGCTGTCTCTTGATACAATCCTGTGGCAAGACCATAGTACATATCTGTAGAGAATATACTACCACCATGCTGAACATCAATCAAGAAGCCCATAGAAAAGTTTTTACCGAATTTAAAGTTGTTCCTTATACCTCCGGTCCAGTCAGGTGTGATGTTTCCTATTTCTTTATTAGATTCCGTTGTTTTAAGGTATCTTCCCGTTTTAGGATCTACCACTTTCTGCCCATCTTGGTAAACATAATCCGTACCATACAATACGCCGTAGGCTTGACCTTCTACAGCATTCAGAGAAACACCTCCTTGGTAAGCGTCTAATCTGAGTACTTTTGCGTCTGGATGCAAAGAAACCAATTTATTAATATTCTTCGCCCAGTTAACGCTAATATCCCAAGTAAAAGCAGAAGTTTTAATAGGTGTCAGATTCATTTGAATCTCTACCCCTTTATTGTCTATTTCTCCTGCATTTACCACTACAGCATTATACCCAGATGCATTAGATACTGGTAAATTTATAATTTGATCAAAAGTTTTTGTTCTATACACTGCGACATCAAAACCAAATCTATTATTAAACATTTTAGACTCGATACCCAACTCTACTTCTTTAGATCTCTCTGGTTTTAAGTTTGGATTGGCCAATGTAGACGGAGCAAAAAACAATGCCTGATCTCTAAAAATACCATTTTTAGAAAATGTATTTACCAGATTATAATTTCCAGTAGAAGAACCTACTTCTGCATAATTTGCTCTTAGTTTAAGATAATTTAACCAATCTTTCTGAATTAAATCACTAAGCAATAATGCTCCTGTAAATGAAGGATACCCATATACATTATTCCCTTTTGGCAGATTTGATGATTTATCTATCCTATAAGTAGCATCTACAAATAGAAAATTATCATACGCAAATGAGGCAGAAGCATATGCACTTGCGGAAGCACTCCTTGCATAGTACTCTACAGGGTCTAAAACCTGTCCTTTAGAGTTTGATATAGCGTATATACCAGGTACTGCAAGTCCTCCTTCTGTAGAAGTTGTAAGAGACTCGTATCCAGATCTTCTCACATTACCTCCCACAATACCCTGAACATTCAATTTACCAGAAATATCAAATTTATAATTTCCAATAACATCAAAGTTAGTCTCAAATCCTGTTCTATTCTGTCTCCAATAACCTGAACTGGCGTTTCTTCCAGACACACCAAACGCCTGAGTCAAACTACCATCTGCTAACCGTTGCTCTACAAGCATATTATAAAAATCATTAGATACTTTTGCAAGTAGTCCAAAGTTTTTATTAAAATTGTATTTTACTTGAGCATAGCTAAAATTCCTTGTCCTTCCGTCTGACTCATAGTTTTGATACACTTGGAAATACGGATTGTTCCAATAAGCAGGACTACCATCATCTACAGAAGACCTATTCCAAGTTCTATTAAGACCTCCGGATTTGAAATACACATCCTTAAGCTCTTGTAAATCCACATTAGTCTGCCACCATTCTCTAAAGCCAGTTACCAAATTGTCTGAGTAACCTGTTTTATTTCTTCCTCTTGTGTCTTCTAATGTCAAAGTGGAATATACACTGGCGCTTAATTTATCTGTAAGCTGATAGTTAATTCTTGCAGAGAATGTATTCTTTTTCTGTTTTGAATTTGGCATCAATCCTGTAGAAAGGAAATTGTTGTAACTCAACATAAAGTTGTTTTTAGCATTTCCTTTCTCCAAAGTAATGCTATTGGAAGTTGTAAATGGCGTATCAAAAAATGTTATAGGACCATTTTTAGCAGCTGTCCACGCATAAGGCTTGCCATAGTGAGATGAAAACTTATCAAAAGAACCCCACTGCCATACTAGTAAGTTCGGATCAAACTCTGCTCCATAAGAAGCATCTTCTCCAAAAGGTGCCATAGGTTTTCCATCTGGTCCCTCATCAAAAAACGGATTAGATTTCATACTGTAGTAAGGACCATACCCTGCACCATATCTCGTTTGGTAAGTAGGGAAAGTTGATTTGTCTATAAAGCCGAAATTAACATCTGTAGATAAAGTAACGCCCCAAGAACCATTCTTACCATTTCTTCCTTTTTTAGTTTCAATAACGATAACTCCATTGAGAGCTCTTTCCCCATAAAGTGCAGAAGCTGCCGCTCCCTTAAGAATATTCATACTCGCAATATCATCCGGATTAAGGTCTGAAAGAAAATTACCCAAATCATAATCTCCTGAAACATAAGTATTGCTAATAGGAGAACCATCAATTACAACAAGCGGCGAACCACCATTACCGCCTAGCTGCTTATACCCTCTAATCACAATATTGGTAGAACCACCAAAGTTGTTATTAGAGTTAATCTGAACTCCTGCTGCTTTACCGGAAAGCAATGCTGCCGCATTCCCCGTCTTAGTAGTTCCATCCGTCAAAGCACCTCCCTTAACTTCCTGAGAAGCATACCCAAGAGACTTTTTCTCTCTTTTAATCCCAAGGGCGGTAATTACTACCCCCTCTATGTTTTTAGTTTTTATAGTGTCTTTCTTCTGCTGGGCATTTACCATAGCAAACGATGAAGAAAGCACCACAACCAAAACACTCGTTGTTAGTTTTTTCATATCTTAAATAATTTTTTCACTTGGGACAATATTAACCAATTATGTTAAATTACACAAATTTTATACAAAAAAAATTAAAACAACCCATTAAAAATATTGTTTGAATTAAAAATTTAACCTATCTTTGCACATTATGAAATTGATAAAAAATTGGACAAAAAATTATATAGAAGCCGGATGCGACGAAGTAGGCCGCGGATGCTTGTGCGGACCGGTAGTAGCAGCAGCGGTAATTTTAAGGGAAAACTTTGAGCAAAACCTCATCAACGACTCAAAAAAGCTGACCGTCAAAATCCGAAACGAATTAGATACTTATATTAAAGAAAATGCCTTGGAATACGCCATTGCAGAGCTACCTCCGGAATTCATAGACAAGCATAATATTCTAAACGCCAGCATACATGCTATGCACCTCGCCATAGACCAACTAAAAACCCGCCCCGAGCTGATTTTGGTGGACGGCAACCGATTCCACCCCTACCCTTTTATCCCGCATCAATGTATTATAAAAGGGGACTCCAAAGTACTCTCCATAGCTGCGGCTTCTATTTTAGCCAAAAACTACCGAGATCGGCTTATGATAAAACTACACGAAGAATTCCCGCAATATGGCTGGAACAAAAACTTTGGATACGCTACCAAGCAGCATAGAGACGCCTTAAACCAATACGGACCAACAAAATACCACCGACAATCGTTTAGATTAAAATATGATTAAAAAAAAATCAATAAAATAACATTATTTTTAAATAATTACTAACAAAATAGAAAACATTAGAAAAAGTAACTATTTTATGATTTTTCAATAGTCTCTACAACCTCCAAAAGCCTATTAAATCTAAACTTGAAGCCTGTGGATTGTATTTTCTCGCAGGAAATAACTGCGGAAGACAAAATCATTTCCGCCAAATCACCAAAAATAGTCTTCAAAATGAATTTTGGGGTCTTAATTGGTATGCAAAATCGCCCTTTTACCTCTTTTACTTTAACCAAAAACTGCTCCTGAGTAACCACATTGGGGGAAACCGAGTTAAAAATACCCTCTATTTCATTCTCCAAAAGATGAATATACACCCTGCAATGGTCGTCTAAATGAATCCAGCTCATTTTCTGATTTCCATCTCCAGCAATCCCCATTACCCCAAAGTTCATAGACTTTGTCATCTGTGGATAAACTCCTCCGCCTTTACCTAAAACGATACCTGTACGGATGATGCTCAATTTTTTATTCATCTTCTCTATACGCCTTGCAGACTCTTCCCACTCATAGCATAAACGTGCCAAAAAATCCGCAGCGTGAGGCAAATCTTCCGTCAGCTTTTTAGAATTGTCCGGCTGATAGCCATACCAGCCGATAGCAGAAGTACAGACCACCTGCTTTACCTTGTTCTCTACTTTTCTAAGCATTTTTACAATAGTACGATTACTGCTGACCCTGCTATTCATCAGCTCCCTTTTCCGCTCCGGCGTCCATCGTTCATCTGCAATCCCGGCCCCTGCAAGATTAACCACTGCATCGGCAACCAGAAAAGGCTCCACATCGCAGCTAAGCAAAGAGGGAGTCCATTCGTAATAAGTAATTTTATCCGTATTCTTTTTGTTTTCCAAAGACCTCGTAAGCATCAGAATCTCGTGTCCCCGCTCTATCAACATTTCCGTAAGCCGGCTTCCCACAAAACCTGTTCCACCCGCTAAAACAACTTTCATATCATTTTATTTACAAAACATTGTTTAACCAAACCATATTGATTATAAGACCGTTAAACAACATTAAATCTTATACAAAATTACAAATTATTTTGAAATTATCATTCAAAGAAATAAGCAGAAAACACACCTTACCAATTTTTTTTTAACGGATAAAGTTTATTTTTACAAGAACTTAATGAGTTCCCCCTCTGGTTTTCTCACTTTTTTGAAATGTTGAAAAATGTCTCCCTGAGAGCGATACCCCAATGCCAATGTTACAGAAACATTTTCTTTTGCCGTATCCAAATCAATCAATTGAGCTAACGCTTGTGCGTCAAAACCTTCCATAGGACAAGAGTCCACATTTTCCAATGCAGCCGCAAAAATCAAATGCCCCAGTAGGATATAGCTCTGTTTCTCATTCCACGCCGATAAGTTTTCGCCTGAAAGCTTTGACAAATAATAGTCTACCATATTTCGGAACGGCAGCAGACTATCTGCCTCCACTTCCCTCTCCTTTGCAATATGCTCGAAATAACGGTCTACATAATAAGGTTCAATTTCCTTTTTGGTTACGATAAGCAAAAGATGAGAGCAAGTAAGTGCCTGGCGAGGGTTTGCAAACACCGAAGCCATCTCGTTTTTAACAGTATCCGTTTCTACAACGATAAGCCTGTAAGGCTGCAGCCCCAAAGAACTTGCCGAAAGCCTCCCTGCATTGAGAATATTTTGCAAAACAGACTGCGAAACTTTTTTCTCGGAATCAAACTCCTTTACGGAATATCTCTTTTGTAATGCTTCGTTGTAATTCATAGCTCAAATATATAAAGAAGTAACTGGGGATGCAAACAAAAAAACAAATGATTTCTACGCATTTTTTCTATTTGCCCCTATTTTTTTAAGTCAAAAAACTTTTGTTAAAATTTTTAACATTGAAAATCAACAAATTAAAAATAAATATAGTACTTTGTATTGCATAATACTATTTAATTTATATATCTTTGCAATGTAAAATAATCACCAAATCATTTTACATATATATCAAATCAATTTTTACACAACCAAAAGCAAAAAGATTATGAACAAATTTTCAATTTTCAGCCCGGTTCTAATATTTGGCTTGTCCCAAGCACAGACGAGCCAAACCAAGAGCCAAAGTAAAGATTCACTACAAACACAAACGATAAAAACCGTAGTGATGAAAAAACTCCCTGCAATGAATGTCCGCAAAAAAGAGGGAAAATACGAAGTAGTAGTGTCTAATACCAATTTCCAAAAGACACAAAACGCCTGGGAAGGAATGAAACTGGTGCCAATGCTGGATATAAACAAAGACGGCGAAATGTCTATATTCAACAAGGCTGCCATCGTGGAAATCAACGGGATGCAAAGCGAGCTAAGAGGGAAAGACCTCAAAAACTTCCTCGAGTCCCTTGACCCTAAATCCATAAAAAAGTTGGAACTCAATCCCAATCCTAACGCCTCCTACGGCACAGAGGTAAATGCGGTAATCAATATTATTTTAGACCAAAGCAAACAAAACTACCGCCTGGGCATCAATGCCACCGGTGGGAAACACAGAAAGGATTTCTACGGCACAAACAATATCAACTATGCACTAAATGGCAAGAAAACGCAGTTCTATATTTCCTATAATTACGATAATTCCCCCGAGTACAATACCGGAAATATCAAACAAAAGATAGGCAACAAGGATCTGCTCTCCATTGAAAACATTGATGATAATAAAGAGCACAGCCACCAAGCATTCATTGACCTAAATATTTCCCCCTCAGAGAAAGACAATCTGAGCTTTTCGGGAACGCTTAGCTACGACAAGTCTAAAAACAACAACCAAACCTTCAACGACGACTTCCTGAAAACAACCCAAGAAAATACGGTAAGCAAAAAATTACAGCTTTCTCAGAACTGGAAACATATTTTCAATGAAAACACCTCCCTAAAAATAGGGACATATCAGATTTTCAGTAAAAGCGACAGCCACAATTCCGCTACTTCGGCAGGGCAGTTCATCAGCCAAGACATTAAAAATACCACGCCTATCTACATTGGTTACGCAGACTTGAACTTCAAAACAAAATGGGGCCTAAGCTCGGTGGGAAGCAGATATACGAATACGGATGTAACGAATAACAATTATAATTTTGATACCAATTCGCCATTCCATTACAAGGAGCAAGTGGCAGCAGTCTATTTCAATCAGTCTATTCCGCTAGGCAAAGGCAACCTTAACCTGGGGATAAGAAACGAGAGCTCGTTTATTGATTACGATTTTTCGGACCTTGCCACAAAGGAAAGTTACAAGAATAAAAAAAATTATTCCAATCTCCTCTACAATACGGATTACAGCTGGGCGACACAAGGACAAAGAATGTATGCCATATCTTTCCGTAAGCAAATCAGAAGGCCAAACTACGCCTACCTAAATCCGTTTGCGAAAATCCATAATTCTAATACCCTCTTTGCGGGTGACAGCGAAATCAGCCCACAAAAAATATACAGTCTTTCACTAAATACCTTCAAAAAAGGCTGGGGTATCTTCTCCGAATTTCAGTATATGAAAGATATGGCAGGGATTTTCTTCAAAACAGATGGAAAAAATATCATACAGTCTTACCGAAACTTCGACAATGTGTATGTGTACGGTTTAGGCACACAATACAGCCACTCGTTTTTCAATGAATTTTGGACGACAAAAACCACTATAATGGGATCTTATATAAATGTTAAAGACAAAACCTATCAGACTTTAGCAAAATCAAAACCTTTTTTCCAATTCATCTCTTATAATACATTTGACTTTGGCAAGGGACTTCAGTTTAATATTGAATACTACTTACAATCGCCTAATAATATAGGGCTTATGACACAATCTGCTATGCAATCTCTTGGATTAGGTTTAACGAAAAAAATCAACCAAAACCTTTCTATAATATTAAATACCAATGATATACTCCGCACCAAAAAGAAAAACGAAACGCATATCCCGGAAGTGTACTATGCAGACAGTATGCTCTACGATACCCAAAGCTTCGGAATTACCGTACAATGGAATATTACAGGAAAGAACTATAAGAAGATAAACATTAACCAAAATCAACCTTCGGAAGTGAATAGATTAGGAAAGTAGTCTAAATTTTAGACCTAATCATTCTAATTAGAATCAAATTTTATAATATTTTAACCTCATTATAACAAAAGAAATGAACACAGAAAATACAAAAGCCCAAATGAGAAAAGGCATTCTGGAGTTCTGTATTCTAAGCCTCATCAAACAAAGAGAGATGTATGTCTCCGAACTGATGGACGCTCTGAAAAACGGAAAATTAGATGTAGTGGAAGGGACGCTCTATCCGCTGCTTACCAGACTGAAAAATGCCGACCTACTCTCCTACCGCTGGGAAGAATCCACAGCTGGACCACCACGAAAATACTACCAGATTACCGAAAAAGGAAAAGTTTTCCTCACCGAACTGGAAGCCACTTGGCAACAACTTATAGACTCTGTAAACCAAATTACCCAATATAAACCTTAATACCATGAACAAGACACTATCAATAGCATTAGCCGGTTTTTCATTTGTTATAGATGAACACGCCTACATAAAACTAAGTGAATATCTCTCTGCCCTAAGAAATAATATGGAAAAAGAAGAGGCAGACGAGGTGATGCACGATATAGAAATAAGAGTAGTAGAAATACTGAAAGAATCTTTAGGGAAACGCGAAGTCGTAAGCAATGAAGATGTGGAAAAAGTAATCTCCCTCATCGGTACACCGGAAGAGATAGAAGGACAAGAGGAAACCTACTATGCAGACAATACAAAAAAGCCTAAGATGAAAAAGCAACTATTCCGAGACCCTACAAACAAAAAAATCGCAGGGGTATGCTCCGGATTGGCAAATTATTTCAATATGGATGTTACCCTAATGCGTGGAATATGGGCTGCCCTAGCCATTATCTATATTTTCTTCAAATACGCACCTTCTCTACCGTTTATAACTATGGTATACCTTATTCTTTGGGCAATCTTACCAAAAGCACAAACCGCTTCCGACTTCCTTAAAATGAAAGGCGAACCTGCCAATTTTGACAATATAAAAACAGCTTCTATGGCGATGGAAAAACTTCCTCTAAAGTCTGAATCCGAGCCTCTCACTATTCTAAGGTACATCCTTGGAGGAATGGTGGCAATAGTAGCAGTAGGCTTTCTATTTGCAACTTTATGCTCCGTAGGATTTACGAGCATACTACATTTTACAAAATTATCTTTTTATTACAATGATTACCTGTATCTTATAGATTTATTTTTATTCTTTACCCTTGCCATTCCTACATTTGGTTTGTCTTTATTGAGTATCAAACTTTTATCACCTAAAACCTCTTTTAAAAATACTAAATATATATTCTTTATACTCATTGGTTTATGGATTATTACCGGTCTAGTATTAAGTACTTTAATAATAAAAGGGAGCAAAGTATATAGCGGCAAAAAGCAAGATACAGAGAATATAGCGATTAACACCCCTTCGGATACCCTTTTTGTAGGAATTAATAAAATACACATTCCCGAATCTGCCGAAGATTATGATAATATTTTCACAGACAAAAAAACGGTTTACGACGGCGATAATCCCGATGTAGAGGTCTCAAGAAAGGATATAAAAATACCTTATCTGGAAATCACCAGAATTGCCGAAGGCTATAACCTTCCATTAAAGTCAAAAATTCTGGTAAAAATAGAAGGGAATAATATAGAACTGCCTAACTATATACTCTTTCCTTATTCCGAAAAAATGAGAAAATACAGAGTAAAATACACTATAGTAGTTCCAAAAGATATGGTGGTAATCAACGAGGATACAGACAACATTAGCCTAAATGACGACTCGCCTTACGCCTCAAAAACCAAAAACGGAGACGATGACGATGATGACGACAATGATGATGACCAAGCGGATAGCACCCAAGTAAACAGAACGGTCTCTATGAATATCACCAGGAATGGAAATAAAATCTCTATCCAAAGCATCAATGGGAAGGATAAAGTTACCATCAATGGAAAAACTTACAGCGGTAAAGAAGCCAAAAAGAAAATGGACAGCTTAAATATAGATACAGATTCTGATGATATGAATATCAACTTTAATGTACCTGGCTTTAATTTCAATATCAATACCCCAAAGACAAAGTAGTTAAATTATTTCTTTCTTCATCAATAAAAAAGGAGGCTTCAAAAACCTCCTTTTTGCATATTTTTAAGCGATGAGAATTTATTTCTTGCTTTTAATAAAGACATAAGAAAATACTAATCCTAAATCAGGATAAAAAGACGAACTTTTGTTATTAAAATCAATCATATAACCTGGTCCAATATAAATATTGAATAAAAAATTAGAGTCTAAATTTCTCTGCAATCCCCATACTCCTGCTAAGCTTAAAGTATTACTATACTTCCGATCATCACGCCTACTAAAAAAAGAATCAAGATCTCGCCCAGCACCAGGATAAGGTTTGAAATTATATCTTGCTTTAATCCCAAAATATGATGCACTATTTAAAGCTATATCTCGCCCCAGCTCTTGGCGTTTGGTAAAACTGTATAGATAACGAGCTTCTGAAGACAGAAATAAAGATTGGGCGAGATAAGCCGGCAGATATTTACCATTTTCTATGGTAGCACTAGGCCCCGTACCAAATTTAGAATCTAAAATCCAAGAACCTTGTATTGGCGTTTGATAATCAACGGATAAAAGAGTTAATCCCAAAGAGACTTTTCCCATCGATTGTAGAGGTAATTTCTGCTGTGCCCAACCGAAAACACTCGCAAGCACAAACAAAGCCGCTGCAAAGCGTTTGCTTAATAAAAATCTATTATTTTATTTATTTTAACATCAGGCAATAATACACATTTACAGACAAACATACAAATGACAAAAATCAGATTTCAACACAATTTAACCAATTACATTCTAATAAATTTAACCTATTTTCTATCTAACCAACAGTTAAAATTTTATATTTATTTTAACATTATGCTGTATTGTGCAATTACAATTAATTCGTAAATTAGCCGTGTATAAAAACAAAAAAAATTATGGTACAAATTGTTTTGGATATCGTAGTAAAAGTGATGGATATTCTGTCTCACTTTATGCATTCTTAGACTTATAGATTTTCTATAAATACAAGAATCATTAGCTTTATGGGTAGCCTCTGTCAAACATAGGGTTACTTGTTTTTTATATTATCAACTTAATCTAAAATGAAAAAAATCATAGGGAAACTCATCCTTAAACTATTAGGATGGAAAGTCATATTAGACGGCAATGCCAACAATTTGAACCGTTGCATATTGGTGGTTGCTCCGCATACGCACAATTTGGAATATCTTTTGGGAAATTTAACTTACTGGTCGTTAGGAAAATCTCTTAAAATCATCATCAAAGATGCTCACACCAAAGCTTGGTATGGAGGAATAGTAAAAGGATTGGGCGGAATAGGTATTGACCGAAGCCAGAAAAACGACTTGGTAAATTTCGTGGCAAATCTATTCGAAAAAGAGGATTTCAGTTTGGTTATCACACCCGAAGGTACAAGAAGCTATGTACAAAAATGGCGTAAAGGATTCTATCATATGGCACTAAAAGCAAGAGTTCCTATTGTCCTTGCCACCGGCGATTTCAAAAGAAAAATATCATACATTGGAAAAAAAATAAGCGTAGAAGAGCTTGAAACGAAATCTTATGAAGATATTCTAAAAACAATTTCCGATTACTATATAGAGAAAGACATACACCCAAAAGTACCGGAAAACTGGAATCCAAACATACAATAAGTAAAACGCATAAGTAATGAACGAAGATCGAAAAGAAGAAATCCTCCATTTCCTAAATAATTGGAGCGAAGAACATTTAGCGAAAAACTTAGGCATCATTTTCACTGATGTTACCGAAGATTCCCTTACTGCAACTATGCCCGTAAACAAAGGAGTACACCAGCCTTTTGGTATTATGCACGGTGGTGCGAGTTGTGTCTTAGCCGAAACCTTAGGTTCGTGCCTCTCCAATGTAAGCATAGACCAAAAAAAATACTATGCAGTAGGGACGAATATCACCTCCAACCACCTAAGAAGCAAAAGAAACGGAATGGTAACCGGTGTGGCACAATTCCTCCGAAAAGGGAGAACCGTACATGTCTCCACTATAGAAATCCGTGACGAGAACGATCAGCTCATCAACCACACCACAATGACTAATAACATTATCAAAAAATAATGAATTACACACTTTTCAGATTACCCAACAATACAGAAGTCTATAAAATAGAACACAACCAAGGATATAATACTGTAGATTTTTTTGATTTCGATGGTGCGAAATGTTTCGACTTTTCAGGGGAAGCGGTAGAAGTGCCCAAGCACCGTCTTTCGGAGCTTAATCTAACTTCCCAATCCCTTGAAGCCAATAAAGATTCTGATGAAAATATTTCCAGAAAAGATTACGAAGATACGGTACAAAAAATTATCGATTTCGTAAAAGAAAACAACTTGAAAAAAATGGTTTATGCCCGAAAGAAAACAATTTCTTTCCAAGATAAATATTTAGATTTGAAAAATACTTTTATACAGCTTTGCGAAAAGTATCCGTCTGCCTTTGTGTATCTTCTGATTCAAAATGGGAAATGCTGGATAGGGGCGACACCGGAACTGTTAGGAAAATACAACACCATCACGGAAACATTTTCTACAATGAGTCTTGCAGGGACTCTGTCCATCGGAGAAGAATGGACGGATAAAGAAATAGAGGAGCAAAAACCGGTTACGGAATACATCAAAAATATTCTTTCGGAATTCAGCAGCAGAGTCGGAGTATCCGATACTTACACCGTAGAAAGCGGAAATATACAGCACCTCCGCAATGACTTTGAAATCAATACCAAAGCCGAGAATGTAGAGAAAATCATCTATGCCCTACACCCTACCCCAGCAGTATGCGGATATCCAAAAGAATTTTGCAGAGAGAATATCAAAAAATTTGAACTATTCGATAGGGCTTTATACTCGGGATATATTCGGGTAAAATCAGAGGATAATTTTTTTTATTTTGTAAATCTTCGTTGTGCCGAAATTTTTGAGAACTCCATTTCTCTATATGTAGGCGGAGGCATCACTGCCCAAAGCATTCCCGAAAAAGAATGGCAAGAAACGGAACTCAAATCCGAAGTCATTACCGATAGTTTAAAATGGCTGTAAAGGGTACATCCGACCAACCAATGCAACATATTGATAAAAGAGGTCTTTCGGAATTCTAAAATTTAAGTTTTTTCCTTGGTCTTCAGTTATTTTATATTGAACTTATTTGATATATTCATTATCAATAGTACTAAATTCTGATGATTTCGGAATGTTTTGTCTGACTCATTTATTGCTGTATTCATTCAATTCCCTTTCCCATAAATTATACGGATGTATAAAATAAAATTTAGCCTGCAACTTTTTTTTGTAATCTTTTGACGATAGGCAAACTCAGCTTCCAAATAAGCATTTAATGCCTACTTTGTACTAAAGTTAACGGACTCATTTTATTTTTGTTTGGAAAACAAAGACTTCAGGATTCAGAAGAGAAAAACTTTTTTGTTTTTCTCTTCTTTTTTTTAAGAGAATCCTCCTTAATAGAAATAAAAATCCTATCCCATTTGTTGCTTTTTATATTTGAACTTAGGAACTTTCTTTTAAATTAATTAAAGTATATTTTACAATAGTGAACCGAATCTTTCGAAGGCTGCTCTTTCCAATTGTTCTCTATCATCGGGATGAGCGATATTTATAAGTGCTTTTGTTCTCTGTTTAAAGCTTTTCCCATAAAGGTAAGCTGTACCATATTCTGTTACAACATAGTGGATATGTCCTCTTGTGGTAACCACGCCCGCACCTTCTTTCAAGCAAGGTACAATTCTAGAAACTCCTTTCTTAGTTCTCGCAGAGATGGCGATAATAGGTTTTCCGCCTTCGCTCAATGCGGCACCTCTCATAAAATCCATTTGTCCGCCTATCCCGCTGTATTGATAAGTTCCAATGGAATCTGCACAAACCTGCCCTGTAAAATCAATTTCTATTGCAGAGTTGATAGCCGTTAATTTATGGTTTTTCATAATATTGATAGGGAAATTAACGTATTCCACATCCATAAATTCTATGGAAGGATTGTTATCTACGAAATCATAGAGTTTTTTAGTTCCGAAACAGAAGCTGGTAACGGTTCGGTTATTATGAGTTCCTTTATATTTATTGGTAATAATGTCGTTTTTAATAAGTTCCACTGCACCATCGGAGAGCATTTCTGTATGGATACCGAGGTCTTTATGGTTTTTAAGGCATTGGAGTACTGCATCGGGGATTGTTCCGATTCCCATTTGCAGGGTAGAGCGGTCGTCAATAAGCTCTGCAATGTTTTTCCCGATTTGTCTTTCAATGTCGGTTACTTTAGAGGCGTAGTCTATGGTCAATAATTCTTCTTCGTGCCACACCATTTTTGCAATGCGGTTTACATGGATTAAGCCGTCACCGTGTGTTTTCGGCATTTTAGGATTGACCTGGGCAATGATGATTTTGGCAGAATCTACCGCACTTCGAGCTACATCTATGGAGGTTCCCAGAGTGCAGTATCCGTGTTTGTCGGGAGGAGACACCGTAACGATAGCTACATCCAGCGGAAGTATTTTGCTTTTGAACAATCGCGGTATTTCACTGAGAAAAATAGGGACATAATCTCCGTTTCCTCCATTTACTGCATTTCTTACCGGAGTAGATACAAAAAGAGAGTTAATGTGGAAGCTGTCTGCGTACTGTGGTTTGGCACATTCTACATTACCTTGTACGGTAATGGATACTAATTCTACATTTTTTAATCGGTTTGCTTGTCTGGCAAGTTCATCTACCAAAAAATTCGGAGTACAAGCACTTCCATGCAGGAAAATCTTATCTCCACTTTTTATTACTGAGATGGCCTCTTCGGCTGAAACATATCTGTGCATATTGTCTTATTAGTTTAATTAGATGAGGTTTGTTTATGATTATTGATATTTACTTTTAATTTGCCCAAAGATAGTAAAAAAAAACGATATGGAAACATTCCTTGAGATAATTTGAAGAGAGAATAATTATTCTTATCAACAAAAAATAGATATTGTGTCGTCCAATGTTTTTTAACTTAGGATTTTGAAAGGTTTTAACGATAATGAGAAAGCAGAGCTGAGTAGCAAATCAATTGTCAATATTGTTATGCCATGTATAGTAAATTAGCCAATAAAATATTACAGTAATAAATACACATAAACAATAAATTTGTTTTAAGTGAAGATAATATCAACAAAAACACTCTATAGCTTTGAGACATTTACAAATATAATTTTATTGTCACTAAAAGAGATTCCTAAGTTCAAATATAAAAGCGATATATGAGATAAAAAGATTTATTTCTATTAAAAGGATTTTTTTAAGGTAAAAATGCGTAAATACGGACACAAACCGTGATAGATATACTGCTGCCCTATAAAGACTCGGTAAAGTCCATTACCAGTGATAATAGTGTTGAGTTTACCCATCATCAAAAGGTTGCAAAAAAAATTGCAGGCTAAATTTTATTTTGTACATCCGTATAATTTATGGGAAAGGGAATTGAATGAATATAGCAATAAATGAGTCAAACAATACATTTCGAAATCATCAGAATTTAGTACTATTGATAATGAATATATCAAAGAAGTTTAACATAAAACCAACTGAAGACCAAGGAAAAACTTAAATTTTAGAACTTCGAAAGGCCTCTTTTATCTATTTGAATGTGCCGTATCCTAAAAAGCAGGATATTTTTTTATAAAAAATCTACTTGTTTATATTACCGAGCATCGGTACAAATTTATACAAACCAAATTGCTCTTTTTCAAATTCTGTAGGCGAAATTTTAGTAAACCTATAAAGCACCTGTTCTTCCTCTACTCCTAAGGGAATTACCATTTTACCACCTACTCTAAGCTGTCGTAAAAGTGCCATAGGAAGTTCCCCTGCTCCACAGGTTACTATGATTTTATCAAAAGGAGCAAAGAAAGGAAGTCCCTCAAATCCATCTCCAAAAGCCTGATGAATAGGGCTAATATTCATTTTCTTAAACATTTGTTTAGAAAAATCATACAATCCTTTCTGTCTTTCTATTGTATAGACCAACGCCCCCATAGCAATAAGTACGGCCGTCTGATAGCCGCTTCCGGTACCTATCTCAAGTATCTTGTCGCTTCGTTCTATCTCCAGAAGCTCCGTCTGCTCTGCCACAGTAGAGGGGTGAGATATTGTTTGTCCTGCTGCAATGGGAAACGCTCTGTCTTCATAAGCGTAATCCAAAAATACACTTTCCATAAAAAAATGTCTCGGTACGGTATCTATAGCAGCCAAAACCCGTTCATCTTTTATTCCTATTTTTTCTTTGAGGTATTTGACCAATATCCTCCTCTTGCCTTTATGTAAAAAAGAATCCTGCATTGCACAAAAATAAGAAGAATAATCTTTATAGAGAATTTACTTTGCTTGATAATCTTTTATCAGTTTAAGCCAACGCAAATCTTTCAGAGTACTGACAAGAACCGGATTAACCTCATTTCTTAGTTTTGAATTTTTAGGGAAACAATAACTGAAATAATCTTTTCTAAGAATATGCGGAAGAATCTCTATGTCGTCTCTTTTGTCCAAACTATCAATTTGATAGTAAAGGAGAGGCTCATCATACACAAAAATTTGTTCCCTGTCTTTATCAATATCATTGACACCTTGTGCTAAAGAGTTTACAGCCTTATAATGTATATGATAATAATCTAAAAACTCTCCTGTACTTGAATTTTTGACTGTCTCCACCTTAAAACGGCTGAGATCGTCTATAGAGGAAATACCCTCATTAAGGTTTTGAACAGTAAGTGCGGAGGCAATCCCTGCCGTTAAACTCGAAATACTGATCACCGCTATAAACATCCAAACAATACCTATAAGCCTTCCCATAGTTGTTTTGGGTGTTTTATCTCCATAGCCTACGGTAGTCATCGTTACAGCACTCCACCAGAAGCCTTCTCCTATCCCATTCCATCTGCCCACTCCAAACTGTTCTTTATTTTTTTTGCGTTCAAAAATCCAAATAAGAAAACCGAAAATAAAAATAATAGTAGCCAATGCTCCTACAGCCGAAATAAAACTCCAAGTCATCAGATTTTTCAGTATAGTAACAACGATAAACCCCTTCTTTCTTGCCATCACCGTATTTGAAATAAAATATGGCTGGGTAAAACTAAAATGCCTTGCTCTATTTTCCGTTACAGTAATAGGATTGATACTAAAATCCACTTCTCCTCGTCTCACTGCTGATAACAAGGAATTAACATCTTTATATTCTTTAAATTTGTAATTCCAATCCAATGACTTATTTACCAGCTCCCAAGAGTCGATGCTAAGCCCCGAAAAATTACTTCCTTTTTTTTCAACAAAAGGAGGAGCCACTTTCACACCTATTACCACCGTTTTGGCATCTCTGCTACGGGCATTAAACGAATTAAAAAACAGGAAAAATCCCATTCCAAGCAAATATAAAAACACTTTTGAAAAACATTTTTTAGGTCTAAACATAAGCCTACTTTTAACCTCGTAAAATTACAAAAACCAATAGTCTTATACAATAAATATCCCACACTTATCTTCAAAACATACCCAAGAAAAAACTTGTATAGCTAAAATCTATTTTCAACTTTGTAGAAACGGAAAAAATAGGATTTCATATTCGATTTTTGTATTTAGACCGTATATTTGGGAGAAATAAAATTCTGTTTTTGCCACGCATCCCTCTCTAAATACTCTTAGAATAAAGTATTTATAATATTTTGCTCATTCTGATGATAATGATTATATTTGTACAACATACAAAAGAATTAACAAATAAATTAAATAATTATGGCTGACAGCAAAATTATCGAGTTATTAGGTTCTGATGCAGAGATGCTTTTGAACCACAAGTGTTCAACTATTGACAAGTCAATGATACACGCACCGTCTCCTAATCATGTGGATGAGGTATGGGCATTGTCTAATCGCAATCCTCAAGTTCTTAGAAGCCTCCAGCAGATATTAGGGCACGGAAGACTGGGAAATACAGGATATGTATCCATATTACCGGTAGACCAAGGAATTGAGCATAGCGGAGGTGCTTCTTTTGCACCAAATCCTATTTATTTTGACCCTGAAAACATCGTAAAATTAGCGATAGAAGGAGGGTGTAATGCGGTAGCTTCTACTTTTGGAGTACTCGGAGCAGTAGCTCGTAAGTATGCCCATAAAATTCCTTTTGTAGTCAAAATCAATCATAATGAATTACTATCTTATCCTGAATCTTATGACCAAATTATGTTTGGAACCATAAAAGAAGCTTGGGAAATGGGAGCTGTAGCGGTAGGAGCTACAATTTATTTCGGTTCCCCTGAGAGCAACAAACAGATAGTAGAAGTGGCTAAAGCTTTTGAATATGCACATTCACTGGGTATGGCTACTATCCTTTGGTGCTATCTTAGAAATAGTGCTTTCAAGGTAGATGGTGTAGATTACCACGCTTCATCTGATTTGACAGGACAAGCAAACCATCTGGGGGTAACCATCCAAGCAGACATCATTAAACAAAAACTACCTACTAACAACGGTGGATACAATGCTGTGAAAGTAGGAAAAACCAACAAATTGGTTTACGAAAAACTTACAACCGACAATCCGATCGACTTGGCTCGTTACCAAGTAGCCAACTGCTATATGGGAAGAGCAGGCTTAATCAATTCCGGAGGAGAATCCAAAGGTGCCACAGACTTAGCCGACGCTGTGAGAACAGCAGTAATCAACAAGCGTGCCGGTGGTATGGGACTTATCTCTGGGCGTAAAGCCTTCCAAAAAGATATGAAAGTAGGCGTAGAATTGCTCAATGCTATCCAAGATGTTTATTTAGACGACAGCATTACAATAGCTTAATCTCTTTATATGCTTTTTTTTAACACAAAACAGCCACTTTGATAATTTCAAGAGTGGCTGTTCTTTTCTATCACAACATTACCTTTAATCTAATCGACTTAGGTTGAACTTTTTATTTACAAAAGTAACTCTTCTTATCCATTCTTTAGGTACCGTGGTATAGCCGGCTTCGGCGATGGCATGTACCCATTCCGAAAAGTTCTTTTTGCCTTTCAGTCTTGCATAATATTTTTTCCTTGAAAGAAGTTTACAAAAGGCTTCATAACTAGCTCTCACAGATTTGAAACTTCTATATCTGGATCTATTTACCGTATTTTTTCCTACTATACCAAAATGATTTTTTAGAATTTTAGCATTTTTACTCGTCCCAGCACCAGATTCTACAAAAGCAACTGCCAATATCACAGAACTAGGTATCCCATATTTAATAGACAATTCATTAGCCATATCCTTATTTTTATCAATATAACTATGGCTTTGGGCATGTAAATTCAAGGATAAAAAGCTTAGAACTAAACATATGAGAACTACTTTAAGCGAACTAATTTTGTTGATCATAATATTTTAATTTTGTACAAATTTATAAATAAAAAAATAAACAAAATTTAATCATTGAAAATCAACACATTATAGGTATACTTTAAAACATTTAGATTTTTTTTCAAAAGTCTTTTTGGGGATGCAAAAACATTTTAGACTGAATACCAAATATTTTATACTTTTGTAGTCATCATAAAAATTGAAAATGAAAAAACTTTTTGTATTTTTAGTGCTTATCTGGGGAATAATGCCCCACGCACAAGAGCTTCAAGCAGAAGTCCAAATCAACCATTCTCAGGTAGCAGGCAGCAACGATATGGTATTCAAAATCCTACAGAAAAGCCTTAGAGATTTTATCAATAATACGAGCTGGACAGGGCAACGCCTACAAAACTTTGAAAAAATAAAATGTAATTTTGCCATTGTAATATCCGAAAAACCAAGCAGCAATGTATTCAATGGAAGTATTGTCGTGCAGGCTGTACGCCCTATTTACAATAGCCAATATGAAACCCCTCTCATCAATATCAACGACAATAATTTTTCATTTAAGTACGATGAAAACGAAAACTTGATATTTAACAACAGACAATTTTCGGGAAAAAATCTGATAGATGTCATTAGTTTTTATGTTTATCTGGTTTTAGGCTACGATGCAGATTCTTTTAAAAACAAAGGAGGACAAAAGTGGTTTGAAACCGCTAAACAAATTGCTCAAAATTCGCAAAATAAAGGATTCAAAGGCTGGAGCGAAATGGAAGGACAGCGTACAAGAGGAGCACTGGTAAACCGTCTGCTACGGCAGGATATGGATAGTTTCCGAAATGTGTATTATTCTTACCACCGTTTAGGGCTGGATAATATGGCATCTAACCAAAACTCTGCTGCCCTAAATACAGCCGATGCGTTACTCAAACTAAAAACATATGCAGATGATTTTCAGATGAATTATCCATTTAATCTATTCATTGACACTAAAAAAGAAGAAATTTTCAATCTTTTTAATTCCGTTCATTCAGCATCGATAGATATAGCGGCTCTGAAATCTCTGATGAGTACATTTTCCCCTCGTGATAATGATTCTAAATGGGATAAATGGAAATAAAATTTTATAAATCAACAAAGCCGACTCAATATGAGCCGGCTTTGTTTTATCAGTACAAAATAAAATATTTTATCTTTCCACCTCTTTGCTCAATACCGTAAAAACAGGGAAGTGGTCGCTATATCCACCAGTAAAAGTATCTCCGTCCCAAGAACGGAAAGGATAGCCTTTGAAGTTCCCCTCTTTGTTAATGAGGTAATTTGGAGCATAAACTATTGTTGTATAAACACTATAAGTGTAAGGATCTGTATTTTTAACGAGATTCTCGGAGACGATAATCTGGTCAAACAAATTGGGTGCATCTCGATAAGCCAAAGACGCCACTCCTTTTTTGTAAAGAGGATACATTAAGTTCAAATAAGGATACTCGTGGCTCAGCTGTTTCGGTTTCCCCACTGCTTTTAGATAATCTTTAATACTGCTGCTTACAGGGTCGTCATTAAAATCTCCCATTGCTATCAGCTTAGTATTAGGTTCTACAGCCCTCACACTATCCATCTGTTTTCTTAATAAAGCAGCGGCGGCATTCCTTTTGGGGAGGGAAATAGCCTCTCCTCCTCTACGGGACGGCCAGTGGTTTAGGAATATTGCTACCTTTTCGCCATCCAAGTAACCGGAAATCACGAGCAAATCTCGTGTATATTCTCTTTTTCCGTCTTCTTTGTAGAGTTTCAGCTCTTTATGAGTAGCATAGGTAGGACTAAATCTCCTTTTTTGATAAATAATAGCGGGGTCTATACCACGAAAGTCGTAAGAATTAAAGTGAATTACTCCATAATCATAGGACTTGAGGGGTGTCTGCTGGGTAAGATCTTCCACTACCTGTCTATTCTCTACTTCCAAGAGTCCTACAATTACGGGAGGAGATTTGGTAATAGAAGCACCTAATTCTGAGATGACTTTTGCAGAGTTTTGTAGTTTTTTGTGATATAATTCTGTTGTATATCTTTTAGAGCTATTAGGCGTAAATTCATCGTTAAAAGCCTGGTATCTTACTACTTTTTTACCTTTGAGCTTAGAATCGGACCATTCACCACTATAAGGCTCATGAGGAAGATATTTTATAGAGTCTACTGAAATGCTTCTGTGGAATTTCGGATTGTCCGGAGACAGAGTTCCGTCTATATAATCTGCGGAAGCTATGGTGTCCCACAAGTTCTCTACATTGTAAAAACCAATGGTTGCCATTCTTCTGAATTTTCCACTTTGGGAGTAAGCAAAGCACGAGAGGTACAATACCGCCAGTATAAGATTTTTTTTCATAGTTTTGATGAATAATGTTTATCACGGCAAAGTTATAGAAAATCTTAGAATTAACCTTTAAGATTAAATTTTAATTAATAGAGAGAAGACACAAAACCCTTTCAACTTTCTTTTAATCATTATTTTAACTCATTTATTGATATATATCATAGTCTTATTTGCAGTCACAGCTATGGTTCTACCAAAAAAATAAGGTATCTTTGCAATGGATAACATTTTTATATTCAAGAAAAAAAATAGAATATTATGATTAAACGATTATCATTGATCTCAATATTCTCGATGTTACCGGCCTCATTTTATTATGCACAAACTACGGTTTTTGCTTATGTAAAAGATGACAAAGGTGCCCCCATAGAAAATGCAGAAGTCATGCTTCAGAATGGGGACGAGGATATTTTGGCAGACAAGATTGGTTATTTTCAACTGGTGGACATGAAGCCCGGACACTACAAAATCACGGTGATGAAGCCCAATTTTGAAAATAAGGTGCTGGAATTTGATGTTTTAGCCAATGAGAAACGAAAAAATTTAGGAACTGTTACGCTTTATTCTAACCTTGGGACACAAGATTTGGGTTTAGTTCTTATAGATTCATCTAATGACACAGATGAAATTGCAGCGAAGCCTACATTAGGGCTTTTACATTCATCTCAGGATGTTTTTAGCAATGTTGCTTCTTTTGATTTGGGGAACTACTGGTTCCGCCCTCGCGGTGTGGATGGAAGAATGTCCTCTTATATGATCAATGGCATCAATATGGCAAACCCCGATAGAGGTATAGTCAATTACAGCGACTGGGGAGGACTTAATGATATTACTAAATATCCTGAAATTGCAGAAAACCATGCTCCTTCGGAATACGGATTTGGTGGAGCAGGCGGAGTGGTATCCAAATATACCAATGCAAGCAGTTACAGAAAAGGATTTCAGCTTACCCAATCCTTGACTAACAGAAACTACCGCTATAGAACTTCGTTGAGATACACCTCCGGAATGAGCCGCAACGGATGGGTATTTACCATAATGGGAGCTAGAAGGTGGGCTCAGGAAGGAATCCAAGAAGGAACATTCTACGATGCTTACGGAACTTACTTGGGAATTGAAAAGAGGTTTGGGAATAAACATTCCATCACTTTTAATTTTATAGGTTCGCCTTACCGAAGAAGCACCGCCAGCCCAATGACCGAAGAGGTGAAAAATTACAGAGGTATCCACTACAATGCTTATTGGGGTTGGCAAAATGGCAGAAAACGCAGTGAACGAATAAAAGAAGGCTTCCAGCCGATTTTCCAGATTTCGGATTTTCTTAAACTTGGAGAGAAATCTAATTTGGTAACTACTGTGTCTTATCAATTCGGGAAAGATAAAAGCTCAAGATTGGATTGGTATAATGCCCAAAATCCATCCACTTTATACTACAAAAACTTACCAAGCTATTGGTTTGGCAGAGAAGGAGCTACCTCCGAAGACTTAGAAGAAGGCGAATTTCTAAAAAATAAATGGGAAACCAATGACCCTAATTACACCCAAATAAATTGGGAAGCCCTATACAACGCCAATAGGGGCAGAGAGCAGTCTGTTTACTATTTGGTAAACGATGTGAATGATGACAAAATATGGAATGCAGCCACGCACTTTACATATAATTTCGGTGGAGATACGAGTTTCTATCTTAATCTGGCTTACCAAAATTACAACTCTGAACAATATAGAGAAGTAAGAGATTTGCTCGGAGGTGATTATGCTCTTAATCAAGACCCATACGCTTCCACAAATCAACCTGGAAAAACTGGTTTGCTCAATGAAACGGATAACAATATCAGGAAAAAAGTAGGAGATAAGATCGGATACGACTATATTTTCAGCAGACAGGAAGTAAATGTTAATCCTTCATTAAAATTCCGAGCAGGTAATTTTGATGTGTTTGTTTCCGGATTATTTTCTTATAGTAGCAGCAGTAGAGATGGTAAATTCAAACACTACTTGTATGATAATTCTTATGGAAAATCAAAAGAAAAAATCTTTTGGAACACAGGTCTTAAAGGGCAAGTGGTGTATAGAATCAATGGTAGAAACTTCTTGAAGTATAACGGAGCATTTTACTCTCAAGCACCTTATTTAACCAATCTCTATCCAAACGCAAGAGTCAATGCCGTTACGCCACCAAATATTCAGAGTACGGTAATTAACGCAAATGACATCAGCTATATTATGTCCACCCCTTTTGTAAAAATAAGAGCAACCGCTTATTTGTTAAACTCTTATCACGGGACCGATATACAGCGTTTTTTTGCAGACGGTATCCAGCTTTCTAATGTAGATGCACAAGGCAATATTACCAACGCTCAAAGTGCTTTCGTTACACAGCTGATGACTGATGTAGAAAAGAGAAATATGGGAGCAGAACTGGGTATCCAGGCTAACATCCTACCGACATTGGTAGCTACAGGGGTAGTGAGCTACGGCGAATACACTTATAGAAACAATCCTGCCGTTTACTTCATGTCTGATGCTGCGGGAATCTTTCCTAATGGAGAGACCTATATAAACTATGGAAAATCTTATATCAGAAATTTCAAAGTAGGAGGAACTCCTCAGAAAGCTTATTCTTTCGGACTAAAATACAACAGTCCTAAGTTTTGGTGGATAGGAGCCAGCTGGAATTATTTAGATGATAATTATTTGGACCCATCCTCTATCTTGAGAACAGATTTCTTTGTAACGAATCCCAATACAGGAACGCCTTATGCCGGCGTAGATAGAGCAGAGTACAGAAGATTGACTAAACAAGTGAAACTGAAAGACGGCAGCTTTTTTAATGTAAATGCAGGAAAATCTTTCCTTATCGGTAAATACTATCTTTTGATAACCGCTTCTGTAAATAATATTCTTGACAATACTTCCTATGCAACAGGAGGTTTTGAGCAAACAAGAAATGTGAACTTTGCAGATTTCAGAAGAGACCACGATAGAGAAAATCCTTATTTTGCCCCTAAATACTTCTATTTACAAGGCAGACAATATTTTGTTAACCTACAATTAAGATTCTAACTAACCTCAATTATTAAAAAAATGAAAACAACTTCATATCTTAAAATCTCGTTATTATCTCTAATGACTATGGGGGCACTTGCCTCTTGTGTGAAAAGCGATGATTTTGACACTCCTAACTTTAAAGGTACAGATAGATTTGATGTACCCAATAGTACAATCTCAGATGTGAAAGCAAAAGCACCTTCTGATTATAAGAATACCTACTTCTTTCCCAAAGGTGCCGGACAAGAAAATGTGATTTTCGACGGCTATGTGGTATCCAGCGATGAGCAAGGAAACTTCTACAAGACTTTGGTTATCCAGGATAAGCCTATCGGAGCAACTGCCGGAATACAAGTAGCAGTAAACAAAGGTTTCCTCTATACGGACTTTCCTATCGGAGCTCATATTAGAGTGATGGCTAATGGATTGACTGTCGGGCAAGACAGAGGTGTTATCAAATTAGGCTACGGAACCCCTACGGGACAGATTCCACAATCCCAAATAAGCGAGTTCTTATCTGGTGTCAATGCAGTTAATCATATGGATGTGGCTACTATAGTTCCTAAGGTTTATGACAACCTAAAAGATGCACTCACAGATAATAATATCAATACTTTGGTAACCATTAAAAATGTAGAGTTCAAAGATGCAGACGGTAAACTAACTTATGCAGATTATCTACAAAAAGCCACCGCAGACAGAATTATAGTAGATAAAGACGGAAACGAAGCTGTAGTAAGAAATAGCGGGTATGCCCGTTTTGCAGGAACTGTATTACCGACAGGAAGTGGTGAAATCACAGTAGTTGTAAGCAAGTATCAAACCAAAGATACAGTTTGGCAATTATACATTAACAGCCTACAAGATGTGAAATTTACAGATGAGAGATTTACTCTTTCTAAAGATACCCCTCAGGGAACTATTTTGGGAGGAGATAAATTAGAGTACAAGACTTCTTTTGTTCAAAATTTCGATGACTTAAAAGTAGAAGATTCTAAAAATAAAAATTATAATATTAAAGACGGTAGATTTATTAACTACTTAGAGTCAGGCAATAAGTTTTGGACTTCCGGTTATTTCAGCAAAACTAAAGAGAGATATCTTATGGCTCAGGCATTCAAGACCACAAGTGAGGCTCCGGTAGTTACTTACTTTATGATACCGGCAGAGTTTACAGGCTCCAACAAGATCTCGTTCCAAACGAAAGATGGTTATAACAAAGGAGA
The DNA here is from genome assembly GCF_900101995.1 of Riemerella columbipharyngis. Classification (GTDB taxonomy): domain Bacteria; phylum Bacteroidota; class Bacteroidia; order Flavobacteriales; family Weeksellaceae; genus Riemerella; species Riemerella columbipharyngis. Next base: position 92,888 of record NZ_FNAS01000001.1, on the reverse strand, counting down.
TGTACTAAAAGTTTATTATACTACGAAATATCAGCCTGGTAAAGAACTTAAAGATACAGACTTGGTAGATATTACAAATCAATTCCAAATCTCAAGCGGAAACACTAGTGGCTATGCCAAAGACTGGGTAAATAGTGGAGAATATAAGGTTCCTACTTCAGGTAGAGGGTTTATCGTATTTGCTTATAAAGGTAGCAAAACCGTAACCACGACCATCCAGGTGGATAATGTAACTCTACAATAAGAACTGCTTTTATCAATATTTTTTAGAGCAGCCTCCTCGTGAGGTTGCTTTTTATTTCTAATGATTAAAATCATATTTTTTTTAAGGGGCTTAATTCTTTATTTTTGCACATTCTAAATAAATATTAAATTAACTTATGAAAAAATTTTTATTAGCGGGGCTATTTTTTACAGGAGCTTTGTCAATAGCCCAGAATGTAAACATTCCGGATGCAGCGTTAAAACAAAAACTTTTAAAAATCAGGCCAGCCATAGACAAGAATGGTGATGGTGAGATTAGCCAAGAAGAAGCCGCTGCTGTTACACGCTTGGATATTTCTGATTCTAATATAAGCAATCTTACTGGTCTTGAGGCATTTGTGAATGTGAAAAGTATTGATTTCTTATATAATACGGGTAATTTAACCCACCTGAAACTAAGCAATAGTAAATTAACAGACTTAAATATTGAGGGATCTAATTTTCAATCTTTGGATCTTAGTGAAAATCCGAAATTGAAAAATCTTACATGTAATAATACTGAAAATTTAACAACTTTAGATTTTTCTAATAATCCTGATTTTGAACAATTAGAATGCTATGAAAGTAATCTTTCATCTTTAAATGTAGAGAGCAATCCCGAGTTGAATAGTTTAAGTATTGCCACCAATCATCTTACAAGTTTAGATTTAACACATAATCCCAAGATGACATATCTTTCTGCGTATGGTAATCAATTTACAAGTCTTGATATCTCTAAGAATATAGAATTGAGCGAAGTTGATTTAAGTGATAATCAATTGACAACTTTAGATGCAAGCCATAATTCAAAATTAGTTAAACTTATTCTTAGTAATAACCAATTAAATAGTTTAGATATTTCTTTCGGTGATTATGCAAACTTTGGGGAATTTGATATTACAGGTAACCCTAATCTTCATTGTGTGAAAATTACAGAAGGAAAAACTGCTAAGGAGGATCAATGGAAGAGAGACACAGATGTTATTTTTGCTTCTACATGTGGTAATATGTCTGTGGTAGAAGTAAATGCAAGTTCTACTTTATCAGTATATCCTAATCCGGTAAAAGATGTATTGTATGTAAATACACTAAGCGTTCCTTCTGAAATAAAAGTATTTGATACTTTAGGGCGTGTAGTGGCATCTAATGTTAATCGCAATACGATCAGTCTTAACAAGTTGAGTAAAGGTGTGTATCTTGTTCGTGTTGTGGTAAACGGTAAAGAGTCCGTTAAGAAAATTGTGAAAGAATAAGGACAATAATAATTCATAAAAAAACAGACCTCTTTATGAAGTCTGTTTTTTTTATGGATATACTTTTTAGTACAAACTAAAACTTCATCTCCATAGTCATATAGTATTGGCGAGGTGCAGAAGGAATAATGCCGGGACCGGGATATCCTGTGGCTCTGCGGGTAAAGTATACCTCATCTAAGATATTGTTTACTCCTGTTTCTATTTTTAAGTGAGAATTAAATCGATAAGAAAAAGAGGCATCTAAGATTTGGTAGCTCGGAATACTCCCTCTTATCCCCCAAATATTATCTGTTTTATCCGTAGGTTCATTGGTTGCACTTGTGAATTGTTCGGACATATAGGTGTATAGAATGCTCCCCAATAGATTTTTGTAGCCAAAGTTTAGTCCGGATTTCAGATTTATTTTTGGGACATATTCTACTTGGTTTCCTTTGATTCCCGGTATTTCAGATTTTACATATTCCGAATGCGTAAGTGCTGTATTGAGAAATAAGTTTAATTTCCAGTCTTTCTCATTATTCAATATCATTTTATTGAGGTTAAAATCAATTAACGACTCAATACCGGTAATAAGTGCCGCTCCTACATTGGTTCTCACTTTGGCAACATCATTGAACAGCCCTTCACGCTTGCGAAATACATTGTCGATACGGTTGTTGTACCACAATCCGAAAGCATTGACATCATAAGAGATATTGTTTTTCCAATTTCCTCTAATACCGATATCGCCGGTATAGCCTGTTTCGTCTTTGATATTGGGGTCTATCACTTGAGAGTTATTTTCTACTCTTATGTCACTGAATGTTACCGAGCGATAGTTTTGGGAAAGGTTGGAGTAAAATTCAAATGCTTTCATCGGTTTGTAAGAAACGCCTAAGCCCAATAGGAAAAAATTTCTTTTTCTATGTTCGGATTCATCGAATTTTTTGTTGTAGATGACATTTCCAGCGTTATCTTGTATGATGCGTTGGTAGTTTCCTTCGGAACCTGTGTTTATCCATTCCCACCGGATACCGGGAACTATAGACCAGCTGTCGCCTACTTTGATAATATTCTCAGAAAACAGGGCTATATTTTTGTTGGGATAAAGATAATCCGATTGAAAGAAATAATTGACATTCTGTTGGTCAAAATTAAAATCGGGACCTTTGCCGATACTTCCGGGACCTTGTTTTCCGGTATTATTGGCTTGGTAATATTTCCCTCCTATGAGGAAAGTGTTACTTTTTCTACCATACTGTTGTAGATATTTGGCTTCTACGCCCCAATTCCTAAACTTCCCCGTAATCAAATCTCTTACGGCGTCGTCATAATCCGAATTAGCAACTTTAGAAGGTCTGTAGCCCAATGTATATCGATAAGCATTTAGCCCGAATGCACTAATATCAATTTTTGAATTTTCGGTAAACTGATGATTGATTTTGAAATTCCAAAGATTCCAATCTACATGAAACCAATTCCGACTTCTGTGGCTTGCGTAAGGATCTTGATAAAATTGAGCATCGGTAAGACCTCCCGGCTGGTGAGCCAGATAGTTGAATTTCGTAATTTCCGCACTTACTTTAGTCTTTTTGGAAACGGCATAATCCAAATGGGCAAAAAAGTTTCTGGAATTGTATTCGGAATTATTTTGGAAACCATCACCTTGCTTATAATTGAAAAAGGTATAGTATCCTAATTTCCCTGTCGTTCCGCTAAGGGAATTGAATGTGGTAAAAGTATTGAAACTCGCATAGGTATTTCTACTTATGAGCTCCAATTTTTTATTTTTTTGAGGCGATTTCATCTTAAAGTTAAGAAGACCGCCAAACTGAGTTCCGTATTGCAGAGATGCAGCCCCTCTTATGACTTGGATTTCATCCAATGCCTCCGCAGGCGGGGTATAATAGCTTTCCGGATAACCTAATACATCGGCGCTGATATCATATCCGTTTTGTCGGGTATTAAAATTGGCAGAGCGGTTTGGGTTTAGCCCTCTCCCTCCTACATTCAGCTGCAAGCCGCCGTCATTACTATCGAATACATTGATTCCGGCAACTTGGGAAAACACTTGGCGGGGATTGTTCAGCGCTTTATTGATAACTTTTACATCCATCAGTATAACCTCCGTTTTCTTTGCGGCAAAAATATTACTACCCTCTACATCTCTCAGTCTTCTGGACTCAAAAGCGGCTAATTTCCTTTTCACAAGCTGTACTTCCTTTATATCTTTTACTTGCACTTGTGAATAAAAGAATAGAGGCGCTACGAGTAAGCTGAGCTTACAAACCTTTGATGCTACCCGGGAAGGGCAAAATCCATTTCTTATGTAGAAAAGATTCTTTTTCATTAGATAAATCTATATTTGGATTAATATATAATTGACTTTTTCTTCCGTTTAGAGCTACATAGACCGTAGCAAAAACTTTTACATTTTTCATTCCTTTTTCTTTCTCAAAATAAGTTTTGAGGTATTGGGCAAACTGCAGTATAAAGTCAGGCTGAAACGCCATCTGTTTCTCTTGAGTAGGGGTAAGGAAATCCGAGTTTTCTATAATATAGTATTCTTTCTTTTCGGGATTATAGACGCGGAACTCTGCATAGCCACCTTTCTCCATAAGCATTACCCGCCACGAGAAACGAAACCCCTCTTCCGTCCAAAATAATTCTCCGGGGTAGAGTAGGTATCGCCAAGGGAAAAATATTTGGATAACGAAAAATAATATCAAGATAGGATAAACCACACGGCGGCATCTGTGGGAGATTTGATAGGTTTTATTGTTTTTATATTTGTTAATATCAAGTTTTAATGCTTTATAAAGTTTACGCCAAAAATTTTGATGCCATTGTTCGGAAAAATAGATGGTAGCCCCGAACATCATCACAAAAGGAAATATCCCGATAGGGAATAAAATCCAAGTAAGTGTATGAAATACCACTACACTGATGAAAGCAAGGACTCTGGTTTTTCTATTCCACAGAAGGAAAGGAATACTAATGTCATACAACGCACCTGCCCAAGCAAAGATATATGCAGTTGCGGTTTTGTCCAGCCAAGGACCAATAACGGGAATATAAAAATTAGAAGACAGCCATATTTTCAGGGGCATTGCTTGGAACAGCCAGTCGGAATTAAGTTTGCAAAGTCCGGCATAGAGATAGACTATCCCCACGAGTAGTTTGATGCAATTAACTGCCCAAGCCGGAACAAATTCTTTTCGCACCGATACGCTTTTTTCTGCATCCAATGAATAAGAGGCATTCATCGGTAGAAAAATCATCAGAAAACTGAGAATGCTAATGAAGTAGTAATGGTTGAGATAATTGGTTTTATCCATAAGCTCTATATAAGTGAATGTAAGGAAAAAACCTACAATCGCTAACCGATACCACTTCCCTATCATCACCAGAAAAGCAAACAAACCGGCTAATGCAAATAGCCCGTAAGTGTATTCGCCTAAAGGTTTTATCCAACCAAAACCATAATAGCTAAAGAAAAATTTAGGTTGTATATAGAGTTTGTAAATCCAATCATAATAGAAAAACCTTCCGATGCTAATGAGCATCAGAACACCAAAAAACAACCGATAAGTACTCAATACAGAGGCACTTATGGGTTGTTTTAGCAATTGGTATTTTAGTGTTTTAATCTCCATCTGTATCCATATATGAGATAGTAATATTTAAAGTCTGAGCCATCTCTACTTTTAATTTCGGAACATTGTTTTGAAGACTATAATAAGCATTTTTCAATTGGTTAAGGTCTTTTTGTATTTGAACTTTAAAATTGGGCTCAAGACCTTGAATCGCAGCCTCAGAACTTTGGAAGTTTGAATTGATTTCTTGTGCAAGGGTCTTGTTGTTATTATTTTTAGCAGACATATACTCTATATATTGTTGCAAAGACGGTCTTTCTGTGCCATCTGAGCCTTTCCCTTGAAAAAACTCTGCCATTGCTTTCGTGCCTAATAATGCATAAGAACGATTATACTGCGGCGAAAATTGAGACTCTACAAGTTCTGGTTTTGGCTCGGTATTTTGCTGTATATACATAGGCGTGATAATTCCCGAAGGATAGCCTATCTTTCCTGCTCTAAGATATTTCTCATAATACTGTACATAAGCATTTACTACCAAACTAATACTACCGGAAGCACTATTACTCGTATTTTCAATAAATTTATTACGATTACTTTTCAGATCTGCTAAAACTTCTTCCGAAGAAGACAGCATTTCTTTGGTAAGTTTTATAAGGTAGGCTTTATAATCTTCTGCATTGGTATTTGTGGTAAAATAAGAGATAATCTCTGTATCGTTTTCACCAATACCATTGACCAAATAATCCACGGCAGGAAGCCCTTGTGCAATATTTCCATTACTGATTTCCGATAGCTTTCGGAAGCTGTAATTTTTAGCTACTGCATTTTGTTTTATTCTCTTCGTGTTTGTAGGATAGGTATTTAGCCTATACTGAAAATTCATCGTTACTTCTTCTGCTTTTCCAAAACGATAAAATCCGATGTATTGGTAGGCTTCGTAGGCTTTATTGAGAGCTTTTCTTGCCTCAGACAGCGTAGAGGCATTAGGAGTATTATTAAAGTTTTTTATTTTTTCATCTAAATCTCTAGCTGCATTAGTAAAATCTTGAGTATAAGGAATTACAAAATGGTCCATCCAATTTGTAAGCATAGCCTTACGGTCAAAGCCGTCTCCATTGCCGCTGCTCCCACCATTATTGATTTCATCACCCGACGAGCTACCTCCACATGATACCAATAATGTTAGCATAAATAGTAATACGCTTAGTGAAAAATATTTTTTCATAATTTATGTTTTTTGAAATAATACAGTCCTGAAAAATCAAGACTGTATTATTAAGTTATTATTATGGCTTGGTATAGTCAAAACCAAATCTATCACCAATCATTTTTGCAGAATATTTAAGAGACCCTTGAGAGTTTTCATCTTTAGATAATCTATCTACATCCCAAAGACCTTTATCTCCTTTGATACTGTTTATGATACTCATACATTCATCATTAGTAATATAGCTGCTTCCATCTTTTTTCTTAGTAAATTGTAATGCATATACGAAGCCGGTTCCTTCGGAAAGTCCGTGGAAAGAATTAGCCACATTTTCTACATCAATTTTTGAGTTTAGATAATGAACCGCTCTAATAGATGCAACCAATGCAAGTTTTTCTCTAATAATAGCCACTTGTTCATACATTGTTTTATAGTCTTTAGCCGATGCCGCAGCGCGACCTGTTCTAAATGCAGTTTCAATAACTTCTTTAACCCCTTTTGTCTCAGGAATATCTGTAAGTTCTTTTGAAAGATATCCTGACCAAAAGGCATTAACATTATTAGGCTGATTTAGACCTAAAATACCATAGGCTGTATCCCAATGCATCTCTAATTCGGTTTCATTAGTCCCCGCCATTAAAGTTGCTTTATTATTAGCATCTAAAACAGCTTTATTTTTTAGAACATTGTCACTTAAATGATTATTAAAAATTTGATTTAACAATAAAGCCCCCATTAGCCCTTTCTGAATAAGCTGAGCATTTTCAAAGCCTAAGCCATTAACCATTCTTTTACCACCAACATTACCTGCTTTTCCTTCAGTAGCTACAACATCTTTTGACTCCGCCACGATATCCACCAATTCATTTAGATTATCTTCTATATACTTTACGCTATTACCCGCAGTAAGTTCTTTCAAACTAAAATTGTCAGCTCCTTTTTCGGTATATATAGCCAATAAATCTGCTTTATTTATATTTTTAAAGTCTTTTGCAGCATCATCCAACACTTTAAGTTTAAGGTAAACCTGATTACCAAGACTTAAATCAACGGAAGATTTTCCATTTCTGGTAAAAACATATTCCGAAGGTACGGTGTACTTATCGGGGGTTACAGTTACATCTGTATCATCATTATTATTGCATGATGACAATGTCAATACGGACGCCATAATAGGCAAGAAAAATTTAATTGTTTTCATTTTTATAAAATTTTAATTGGTTATATTTACTATAAGCTGATTTTATCTGCGAATAAACCGTTATCAGTTTCAAATACTACAATGTAAATCCCTTTTGATAAAGTATTCAAATCTAAAACCGTCTCTGTATTTACCGTTTTTGATTGTAGAATTTGTCCATTGAAATTAACGACTTTTACTGTCATTTTTTCTTTTGGAAAGATATGCAGCACCTTATTTGCAACATAGAAATTAGGTTTTTTATCGGCAACTTCCGTAGTTCCCATATCGCTCTCTTTTACGAGGCTGAAATTATCTATTTTAAGCACATCAGAACCAGTACCCCCAGCTCTTACAGTAATACCAAAACCGGCAGCTTCATCGGGAGCAGTAAGCTCTCTTGTCACTTTTACCCAACTATCGCTATTATCCGCATTGGTATAATTGTCTTTTCCTGTTGTTATACTTTCCCCCGAGGATTTTCTCCAATCGAAATTATGAGCTATAGATCTACCTTCACTATTATCATAAACATAGTAAGACAGGATATACTTTTGTCCCGGTACCACACCGGCATTATTTTTTAGATAACGGATAAAGCTGCTGCTATTACTACTAGGAGGAAAAGCCACACAGAACTCTCCTTCTTGTGGATTGCTTCCCGATTTTTCGGCGTTGGATCCTCCGGCTTTCCAATTTACCGGTTGTTCATAAGGAGCGTAGTTTATATCTTCCCATTCTTCTAATCCACCATTGTCAATAAGATTTTGTTGTGAAAACACAAGCGTAGAGAATAATACACTGGATGCTAATAATAGTTTTTTCATAATACTGAATTATTTTATTTTATATAATTTTCAAATTTATTAAATATCATTTACATTGAATCCAAATTTATCCGCTATTCTTTTAGAAACATTGAGTAAAGAGCCAGTTGTGCTTTCATCAGCAGCCAAGCGGTCAACATCCCAGAATCCTCTTTCTCCTTTAAGATCAGAAAGCATTTGATTGATTTCATCATAAGATACATACTGTTTCCCATTTGTATCTCTACAAGCATTGAGAGCATATATGAACCCATACGCCTCTGATAGCCCGTGGAATGCATTTTTTACATTTTCTCTCAAATCCGGAATTCCTTTTTTGAGATAGTAGATCGCTCTTGCGGCAAATAGCGTATTAAGTTCTTTTTTTATAACATTCGCTTGCGCTTTCATTTCAGTATAATTTTTTTCCACAGCAGCTTTTCTACCGAGGTAAAAGGCTTTATATACTCTTTTATCTATATCTTTCAAAAAAGGCATATCTATAGTCTCTTTCTCCATATAGTTTGATATGAATAGAGGGGTTTGTGTAAAGTTTTCTTTTCCCAAATAAGAATATGCGAGATCCCAATGGTGTTCCAATTCTGTATATTTTTTACCGGATACCAATACCCCATTGCTATTATCATTTTGAAGTTTTGAATTATCTAAAACATTGTTACTGAGTTGGTCATTAGAAATCTGGTCTAATAGAGCTAATCCCATTAGAACTTTTTGTAATACCGCTCCGGTTTCTATACCATATTCATTCACATATCTTTTTTCTTGGTCGTAACCAATGAATCCTGCTTTTCCCTCTTCTGCTTCACTTCCCCCGGCATTACGAATCATATCTAAGTCATCAAATAAATGACGGACATCATTTAACACTTTTGTTCTTAGTGCAGAATTTTTAAGATAATACCCAGTAGAACTTGCCGTGATAGACTCCATACTTTTGTCATAGCTTGTAAGAGATTGATATTTAGACAAACTGGTTATCCCCGCAGTTTTTAAAGATTTGTCTAATTGGTAGAATGAGTTTATCATTTCGATGCCTTCGTTTAGATCTACAGTACTAAATCCATTACGAGAAAATTCGTATTTGTAAGATTCATCAACCGTAATAGGTGTGATAGGCTCGCTTGAAGAACCACCATCTCCGCGAGAGCAAGAGATAAAAGATAAAGAAGATAGCATAAGAGCTAAGATAATTTTATTTTTCATAATGAATATTTTTTAAGGTAATATAATTTTTTCACAATAAGAAAAATCATCACTAAACCCATCTGTATAGAAGGAATTTTCGTACTTTATAACGGGAGACACGACTATGCCGTCATCGGATTTCGCTTGAATACTGGCTTTGATTTTGAATATATCGTAGCCCGCACCATATACGGATAAATACAGCGGATAGCCTGATTTTACTTTGAAAGTTGTTTCGTATTGTTTTTTATTTTCAATGGTTTGTTTATGTCCTTCATCATCAGAGTAACTTCTTAATGTTACTAATTTTTTATTTTCGTCAATATATTTTAGATCAAATTGAGAACGATTATCACTTCCGCCTAATGTATTGACTTGTTCTTCAGAGAATTGATATTTTAGAGTTACAGTATAGGTTCTTACATTTTCAGAAATATCTACCCCAGGATATTTATAGTTGATATCATCTTCCTTAGGATCGCAAGGCATAGAGGTCATATCCGTATAATCCACATCCGGAGTGTCTATCTTGCCTTTATTGGGGAACAAGCTGTTATAATTCTCATCCGGAAAATCTTTTGAACGCTGGTTGCATCCTAATATTAAAGGAAATATAAGAACGCAGAGTATAATGGTATGTAATATATTTTTCATTTTATGAATTTTTAGTTTGTATCGATTTCCGCAGTATAGCCATCAACTGTTGCTCTATAAACAGAACCATCTCTGTTAAATGTTCTAAATACTACTTTGTCACTCAGTCTAATCCCCGGATAAAAGAACAATCCGGATTCGGTAGAAGTATATCCGGAACCTAAGCCTGAATAATAAGAACTATTGTAAAGTTTAGGCTGCCAATTTTTCACAAAGACCGTATAGCGTTTTTCTTTGGTTATCTGTCTAAAAGCAAAATTACTCTGGAATAAAATATTATTATCACTATCTCTAATGGTAAGAATAGGATTATTTGCCCTTTCGAAAAGAAGTCTTTGATAATAGATATTATATATTTTCTCACTTATCGTTTCATTATTCAGTTTTAGCGGGGTCATTACTATATATTCTTTGTTTTTATCCAAATATTGATTGGTCCTGAATATAAGTCTTCCGTTTTCATCTTTTTTCCAAAACAGAAAATCGCTTTTTAATAATTGGTGGATGTAATTATAAGTTGTAAAACTCAACTGAGTATAAGTGTTTTGGCCTACTTCAAAATCACTTATATGGGTAGCTCTTACAGTATTATAATCTTTGTCTGAAAGCATCTCTACTGTTCCTTTAGGGTTAAATTTCATATAAAAATTATACCCTCCTTCACCGAATTTGGTGTGAAGTTGTACTATAGCATTATCATCTGTCTTAATATTTTTGGTAGGACTTGAAAATTTAAGAGAATCGGTAGCAGGGAAGTATGATAACAACCATCCGTCTTGAGTATTCACAAGCTCTTGCCTTAATTCGTCTATCTTTCCTTGTATTCTTTTTGAAGGAGTTTCGCTATATATATTACTATCTTTGTTTCTACAAGATAAGAAAATGGCGGTAAATCCTAATAGTATTAAAACTTGCTTATATTTAATCATCTTATGTAAGTTTTAAGTTGGACATTAGTTTCAAACTGTAACCTTTTGAAATTAACATCAAAATTATCTTTAAAATATTTTATAATAAAATCTCTTTTAGCCTCTAAAGTTTTTATAGCATTTTTAGCCCTAATTTTATCATCAGGAACATAAGGGTCTTCGTAGCCGGCATAGCTATATATCATATCATCTACTTCTTGTTTGGTATTGCAAAGTAATGCACTAGCAGTTTCTGCAAAGTCCTCTTCTACGCCGCCCCTTGCTGCAAACATACTATAATAGCCAAAATCAGAAGCTCTGGATGCTAAATCATATAGCTTATCGGGATCCAGCTGTCCCCAATTATCATTATAACTATAAAAATTAAGTGCAAAAAAAGCTTCTTTATCAAAAGGCTTTTTATGAATTAGAGCTTTTATAAAGTGGTGTTGAGCCATTCTAAGTATTTTGACCACAGAGGCAGAATCTGTTTTTTTGAAGTCATTAACCCTAAATAGCGGCATCTGCAAAGGCGTGTGATTACTTTTTATCTGTTCATATCCTTCTGTGTCTAAATTTCTACTGCCGTAGAGATAGATTTCTTTAGGAGCATAAGTTTTTAGAAAATTATCACCGGTAACTTTCTTATAGGGTTCTATTAGAAGTATTTTTAGAGCTTCCATAGTAGGCTTTACTTGTTCTCTTTCTACCGGAGTTGTAGTATTAGATAGCCCTATATTATTAGCATCCCATCGGTATTTTACGTCTATATTATAAGACTTTGTATAATTGTTATAAAGCCAAGTATCTAGTTCGTCATTATTTTTTATTTCTTTCACGAGGACAGACTCTTCGTTGAGTTCATCTCTATTGTTACAAGAAATAAATAACAATAATGCAGGTATAATAATAGCAACTATTCTTCTCATTTTTTTCATTATCTTGGGTTAGCTTCTAAGCCTAATCTTTGGGCTTGTAGAGGGATTTGCAATAATTTTCTCGGATCTTCTTTTTTTAGTATTTTATTGATATCGTATTCGTCACCGGCTTTGTTTCTGTTTACGGTAAGGTAAAATCTTTTAATGTCAAACCATCTCAGTCCTTCGTGTACAAATTCTCTTCTCCTCAGTTCCGCAATAGCATTTACCAAAGAACCTTGATAGAATGTAAGAGGATAGAAAGGAGTATAGTTTTCTTGCCCATCTTGGAAAGCTACTAACAGTTCGTCTTTAATAAAAGTTTTTTGAGATTTATTTTTCATAAAGGTAATAATGTCGTTTACGGCATCATCATATTTTTGCTTCATAGCATAGGCCTCTGCTCTATTAAGTAGTACTTCATCTGTAGTGAATAGTACATTAGGGGTGTAGAGTTCTCTAGGATTACTTCCCTCGTCTTGAAATTTCTGAAGCTCTGTAAATTTATCCACATATCTATTTCCGGTAAGGCTATTTCCCTTTGTAATATACCAAAAAGAAGCGGAGTACTTAGATGCAAAATTAGAAAACAGCTTGCTCCTAAGATTCTCACTCATAGCATATTTTGCGTCTGACAAATTTCTTTTCCAACGGGATTGAGTATAGGTAATCAATAAATTGGCAGGTTCATCTACAGAGGAATAAACCCTTGGAATCAGATAAGGTGTCGTAATATAACTTTGGTATTTATTTGCCCAATCTCTTATTTTAGGAAGAGGATCGTTTTCCAATATATAATCAGAATATGCAATAACTTTATCCCATTCCCCTTTGTACAGATAGAATCTTGCAGCAAAGGCATAAGCTGCCTTTTTGTTAAAATGGTATTTAGGGATTTTATAATATTGTTCATCTAAAGCAGCGATACCCAAAAGCATATCCTCTTCTATTTTATCATAAACCTCCCCTACCGTAAGCCTTTTGTATTTAGGAATAGCATTTTTTTCCGGATGGGTAACATAAGGTATTCCTGGTGCATCGGAATTTGGGCTATAAGGCTTAGCCCAAATATTCACAAGCATAAAATGCAGATAAGCTCTGAGCAATAATGCTTCTCCGTAGAGTGCTTTTATTCGTCCTGTTTTTTGAGGATATTGTTTTAAGTATTCCAACGCATGATTGGCTTGGGCTATTCCCCGATAGGCATCGTTCCAATAATTAAGCGGAGTATCGATATCTTCTTGCTCAAAATCTCTCCAATAATACATTGCTTCGTTGAGGTTGGTATGAACGCCTCCGCTCACTTCCTCTGCATTGTCGCTCATTGTTTCCAAAATTGGGAAATAACTCGCCTTAGGATACGCAGCAGTAAGAAGCTCAGCGATTTTATCTTCCGAATCAATGTTAATATCTAACTGGGAATCAGGTGATACATCCAAATACCGATTGCAAGAAACAACAGTAAAACTTAGTAAAAGTAATATAATTTTTTTCATCATAGTCGTTAGAATCCAAGATTTAAACTAATAGAATATTGTTTCGTAATAGGTACAGCCACTCCTCCGGCTCTATAAAACTCGGGATCTTGCCCGTTTAGTTTTTTATCCGAATAGATTAAAAATGGGTTTACCGCTTGCAGTCTGAAAGATAACGAAGATACGCCCCATCTTTTACTATACACTTCCGGCACTTTATACCCTAATGATATACTCTTCATTCTCACAAAACTACCGTCTGCTATTCTTAGCTGAGAGTAATTATAAGTGTTATAAGCTCTTTCTATATTTTCTTTTCCGAGTAAAGAGATAAGATCTTGAGAAGGAATTACAGGCACATTGGTTTTAGCTTCGTCTCCCGGATTTACCCAACGATCAAAGTAATATTTTGAAAATACATTAAGGTCTCCATAAGCCGCATCATAAGTAGGTTTTAGTCTAATCTTATTTCCGGCTTGGAAGGTTACAAAGAAAGACAACGAGAAGTTTTTGTATGAGAATGTATTGGAAAATCCACCCGTGAAATTAGGCTCCACACTACCATTGTATTTAAGGTAAGAAAGAGAATAATTTGTATCTAAAAAATCAGCCCCTGATATATTTTGGTAAGGTATATTGCCTTGGAATGGATAATCTTCAAAATTAAAAGTCGGCAGTCCTTCAGAGTTAAGCCCCGCAAAATCAAAAGAAAAAATAGAGCCTCTCGCATAACCTACCACATTACCTTGTCCTGTTCCTGATACTAAGTCAAAAGTATTTGGGTTGTTGAGTAATCTTGTTATTTTTTGTTTGTAGTAGCTTAAGCTAAGGTTGGTCTGCCACTCAAAATTATCGTTTTTTATATTGGTAGAATTGAGGGTAAACTCTATCCCTTTTGTCTCCATATCACCGAAATTGGCATACTTATAATATTGCCCGCCTACCCCTGAGGTTCGGATGAGGTCTATTAAGTCAAAAGACTTTCTTGAATAAACATCTACTGTGGTATTAAGTCTATTACCAAATAGTCCTAAGTCCAGTCCTAAGTTGGTTTCGTACATTTTTTCCCAAGTAAGGTCTCTATTTTCCAAATAGAGTATGTTTAGCTCATTTTCTCGGTCTTTGATATTGTAGCGATTGGTGATGGCACTTTTGAATACCGCCAAGGAATTGATGGCATTTTCATTCATTTTTGCAGTGAGACCATAGCTGCCACGAAGCGCCAAAGTGCTAATCCAAGGCGTATTGCTAAGGAAGTTTTCCTTATGAATATTCCATTTCGCACCGACATTCCATGTAGGCAGCCAGCGTGTTCTACTACCTTTTCCTGCGATATTAGAGCCTTCATAGTTTCCTACGGCATTTATCACATACTTATTGTTGTAGGCATAGGTGGCATTTGCAGAGAATGTAACGCCTCTGTCCCTACGCATCATAAGCCCGAAGTAGTCGATATTGTCATTGATTAGTTTCTGAAAAATCAAAGGCGAGGTATAGATTTGATTTCCTCTATCATACTGAATACCGTAGCCTTGGAACGGCGATACCGTTCTGTCTGCATATCTTACTTCGCTGAATCCGAATAACTTTAAATCATGGGCATTCCATCTTTTACTATAATCTAAGGAGGCTCTTACCAGATAACTTTCCAAGCTGTTATCTGTTTGGTTAAAAATTCCACCATTAGGTAAAGCCGATTGAGGCAAAGCCAAAGGGTGGTCCGGGTCTTTGAAGAGATAAATATTTTCGTCTGCCACCTTAGCATTATCATTAGCTCTAAAAGCAAGGACGGTATTAGAATTTTCTTTTATATAATGTCTAGATTTTGTTTGAGCTTTTCGGGCGACCGCTAAGAAGTTAGCGGTTAATTTTTTATTAATTTTATATTCAAGCTCCGTTTGTATTTTGAAATCCAATACATTAATATCCATATAGTTATTATTATATTCATTAAGAATATTAAAAGGAGCCCAGTTGTTTCTATAATATTCTAAATTTCCATTTTCGTCTTTTGCTCTCAGAGTCCTACTGGTTCCCAGTGCATAGGAGAACGGATTTATATCAAAATCTCTCTCATAGGAGCCGATTACAGTGTTTTTTCTTTGAGAAAAAGTACCGGGAGCTTTCTGTTTCCGAATATTTCCTTGAGCGGCGAGTTCTACTTTGAGTTTGTTGTTAATATAAAAGGTATTTTTCATATTGGCAGTGAGTCTTTTTACCTCATCTGTAATAGACCACCCCGTATCATTGAAAAATCCTAAAGATGCGTAAGCAGCTGTATTTTTACCTCCTCCAGAAAAGCTAATGGTATGATTTTGTGTCGGAGTAATTCTAAATAGCTGTTTGAACCAATCAGTATTGGCATATTCGTATTTTCTTAAAAAAGCAAGCCTTGCATCTTCTGTGTTCTCCAAAAGGAATTTCCCAGTATTGGGGTCAAATGTATTGATGGCATCATACATTTGATAATAAACGCCGGCTCTTCTGCCGTAGTAAGTATTAGCCATAGAGAAATAGCCTTTGTTTTCCATTTCTCTATATATAGACATCGTTTCTTGCGAATTTAGCAAGTCATAATCATTATAAGACGGAATATCTCTATAGGATTGTTCATAATTGTAAGATATTTTATTAGCGGAATTTCTTTTCCCTGATTTCGTCGTAATTACAATCACTCCGTTTAGAGCTCTCGCACCGTACATAGAGGTTGCAGAAGCATCTTTCAGTACTTGTATATCTTGTATGTCAGAAGGATTGATACCGGCAATTGCCGAACTGATCAGCGTAACAGCATCCCCTGAAACCAATTGGTCTAAGGTAAGACTTACAATATCTTCATACACCGCACCATCGATTACCCAGAGCGGTTGTACATTCCCCGTGATAGAGGCACCTCCACGAATGTTTATCCTTGGTGCAGAACCGAATGTTCCTGTTACATTTTGGATATTAAGACCGGCAACTCTCCCTTCCAACATTCGAGAAACATCAGCTACTCCGTTTAGCTGAATATCTTTTAGTTTAACTTGTACTGCCGATCCGGTGAATACTCTGTTCTTTACTTTGTTGTAGCCTGTTATTACGACCTCTTCTATATCTTTATTCTTTATGGAATCTTTCTGAGCTTCCATATTTTGACTTAAGAATAACAACACAGAAATAGGCAGTAACCTCCCATAAAAATCGCGTAATCCTTTTTCCAAAGCTTTTTTTTTGCAAAGATAAAATTTAAAATATAATAATTCTAAATAAAAAAATATGACTTTTATCACAAAGCCACTGACTACAATAGTCTCAAAATATTTACTCTCACTCATTTAAGAAAAACGAATATTCGTCTAAGAGGTTAATAATTAAGTTTAATTTTAATATATAAGAAAATTATGCATATATTTGTGATGTATTAATTTTATCATTTATGAAAAAGAATGCTTTATACAAAGGAACGCTACAGAATATTATCCTGAAACTTCTTGCAAGAAGTGAAAAAATGTACGGTTATCAGATGACTCAGCAGGCAAAGGAACTGACGAGCGGGCATCTGGCAATGACAGAAGGAGCACTATATCCTATTTTGCATAAATTGGAAAACGATGGCATCATAGAATCCGAAGTGCAAAATATCAACGGGAGAGACCGAAAGTACTATTTCCTCACAGAAAAAGGGAAACGCTACCAAGTGGAAAAAGAGGAGGAAATGGTAAGCTATATCTCAAATCTGAATACTATTTTCAATCTTAAAATGACAAAACTATGCTAAGGATAGACCAAACACGGAAAATTATATATTATTTGTTAAATAGAAAGCGTTTGCCGCTGGAGCTTCTCGTAGAGGTGCAAGACCATATGACAGAACAAATAGAAGCTCAGATGAAGGATGAAAACTGTACCTTTGATGAAGCTTTCCTTAATGCAAAAGCGTATTGGAATGAAGATCTTACGATGGTAAACAGAACCTGGATACCTACAGAAAAAAAGATTACAAGAATACAAAAGGAGACTGAAAAATCCATAAAAGGCAGTTTGCTCTCTAAAAGCTTAAAAATATATATGGCTTTATTTTTTGCTTTTGTGGCTTTAGCATTGCAATTTCCTGATGTCGCTGTTTATTATTGGGTATTTTTACAGGTTTTGGTGTTAGTGAGTATCATATTCATTTGGATTTTCGATTGGAAAGTGATGAGAAGTACACGGCGTAGCTACAAAAAAGATATTAGCTTTTTTCAGAATGTAATTCGTTCGTGTTTTTCTTTTGCGTCTGTCACAGCTTTTCTTAGTTTTATTTCATATTATAGTAGTGATGTTAATTCGATTTATTCAATAGCTCATTTTATTTTTAATATTAATGAGATAGCATTTTCTACTAATGAAATTAAGGCTTTACAATATTTTTTAATATTCTTTAAATTAATCCCTATACTCTATCCTTTTATAAGTGTTTATTGTTTCATTAGAGGATTTTTGGGCTATCAAGAGTACAAAAAATCAATAAGAATATTAGTACGAAAAATCAACCTAAAATTATAATAAACATAGTATAATTAGGAGCTTTGGCTTGGTGTATCTTAAGGAAAAGCATCAGTCTGAGGAGGACGGTGCAAGAGCCATTATCCAAAAAAGAGTTATCTTTGTAGGCTTTTTTAGCATAAAAGGCTATGCGGTTTATTAAATTCAATAAATACAGAAACACAATATGTTACCAAAAATAAATCCTAAGAGTACTAAATCTTGGCAAAAATTAAAACAAATATTTAACAATCAAAAATTTGATTTAAGGATATTGTTTAATGAAAACAGCCGCCGTTTTTCTGAGTTTTCGATGAAGACAGACCATTTCCTTTTTGACTATTCTAAAAACTTAATCAATTCCGAAGTCAAGGAAACCCTTCTTGAACTTGCCGAAGAATGCCAGCTAAAAGCAGCAATAGAAGCCATGTTCTCCGGAGAAAAAATCAATGAAACGGAAGGCAGAGCCGTCCTTCACACTGCACTTAGAGATTTTTCGGATACCCCGATTTTGGTAGATGGCAAAGATGTAAAGCCTTCCATTAAAGCCGTATTATCTAAAATGAAAGTATTCTCGGAACGCGTGATTTCCGGGACACATAAAGGTTTTAGCGGTAAGGCGATAACGGATGTCGTGAATATCGGTATCGGAGGATCGGATCTGGGCCCCGTGATGGCATGCAAAGCTCTTCAGCACTATAAAACAAGGCTCAATATCCACTTTGTATCAAATGTAGATGGTAATCATCTTGCGGAAACTTTGAAAAATCTTAATCCTGAAACGACTTTGTTTATCATTGCTTCCAAAACTTTTACGACACAAGAAACGATGACGAACGCCCATTCTGCAAAAGATTGGTTTTTGAAATCGGATGCACAAAAAGACGATGTAGCAAAGCATTTCGTAGCACTCTCTACAAATAAAAAAGCCGTAGTAGATTTTGGAATTTTAGAAGAAAATATTTTTGAATTTTGGGACTGGGTAGGAGGTCGCTATTCACTATGGAGTGCCATTGGGCTGAGTATTGTATTAGCTGTAGGCTATATGCATTTTGAGGAATTGCTTAGAGGAGCTTACGATACGGATGTGCATTTTAGAACAACGGAATTTTCGGAGAATATCCCCGTATTGATGGGACTTTTAGGGATTTGGTATCGCAATTTTTTCTCAGCGGATACTTATGCTGTATTACCTTATTCACAATATTTGGAACGCTTTCCCGCTTATTTACAGCAGGGGGATATGGAGAGCAATGGCAAGTCGGCAGATAGAAACAGAGACTTTGTAGATTATGCTACGGGACCTGTCATTTGGGGGGAACCTGGTACTAATGGGCAGCACGCTTTTTACCAGCTTATCCACCAAGGGACTTCGCTTATCCCATCGGATTTTATTGCCTATGTTCATTCGTGCAATAAGATTTCGGACCATCAGGAGAAACTGCTGGCAAATGTCTTTGCTCAAACAGAAGCATTGGCATTTGGCAAAACAGAGGAAGAGGTGAGAGCCGAATTAGAGCAATCGGGAAAAAATACAGACGAAATTCAAGCGTCGTTACCTTATAAAATTTTTAGAGGCAACAAACCTACGAACACATTTCTATTTAAGGAATTAACACCTTTTTCATTAGGGCAACTGATTGCATTATACGAGCATAAAATTTTTGTACAAGGTGTAATCTGGAATGTTTTCAGCTTCGACCAATTTGGCGTAGAGCTGGGGAAAGTTTTAGCCGGTAAAATATTGTCCGAAATCGAAGACGAAAAATCTCGGCTCGACCACGACAGCTCCACCAACGGACTTATCGCCTATTATCGAGAGTTTAAGTAACTAAGGCTACTCCGTACAAATACATCTCATAAGAATAAAAAACCTAACAAACTTATAATCAAAAGACATACATTCCAGATATCTCTAAAATATAATTTTGTATGTTTGACCTAATTTTACTAAATAGCTTTATTCTCTCTTAAATTCTTTGTCTTTTTCAGAATCGACAAGGGACAAAAATTTTTCTTCAAATTCTTTTTGGGTAATTATTCCACTGTTGTAAGCCTGTTTTAGTTTTTCAAATAGCTCCGCTTCGGTTTTCTCTTTGGCATTAGCCATCGCTAATTCTCTTATTCTATCTATTTTTTGTATATATTCATTTTGGATTTCGCCTTTTTTAATTTTCAGCTCTTCATCATTTAAAATTCCAGAATTTTTAAGTTCAGCAAGGGTTTTAATTTTTGCAATGTATTCCTCATTTGCTTTTTGAATATTTTCATCTTTTGATTTCTCAACCTTTAAAATAGTTTTACTCCTCATCAGTACTAATAAAGCAGCGTGGTACTCTATTACCCCTAAAATAAACCAAAGATATTTATTTTTATTTTGTTTACTTGCTTCTCCACAAACAATAGGCGCACATATGATTTTTAAAATTATTCTAATAAGAGGTTTGTTTTCTGATTCATCCTGAGAAACATGCAATACAAATAAGCTAATTACTATAATGGATCCTAAAGTATAAATTACCCCAAAAGAATCAATAGTCAGGTATTTTTCTTTACCTCTTGATTCTATCCACGCTTACACCTCTAAATAACAAATAAAATATAAGAATAGCCAATATAACCTTAACAGTTATAAGGATAAATGAATCATTTTCATCATTTGTATTGTATTGAGCAAATGAATTTTGAAAATAAACATAAATAATAAAAGTAATTTTGTTTTCATAATTTTAAAATTTGTCATATATAGCATTTGATTAGACAAATATAAGATGCAATTTTGACTTGTCAAATAAGTCAAATTGGAAAAAGCAGAAATTCTTAAAATTATTGGTAATAAGCATTAAAAAAGCAAGAGAATCTAAGGGGAGATCTCAGGTTGAACTTGTGGGTAAAATGCGTGGTGAAATAGCCCTTACTAATATTTAGAGAATAGAATCAGGCAGAACCAATCCTAGTATATACACACTATACAGAATTGCCGAAGCTCTGGAAGTACCATTAGAAGAATTGATAAATATGAGGTAGCTTCTAAGGAATAAAATCTCTTTTTTTTCGTAAAACGGTGATTTCTATTTTTCACAACACCCCAAAGATCTTATTAAAGATATAAAAAAGACCTACATTTCTGTAAGTCTTTTTGGCTCCTCCTGCTGGGCTCGAACCAGCGACCCTCTGATTAACAGTCAGATGCTCTAACCAACTGAGCTAAGGAGGAATGTTTTGTTCATTTTTCGTGGTGCAAATATAGAAACTTTTTTAATACCAACCAAATTTTTTCTGAAAAAATTATTTAAAAAGTTTAAAAATATCTCCACCAATAATCAGCAACATCAGTCCCATAAGGAGAATAACGCCGATCATTTGGGCATTTTCTAATACTTTTTGTGGCACTGGCTTACCAGTAATCATTTCCCAAAGTGTAAACATCACATGCCCACCATCTAGCCCTGGAATCGGTAATAGATTAAGGAAAGCTAGCCAAATTGAAAACATAGCCGTAAAACTCCAGAATAACTCCCAGTTGATCTGCTCCGGCATCATCTTTACAATACCTATCGGTCCGGATACTTTTTTATAACCTTGTGTTTTTTGGTTAAATATAATTTTAAACTGTTTTACCTGCATTACAAGTGCATCTATGGTTCTTGAGAAACCTCTTGGTATCGCTTCTAACAAAGAATACTTCTTTACTACTTTTGTTTGGTCAAACGCTTTTTCTATAACAGTCGCAGAAGGGAAAAAACCTAATTTTCCTTCGCTATTCACTCTGATGTCTTTATGCAGAATTTCATTATTTCTCTCTATATCTATAGCTATGGTTTTACCTTTGTGAGAAGCCAATAAAGATTCCAGATCGTCATAAAACGGAGTAGAAATACCATTCACACTAATAATCTTATCCCCTTTTTCCAGTCCTGCTTCTTTGGCACCGAAATTAGGGAGCACGCTATCCACTACAGCAGGGAAACGAGCTGTAAAATAAATTTTAGCTTTATTAGATTTCAATACTTCGGCTACACCATCTTCGTTTATACGGAATGTTATTTCTTGTCCATTTCGGATAACGGTAATATTATTGGCAAACAACATATTGATAAGAGAATGTTCCATTTTAACCGATGGTTTTCCGTCAATAGCAATAATCTTATCTCCCGTTTTAAGCCCCATTTTTTGAGCGGCTTCCGTAGCAAATATTCCGTTTTGAAATTTGGAATTATCGTGGTAAGTTTCTCCATAAAAAAAACTAAGACACGAATAAATAAACCATGCTAAAAAGAAATTAACCGTTACCCCACCCAGCATAATGATTAGTCTCTGCCAAGCAGGTTTACTACGAAACTCCCAAGGCTCTGCCGGCTTCTTCATCTGCTCTATATCCATACTTTCATCTATCATTCCTGCAATTTTCACATAGCCACCAAAAGGCAACCAGCCGATACCGTATTTAGTACTTTCAGGGTATCGCCTCCAATCATCTTCCGGAAGTTTTGATAGGTCTATAGGAACTTTTTTCTCTTTTCCATCATCTTGTATTATTGTCTCTGTATCAGGAAGATTTTTGGACAAAAAACGATATTGCCATTTTCCGTTGATATTTTTCATAGAAAAAATAGAAAACACAGGATCGAAAAAAAGAAAAAACTTTTCTGCCCTTGTTTTGAAAAGCTTAGCCGGTATAAAATGCCCCAGCTCGTGTAATATCACAAGGATAGATATACTTAGAATAAACTGAAATATTTGCGTAAATAGTCCCATTAAAATTAGTTGTTATTATTAAATATTTTAGATAAGCTAAACCCTCTCTGGTCAGAGAGAGGGCTGCTTTTTACTGATTGTTACCTATGCCGGTATTTCCCCTTTATAGAGGAATGATACAATCTCTTTATTGATTTTATCTACCATTTCACTAAATAGATAGTAAGATTCTTGTTTATAAATCACAAGCGGATCTTTCTGCTCATAAACAGCACCCTGAGAAGAACGACGCAAATCATCCATTTCACGAAGGTGAAGTTTCCAATTTTCATCAATGATCGCCAAGCATATATTTTTTTCAAAATCATTGATCATCGTATCACAATGGCTTTCAAAGGCTTCTTTCAAATCCGTAACGATAGTCATTGTTTTGATGCCGTCACTGAAAGGCACTTGTATCATCTTGAACATATTACCTTGATTTTGATATACATTCTCGATAATTGGGAAAGATTTTTCTTTCAGCAAATTGAGCTTCATTTGATAGTCTTCTGCTGCCTTTTTATAAACAATCTGAGTAAGATCTTCTACGGATTTGTTTTTGAAATCATTTTCAGAAACAGGAGATTCCATCGTAAAGTATTTAATAATTTCAAATTCAAATTCCTTATAGTTATTCTCCACTTTAGTTGCTGAAACCACAGAATGAGCTACATCAAAAATCATATTATTGATATCATACTTCAAATGATCTCCGAAGAGTGCATTTTTTCTTCTCTTGTAAATAACATCTCTCTGCTTATTCATAACATCGTCATACTCCAAAAGTCTCTTACGAATACCGAAGTTATTTTCTTCTACTTTTTTCTGAGCTCTTTCGATAGACTTGGTAATCATAGAATGCTGGATCACTTCTCCTTCTTTATGCCCCATTTTGTCCATCATTTTGGCTATTCTTTCGGAACCGAATAGACGCATTAGGTTGTCCTCCAATGAAACATAGAACTGAGAACTTCCTGGGTCTCCTTGACGCCCAGCACGCCCTCTTAGCTGTCTGTCCACACGTCTTGAGTCGTGTCTTTCCGTACCGATGATGGCAAGTCCTCCTGCCTCTTTCACATGGTCTTTAAGTTTAATGTCGGTACCACGCCCTGCCATATTGGTTGCGATAGTTACTACTCCTGCACCACCTGCTTCTGCTACGATTTCGGCTTCTTGCTTGTGTAGTTTGGCATTAAGAACTTGGTGTTTTATTTTTCTTAGTTGTAATGCTCTGGAAAGCAGCTGTGAGATTTCCACAGAAGTAGTTCCCACAAGGACAGGACGCCCTTGGGAAGTCAGCCTCTCTATCTCTTCTATAACTGCATTATACTTTTCACGATTGGTTTTATACACGAGGTCTTGTCTGTCGTGTCTTTGTATCGGTCTGTTAGTAGGAATTACCACTACATCTAATTTGTAGATCTCCCAAAACTCTCCGGCCTCTGTTTCTGCGGTACCGGTCATTCCGGACAGCTTATTGTACATACGAAAGTAGTTCTGAAGCGTAATGGTAGCAAAAGTTTGAGTTGCTGCTTCTATTTTCACATTCTCCTTTGCTTCGATGGCTTGGTGCAATCCGTCGGAGTAACGGCGTCCTTCCATTATACGCCCTGTTTGTTCATCCACTATTTTCACCTCCCCGTCTATCACTACATATTCATCATCTTTTTCGAATAATGTATAAGCTTTTAGCAATTGGTTAAGTGTGTGAATTCTTTCAGATTTAATGGCGTATTCCCTGTACAATTCTTCTTTTTGGGCAAACTCTTCTTCTTTGGAAAGATTTTTAGCCTCAAGTTCCGCAATCTCCGTTCCTATATCTTGAAGGACGAAGAAGTGAGGATCCGAGTTTCCTTGAGACATATATTCTACACCTTTGTCTGTAAGGTCTATTTGATTGTTTTTCTCATCAATCACAAAATAGAGGTCTTTATCCACTTTAGGCATATCGCGGTTATTGTCCTGCATATATTGCGCCTCTACTTTTTGCAACAAAGATTTGTTCCCTGTTTCGGAAAGGAATTTGATAAGTTGTCTGTTTTTTGGCAATCCTCTGTACGCTTGGAGTAATTTGAATCCGCCGTCTTTGGTATTGCCTTGTGCGATGAGCTTCTTCGCTTCGTGAAAGATATTAGAAACCGTTTTTTTCTGAATATTAACAATTCTATCCACCGAAGGTTTTAGCAAATCAAATTCGTGTTTATCTCCCTGAGGTACAGGACCTGAAATGATGAGCGGTGTTCTCGCATCGTCAATAAGTACAGAGTCTACCTCATCCACGATAGCATAGTTGAGCTCTCCCTGAACCATTTCATTAGGATTGGTTACCATATTATCCCTTAGATAGTCAAACCCGAACTCGTTATTTGTACCATAGGTAATATTGCATTGGTAAGCTTTTCTTCTGGCATCCGAATTCGGCTGGTGATTGTCTATACAGTCTATGGAAAGCCCGTGAAATTCGTATAAAGGTCCCATCCACGCAGAGTCCCTCCGGGCAAGATAGTCGTTTACTGTAACCACATGCACCCCTCTTCCCGGTAATGCGTTAAGGTATATAGGCAAAGTTCCCACAAGGGTTTTACCTTCACCTGTTGCCATCTCGGCAATTTTTCCGTTGTGTAGTACCACACCGCCTATGAACTGTACATCGTAGTGAACCATATCCCATTCCACACTTGTACCGGCAGCATCCCAATGGTTAAGCCATACCGCCTCATCACCTTCTATTTTCACGAAGTCTTTTGTGGCAGCCAATTCTCTATCTCTATCCGTAGCTTTTACTCTTATTTCTCCATTTTTAGCCCATCTTCTGGCGGTATCTTTCACTACAGCGAAAGCCTCTGGTAAGATCTCTTGTAGTACCTTTTCCTCTATTTGGTAAGCTTCTTTTTTCAAGACTTCTATTCTCTCGAAATAGCCTTCTTTTTCATCTACATCTGTAGTAGATTGTATTTTTTCTTTAAGCTCGGAGATTAGAGAAGTTACCTTATCTGTTGCAGACTTTATTTTATCTTGAAATTCAATAGTTTTTTGTCTAAGCTCTTGATCCGACAGCTGTTCTATTTTAGGCTCAAAGGCTTTTATTTTAGCTACTATTTTTCTTACTTCTTTTAGATCTTTTTCATTTTTATTACCTAAAAAACCTTTGAGAATTGTATTAAAAAAACTCATAATAAATTTATTTTAGCCAATTTTAGAATGGCATTATTCTGCTTAGGATTATAAATTAAATGATACAGACAGCAAGCAGGACTACCTGTATCATTTTTAATTTTTAATATTCGTCTTCATTCCAGAGGAAGTCTTCATCCGTAGGATAGTCCGACCATACCTCTTCTATGCTTTCGTAGATTTCTCCTTCATCTTCTATAGCTTGGAGATTTTCTACCACTTCCATAGGAGCTCCCGTTCTAATGGCATAGTCTATAAGCTCTGCCTTAGTCATAGGCCATGGAGCGTCACTTAAATAAGATGCAAGTTCTAATGTCCAATACATAATCTATATTTTTGAAAAGTATTTTATTTAATAATCAATCTAGTGGTTTTCACCAACAAAAAACATATGTTTTGCTCAATAAAAAGCCAGTAACCACACTGTTTTTTGTCTATTTTAGTCTAAAACCACATCAATATGCAATCGCAAATATACAATTATTTTGTTTATTATAATAAGTATATATATTCATATACATTATTCGAATAATGAAATTCTCAACCTGCATATTTTGAGAGAGCAGTCAATAATTATTCCGACAATTCAAATATGCCATTTAGACATTTCCCCACTGCCATTTAGACACAACAATAAAGAATGTACGATGCTCTTCCTTAAATCTATTCTTATTAACTTTGCAAGATGAACGAAAAAGAATTCATAGAAATATACGGTGCACGAGAGCACAATCTGAAAAACATTGATGTAAAAATCCCAAGAAACGAACTCGTGGTCATCACTGGACTCTCCGGCAGTGGAAAGTCTTCGCTGGCTTTTGATACCATATTCGCAGAAGGACAAAGACGCTATATAGAAACTTTTTCGGCATACGCACGGCAATTCCTTGGAGGTCTGGAACGTCCTGATGTAGATAAAATTGAGGGACTCTCGCCCGTAATTGCTATCGAACAAAAAACCACCAACAAGAATCCAAGATCTACCGTAGGCACAGTAACAGAACTCTATGATTTTCTAAGGCTTCTTTTTGCTAGAGTATCCGATGCGTATTCCTTGAAATCGGGAGAACTGCTTGTAAGCCACACTCCTGAACAAATTTTAGAAAAAATAAAAGAAACCTACAACGGAGAAAAAATATTGTTGCTAGCTCCCCTCATTCGTTCCCGAAAGGGGCATTATCACGAGCTTTTCGTACAATTGGCTAAAAAAGGATATTCCCAAGCACGAATAGACGGAGAACTCCAAGATATAGAATACGACCTAAAACTAGACCGCTACAAAACCCACGACATAGAAGTAGTAATAGACCGGTGGATTATAGGTGAAAGCAATACCGAAAGCCGAATGGAAAAATCCCTAAAAACAGCTCTAGAGATGGGAGAAGGTGTAGTAATGATCCAAAAGTTTGGGGATAACGAGTTCCGATACTTTTCGAAAAACTTAATGGATGTATCTACCGGAAATGCCCTTCCTATACCGGAGCCCAATACCTTCTCTTTTAATTCGCCGAAAGGAAGCTGCCCTACTTGCAAAGGATTAGGAACCGTAAAAAAAATCAGAGAAGAAAATATTATAGAAAATCCGGACTTCTCCACCCTTAAAACTTTATCCCCTTTGGAAGTACTAAGCAATACTAAATGGATAAAATCTCAAATTACAAATATTTTAGAATTATCCGACCTCAGCCTTACAACTCCTTTCAAAGACCTACCAAAAGAAGTAAAAAATATGATTTTCTACGGCTGCCAAAAAGAAATCACAAAAAGCCTGAAACACGCCGGTATCTCTAAAAAACTTAAAATAAACTTCGACGGAATAATCCCCATTTTAGAAAAAATAATAGAAAATACAGATAACCACGAAGCTGCAAAAATAGAACGCCTATTTTCTTCTGAAGAAACTTGCCCGGAATGTAACGGCACACGCTTGCAAAAAGAGAGCTTGGCTTTCCGCATTGACGGAAAAAATATTGCGGAAGTAAATGCAATGAGCCTTACAGAACTTAAAGATTGGACCAAACAGATAAAAAATAAATTTAGTGCTAAAAATAAAATCATTGCCAACGAAATTCTAAAAGAAATAGAAACCCGCCTGCAATTTTTATTAGATGTAGGATTAGAATACCTCAGCCTCAGCCGAAGTAGCAAAACACTCTCCGGAGGAGAATCCCAGCGTATAAGATTAGCCACTCAGATCGGTTCTCAGCTCGTCAATGTTCTCTATATTTTAGATGAACCTTCTATCGGCTTACACCAAAGAGATAATGAAAGGCTAATCCACTCTCTGAAAAACTTGAGGGATATAGGCAATTCTGTTTTAGTAGTAGAGCACGACAAAGACATTATCTTGGAAGCCGACCATGTTTTGGACATAGGACCAAAAGCCGGAATACACGGCGGAAAAATCCTTTGGCAAGGCAGCCCGAAAGATTTAATAAAAGCCGATACCATTACCGCCGATTATCTTACGGGTAAAAAAAACATTGAAATCCCTAAAAACCGAAGAGAGGGCAATGGCAAAAATATTATCCTGAAAGGAGCCACAGGCAACAATCTAAAAAATGTAACACTAAACATCCCTCTCGGAAAGCTGGTGGTAGTTACAGGGGTATCTGGAAGCGGAAAATCATCCTTAATCAATGGAACCCTCTATCCTATCCTCAATAAGCATTTCTACCACAGTATCCAAGAACCACTGCCCTACAAATCCATTGAAGGGATAGAAAACATAGACAAAATCGTAGATGTGGACCAAACCCCTATCGGAAGAACACCACGCTCTAACCCTGCCACTTACACCGGTATTTTCACCGATATTAGGGCTCTATTCGCAGAACTTCCGGAGAGTAAAATACGAGGCTATAAACCTGGAAGATTTTCCTTTAATGTGAAAGGCGGACGCTGCGAAACCTGCCAAGGCGGAGGACTAAAAGTAATTGAAATGAACTTCTTGCCGGATGTCTATGTCCACTGCGAAACCTGTAACGGGAAACGCTTTAATCGTGAAACACTTGAAATCAGGTATAAAGGAAAATCTATCTCTAATATCCTTGAAATGACCATCGATGAGGCTTCTGAGTTTTTCCACCCCATTCCTAAAATTTACAATAAAATTAAAACCCTCCAAGATGTAGGATTGGGATACATTACCCTCGGACAGCAATCCACTACTCTATCCGGTGGAGAAGCACAGCGTATAAAACTCGCTACCGAACTAGCCAAAAAGCAAACCGGTAACACACTCTATATTTTGGACGAACCGACTACAGGATTGCATTTTGAAGATATAAAAATTTTGATGGAAGCCATCGATAGACTTGTGAATTTAGGTAATTCGTTCATTATTATCGAGCATAATATGGATGTGATAAAACTTGCCGACCATATCATAGACATAGGTCCAGAAGGGGGAAAAAGCGGTGGAAAAATAGTAGCAGAAGGTACACCGGAAGAAATTATAAAAAACAAAAAATCCCTAACAGGAAAATTTTTGAAAAAGGAGATGTAATAATTCTACAACTCTTAATAATAAACAATCCTTCTATTTTTCAACAGAAGGATTGTTTATTTTTTTTTAATCAATTTTATCAAACCGCGTATATTCTGCAATTTTTTTTGGAATCTTGATACCGTCCGGGGTTTGGTTGTTTTCCAACAACGCGGCCATTATTCTCGGTAATGCCATTGCAGAGCCATTTAGCGTATGCACCAATTGAGATTTTCCTTCACCTGATTTGAAACGGCATTTCAAACGGTTGGCCTGAAAACTTTCAAAATTTGATACAGAAGATACCTCCAGCCATTTTTCTTGCGCAGCACTCCACACTTCAAAATCATAAGTCAGCGCAGAAGTAAAGCCCATATCTCCTCCGCACAATCTCAATATACGATAAGGCAGTTCCAAGTCTTCCAATAGCCCTTGAACATGCTTCACCATCTCATCTAATGCAGCATAAGAATTTTCCGGTTTTTCTATTCTTACGATTTCCACTTTCTCAAACTGATGCAATCTATTGAGCCCCCTTACATGAGCACCATAGCTTCCCGCTTCTCTACGATAGCACTGAGAAAAAGCCGTATTTTTTATAGGCAATTGCTTTTCATCAAGGATGACATCACGATAAATATTAGTTACCGGCACCTCTGCAGTCGGGATAAGGTATAGGTTATCCTCATTTACAAAATACATTTGTCCCTCTTTATCAGGCAGCTGCCCGGTACCATACCCCGATGCTTCGTTTACCACATGAGGCGGATTTACCTCAAGGTATCCCGCATCTGTATTTTTATCAAGGAAATACTGCACTAATGCCCTCTGCAAACGCGCTCCCTTGCCCAAATAAACAGGGAAACCGGCTCCGGCAATCTTTACCCCCAATTCAAAATCTATAAGATTATATTTTTGTGCCAATTCCCAGTGAGGAACCGCCCCCTCTCCTATTCCTTTCACCTCCTGAGACTGATATACAATTTCGTTATCATCGGCAGAAGTCCCCGCTACCACTTTGTCGCAAGGGATATTTGGAATAAGGTACAGAACGGATTTCAGCTTTTCCTCTGTTTCAGAAAGCGACTGTTGCAGCTCTTTGATACTCTCTTTATAGTTTGCCGTTTGGGCTTTTGCTTGGTCCGCTTCTTCTCTTTTGCCTTCTTTCATCAGCTGCCCTATTTCTTTGGATATTTTATTCATCTGAGCGAGATTCTCATCCAACTCAAACTGAATTTTCTTTCTTTGGTCGTCCAAAGAAACGGCATCTTCTACCAAGTGCTTTTCTTTGAAATTTCTTTTATCTAAACCTTCTAAAACACGCGTTTTGTTATCACGTAGAAATTGGACTTGTAACATTTTATTTTTAATCTTTATTTATAAATAATGAAATTCGTGAGGCAAATTTACGATTTTTATTTGACGATAACCACCTCTGTAGGATTTCCTGATTTTCCTTTTTTGAGGGATACATTATTGAGCTTCACATCTGAAAGTCTAAACATAGAAGGCGACCAAAAATACTCCAAACCTAACGTATCGGTAGTAGACACCAGCTGTTGATTGACGTTTTTATTAAAACTTAAGACAATATCGGAAGAATAAGTTTTCTCGTCTTTAGATAAAGAATCTTTGAGAATACGCCTCGCTCCGGCAATATATTGTAAAAAATAGATACTATCGTTCTGCATAATGTTCAAAGGCACTTGCACCCCATCTATATCGGCATTTAAATCAACAGCAGAAACCGAGATATAATTGGTAGAATCTTTCGGATTCAACAAATCTTTCCCTGTACTGTTTTTCACATAAATATTTAAAACCTGCTCTATTTTTTGAGAAGGAACATTTTCTTTTCTACAAGAAGAAACAGCAACGCCTAAAATTATTAAAATCAATATTTTTTTCATTCTGCAAAGGTATTGGATTTTTTTATTTCGTGGAAGAACGCCATCATAGAAAGAACACCGGAAAGAGTGATTGTACCTACCGTAAAATACGCCACACCTTTTAGCCCATACTTTGGAATTACAAAATAAAGTCCTGCGACAATGAATAGATTGATAAAAATGGCGATGAGCAAGTTCCAATGAGATTTCCCCAATGCTGCCAAAAAATTGCCATAAGGAATCCTCACGAGCAAAGCAGACATCGTTCCAAAAATTAAAATATTGAACAACGATGAGTCTTTATAATTTTTACCAAAAATTCCTAATATTTCCGTAGAGAAAAAATGAGACACCAAAAATATTATCACAGAAAATGCGAGCATCACCAAGGTATAATTGGTAATATACTTTTTGAGAAAAGGAATGTTTCTATGTTCTTTGCACAGCTTGGGATAGTCTGTTTGCATAAATATTTGACCTATGAACAATAGATTGAACGGGATAATAGATGCCACCCTATAATCCACAACAGAAGTATTGGGCAGCATATTTCCTATCATAAAAATATCCAACATAAAAATCCAACCTGATATCTGAGTGGTAAGTGCCGTTACCCACGAAAAGTGCCAAAATTCTTTGAAATTAAAATCTATCTCAGGGCGGCGAAAGCTAAAGCGAAACCTTTTGAACAAAAACAAAACATAAGGACTTACACAAAGGCTGGTGAGGTAACCCTTTGCACCGAAAAAATAAGTCAGCCCTATTCCTAAAATCAACGAAGACAAAGTATAAGAAACATCGTACAATACAAATTTTTTATTATCAAAATCCGAACGGGCTTCTACCTTGGCAAACTCTAAAAAATAAAACCCTAAGAAACGGATACTCAGCCACGCTATAATTTCCAAAATACTAAATCTACTACCAAAAAACACAAATGCCAATATCAGCATCCCTATGTTTAAGAGCATTTGTCTCTTGAGCCCCTCTCCCATCGCATAATCCTTAATCAAGGTACTCTTCCTCCCTTTTTTCATTATAGAATTGTACCTCAAAACTCCTTGATAATTTCCCATTCCTACCATAGCCATAAAAAAACTTACATAATTAATTGCTATGTAAATTCTGCCATAATCTTCTTTTGTAAGCCATCTGATAATGAGAATATTCATCACAAAAAAACCAACTTTGACCAATACCAAAGAAAACATTACCCAAACACCTTTATTATCAATAAAATTTTTGATAAATTTTCTCATATTAAGTACTTACATAGACAACAAATAGTATTTTTTTCTTCATAAACGATAAAGCGAAAATACACATTTATTAGCGAAATCCATTTCATTTACAATGAGTAAGATTTAACTATCAAAATTTAGGCGGCTAATCTAAAAATAGAGCTTTTTAATCTACATAAATCCCCGCCCAGCTTCTTTTTAGCGGTAAAAGAAAATCTGATAAAAAAGCAACATAAGTAGATTTTGAAAAATCAAATACTTCTATATTATGAGGGATAGTGCCGTTTCTCAATCCCTCTTTGAAGTCTTTTAGAGGAAGTGTTTTCACTTTGTTGTCTTGTAGATAATAGGCTTTCATTCTATCAAAAAGACCAAAACTAAATGCACTGTCCAGCTCTCTCATTACACCGCCCAAGGCATCAATGGAACAACCGGACGCCGACTCTTTGTCCTCATCTACAGTTACTATAATGAACTGATTTTTTTCAATCTTGAAAGATGAAGATAGTGGCTTACCATGAGCTGCCCAAGTCGATAGAAAATCAAATAGTTTTTCGGTAATGACTTTACTCTCTTTCGCCGTGAACGGGCGAGATGCAGGGTATATCAGCACCCGATAGTCATTAGTCTCTACAATATTGCTTTCGTCAATTTTCATAATCAAAAGTATTAAAGTTCTTTGGCGTCTGCCAATAATTCTACAATGTCTTTTACTACTATCTCCGTATTCTTATTAAAGTGCTTCACGCCATCGGTCATCATCGTATTACAGAAAGGGCATCCCGTCGCTATGATATTGGGATTTTCTTTCAGTGCTTCTTCTGTTCTTTCTATATTGATATCTTTTTTCCCTTTCTCCGGTTCTTTGAACATCTGTGCACCACCTGCTCCACAGCAAAGCCCATTCTGGCGGCAGCGTTTCATCTCCACCAGCTCTGCGTCTAATTTCTGCAAAAGTTGTCTTGGCGCTTCGTATTCTCCGTTTCCTCTACCGAGATAACAAGGGTCGTGAAAGGTGATTTTTTTTCCTTGGAAACTTCCGCCTTCTACTTTCAGCCTCCCTTCCTCCATCAATTGTTTCAAAAACTGAGTATGGTGCATCACCTGATAATGCCCCCCCAATCCCGGATATTCATTTTTAAGAGTGTTGAAACAATGAGGGCAAGCCGTTACGATTTTTTTAACCTCATAAGCATTAAGGATTTCAATATTTGTAAGCGCCATCATCTGAAAGACAAACTCGTTTCCGGCTCTTTTTGCAGGATCTCCGGTGCAACTTTCTTCCTGTCCCAATACGCCAAACTCTACGCCTATATGACTGAGAATTTTACAGAACGCTCGGGTAATTTTCTTAGCACGGTCATCAAAACTGCCAGCACAGCCCACCCAAAAAAGTACTTCGGGGGCTCTTCCTTCGGCGGCATATTCTGCCATTGTTTTTATTACCATATAATTCTAATAATTTACAAATATATAAAAGTTTTTCTGGACAATATTCACTTGCATATTGAATAAAAAAAAGTTTTTATTGTTTGTGATATAAAAAAACACCATTATATTTGTCAAGTACAAATTCTTAAATTTAATATTATGAAAAAAATCTTTTTTTATCGCAACATTATTAGTTGTAGGATCAGCTGCCGCAAAAGATGGCAATATTGACGATAAAGTCAATAAAAAGGTATCAGAAAAAACAGAAAAAAACTGTTCGTCAAAAGAACAAAATGAAAGTGGTTGTTTCCCTTTTACACTATCTTGTAGCATACATGGCATAGCATGTGGAGACTCTACTCCGGAGTTGTAAATTTAATTTTACAGGCCGATGATGAAATTTGTGGGAAATAAATAACATCGGAGTGTCCAAAAAGTTCTGAACACTCTTACTAAAATATTCACATCTGATTCTATTCTCAGAAAATATGTTCGCCTTTTCGGACACTCTATTAATTCAAAAAAATGAGATATATCTTTCTATTGTTAGTCACAAGTGTTAATTTTCTTTATGCACAAGAAAAAGCTATAGACAGCTTGAAAATACAGTGTGAGTACTGGCTAAATTACCAAAATGATTCTACCAATATCTACAGTAAAGATAGTGAGGAATTCCTATTACTTATTGGTAAAAACAAATCTCTTTTCTTAAGTACCAATAAATACAAAAGAGATTCTATAAAGAACTCGTATATTAAAGAAGGTAATAGTGTAGCAATTTTGGATTTATCTAAGTTCCCTAAGACCGCTTTTCCTTATAGAATTGTTAAAAATTATTCTAACAATGAACTCTTATTTTATAATGATATTTCAGCAAAACTTTCAGTGCATTATGTTGAACATCCTAATTTGACATGGAAAATATCTAATGAAAATGATAAGATTGCAAATATAGATTGTGGGGTAGCATATACAAACTATGGAGGAAGACAATACAAAGCTTGGTATGCTAAAGATATTCCTCTATCGGAAGGTCCTTACAAATTTAGTGGCTTACCCGGGCTTATAATTAAAATAGAAGATACAAAAGGATTCTATAAATTTGAGTTAATTAGTTTTAAAAATCTCTCTAAGCGTCATAAAACTATTGAATTAGAAAATCGCCAAATTAACAGCAAAAATGTAACGAAAAAAGAATATTTGAATGCTAAAAAAATCACATTAATAATTTAGGTGAAGAACTTAGAAAATCTGGCATTTTCATTGGTTCAGATGCCATAAAGAAAGTTCAAAACAGAGCCAAAAAGAAAAACAATCCTATTGAACTAACCTATTAACTAAATTTACATACCCACCGAAATACAAAAGCTATCTTTACTTAATTAAGATAGCTTTTTTGAACTATTATTAATTTTCATTCGCCCAATTCAGTCTGTCCGCTTGATTATATTGCCAAGGTGCCGCATTGTTTTCCACATTGGTCATCATCAGGTTGAGCTCCTGAGGTGCTGCCGACTGTTCCATTACCAGAAACCGCCTCATCTCAATAATAATAGATAATGGGCTGATAAGCACCGGACACGCCTCCACACAAGCATTACAAGTAGTACAAGCCCAAAGTTCCTCACGAGAAATATAGTCGTCTAAAAGTTTTTTATTATCATCTACAAATTTCCCGTTTTTATTAATATTTCTCCCTACATCCTCTACTCTATCCCTTGTTGCCATCATTATGCGTCTTGGGGACAATTTTTTCCCTGTAATATTAGCCGGACAAGAGACGGTACATCTCCCACACTCTGTACAAGTATAAGCATTCAGCAACTGAACTTGGTCTAAATCAAAGATATCCTCCGCTCCGAATTTCGCAGGTACTCCGCCCTCTGTCTCTGGCGACGTGGTGTAAGGGTCTGCATTAGGATCCATCATCAGTTTAATTTCCTTAGTTACAGACTCCAAATTATCAAGCTCTCCTTTCGAATTAAGATTAGAATACCAAGTATTCGGAAAGGCAAGAATAATATGTAAATGCTTGGAATAATAGAGGTAATTCATAAAGAATAATACCCCTAAAATATGCAGCCACCACGCTCCACGCTCCATAAACTCCAATGCCGTATTCCCGAAATATCCGAAAAATCCTAAATGACTGCTAAATGGGAAATAACCATGCTCCGGCAGAATATGCCTTAGCTGTAGCTGGTAATCAGAGGCATTCATTGTAAAGAACGCCATCATTAAAACAAATTCTATTACAAGAATCCAATTGGCATCGTGCTTGGGCCAACCAAACATCTCTTTCATATTAAACCTTCGGATATGCATCGCATTCCTTCTGATAAAGAATACAACCACCGAGAAGGTTACCAAAAGCGCCATCACTTCTAATGTCGCAGTAAATCCGTTGTAGAGCGTATGCCCAAGAATCATAGATAAAAAACGGTGTGTACCAAAAATTCCATCTACAAGGATTTCAATCATTTCAAGATTGATAATCATAAACCCCGCATAAACCATAATATGCAATACTCCAGCTATGGGACGTTTCGTCATCTTACCCTGCCCCAATGCAATTTTTGCCATTACTTTCCATCGTTGCTTTTTATAATCCGAACGAGTGACGGATCTTCCAAGTTTTATATTGCGGTATATTTCCTTCAAACTTTTAGCAAAAAGTCCAAAACCGGTAGCGATACAAATAACAAATATGATATTATCGATATATTGCATCCTCTTAGATTTTATTTACCAAAAACAGATATATTAAGATAGCGTTTAGGGTTTTCTTTTATATCTTTCACTAATGAATTTAGATTTTCAGAAGTTTTATTAAGGTTGTTATAAAGTTGATCGTCTTTTGTCAATTTACCTAAGGATCCCTCTCCGGAATTGACTTGAGAAATGATTTGATTTAATTTAGACGAGGTCTGATTAAGATTATCAATCGTCTGATTAAGTTTCTGTACATCTACGCTCTCTGCCACTTTTCCGTATTTATCCAAAGCTTCCTTTGCACTCATCGTAGCTTGATTGGCATTATCCAGCATTGTTTCTATCTTTGGTTCATTCTTCGTCAAAAGATTATTGGCATTCACCGAAGTTTGTCGGTAAGACTCAACCGTTTTATTAAGATTACTGAGCAACAGCCTAATCTCTTGTCTATTTTGCTCATCTACTATTTTATTGGTACTTGCCAAAGTAGAATCCAATTTTGCTAAAACACTGGTTAATTGATCTTTTACCGGTTTCACTTGTGAAGACAAGCTGTTAATCGTAGAAACCTGATAATTTCCAGATAAAGTATCTCCGGATTTTGCTTCTGTGTTATCATAGACCAAATTGATTTTAATTTCTTTCCCCGACATCAGTCCGGGTTCAAATATCTGTGCTATAGAATTTTTGGAAAATTTAAATTCTTTATCCACCAATATTTTTGCGACAAAGGTAATACGCCCATCTTTATTGGTTATTGGTATAATCTTGTCTACCTGCCCCACTTTTAGACCATTGATGGAGACTGCATCTGAAACAGCCAGCCCTTGTACATTATCATATTTTATATAATAGACATCATCTGTGGTAAAAATACTTTTCCCCTTCATAAATTGATACAAAACTCCAAACCCTACTATCGCTAACAGAGTGATAAGCCCTGCTTTTAATTCTTTAGAATACTTCATTGTGTTTATTTATTCAGCAAAGATAAGATTTTTAATTTTCAACATCAAAAAAGCGGCCATTTAGCCGCTCTTATTATCTATTTATAACAAATCTAAATTTAGTTTTGTTCCTTATTACTGAATACTTCGATCCTGTAATCTTTAATGTCTGCACTATTTTCTAAACTCTTCATAAGGCTTTGGCTAAACATCTGTGCCCCTTGTTGGTTCACCATCTGTATGATTTGTTCCACATCTCCGGGCTGTTTATTTTCAGTAATATTTTTCCTTACCAAAACAAATACCCCTGTATTACCTTCCACCGGCATAGACAAATGTCCTTTTTCCATGCCAAATGCGGCACCTGCAACTTTAGGCTCCATCGCATTTCCTATAGAAGGATTCAGTATATTGATTTGCCCTTCTTGAACAGTAACACCAAACATCGATGCAACCTTCTCTAATGAACCTGCTTTTGCATTTTTTATCTGCTCACTGATTTGTTTTCCAATGATCTCATTTTTTACAATATCTTCTATTCTATCTCTTACTGTTTCGGGATCAGAAAGCCCTGCCTCCTGTTTACCATTAAGATACGCTACGATATACCCCCCATCGCTTGTAGTGAATATATTGGTATCTCCTCTATTGGTTTTCTTATCAAACGCCCAAGCCAAAACAGCATCGTCTTTATCTGTCCCTAATCCCGGTATAGCTCCCTGAAAACGATTAACTTGTTTTGGATTAAGGAAAATATAATTACCTTTTTTAGCTAAATTAGAAAAATCATTAAAGCTTTTTCCTTGCACACTTTGGATAAATTTATTGGCATCTGCATATATTTTATCCTGAGTATTTTTAGATGCTGTAATGTCTTTTGCCAAGTTGGCAATTTTATAAACAGGCATTTTGTTTTGATTAACGATAATATGGTAACCAAACTGGGTTTCCACGACACCTACTGCATCCTTAGGATTAGAGTCTATCCAATCGGCAAAAGGTTTTACCATACCGCTATGACCGGCAACAGCCCACTGCAAAAGACCGCCTTGTCTGGCTGAATTAACATCTGCGGAAAGCCCCACAAATTCATTGAATTTATTAGGATCTGCTTTCACTGCGGCAGCTATACTATCTGCTAATTTTTTAGCTTGTTCTTTAGTTCTCTTGATAGAAGGGTATTGCTTCGCCACATCGGTTCCTGCATAAGAGATTAAAATATGCTTTGGAAGCGTAGCTTCTGTTTTCCCTTCCAATTTAGTTACATAATATTTCTCTCCTGATTTATATGGTCCGAAGTATTGCCCTACACTTGCAGATTTAACGAATTCCTGAGCTTCCTGCGGAACATCTTGGATAGAAACATATTGATATTTCACAGGTGCTTCAGAATTGATTTCCACAAACAAAGAGTCATTTTTAGTATTTGTAAAGTTTTCTTCGTCAGTTTTGTATAATTGATTAAGTTGTTTAAGCGCAAGACTATCATCATTAGCACTTGGTGTGGCAGGAAAATAAGCAACAGCTATGTTTCTTGCAGCCTCTGTTTTGAATGCTATAGGATGCTTTTTTATAAAGTCTGCCAGATCTTTGGTCGTTACTTTTACCGGATGTTTTTGGGCATAGGCAGCATAATCAATTTTCACATAGCTAATATCTGCTACTTGATCTCTATTTTTAAGCAACAGACTCGCCTCTGGTTTGCTTGTGGTAATAGCACCCACGACATTCCCCAATACCTGCCTTGCCATTATCCTGTATTCAATGGATTTTCTGATATTCAACCACTGGTTGTACTCTTGGGCTTTGCCGCTTGTTCTAAGCTGCTCTATTTGTTTTTTAAGCTCTGTAACCTTGAAGTTTCCTTTTGCGTCAAAATACTGAGGGTTTTGGGCAAACATAGGATCGTACTGAATCTGATTCCAAAAGAAATCATCCGTCATTTTAAGCCCTAATTTATCAAATTGCTGTTTGATAAGTTTAGACTGCACAAGGCTTTGCCACGCTTGTTCTTCTAAACCGGCAGTAGGCTGCCCTTGACTCTGAGCTTGATTTTGAAGCATTGTAAGCTGCTGATTAAATTCGTCTCTGGTAATTTCATCGCCATTAACCTTTCCTAAAATATTTGGATTTGTGCCAAATGCTTTCTGTAAACTCGATGGGTTAATCAAGAATGCAAGAAGAGCTAAAGCGATAACGCCCATAAGAATCCATGGTCTTTTTCTTATTTCACTTAAA
This sequence comes from Riemerella columbipharyngis, assembly GCF_900101995.1. Taxonomy (GTDB): domain Bacteria; phylum Bacteroidota; class Bacteroidia; order Flavobacteriales; family Weeksellaceae; genus Riemerella; species Riemerella columbipharyngis. Next base: position 53,093 of record NZ_FNAS01000001.1, on the reverse strand, counting down.
ACTGCCATTTAATTATAGTATTTAAAATCAATTCGCGAAAATACATATTTTCACGAGAATATGAAAATTTTTATTTTTTTTTATCACAGAATAATCTTAGAAATCACTTATCAAAAATTTCTTTTTCGGTAATATTTTTAAGTTGAACATCCACATTATAAAACATTTTTCTTATCTTTGTAGATGCTATGAATTATAAAAAATTGATCGTAAAGGGCATCACCTACAGCCAATCGCAGAATGGTGCTTACGCCTTGCTTTTAGAGGAAGAAAATTCTACTATCAAGCTTCCGGTAGTCATCGGTAGCTTCGAAGCTCAAGCTATTTCCTTGGGATTGGAAAACGATTTGAAGCCCGACAGACCTCTTACCCACGATTTATTTGCCTCTTTTATCTCTGCTGCAGAGTTTCAGATAGAGTCTGTTTTGATTTACAAAATAATAGACGGAGTATTCTTCTCTAATATCAATTTCAGAAACAAAACAACCGAAGAGGCACTTGTTTTAGATGCTCGCACCTCTGATGCCATAGCACTTGCTGTCCGCTTTAAAGTCCCTATATATACCACTTCTGAAGTGCTGGAAAGTGCTGGAATTCTTCTGGATTTTGCAACCCCTAATACGCCTGAACACGAAGAAGATAACCACAGAGAGCCTCAATTTTCTTTAGCAGAACTGGAAAGACAATTAGCAGAAGCGGTGGAAAAAGAAGACTTTGATACCGCCCATCGTCTAAAATTAGAGATAGATAGAAGGAGCGACGAAATACCTTTTTAAGCTCCTTACCTAAGAATTGAATCTAATTTTTGATAATGTACATAGTAGTTGATATCAAAGTTTACCGGTGTCGATGATTTGAGGGTGGTCTCTTGCCATTGCTCTGCCGGAATAATAACCTCTGCACCGTCATTGATCCTTAATGGCAAGTCAAATCCTTTCACTACATCTCGCCATCGGTATCTTAATACATTGCTGTTTTGTTGGTATTCTAAAATAGGAACTTTTGTCGTGGTAAGATACTGCCTAAACACTGTGCTAAAATCTATCCCCGAATGCTCATTGATATAACTTTCTACCTCATCGGAAGTTACTGTTTTATGATAAAATGTTTTGTTTAACCCTCTTAGGATGGTTCTAAATTTATTATCGTCATTAATAACCGTTCTGATGGTATGCACCATACTTGCTCCTTTCCAATACATATCACCACTCCCTTCGTTGTCCACTCCATAATGCCCGATAATAGGTTTATCGTTTTGGATATTTTTTCGGATGCCTATAATGTACTTTTCTGCCTCTGCCTTGCCAAAAACATACTGCGTAAAAAGGGTTTCGCTGTAACAGGTAAAACTCTCGTGAATCCACATATCTGCACGGTCTTTAGCTGTGATATTATTCGCAAACCATTCGTGCCCAGACTCGTGGACGATGATGAAATCCCACTTGAGCCCCACGCCGCTATCGGACCAGTCTTTGCCCGCATAGCCGTTTTGGTAGCCATTGCCATAGGCGATATTGCTCTGATGCTCCATTCCGAGATAAGGTTCATCTACCACTTTATAAGAATCTTCGTAAAAAGGATACGCTCCAAACCAATATTCAAAGGCTTCCAGCATAGAATTGACCTGCTTGAATTGCTTTCGGGCTTTTTCTAAATTGTAGTCCAGCACCCAATAATCAAGATTAAGTTTTCCTTTTTCTCCATTGAATACATCTGAAAAATGGGCATAATACCCTACACTTGGCACGATAGAATAATCGTTAATAGGATTTATCACACGCCATTTGTAGTGTTTTTTGTTGCCCAAGGACTTCGTGGAAATCAGACGACCGTTCCCAATCCCCACCATATCTTTTGGGGTAATCACCGTCATTGTTATTCCGTTCTCCGGCTCGTCACGCCATATATCTTTGCACGGCAACCAGAGGCTAAGCCCTTTGTCCTCCTGAGCCACACTCATCCATGGGCGTCCTTTACCATCTTTTGCAAACACCCAACCACCGTCCCAAGGGGTATTTTCGGCAATCTGAGGGCAGCCGTCGTAATCCATTTCCATACTCAGATACTGCCCTTTCCGAAAATGTTGTTTGGTTTTAATGAATATAAAATCGCCGTCTCGTTTTACTTCTGTATATTTGAATTTAGCTTTGAAATTATGATAAGCCATAGGCTGCCTAAGGTCTATCTGAAAAGTAGGATTTTCTACATCCTTGGTAATTTCAAAAAAAATCTTGTTATGCCCTTTTACGCTTTTAGTCACTGCATCTGGCTCTACTGTTAGCTCATATTTCTTGACATCCCAAAAGTTTCGGAATGCTGTATCCGAGCCCCTCAGGGTATCCTGCTTAGTAAAATGCTGAGCCACCCCCCAAAAAGGCATTATCAAAAATAGAATCAAAACACTCCTCATAGTAAAAACCAATCTTTTTTTCAGATATAATTTTTTTCAGATATAATAATATTTTGCATAAAAACACTACTGACTAAAAACGCTTATTTTTGATGGTTTTTATCAGGTGTATTTACCTTCAATGATTTTTGCATTTTCTTATAAACAACCGACGACATAATGATACAAACTTCATAAAGCAAAAGCAATGGCAGTGCTGCAGCAATCATACTGATAATATCGGCAGGGGTAATGGCTGCGGCAACCACCAATATCAATACAACAGAATGCCTGCGGTATTTCCTGAGGAATTTAGGAGTCACCAATCCCAAAGAAGTAAGAATGTAAATAACCATCGGAAAAAGGAATATCAATGCCATCCCCACCACCACCTGCAACAAAAGCGATATATAATTAACCAAATCTATATCCACCCTCACAACAGACGATATACTGAAAAAGTAACCAAAATTAATCACAAAAGGCATTACCAAATAATACCCTGAAAGAGCCCCTAAAACAAACAATACCCAAGTACCATTAATAATAAACAATGAATTTTTTCTTTCATTTTCTCTAAGTGCAGGGCTAATGAATTTCCAGATCTCCCAAACGATATAAGGGAATGCCAAAATTATCCCGCCTACAATAGATACAGCCATCATCATATTAAACTGCCCAAACATCTCCCGCACCTGAATAGGGAACTCCTTAGGCATATTAACAGCGTCAGATCCCACAAAGTATTGAGATAAAGCATTCACCAGCCGAAATGTAACAAAATCCGGACGGGTAGGTCCAAAGACTATGGCGTCCATCACCCAGTTGATATTAAACCCTATGACAAACGCCACTATCACAATAGCAATAATAGACCTCACTAAATGAGCTCTAAGCTCTCCTATATGTCCAATAAAGGACATTTCTTTGTCTTCTGTCTCTGGCATTTTATTTTTTAATTTATTCCTTCATCTAAAAGTTTGTGTAAATCTATGATCCCGTAGTATTTTCCGGCATCTGTTACTACCAGCTGTCCGATATTATTTTCTTTCAGTATAAGCATAGCTTCTTTTGCCAATGCGTTTTTATCGATACATTTAGGATTGCTGCTCATAATATCCTTTGCTGCCACCATCGACACATCTGCCTCTTTCATCAGCATTCTACGCAAATCTCCATCGGTGATGATGCCCTTTATCTCGTCATTATCCGTTACTACCGTTACGCCGTGTTTAGACGCACTCACCGAAATGATAATTTCTCTGATTTTCGCATTTTCTGAAACTTGTGGTTTTTGGGAAGATAAGAATTGTTCTACTCTTGCCATAAGGTTTTTCCCCAAACTACCACCAGGATGAAACCTTGCAAAATCTCTATCTCTAAAGCCATTCATCTCCATAAGTGCCACCGCCATAGCATCTCCAAGTACCATCTGGACGGTAGTGGAGCTGGTAGGTGCAAGTTGGTTTGGACACGCCTCTTTTTCCACACGAGTATCCAATACCAAATCTGCATTTTCTGCCAGTTTAGATTTCGCATTCCCTGTCATCGCTATAAGGGCCGAAGAATATTCTCTAAGGTATGGAGCAAGGCTCACAATCTCCGGAGAGTTTCCGGAATTAGAAATGCATAAGACGACATCCTCTCTCTGTATCATTCCCAAATCACCGTGTATAGCCTCCGCAGCGTGTAAAAACTGAGAAGGCGTACCTGTAGAATTAAAGGTTGCCACCATTTTATTAGCTATATGAGCAGATTTTCCTATTCCCGTTACAATGAGTTTTCCTTTGGCTGCCCGAATAATGTCTAAAGCCTTTAAGAAAGAATCATCTATACGGTTTTTGAGATGCTCCAACTCTGAAATCTCTGTATCAATGGCTGTCTTTGCAATATTAAGAAGCTGGTTTTTATTCATTTTTGTTTAAGATTGTTTCTAAGTCAAAGCAAAGATAAGATAATTCTATGGATTAAAATTTTGAAAATCATAAAAAAACTGCCTCGCTTACTATACGAGGCAGTTTTTCTGTTACATTGCTTTTTTATGATCTATTGAAATATGAGAGTGTTGGTCCTCTGCATATTCTTGGTAAGAGGTCTTAAAGCCTAGAAGCTCTACGGTAATATTATCCTCTTTCGCTCTTACGTTGGTAAAATCTTGTATTAGCTCTACCACATCTACAGTAATATATGCTGTATTACGAGCATCTATAATCACTTTAGAATTAGGTGTTATATTTTTGAGTGTCTTCTTTATTGCAGCTTTGTTTAGAAAAGATACTTCTTCTGAAAGCTTTATGGTAATCTCATCTGCTTCGCCTAATTCTTCTCTACTGTAGTAGTAAGCTCGTTTCATATTCCCTTGAAGAATATAGAAAATAGAAATAGCCAAACCTACACCTACTCCTTTTAATAAATCCGTAGCTACAACAGCAAATGCGGTAACGACAAACGGAATAAACTGATACTTCCCTTTTTCCCAAAAATGCTTAAACTTAGAAGGCTCTGCCAATTTATACCCTACCAATAACAATACCGCAGCTAATGTCGCTAAAGGAATTTTATTCAGTAGCATAGGTATGGTAACAACGCAAACCAATAATAATATACCATGTATAACAGTCGACAATTTGGAAGTTGCTCCGGCATTAGCATTCGCAGAAGAACGAACAACAACCGATGTCATAGGCAGCCCTCCTATAAATGCACTGACAATATTCCCAATCCCTTGTACTCTTAGCTCTAAGTTCGTATCCGTAATACGCCTATGGATATCCAGCCTATCCGCTGCCTCTATACAAAGCAGCGTTTCAATAGACGCTACGATAGCAATCGTAACACCCAAAATCCATATCTTTGAATTGGCAAATCCTGCAAAATCCGGTGTAACAACCATACCCCTCAAATCTTCAAAAGACTTAGGGATAGGCAATTTCACGAGATGCTCCGATTGTATTGCCAAAGAGCTTCCCATCCTCACGAACATTTCATTGATTAAAATACCAGACAATACAGCCACTAATGCTCCGGGCAGCATTTTAAGTCTTTTAAGAGGCTCCACTCGTTCCCACAGCAACAATATTACAATTGAGACTAATGTAATAATAATGGCTCCTAAATGGATAGTCGTTGGTAAATTCTGAATATAGTTGATCACGGACTCAATATTATATCCTGTTTCAAATAATGACAAATTCCCCTCATAATCTTTATCATAGCCCAAAGCATGAGGTATTTGTTTAAGAAATATAATAATACCTATCCCTGCCAGCATTCCTTCAATAACATTATTGGGAAAATAGTTTGAGATACTTCCCGATCTAAGAAAGCCCAAAACAAGCTGAATGACTCCGGCAATAATCCCTGCACACAAAAACAATTCAAAAGATCCCAACTCTGTAATAGCAGCCAATACTATAGCAGCCAATCCCGCTGCAGGTCCCGAAACAGAAATATGAGAATTACTCAAAATACCTATCACAATCCCTCCTACAATACCCGAAATAACACCAGAAAGCGGAGGTGCTCCTGATGCCAATGCAATACCTAAGCACAACGGAAGTGCAACCAAAAATACGACAAGACCAGAGGGTAAATTTTCTTTAACCTCTTTTATAAAAGATGTTTTTTTCATTTTAAAATTTATAAAAAATAAGATAATAATAAAGGCATTCCAGACTTTCTAAAAAAGTCTAAAAAGAAAAAATAATATGAGTAATATAAAACTCCGGAGGAGGCGAAGTAATAGAAAGTATCGGAGACAGATGAGCAGCCTCTTTATAGAAAATAAACTTAGGTAAAGAAAGTTCAAGAACACTGAACAAGTCTTTGACACTCACCATCTCGGGCAGTACTTTTTCCGAAAACGAGAAAGAAACAGAAGAAGAGTTTTCTTCTTCAGAAACGCCAGTATTCAGTACCGGAATATCCCAATGAAAAACCTTAGCAATACTAGGTAAAGCTATAAAGTTTAAAAAGATAATCAATACTAAAATACTTTTCAATTTCATACTAAATGTTTTTTCAGAGATCAGAAGATTTTTTCCTTCTTCTCATCATCCAGTCAGAATCGGTAAGGTCATAGATTTTTTGAATATCTTTTAAAATATTTTCAAAATCAATTTCCAAATCAATTAACCTACCGGTTCTTAGATCAAAAACCCAGCCGTGTACGATGGGAAACTCCTCTATGATATAGCGTTCCTGCACACATGCCATTTTGATGACATTGATACACTGCTCTTGTACATTAAGCTCTACAAGGCGGTCGTAGCGTTTGCCCTCATCTTCAATAGCGTCTAGCTCAACCTGATGAAGACGATACACATCTCTAATCGTTCTAAGCCAAGGATTGAGTAATCTATAATCCTGAGCTGTCATTGCCGATTTTACCCCGCCGCAATTGTAGTGTCCGCAAACAATGATATGCTTCACTTTCAAATGCTCTACGGCATATTGTATCACAGCTGTTGCACTCATATCAAGCGTATTAACCACATTAGCAATATTTCTGTGTACAAATACCTCTCCGGGTTTCAGCCCCATCAACTCCTCCGCACTAGCTCTACTGTCTGAACAGCCGATGTAGAGAAATTCCGGAGTTTGATTTTTAGCTAGATTTTTAAAGAAATCTGCATCTCTTCTCAAGTTCTGCTCTACCCACTTCTTGTTGTTTTCGAAAATTACTTCATACGAATTACTCATAATGTATAAAATTTAAAATTAGTATTATCGTCTGTAGAATTCCCGATTGGTCTTATCCAGAAACAAGACTTTTGCAAATATCGTAATTTAAATTAAACCACTGTTATTTTTAACAAATTTTATAATATATAGCACATTCAACCAACCAATATGACGCATTGATAAAAGAGATCTTTAGGAGTTCTAAAGTTTAAGTTTTTCCTTGGTCTTCGGTTAATTTTATAATTGAACTTTTTTGATATATTCATCATCAAAAGTACTAAATTCTGATGATTTCGGGATGCATTGTCTGACTCATTTATTGCTGTATTCACTCAATCCCCTTTCCCAAGAACTATACGGATGTGTAAAATAAAATTCAAACTGCAACTTTTTTATAATCTTTTGACAATGAACAATCTCAACACCATTATCACAGGTAATGGACTTTACTGAGTCTTTGTAGGGCAGCAGCATATCTATCACAGTTTGTGCCAGTGATTTTGTATTTTTGCCTTATAAAGAATAAACAAACCTTCTATTTCATATGTCGATTTTTATATTTGATTTTAGGTTATTCAACTTATTTTTTAACATTGACAATTCAGAAATATAGACAATTATCATAGAATCTATTTCAAAGTTTATCAACCCTTGTATTTTCAATATCATTTTGAAGAAAAACTCAATAAGAAGAAAAATTGCCAACCTTCTAATTGAGATTGGCAATCCGCTATATTGAGTTTAATCTTACTTTATAAAGAGTTAACCATTTTTTCAGGTCTCACCCACTCATCAAATTGCTCTGCGGTAAGCAGCCCTAAGTTGATGGCTTCCTCTCTTAATGTTGTCCCGTTTTTATGTGCGGTTTTAGCGATTTTAGCTGCATTTTCGTAGCCGATATGCGTATTAAGGGCTGTTACCAGCATTAAAGATTTATCTACCAATTCTTTAATCCTATCATTATTAGGCTCTATCCCTACAGCACAATGGTCATTAAACGAGATACAAGCATCTGCTATAAGTTGTGCAGACTGAAGGAAATTATAAGCCATTACCGGTTTGAAAACATTCAGTTCATAGTTTCCTTGAGTGCCGGCAAAAGAAATCGTCGTATCGTTTCCTAAAACCTGAGCACAAACCATCGTCATCGCTTCATTCTGCGTAGGATTTACTTTACCAGGCATTATAGAAGAACCAGGTTCGTTTTCAGGAATAAAAATTTCTCCGATGCCGGAACGCGGACCGGATGCCATTAAACGAATATCTTGAGCTATTTTATACAAAGATACCGCAAGCTGTTTGAGGGCACCATGTGTTTCTACGATAGCATCGTGTGCAGCAAGTGCTTCAAATTTATTCTCTGCTGTCACGAACGGCATTCCTGTGAATTTTGCAATATACTCTGCTACTTTCACATCATAGCCTTTAGGGGTGTTGAGTCCTGTACCTACCGCCGTTCCGCCTAATGCCAACTGAGAAAGGTGCGGCAATGTGTTTTTAAGTGCTTTTATGCCAAAATCCAGCTGAGCTACATAGCCGGAAAATTCTTGTCCAAGGGTAAGCGGCGTAGCATCCATAAGGTGTGTTCTACCTATTTTTACCACATCTTTGAACTTCTCGGCTTTTTCTTTCAAAGTATCTCTAAGTTTTTCTACCGCAGGAATCGTTACTTCTACCACTTTTTTGTACGCTGCAATGTGCATCGCAGTAGGATAAGTATCGTTAGAACTTTGAGATTTATTCACATCATCATTAGGGTGAATTTCGGACTTTTCGCCCAATTTACCACCATTATTCACATGGGCACGATTAGAAATGACTTCATTCACATTCATATTAGACTGCGTACCGGAACCCGTTTGCCAAATCACAAGCGGAAACTGGTCATCCAGCTTACCCGATAGAATTTCCTCGCATACTTTTGCGATCATATCTCTTTTTTCTGCAGGAAGCACGCCCAAATCAGAGTTGGCATAAGCAGCCGCTTTTTTCAAGTAAGCAAACGCTTCTATGATTTCGTGGGGCATAGAGGCTTCCGGTCCAATTTTGAAATTGTTTCTCGAGCGTTCTGTCTGTGCTCCCCAGAATTTATCTGCAGGAACTTTCACTTCGCCCATCGTGTCTTTTTCAATACGATAATCCATTGTTTATTAAATTTTAATGTTGAATTAAATTTTAGCACTTCAAAGTTAAGAAATATTAGCGAGATGACCACTCTATTTCTCACAAAAGACATCCCTTAATTTATAATGCTTATAAATAACAATTTTATACTTTATTGCTTTGGAGAAATTAAAATTTATCTTAATTTTGTAACATATTAAAAAGTAAAGTCATGTCAGAATTTTGGCCATTTTACCAGTTCCTATGGACTGTATATTTCTTTACCATGATGATGGTAGGTTTTTGGTGTATTATGATGTTCGCTACATTTATTGTTCCGCTTTGGCTCACAGAGGGTCTTTGGGAATACTTTGGAAAAAGTAAACCGTTTGATCCCGAGCAGGTAAGATACAAAAGATTAAACGAAAGAGATGATGTAGAAGTAATCTACCAAAGACCAGAGAGCGAAAGAGGACAACACGCCCATCATCACTAAATATGTGATTGAAACAATTTGTTACTAATAATAGATATTTTTTTCATCATTTGTGTTTTTTAGATCCGTTAATTTATTTTTTCGGATCTTTTTTATTGATCTGTTCATAGCGAATCAGTAAATCTACAAAGTAAGAATAGCTGATGCTGCCGTCCTGCCGGTTGGATTTGAGAAATAAATCATTAGCTTCCGCAAAGAAATCAGCCACTATGCCTTGATGAGATTTGTAAAAATCTTTTTCATAGGCTTCGTCTCTTTTCATTCCCTTACTATACCGGCTGAACACAGAATCCACAAAATCTTTATCATCATAATACAAGTCATTCAAAAGGCTTTTGAGAACAAAATATTCCGTGCTGTATCTAAGAGATATGTTTTCGGAATCTTTCCCTATGAGATATCCTATGAAATTGGCTTCTTCCTCTCGTGCATAGCCTATCTGATGGGCACTTTCGTGAGCTAATGTAAATGGCAGCTGCATCTCCGGCATATTAGGGTTGTATTGTGCTTCGGCTGTAAAAGGATTATAATACCCCAAAATCCCCGTATAATTCATCACAAAAGAATAAAAACTCGGTTTGAAATCCACAAGTTGCGAAGGAGTCTTATTATTTATAAATTTAGGAAGAATTTTCTGCTGCCGAATAATTTCCTCTTGTACTGGTTTAATGTCTTCAATATCAAAAACTCCATTTTTATTTTCCTTTACCAAAAGACGGTCTTTCAAACAGAGATTCAAATATTTTTCCGTCAAAACTTTTTTTTCGTTTGTAGTAAGCGGTGACGCCGAAAGCTTCTCTATAATAGGAGCTTGAAAATACAACATCCCCCAGACTATTTGATACAAAAAATAAAACACATTCAGAAATATCAAAAGCCGTAGTGAAAATTTAGAGCGGGTCTTTTTATGGATAATTTTAATAAGGAAATAAGCTAACATTAGCCCTAAAACAAGATAGCCCAAATCTCCCACAGAAAAAGGCATCCAATAAAAAAACAATTGCTGAATGGGCTTTCTCCATTTGAAAAAAAGCTCAAAACCAAAAACCACCCACTTAGACTTGGATAATATTAGAAATAAAAGAAATTGGACAAGTAATAAACTTGCCCAAAATCTCTTAGTCTTTACGATATATCTAATGTGTGCTTGTACCATCTTCGTGAGATAATACCACCCCTTGTTTCTTGAGAAGTTTAGGGGTAATGAAACCATAGAATCCTAAGTATATAAAGCACAACAAAGGAATTATATAAGAGAAGTGAGTAAAACTAATTCCCATTATCCCATCAGGATGCTGCAAATCCAAATCACAAATTTTCCCTTGTATCAGCGGAAGCACCCCTCCTCCCAAAATCATCATAATAAGGAACGAAGAACCTTTCCCCGTATTCTTGCCAAGTCCGGCAATCGCAAGGTCAAAGATAGACGGCCACATTATAGAACAAAACAATCCTCCCGAAATAAAGAAGTATTTGGCAATCATTTTATCCGGAAAGAATAATCCGCAAAGCATCATTACCACTCCTGAAATACCAAACAGCATAAGCGTCTTGCCTGCATTTTTGCCACCTATCAAACTCATTACAATAAATGCTAAAATCCAAATAGGATAAATGTAAAGAGACGAAATATCATTCCCACTAAAATAGTTTGCTCCTAAAATAATCGCAAAAGCAACAAATGGAACTGTAAATTTCAGTATCATATTTTGCTGATCGGAAATATTGAAGACATTGATACTCCCGTTCCATCTCCCAATCATCAAACTCCCCCAATACAAGGATACAAACGGGGCTATGTAATGCTCTGCCACATTACCAAATTCAGGCGTTTTGAGCAACGCAGGCAGATTACTCACTATGGTAACCTCTGTTCCCACATAGATGAATATCGCAAGCATACCCAGCACCAGCTGTGGGTATTTGAAAATACTGAACTTATCTCCGTCGGTAGATTTTAGCTCTTCTTCTTTTGCAGGGTCTTCTATTTTGGAAAGCATTAGAAAAACCGCTACTACAATAAATGCTACACCCAAGATGATAAACGGCATTTTAACATCGTTTAGATTAAGCTCTCCTGCTTCTCCGGAAACCCTTCCAAATAATGCCAAACCTAATAAAATAGGACCTAAAGTCGTCCCCAATGAATTTATTCCTCCAGCCATCGTAAGACGGTGGGCACCAGTCTCCGGACTACCCATCTTTATCGCAAGTGGATTTGCCACAATCTGCTGTACCGAGAAGCCTAGCCCCACAATGAACAATGCCGTAAGAAATACCCAAAAGCTATGAAAACTCGCTGCCGGAACAAAGAGAAATGCTCCTAATGCCGAAAATACAAGCCCTATGGCTAATGTCTTTTTATACCCGAATTTCTGTAAAATATCGCTGAACAACGATATAACGAAAAAAATAACCGAACCGATAAAGTAAGCCAAATAAAACGCCCACTCTACCAACTGTGCCTGAAACTGTGTCAGAGTAAAACTTTTCTTAAAGACAGGAATGAGAATCGCATTCCCGGAGGCTACAAAGCCCCAAAAGAAAAATACGATAATAAGAGAAACAAACTGAGACCACTTGGTCTGGATTTGTTGTGTAGCATTATTCATTTGATGATTTTTACTTTTATTAAACTGAACAAAAATAGCAAAAACTTACATTCTTTTTAAGCATTTCAAAAAAGTTTATTTTTACACAAAAACAAACCCTGCATGCATTTGATTAACAAACATTTACCACACTTTTAAGACAAGAAAAATTCATATTGTTCTGATTCTTTCATTTCTTTTATTAAATCATTATTGATAAGTATACTGTTGTTTTTAGACATAAGTTCTAAGTTTTTCTCGGTAGGATTTTCAGCCTTGAGGTATATCTTAAGTGCAGACTCACCCTCGTAGTTTTTGATAATTTTCTTTATAAAATCGATGTCTTTCCGTTCTATCCCCCTCGCTTCCATAATTATAGAAATAGATTTAGCATATTTATCAAATACATCTTTTAGATTCAATACCTCAGAAATATTCACATAAACTTGCTCATTTCTAGCACTGAATGAATACTTTATCTTGAACACCACGAAACGCTGAAGCCCCATATACTCCCTAAACTTCATATAATCATTATCACCCAGCCTGAAAGAATACGAGCCCAGATAGTCCTCTAAGGTTACAAAAGCTATTTTATCTCCCGGATTTTTAGTACTATCCTTTACGACATAGTCTGTAATAATCCCTGCTACGGTGTATTCACGCGCATTGGCATTTAGTTTTTTTATCTTCCTATACAGCTCTTTGTCCTCTTTATTGAATAATTCTTTAGGAATATCTGCCAATACTTTGGCTTTGAAATCATCTATTTCATCTAAATTAAGGAATTGGAATTTTCCTCTTGCTTCCACATTTTTTTGTTCCTGCTCTATGATTCCACCGGCAGAGTCTTCGCTTATTTCCAATTCTATATCGGGAATATCCTCATCTGCTATATTTTCATCATTATCGAGGACTTTCGTTTCTTCTAATTCCTCTTGATTTTCCACCGCCGTTTTTTTCAATACGGTCTCTTCGCTCATCAGCCCCTGTAAATATTGAAACTGATAACGAAATTCATCTAATGGATGAGCAGAAATATAAAACCCGATAATCTCCTTTTCCTTATTGAGTTTATGCATATTGATCCACTCTTCGCAAGGTAATATTTTAGGTTTTTCTATCTGGATATCTTCTGCAAAATCTGCAAAAAGAGAGTTTTCTATATCGCTTTTTCCTGCTTGATAGTTTTGTCCGTACTTTAATAGATTTTCTATATTAGTTCTCCCCGCAGTATCAACGGCAAAATACTGCGCCCTATGATAGGTATCCAATTCATCAAAAGCCCCAGCCACCACAAGACTCTCCACTACCCTTTTATTAATCTGTCCGCTGTGTGCCCGCTCGAAAAAATCATAAACATCTTTGAATTTTCCTTTTTTCCTTTCTTCGTTAATGGTTTCACTCGGTCCTTCTCCTATACCCTTTATTGCGCCAAGTCCAAAACGAATTTGTCCTTTATCGTTTACGGAAAATTTGTACTGACTTTCATTGACATCCGGTCCCAAAACATCTACTCCCATAGATTGGCAGTCTTCCATAAACATAGTAATCTGCTTGGTATTGTTAATGTTATTACTCATCACACTCGCCATATACTCTGCGGGGTAGTTTGCTTTCAGGTACGCCGTCTGATAAGCCACCAATGCATAGCAAGTAGAGTGTGATTTATTGAAAGCATATTCTGCAAAGGCTTTCCAGTCGTTCCAAATTTTATTGAGCTTCTCCTCGTCTAAGTTATTTTTCTTACCGCCTTCTATGAATTTAGGGTACATATCGTTCAGCACATTGATTTGCTTTTTACCCATAGCTTTCCTCAATGTATCTGCCTGCCCTTTCGTAAAATTTGCCAACTTTTGGGACAACAGCATTACCTGCTCCTGATACACGGTAATACCATAAGTTTCCTTCAGGTACTCTTCTGTTTCGGGCAAGTCGTAAACGATTTCCTCTAAGCCATGCTTACGCTTGATAAAGTTCGGTATATATTTAATAGGTCCCGGGCGGTAGAGTGCGTTCATTGCAATAAGATCTGCAAAGACCGTCGGTTTCAGCTCACGCATATATTTCTGCATACCAACACTTTCGTACTGGAATATCCCTATCGTTCTCCCTTCCTTGAATAATTGGTAAGTCTTGGCATCGTCCAGTGGAATTTCATCAGGGTTAATGTCAATGCCGTGGCGTTCTTTGATAAGTTTAAGCGCATCTTTGATAATCGTCAAAGTACGAAGTCCTAAAAAGTCCATTTTCAGCAATCCCGCACTCTCTGCCACAGAATTGTCAAATTGAGATACCAAAATATTGGCATCCTTAGCCGCAATAGTGATAGGCACGAGATTAGAAATATCTTCCGGCGTGATAATAACACCACAAGCGTGTATCCCTGTGTTTCTGATACAGCCCTCCATTTTTTTCGCAGAATCCAATACCTCAAAGCGTCCGTCTTGGGGATTACTCAAAATAGATTTCATCTCATCTACGAGTTCCTTTTCTTCATCTTTCAATTTATCGTACTTGGATAAAGCCTTAGCAATATTCATTCCTGGCGTAGAAGGGACTAATTTTGCAATATTATTGGTCTCAGGAATCGGCACATCCAGAACCCGCCCTGCATCTTTTATCGCAGATTTCCCCCCAAGTATAGAGTAGGTAATAATCTGAGCCACATTACTTTTACCATATTTCTCTATTACCCATTTGATAATTTTGTCCCTTCCCTCATCATCAAAGTCAATATCTATATCGGGCATTGATATCCTCTCTGGATTGAGAAAACGCTCAAAAAGTAAGTCATACTTGATAGGATCTACATTGGTAATCCCAATACAAAACGCTACCGCAGAACCCGCTGCAGAACCACGTCCGGGACCTACCCAAACACCCATTTTCCGAGCTTCGTTGCAAAAATCTTGAACAATGAGGAAATAGCCTGGATATCCCGTTTTGGCAATAATATCCAATTCAAAATCCAAACGCTCCCTTATCTCGTCTGTGATTTCATCATAGCGTACCGCAGCACCTTCATAGGTGAGATGACGCAGATAGGCATTCTCTCCCCTTTTACCACCATCCAGCTTATCTTCCTCGCTTTGGAACTGCTCCGGAATATCAAACTTAGGCAGAAGTACATCTCTTTTCAATTTATAAGCCTCAAACTTAGAAAGCAATTCGGTATAAGCCTCAAAGGCATCCGGATATTGCTTAAACGCTTCCTTGAGCTCTTCTTTATCTTTAATATAAAACTCCTTTGTCTGTAACCCTCTTCTTTTACCAAAACCCTTTCCCACAGGAGTTGAAACTTTCTCTCCATCCTTTATGCAATAGAGTATATCTTGTATTTTGGAGTCATCTTTATTGGTATAAAATGTTTCGTTTTGGGCAATGATTTTCACATCGTACTTATCGGCAAAAGACAGCAATACTTCGTTTAAATACTCTTCCTCCTGCAAGTGGTGATTTTGAATCTGAACATAAAAATCTTCTCCGAACTCATCTTTCCACCATTTGAAAACCTCCTCTCCTTTTTTCTCTCCGAGGTTAAGTATTGTATCTGGTATATCCCCCAATACGCCCGAGCTCATTGCGATTACGCCTTCTTTGTACCTTGAAATCATCTCTCGGGAAACCCTCGGCACTCCGAAGTAAAAACCATTGACATACCCCAAACTCGATAATTTGGCAAGATTTCGGTAGCCTTTAATATTCTTAGCCAAAAGAACCATATTCGTTCTTCTGTCAGGGTCTTCTTTCGTAAATTGCTTTTGCTCCGGTCTATCGGAAATATAAAATTCACAGCCGAGAATCGGCATTAGCTTTTGCAACTGAGGTACAGGTTCGCCAAATTCTATACCTTCCTCCTCTGCTTTTTTCTTTCTTTCTTCATAATCTTTCAGTTCCTTATCTACTCCGGTATTGTATTTATCTACTTCGGCAATAAACTTGAAAGCTCCCATCATATTCCCCAAATCCACCATTCCTACTGCCGGAAAACGATTAGTTTTAGCCTTATTGATCAAATCCGAAATAGACGAAGTCGCTTGTAATGAAGAAAATACACTGTGATTATGAAAATTAAAATAATCCCCTAATTCTATCTCCCTAAAATCTCGGAAATGCGTTTTTCCTTTCTGCTTGTTAAAATTCTCTACCTGCCGTCTAATTACTATAGCAAAAGGCTTGATAGGATCGGTATGTAAATTTTGGAAATGCACTAACTGCTCCTCCGTCAGTTTCAAATCTTCTGCAGGAATGATGCCAATACGCATCATTTCAAAAAACGCTTGAGCTGTGGCATTGACATCGGCAGCAGAGTTGTGAGCTTCATCAAAGGTTGTCCCAAATAGTTTTTCGTAAAGCTCACCTAGCTTCGGACTTTTATATCTGCCATTCTTGCCTCCGCTGAGCTTGCAGTAATCCGTTCCCGTAACCATAGTATCCACCACAGGAATTTCTGCTAATGTATCCGAAATATTTTTACGATAAAACTCCGCTCCTACGATATTATAATCAAAATTGATATTATGTCCTACGCAGACTTTAGTCTTTTTTAGCACTTCAGAAAATTCCGCAAGTACCTCTGCTAAATCTCGCCCTTCTTTGTTTGCCATCTCCGTCGTTATCCCATGTATGCGAACCGCATTGTAGGGGATATCATAGCCTTCGGGCTTAATGATATAATCCTGATTTTCAATAAGATTACCTTCCTCATTGTGAAGCTGCCAAGAAATCTGCACCATCCTCGGCCAATTCTCTGAATCTGAGACTGGTGCATTAGAATTAATGGGGACTCCTGTCGTTTCGGTATCAAAAATGAGGTACATACTGCTAAAATTTTGATGGTAAATTTAAGTAAAAAAATTGATATCAGAGGGAGATATCGTTTTTACTTCCCTACAACCTTATTCCAATATCTGAAATATTCCGCTCCTAAACACGAATAAACTGTCGGTAATAATATGAGCTCCTGTTTCAAAAATATCAGCTGCTATTTTTCTCATTTTTACCAAGTTCTCTGTATCCTCAGAACCCGTAACCAATAAAACATCTCTGGCAGGAATTCCTACTACAATATCTCCTTTTACATCAAAATGTTCCTTACTCCAAATATCCAATAATATCAAACTTGATTCAAAATTTCCATCAAATATTAACTGATAAAGACCTTCATCCCCATCTCTTTAGATATTTTCAAGATTAAGCAGATTCTCAAGAGATTTTTCTCTCAACTCATCTATCGAAATGCCTAAGTCTTCGAAATCAGATTTATATAAAAATTTGATCGCATTTGGTAAATTAACCATATAAAAAACAAATAAGACATCATTTATTTATTCAAATAAGGCCTCTTCCTTAAAATCTGGATTTAATTTTATATTTTCTTGCAAATAGTTAATACCTCGAATAGCAGGGATGATATTTTCAACACTTATCGAATTGTTTTGAATCGAATAATCCTCAAGAGCATTGGAATATTTTTCCAGAATTTCAGTCAGTTCCTCTGGAGAACTTTGATACTCTGAATAAACATTATGTAAAAATTGCTTGATTTGAAAATCGTCATTCAAACTAATTTCCATCTCCAAACCTGAGTGGAATAACAATTCTGCTTGAGGGATTTTCTTTTGAACCATCTCAAAATAAACGACTCCAAATGTTTGTTCATCCAATTTCATTGACTTTTCATTTATAGTAAATATATGATTTAAAATATTTAAGGGAGATTATTTTGTATTGATTTACATAGACAAAGATACAAATTTTTATCCCTATTGTTGTACCTAAATTCATATTCTTTTAAATAGTAATAAAACTTATGCTCATGAATAATAATCACATTTTATTTCTCTTTTTCCATTCACTCGCTTGGTTCCAAAATAGCTTTCATCAAGCTCAATTTCCGCTTTTCCCAAAAGTGAATTTATTTCTCTTTATTTTGCAATGTATCCTCTGATTTTATCAAAAATTTTGTCCCACCTTATGTCCTGATTTTGCACAGCATAATGTCTTTTGCTTTATTAAACTATTTTGATAAAACGTAAACACATCCCAAAAGTCTAAATAGAAGCTTGGCTAAAAGCTCATTCCTCTAAAAAATCAATTATATCATAATCCATGATTAAATGCATTGCAATAGATGCTCAATCTGCTTTTTTATCCGAATCCCCCCTGAAATCGGCTTATGTAAAAATATAGTGATTTTAAATGTATCGAGATATGTTTTGTATTTTTTATAAAAAAAGCCCCGACACACATTGTCAAGGCTTTATTTTACACATTCAAAAAACAACACCGTTACCTCCAGCCGCCGCCTAAGGCTTTGTACAGTTGTACACCTGCTTCGAGTTTGTTGTATTGGGCATTGGCGATGTTCATTTTGGCGTTCAGGCTGCTGACATCTGCATTCAGCACATCGAGGTAGTTTGCCATTCCGTAGGTCATCAGCTCTTTGGAATATTCCGCCGCTTTGGCATAGGCTTCCAATTCTTGCTCTTTATAATGAATGAATTGATCTTGTTCGGTATATGATTTCAGAGCATCGGAAACTTCCTTTCCTGCCGTCAAAACGGTTTTTCGGAACTGCAAATATGCCTTTTCCTTGTTTGCCAAACTTATTTCATAGTTTGTTCGCATTTGTCTTTTGTTGAGGATAGGCTGTGCCAGTCCTGCCACCACATTAGCAAAGAGCGATTTTACGCTGAAAAGATGGTCTATATCCACAGACTGCAAACCTCCGCTATCCGTCAGCCTCAAAGACGGATAGAAATCTGCTTTAGCGACGTTGGATAGTTCAAAAGCGTTCATCAGTGCATATTCTGCCTGTTTCACATCGGGGCGGTTGTCCAGAAGACTTACAGGGTATCCCAAATCGGGATTGAGGTTCAGCTGTTGCTGTGCCAGCGTGCTTCGCTCTATTTTGTGCGACGGCTCACCCATTAGCAGGGTTATGAAATTTTCCAGCTGCGTCATCTGTATGTCCAAATTTATCAGCAAGGCTTGGGCATTATACACCAATGCCTGGCTTTGCTGTACGGCGACTTCTGTCAGTGTGCCGGCATCTTTCAAGGCTTTGGTTGTTTCGAGGTTTTTTTGGCGGATGACAATCGTTTCCTCTATGATTTTTTTCTGCTCGTCAAACGCAAGAAGTTGGTAGTATGCCGTAGCGATAGAGGTCACCAAAGTGCTTTTTACCGCCTGATGTGCCGCTACCGTTCCCAAATACGACGCGTATTGGGCTTTCTTCTGTGCCGTGATTTTACCCCAGATATCCGCTTCCCAGCCGACACTCGCCGTAATGTCGAGCTGGTTGATAAAACGGCGTTCTCCAAAAATCTGCCCCATCTGCGTATTGACAGAGGAGGTACTAAAAGTATAGCCCGACGACACCATCATCGTAGGCAGATATGCCGCTTTAGCTTGTTTGAGATAAGCCTCTGCCACAGCGATATTTTGCACCGCCATACGGATATCGAGGTTGTTTTCAAGGGCTTTTGAGATATAGCCCTGAAGCACAGGGTCTGTAAATATTTCTTTCCACGAAACAGATGCCGTGCTTACGCTGTCTTTCGGCAGCATATCCGTTCTGTAAAGGCGTTCGGGAATGAGGTCTTTCGGTCTTTCGTATTTTTGCTGCATTATCATGCAAGACGATAAGAAAAATACGAGAATAGCGTATCCTAAAAATAATTTTATATGCGTTTTTTTCATAATTTTGATATTATTCAGCGGATTCGTTTTGGGGTTTAAAGGGAATGATTTTCTCTTGCAATACCTGAAAAACAACGTACAAAATCGGAATGACCAACAAGCCCAAGAAAGTTCCCACGAACAATCCCGAAGCCGCACCCGTAGCGATAGAGCGGTTGCCCACAGCACCGATGCCCGAAGCAAATACCAGCGGCAGCAATCCGAAGATAAAGGCAAAAGAAGTCATCAAGATAGGTCTAAGCCTTGCTTTGGCGGCATTGATAGCACTCATTACAATCGTTTCGCCGTGCCGTCTCCGCTGGATGGCAAATTCCACAATCAAGATGGCATTTTTGGCGAGCAAGCCCACAAGCATTATCAGAGCAATTTGGAAATAAATATTATTTTCCAATCCGAAAAGCCATTGACCCAGATAAGCCCCCATTACCCCTACCGGAAGCGATAAAATCACCGACAGCGGCAGGATATAGCTCTCGTATTGGGCACAGAGAATGAAATACACAAATATCAGACTTAAGGCAAAAATCAGCACGGTTTGCGAGCCGGAAGACAATTCCTCTTTGGAAAGCCCCGTAAACTCTACGGCATAATTTTCCCCCAGAGAAGTATTTGCCGCCTGCTGCACCGCCGCTATGGCATCGCCCGTACTATATGCGGCTGAATTGGCACCGCTTATCCTTACGGAATTGAACAAGTTGTATCGCGTTACCGACTGCGGTCCATAGGCTTTTTCCAATTTAATGAATTGCGAAACAGGCGTCATATCGCCGTTGGCGGTTTTTACATAAAGTCTGCTGACACTTTCAATCGAAGAACGGTCCGAAGGCAAAGCCTGAACCATTACCCTGAACTGTTTTCCGTACTTGGTAAAATCCGCCGCATACACGCCTCCGATATAGCCTTGCAGCGTACTTAGAATATTGCTTACCGAAACGCCCATTCGCTTTGCCAGAGGCACATCTATGGACAGCTGGTACTGCGGATATTGGGTATTGAAAGAAGTCTGCGCATATTGAATTTCGGGGCGGGAAGACAATTTTCCGAGGAAATCCTGCACCGCTTTGTCCAGATTGGCATAGCTGCCGCCGCTTTTGTCCAAGAATACGGCATCAAAACCCGAACTCATTCCGTAGCCCGGCACAGAGGACGGTTCAAAGAAAATCGCTTTGGCATCTCTAAGCTCGGGCATAGAGGCGGCTATTCCGAATAATTTCCCGATAATGCCGGCAGAGCTTTCATCGGACGTTCTTTCGTCGAATGGTTTTAGTTTAAGGAACGCCATTCCGTTGTTGCTCCCCGAGCCGGAAATAAATCCCCTGCCCGTAATAATGGTAACACTCTCCACTCCCGGAAGTTTCTCGGCGGCTTTCTGCCAAACCTTCATTGCGGCAAAAGTCCTTTCCATAGAGGCACCCGGCGGCAATTGCAAATCGGCAAACACCACTCCTCGGTCTTCAGACGGCACAAAGCCTTTTTTCATATTGTTGTTCGCAAAATACAACACAGCAACCGAACCCAGCAGAATAACGGCAGTTACCCATTTGTGGCGGATGAGGAAGACAAACGCCTTGCCATACCTTTCGGTCATTCTTTTGAAGGCAATGTTGAAATTATGGAAAAATAGTCCGATAAAAGTTTTCTTCTCGTCTCCGGCATCGTCGTAATGGGCATTTTTGAGCAAGAGTGAACACAAAACAGGGCTCAGCGTAAGGGCATTCACCGCCGAAATCAAAATAGCGACAATCAGCGTAATCCCAAACTGCTGGTAAAATACGCCCGTAGGCCCTGTGATAAAGGTTACGGGGATAAACACCGCAGCCATCACCAAAGTAATGGAAATAATGGCGGTTGTAATTTCGTCCATCGCCTTAATCGTTGCCTTCTTAGCATCTGATATGCCCGTTTCCATTTTGGCGTGCACGGCTTCCACCACCACGATGGCATCGTCCACCACAATCCCAATCGCCAGCACCAAAGCGAACAGCGTGAGCAAGTTGAGGGAATACCCAAAAAGATTGAGGAAAAAGAAAGTTCCCACAATAGACACCGGTACGGCAATGGCAGGGATAAGCGTAGAGCGAAAATCTTGTAAGAAGAAATACACCACGATGAACACGAGGATAAACGCCTCGAAAAGCGTGCTTTCTACCTTGCTGATGGAAGCATCCAAAAACTCGTTAGAGTCAAAGTTGATGCTGTATTTTACGCCTTGCGGCAAATCTTTTTCCGCGTTTTTCAGATAAGTTTTAATGTTGTTGATGATATCTTGGGCGTTGGAACCCGGGGTTTGGTTAATCCCCATACTCACCGCCTGATAGTCGCCCGCCTGTGCCAGACCGTTGTAGGAAATGGCATCCAACTGTATTTTCGCCACATCTTTCAACAATAAATCCTGACCGTTGGACAGAGATTTCAGCACTATGTTTTCGTACTGGCTCACATCGTTGTATTTCCCTATGTATTTGATAATGTATTCAAAGGACTTGCCGTCGTTTTGCCCCACGGAACCCGTGGCGGCTTCCAAGCTCTGCTCGTTGATGGCGGCGTTCACTTCGGCAGGCGTTAAGCCGTAAGCCTGTAATTTTTCGGGCTTCAGCCAAATACGCATCGCATAGTTTTTACCCCCGAAAATATTGGCATCGCCCACGCCGTAAATCCTTTTGATGCCGGGTACAATGTTAATGTTCAGATAGTTGGAAAGGTAAACATCGTTAATGTTTTTGTCTGTGGAATAAAAGGTCAAAAACATCAAGAAGTTGGACTGCTGCTTTTGGGTAACCACGCCCGAACGCGTAACCTCGCTGGGCAACAGCGGCGTAGCTCTGGAAACGCGGTTTTGCACATTTACTGCCGCCACATCGGGGTCTATGCCCTGCTTGAAAAATACTTGTATCTGCGCCGAACCGTCATTGGTGGCAGAGGAAGTGATATAGTCCATACCTTCCACACCGTTGATTTGCTCTTCGAGGGGAATAACCACGCTTTTCATCACCACTTCCGCATTGGCGCCGGTATAGTTTGCCGTCACATTTACTGTAGGCGGTGCAATGTCGGGGTACTGCGTAACGGGCAGCAACCTCAGCCCTAAAAGCCCCAAAATAACGATAACAATGGATATTACGGTAGAGAGGACGGGGCTGTTTATGAAGTTTTTAATCATTAGAAAATCGGTTTAATGGATTGAGTTAAGCTATCGATTTGAACTTTTTTGGGAACGATTTTAGTATCGTTTCTCAGCGAGTTGGTACCTGTGGCAACCACCATATCGCCCGCTTTCAGGCCACTTTCCACGATTGCCATATTGCCTATTCTGGCTTTCACGGTAATTACGGTGCTCTGCGTTTTACCGTCCGCCACTTTGTACACATAGACAATTCCCTGCTGCTCGAATGTAGCGCTTTCCGGTACTACCAATACATTGTCGTAATATTGTGGAATGCGGATATTTCCGCTGTTGCCGTTGCTCAAAAGATTCTGCGGATTGGCAAATCCCGCACGAAACTGAATGGTTCCCGTACCGGAATTAATCTGCCCTGTTACGGTTTCTATTTTTCCTTTTTCGGGGTAAATCTGCCCGTTGGCAAGCTGCAAATCTACCATAGGCAGGTTTTTTATTTTCTCGGATAAAGCGACACCAGGGCTTTTTTCCAAAAAGTCAAAATATTCTTTTTCGTTCATTCCGAAATAGGCATAAACATTTTTCGTGTCGGAAATGGTCGTCAGCGGCGTTTGGTCTGAAGGTCCCACGAGGCTTCCGGCTTTCAAGGGCAGGCTTCCCACAACCCCCGAAATAGGGGCACGCACTACGGAATAATCCACATTCGCCTGCATTCCTTTGTAATTCGCCTGTGCCTGTTGCAGCTGGGCTTTTGCCATAGCAAGGTTTGCCTCGGCGGTTTGCAAAGACACCTTACTGATGATGCCTTTTTCCACAAGGGGTTTTAATTTATTAACCTCCACCTGCGCCGTTTGCACAGAGGCTCTGGCGGCTGCTACGGACGCTTTGGCAGCATCGGCATTCTCGGTCAATACATTGGTTTCCAGCCGGAACAGCGGCTGCCCTTTCGTTACGCGCTGCCCTTCGTCCACCAAAACCTGAGTGATATAGCCCTGAATCTTTGCCCTTACATCATTATTAACAATCCCCCGAATAGAGGCAGGATAGGCGGTATATCCCGTGAGGTCTCTCGCCGCCACTTCCACTACCGGAAAAGTGGCAGGGGGCGCATCTTGTTTCTGCTCTTTGTTGTTGCAAGATAATAACGCTACGCTTGCTGCAGTTATGATAATGATATTTTTCATTCTTGAGATAATTTTTTAAGTGATTGTTCTATATTCTGCTTATTTTTACTTAACATTTCTATGTAAATACTGCATTTATGTTTGGTTTTATAATTATTTTTCTTTTGAAAATCTATCAAAGCCGTAGCTAAAATTTCCTCTTCTTTTATTCTATCGAGGATTTCCTGAAATCTGATTTCAAGAAAATTTTCATTAATGACAAAATATCTTTTCCGCTCATCGATTTTATTGATATCGCGTATAAATTTATTTGATATAAGTATATTCAGGCTGGTAGAAACAGAGCTTTTACTAGCACTTAACCCACAGACCATATCATCGAAGGACAACCCTTTTCTCTCAAAATCAAACACCAATAATGCATAAATCTTTGATGCCAAAGGAGGAAGACCAAATACTTTACAGTAAAATCCAACCATACGACTGTACAATTGTTCATCTATTTCAAAAGGTAAATTCATTATTCATTTAATTTCTGCGTGCAAAAATAACAAAAAGTTCTGAACAAAACGAACAAAATATTTTTCACTTTACCTTAGAGCTTTTTTAGAAACAAAAAATATCGTAAAACACTATAAAATCTATTAAAACTTCTGCTGCTTCGGGTGACTGACGCCTATATTTTGGCGAAAAGTGTCGGTATTAAAAAGAACAGTATAAAAATTTGAGCCGGACCGCAGATGGCAGAAAAATGGTAAAAAACTTGTGCAAAACAGATAGAAAAGAAAAACCCTCTCAGCTTTGTAGTTAGAGTTATTTTAAAAACAAGCGAGAGGGCTTTATTGTATTTTTTTACAGTTCTTTATGGCGAACCGCTTCTATTGACGGCAGTGATTTTTAATAATCAAATTTAGCCAATGTTCCATCTAAATTATACGAAAATTTGAAATCAGTCCCCCCTTGTTTGGGTTCTATTATAATATAATATTGAGCATGGCTAAAGTCTCCGTCATCAGGTGCACTAAAAGAAACCATTTTCACATTAACCTCCTTTATGTTCTTTTCGGATATTACTTTTTGCTTGGCTTCATCAACCAATTTACCCAAAAGCTCCATATTCATTGTCTTATCAAGTTGGAACATAAAATCTTCGGCTTTGCTTCCTTCCGAAACCTCCAAAGTAACATCCGCATTTTGTTTCCATACTCCATTCAATTTCATCCATTCAGCCATTTTTAGAGAGGACGGATTATCTGTTTCTGTTACCGACACAATAGTTGCGTTTTTATCATTAGCAATAGTAAAACTGGTATAGTAAGCATCTTTACCGAATTTTTTGATTAGTTCTTCTTTGAGTTCTTTGAAAGACTCCGAATCTTGATAACCTTTATTTAAAAAGTTACAAGACCATAGTACTGTGGCTGCTAATAAGCCCAAAAAGATTTTTTTCATTTTATTAGATTTTAAGTTAATTCCCGTTTTTAAGCAAGTATTTAACACAACACTTTGAATTATGAACAAAGATATGTTTTTTTTTGTTACAAACAAAATAATTTATAATTTTACTGATAAATAATACTTTTTGTAACTTCCAATGATTGATTTACCCATTCTTACCCACCCATCACATTAACAGCACAAGAATACTCCAAAGAAAATGAATGCATAATAAAAAGCGCCTATTCTTTTTGTACAATTTGCATAACACCAAAACACTCGCCAAAATATATAACTCCATAGTACCGTAATAGACCGGCTCTTACCACAAAGGGCGATGATATACTTCAATATCTGTTCTTTGCATTAGGTTTTCCGTGTCAAACCAATTGCTCATCCACGAAAATAGCAACAAAAAAAAATGATTTGTAAAAATCCGTATGCTGCTATGTACTTAAAGCGTTTCGAAATTTTCATACTTACAATCTTTTTCAAGATAATTCAGGGCGTATTCTCATTAAATACATAGACAAATGCATAAAAAACTTCTGCTCTACATTTGGGCGGAAAGCAGCGGTATTAAACAAGTTTTTTTCAATGTAAGCGGCAATGCTGAGGTGTGAGACCATATCGGAGATTTCTGCGTTACTTTTGTATCAAAATCATTTATTCCGTTTCAATCCGCACAAAGTTGGATTCATGGTTTTTGGATTCACCACCGCATTGGGACAAACAGCAGAACTTACCGGCAAAAGTCTTTGACATCCGCAAGGTTGAAAAATACATCTGCCACTTCTCTGATGGCGATTTAGCCTTCGATAGTTTGGATTTTTTCTTAGATAATACCGTATTAACAAAAGCGTAAAACCATTTTCTATCCCCCATCTATTAACCCACCATAGATGAAAGTAAAATCATTATCAATATTGTCTTTCCCCAAAAATCGCCGAACCTACGCGGATCATCGTGGCCCCTTCTTCTACAGCGATTTCCAAATCACCACTCATTCCCATAGAAAGCTCGTCCATACAGACCCCCTCTATCCCCTCTGCCACGATTTCATTTTTAAGATTTTTCAAAAGCCTGAAACATGCTCTTACCTCGTCCTCGTTATCGGTGAGTTTGCCTATGGTCATCAGTCCTTTTACTTTTATATTTTTAAGTTTTGAAACTTCTTTCACAAAACCCAAAGCCTTTTCCGGCCCTATCCCGAATTTGCTCTCTTCCAAAGAGGTATTCACTTGCACCAAAACATTCATACTCCGATTATCCGTTTCCAAACGAGACTGAAGTTTTTGGGCTAAATCTATCCTGTCCAAAGACTGAATGAAAGAAACATTGTAACGGAGTAAATCCTTGATTTTATTGGTCTGTAAATGCCCTATAAAATGGGTTTCGTGCGGAATTTTCTCTAAAGCGGCATACTTATCCCTTACCTCCTGCACCTTGTTCTCCCCTATCAGCGGATAGCCACAGCCTATGGCATAGCTTATCTTATCCGGCGATACGGTCTTGGTGACCAACAAAAGTTTTATTTCCTCTGCACGCCTTGCAGATTTTTCACAAGCCAAAGTAATTCTCTTATTGATTTCGGCTATATTTTGTTTTATATATTCAAAGTTGTTCATTTTGTTTTTTAATAAAAAAAATTCGCCTAAATATAAGACGAATTTATTTGAGATTAATTTGAAAAACTTACAAGTTCTTCTTTTTTTGCGTTATATACTTTGTATTCAAGGTATTTGAACGAATCCCTTGGCACTATGGTTACCCATTTTTTATATTTAAGATACCATTTGGTCTGTATGCTCATCAGTCCTTTGGTGAGATATGCCTCTACAAAGGGGTGTACATGCAAGTACAATTTTCCGTGTTCTTTTTGCATCAAGGTACGGAGTACCTCTGTCATTCTTTCCACAATCACGATAGGAGCTAAAATCTCTCCATCTTTATTAGGATTTTCCTCTTTCGTTTCTATTACTTTTGCCGGTCTTACGCGTTGTCTTGTAATTTGTATAAGACCAAATTTACTTGGTGGTAAAATTTTATGGCGGGCTTTATCTCTACTCATTTCACTGCGTAGATGCTCGTAGAGTTCTCTACGATGAGCCGCATCACTCATATCTATAAAATCTACCACGATGATGCCTCCCATATCTCGCAATCTCAGCTGGCGGGCTATTTCCGTAGCTGCCATTTTATTGACATTGAGAGCGTGAGCTTTATCTGCGTGCCCTCCGGCAGAGATATTGTTTCCGGAATTCACATCTATCACATGGAGTGCCTCTGTATGCTCTATCACGAGATAAGCACCTTTGGAACTCGGAATATTGACATGCTTGCCAAAACTCTGTTTCAGCTGTTTCTCTACGTTGTAATATTCCAACAGTGGTGTATGGTGGTCGTAAAACTGGACGATATTTTTTCTCTCCGGTGCTATTACTTCCAAGTAATGCTCCATATCTCTCACCATAGCCTCATCATCGCAAATAATGCTGACAAAATCTGCATTAAAGTTATCTCTAAGTATGGCAGATGCCTTATCCTCCTCACTTAGGATTTTTGACGGTATTTTATTCTCTCTGATGTTCTGAAAACAAGTCTCCCATTTTTTCACCAGCTGGTTCATATCATTGTGTAGCTCTGCTACCTTCTTGCCCTCGGCTACAGTTCTGATGATTGCTCCGAAACCTTCGGGTTTAATGCTTTCTATTAAAGTTCTGAGTCTTTCTTTCTCTTTAGTATCTTTTATTTTTTTTGATATAGAAACCTTTTGGTCAAATGGAATGAGTACGAGAAAACGCCCTGTGAGGGATAGCTGCGTAGAGATTCTCGGTCCCTTGGTAGATATTGGCTCTTTTGTTATCTGTAACAATACCGTATCCCCCTTCGAAAGTACCTTTTCTACTGCACCATTTTTATCTATAGTTTTTTCAATAGGGTAATTTTTCAGGCTAGATTCCGTTTTCTTTTTAGTCAGAATTTCTTTGAGAAGTTTTTGATAAGTCAAAAACTGAGGCCCCATATCTTGGTAGTGCAAAAAAGCATCTTTTCCCCGCCCTATACTTACAAAAGCGGCATTTAGATTGGGTGCTAATTTTTTTATCTTGCCTAAAAATATATCTCCTACAGCTAAATCATTTTCATCTACTTCTTCGTGAAGTTCAAATAACCTTCCGTCTTCAATTAATGCAATTTTAGAAGCACCATCTTCGTGGGATATTAAAAGTTCTTTCTTCATATTTCTAAAATTATATTAACTTAAACAAAAATATAGCTGATGCTTTTTTTCAAAAATAAAAACATCAACTATATTCTTTATGTAATAACAGAGAGAAAAGATTACTTCTTTTTCTTGTGTCTGTTAAGTCTTCTTCTTTTCTTTCTTTTGTGGGTTGCCACCTTGTGTCTTTTTCTTTTTTTTCCGCTAGGCATAGTTATACTTTTTATTCGTTAATAATCAATTAATTAGTCCTTTACCGGAACTTTCACTTTTACCTTCTCTGTAAATGACTTAGATGGTTTGAAAGCTGGAATATTGTGAGCAGGAATTTCTATAGCTGTATTTTTAGAAATATTCCTACCTGTTTTGGCTGCACGAGTTTTGATAATAAACGAGCCAAAACCTCTTAAATAGACATTATCGCCATTGCACATAGACAGCCTGATTTCTTGCATAAAAGCCTCAATAATCTGCTGAGTCTCATTTTTCTCTGTCCCAAGTTTACTTGATATGGTATTTACCAATTCTGCTTTTGTCATTTTGTATTTTGTTTTTATTTTTGGACTGCAAATATATAACTAATTTTTGAAAGATAACAAACAAAATATTGATTTTCTAATCATTGGCATAAAAATAATCCGTTGGTACAAACTAAACGGGCGTAAACTCCCTTGGCGGAATACTAAAAATCCTTACTTTATTTGGATTTCCGAGATTATTTTACAACAAACTCAAGTACGGCAAGGCTGGGAACATTATCTTAGATTTACAGAGAGATTTCCAGACATAAAAACTTTAGCCAAAGCCCATACAGACGAGGTTTTACTCTACTGGAAAGGATTAGGTTATTACTCCAGAGCTATCAACCTACATAAAGCTGCCCAACAAATTATGAACAATTTCGGAGGGATATTTCCCTCATCTTATAAAGAAATTTTAGCACTAAAAGGCGTGGGTAAATATACCGCCGCTGCCGTTAGTAGTATTTGCTTTAATGAGAAAAAGCCGGCTGTAGATGGCAACTTCTATCGGGTATTTTCAAGAGTTTTTGCAGATGATTTTGATATTTCAAACTCTAAGGCTTTTGAATATTTTTCAAACTTGGCTTTGATGACTATGCCCCAAAACAATTGTGGGGATTTCAATCAAGGGATAATGGATATCGGTTCAGAGATATGCAAGCCCAAAAATCCGTCTTGCGAGGTTTGCCCCATCGCCGAACATTGTTTGGCTTTCAGTACCGGTACCTCTCTATCGTTCCCCGTGAAAACAAAGAAAATCAAAATACAAAATTTATCTCTTACTTATTTTTTCATTTTTTACGATAATCAATTTTTGGTACAGCAACGGGACAAAACTTCTATCTGGAAAAAACTCTTTGAATTCCCTACAAAAATAGATCAGGAGTTATTATCCTATCAAACCAACGAGCAACGCATTAAGCACAAACTTACTCATAAAAACTTAGAAATCACCATCAAAATCATCAAACCAAATAAAGCAGAAATATTCCTTAAAGCTGCAAAAAACTATATTATAATGGATACCGCTAAAGCCCACCTACATTCCTTCCCAAAACCTCTGCAAAATTTCTATGAGCAATTTTTCAAGTAATTTTTTTATTATCCTTAATAATAATTATTCCTATAAAAGCGTGCCAGACAAAAACATTCCTGCTATGGTAAAGTAAATAACCAAACCCGTAACATCTACCAAAGTAGCTACAAAAGGGGCTGAAGAGGTCGCTGGGTCAAGATTGAAAGCTTTAAGCACAAAAGGAATCATAGAGCCACTAAGAGCCCCCCACATTACAATGAGAATAAGCGAACAAGCTACGCTTAAAGATACCAAAACCCAATGCTCTCCATAATTAAACAACCCTGTTTTTTGCCAAATCATTATTCTCACAAACCCTATCACTCCGAGAATGGCACCTAAGAAAAAACCAGAAACAATCTCTTTCCTCATCACATACCACCAATCTTTTAATGTAACCTCTCTAAGTGCCATTGCACGAATAATCAGAGTAGCCGCCTGAGAACCAGAGTTCCCTCCCGACGAAATAATCAACGGGACAAAAAGAGCTAGTACCACTGCTTTCTGGATTTCTCTATCGTAATAGCCCATTGCCGAGGCCGTAAGCATCTCTGAAACAAAGAGAATGATAAGCCAAGTTGCTCTTTTCTTAATCATCTCTGTCCAGCTTGTCTGGGTATAAGGTAAATCTAATGCTTCCAGCCCCCCGAATTTCTGAATATCCTCTGTATTCTGCTGTTCTATCTGATCTACAATATCATCTATAGTTACAATCCCTACCAAAACACCGGTCTCCGTAACGATAGGCAGTGCAGAACGGTCATATTTCTCAAAATACTCCACGGCGTCTTCTTTGGGGGTCATAGTAGGAATCGCCACGAAGTGATTGTCACAGATCTCTGATATTTTTTGTTCCTCATCCGCCAGCAAGAGTGTCCCTATCGTGATATCGTCTATCAATTTTTGATGTTCGTCCACTACATAGAGAAAGTTCATCGTCTCTACTTTTCTCCCTATTTTTTTGATGTGCTGGAGACAATGCTTTACGGTCCAATATTTTTTTACCTGTATATAGTAGGGCGTCATTAGTCTAGCAATAGAGTCCGGCGGATACCCCAAAAGCTCCATAGCAACTTTCCTTTCTTCGGGTTTCAGTAGGTTAATGGAATATTTTATCAGTTCATCCGGAAAATCCTCCAATAGCTGCGTACGGTCGTCCGGCGTCATTGCATTCAGCAGTTCTGCTACCTCGTGGTTTCCTATACTACGAATAGTCTCCTCTTGGAAATCACTATCCATATGTGCAAAAACTTCCGTCTTTTGATTTTTGGGAAGTTTCAGAAAAGTCATTAATCTTTCTTTGGAAGGAAGTTCGCTTAGCATTTCTGCCACATCAGCCGGATTGAACACTACATTTTCTGCCACAACTATTACTTTTTTAATGTCACAAAAATAAGACAAAATATCCAAAAACTAAGAGCGTGATTAAAAATAATCAAAAGTACACCGTCTCTTCAATTTTATTTTACTCAAAGTAGAGTAATATATCAGCCAAAATACTAATACGGCGTATTGAGCTTATGGTGTTTTATTTCTTTTAACATTTTTCTCAAAGCACCTTCTGTACCTATTTTTACAGAATTTTCGGCAGTACCGAGCAGTCTTGCATTACCTTTATAAGTATCATAGGAGGTTTCTATGACAAAGTCGCCGTTAGCATTATACAACTTAACACTTACAACTACCTGATTAGAAAAAACATACTTCCCTATCCCTACTTTGAAATATTTTACTTTGGGAACCAGTACTACCTGTGCATCATTATTCTGGCATATTTCCTTTATATAATTCACATCTATACTGTCAAAAGACATTGTAGTATTGATATTCACTACTTGTATTCTAGTGTTTTCTTTGGCAAAATTAGATGCTGCAGAAGAAAAAGCCATATCCGTAGGACGATGAATCTCCGGTATATCCGGAAAAACATCCGGATTAAAAAACACAGCCTTAGTAACCTTCTTTATATGAGCGGCTTTATTCAAATATTTCAGCTTGTTGCCCAACGCGGCACAACTCGCTACCGATAAAGCAACCAATCCGATAAAAAGTATATTTTTTTTCATTCATTTGTTTGGTGCAAAGTTATGGATTTTTTCAGTTTTCAATTACTTACATCTCATTTTTTAGAAAAAAATCAATAAAAGTTATACAAAAAAAAGCCTTGTAGCTTTCAAATTAAAAACTACAAGGCAACTTATTTTGAATAATAAATCTAAATTAGGAATTCCAATTTTCAATAGCTAACGGAAGAACTTCTTTCATAGATTTTATGTAATGGATTTTAAGGTTTTTGAGGTACTCCCCTTCTATATCCATTACATCTTTTCTATTGTCTTCACAGAGAATAACCTCCTTGATATCAGCTCTTACCGCTGCTAAAAGTTTCTCTTTAATTCCACCTACCGGCAATACTTTTCCTCTCAGGGTAATTTCTCCGGTCATTGCCACATAAGGTTTTACCTTTTTATTGGTATAGCTGGATACCATAGAGGTAAACATCGTAATTCCCGCTGATGGTCCATCTTTGGGCGTTGCACCCTCCGGTACATGGATATGTATATTGTTCTTTTCCAATAAGTCTTTGTCTATGCCAAGGTCTTCGTGCTTAGCCTTAATATATTCCAAAGAAATTCTTGCGGATTCTTTCATAATATTTCCCAAGTTCCCCGTTAAACTAAGATTCCCTTTTCCAAAAGAT
Source organism: Riemerella columbipharyngis (assembly GCF_900101995.1). GTDB lineage: Bacteria > Bacteroidota > Bacteroidia > Flavobacteriales > Weeksellaceae > Riemerella > Riemerella columbipharyngis. The sequence continues at coordinate 19,925 of NZ_FNAS01000001.1, read as the reverse complement.
AAAATACTTTCTATGAACAAAATATCTCCTCCTACACTCGTCCACGCCAATCCTGTAACAACCCCCGGAACATCCATCAACTCTGCAAAATTTTTCTTGATAGGCACCCCAAGTATCTCATCTATTTTGCTTATAGACACAGATGGACTGTACTCTTTGTTCATAGTAATCTGAAGAGCAGCCCAGCGGCAAATCTTAGCAATATTTTTCTCTAAATTCCTTACTCCACTCTCCCTCGTATGAGCCTCTATAATATGTTTAATTTCTTTAGCACCCATTTTCAGCTGTGATGGCTCCAATCCATTTTCGGCAATCTGCTTTTTCAGCAAATGGCGTTTTGCAATCTCCACTTTTTCTTCTAATGTATATCCCGACAATCTCACCACTTCCATTCTATCCAAAAGCGGTGTCTGGATGGTATTAAGGGTATTCGCCGTAGCAATAAACATCACCTTGGACAAATCGTACCCCATCTCCAAAAAGTTATCGTAGAATGCACTATTCTGCTCAGGGTCTAATACTTCCAGCAATGCCGAAGAAGGGTCTCCGTGCATACTTTGGGATATTTTATCTATCTCATCTAAGACAATGACAGGGTTAGAAGTTCCCACTTTTTTTATAGATTGTAAAATACGCCCTGCCATAGCCCCTATGTAGGTTTTTCTATGCCCTCTGATTTCGCTCTCGTCGTGAAGTCCTCCAAGGGACAAACGAACATACTTTCTCCCCAAAGCATCGGCTATGGATTTTCCCAAAGAAGTTTTACCCACTCCCGGCGGCCCTACAAGGCAAAGTATAGGGGATTTCATATTGTTTTTCAGTTTCAGTACTGCAATATGCTCCAATATCCGCTCTTTTACATCTTTTAGCCCGAAATGGTCTCTGTTTAGAACTTTTTCTGCTTTTAGAAGATTAAAAGAACCTACAGAATAAAGCTCCCAAGGTAAATCTGTGAAAAAATCCAAGTAATTTCTTTGTACATTGTAATCCGGCGAGTTGGGATTATGCCTTTCCAATCGGCGAAGTTCCTTTTCAAAATAAGCTTCTACTTCCTTACTCCATTTTATATTTCGGGCTTTCTTTCTCAGTTCCTCAATATCATTTTCAAATCCACCTCCCAACTCCTCTTGGATCGCCTTTATTTGTTGATTAAGAAAATACTCTTTTTGATTTTTATCTAATTCTCTACCTGTTTTTTCATGGATTTTATTTCTAAGCTCTAATTTCTGAACATCAATATTCAGCATTTCAAAACACTTCTTCGCTCTACTCAGCAAAGATTTTATTTCCAGTAACTTTTGTTTCTCGGGAATAGGAAAAAATGTATTAGAACATACGAAATTAAGCAACTCCGTATCATTATCCATATTTCTGATAGCAAAGTTCGCTCCGCCGGATACCTGCTGTCTATCCAGCTCTATCATCCTAAGGGCAAGGCTCTTTATATTCCCCACAATGGCTTCAAAGAGTTTCAAGTCACGAGGCTTAGAGTCCTGCAATCTCTTTATTTCAGCCAAGAGATAAGGCTCTTTTTCCTTTACTTCTTTTAGCTCAAAACGCGTTAACCCCTTTACAATAGCCGTAATATTACCATCAGGAAGATTTATAATTTTAACGATTTTCCCCAAGACACCTATCCTGTACAAATCCTTCTCCTCCGGTACTTGTTTCCTATACTCTTTCTGACAAAGCACCCCTATAACATCTCCATTCTGATGGGCATCTTTCAGTAGTTTTATGGATTTTTTCCTTCCCGCTGTAATCTGCGTAATAATATCCGGAAACATCACCATATTCCGTACCGGTAAAATAGGAAACAACTTTTGGTTTTCATTATCCTCCATATCTTTAACCGTTTCGGTGATGACACCAAAATCTCCATCTAAAAGCTCATCAAAGTTTATATCTTCAATTTTTATCATTGTATTGTTTTTCTAAATTAAAAAATGACATTTTGTCACAAAGAGATATTAGATATCTTAGCATTAACCTAAATTTATCCCTTTCTCTACCGTTAAAAAGCAACAACCATAATATGCCCAATTCTTATGCCAATATCATCATTCTGCCAAACAGACTGAAATCGAACATTGATTTTACTATTTAACTTTGCTGAAAACAGAGCTATAGAAAAACCCGAAGGAGAAAGTATCGACAGATTGAAAAACAATCAAGTCATCAACAGACAATATTTTTTCTACTTTTTTTTGTGGATATTTGATATTAAAATTTAATTTTGCAAAATCCATGAAACATTTTATAAAAAGCAAAAAGCAAGTCCTATTTTTCATAATAGCGGGAGGGCTAAGTGCCGTAGTGGAAATCGGTAGTTTTAAGATTTTCAGTGTCATCATTCCAAAAATATTCCCAATGGAATTAGATTTTTTGGGCATACACTACCCATTTAGTAACATATGCTCTACTTGCTGCGGGATTTTGTTTAATTATATCCTGAGTATCAACTTTGTTTTTGAGCGTGGCAAGCATTCCAAAAAAAGAGAATTTACCTATTTTATGGGAACCTCTTTCGCGGCTACATTTCTTAGTTTGTTGCTTTTTCAGCTCTTTTATCTATACATATTTACACATAATGTAAATCTTGAGCTATTCACACTGAGCAATGCCGTAATAAGTAAAATTTCAGCAATAGCCATTGTGTCTTTTATCAATTATTTTGTAAAGAAAAAACTGATATTCAATGGTTAAACCTATTTTAATCCTGATATAAGATGTTTATTTTAGTCTATCTGTGGCGTTTATGTTTTTTGATTTTAGCGGTAGTATTTACCGTTGTTTTCGGTATTCCTGCCTATATTTTGTCATTTAAGCGTAAACATTACAAATACTGCTATTTTTTCGTGAGACTGTGGTGTATCGTGCTATTCTACGGAATAGGAATGAGATACAAATTCATTAGTCATACTTCAAAAAAGATAGAGCGAAATCGCCAATATATTTTCATTGCCAACCATACCTCGGTATTAGACATTATGCTGATTGTCATACTACTACCTCACCATCCTATATTTTTTGTTGGCAAAAAAGAATTGGACAGAATTCCTTTTTTCAGAAATATTTATAAACGCGTGGCAGTACTTGTAGATAGAAAAGACGCCCGAAGCCGTGCCAGCGTTTATCAAAGATGTGCCGAAAGAATGAAAAAAGGGCAGAATGTAGTTATCTATCCGGAAGGGGGCGTACCCGACGACACTTCGGTAATTTTGGACAACTTCAAAGACGGTGCTTTCAATATGGCCACTATACACGGGCTGCCCATCGTGGCATTCACTTTTATAGGGCTAAAAGAAATGTTCCCTTTCGATAATAAAAAAGGATATCCGGGATGTGTAAAGGTATTTTTAGAAGACATCTTAGAACCGAAAGGCACGCTCTCCGAAATGAAAGAAACCGCCTACAACAAAATGAAGCAAACACTTATAAATGAATAAAAAAAACGTTTAACAATTCTCTAATTTTTGTTAAGCAACCCAGATAGCACTTCGGATAATCTTTTCGTTAAATTCAGCCTTGAAAACTGCATCGTATTTTTGGAAAGCAAAGTATGCTCGTTATTCTTCCATTTCCCGTACGCCTTTATAAGAAAGGCTTTCAGCTCTGTTTTTTCGTTATAGCCAAAATGTTTTCCAGCGTGGGTTTCCTCCAATATCCTTTGTACATCGGCATCTTTCGGGCCGAAGGAAAGTATCGTCTTGCCCGTCGCTAAATACTCAAACAATTTTCCGGGGATAATGCCCTTCGAGCTCAGCTGTGGGAAATTAGTCAGCAACAGCACTGCCGATTTTTTCATTTCCACAAGAGCTTCATTATGGCTTATATAGCCTAAGTTTAAGATATTCTCTTTAAGGTTGCTTTGGCTTAATTTATCCAAAATTGTATCATCTACCCGCCCTGCAAACTTCAATTGAAAATCTTTCTGAAAATCCGGATTTTCTTTGATAATCTCGCTTAGTGTTTCCCACAGCACTTCAGGATTCCGAAGCTGCTCCAGAACTCCGATATAGCTCAAACAAAATTTTTCATTTATAGAAGCACTCCATGCAAACATTTCTGCCTCATCAAAACCATTGGTGATACATACTGCATTAGCTCCTTTTGCTTTGAATTTGTCGGCATCCGTATAGCTCGTCGCAAGCGTGATATCTGCCTCTGAAAAGACCTTATGCTCCAATCTGCGATGCTTTCTATCCGCCCATTTCGTAAGTTTCAAATACTGATAATAAGATATTTCTGTCCAAGGATCTCGGAAGTCTGCTATCCATTTTAAGTTTGGAAATTCTTTTTTTAGTGCCAAGCCTATAAGATGTACAGAGTGCGGCGGCCCTGTAGTAACCAAAGCATCTATGGCATTCTCCCGAAGATATTCCCTGATAACCCGCACAGAGGGTTTGACCCAAAAGACACGCGCATCCGGTATAAAAAAATTTCCTCTCATCCAAATAGAAAGCTTAGACTTCCAACTTTGGTTTTGCCCTATATCAAACTGTCCTGCTTTGAATTTTTTATTTCTTTTATTTAATTTTTCTGCAATCTTGTAAGGCTCCCAAATTTTATTTTTTATAATAGTTAAATCCTTAGAAACATCTTTACACAAAGACTTGTCTTCTAACGGATAGTTGGGATTTTCAGGGATAAAGACCACAGGCTTCCAACCAAACTGCGGAAGATATTTTACAAACTTGAGCCATCTCTGCACTCCCGGCCCTCCCGCAGGCGGCCAGTAATAGGTAACGATAAGAATGATCTTAGGCTTCACGATGCTTTTTCTTTATCATCAAAAATACAATCCCACAAACACTCAAAAAAACAAACAAACCAAACGCCGTATAAGAAAACCATTTACCACGAGTAATCACGCTTGGCTCAAAAATCATTTTCAGCTGATGCTCTCCTGCCGGCACATAGACTGCTCTCAGCAAATAGTCTGCCTTTATATAAGGGACTTCCTTCCCATCTAAAAACATTTTCCAGCCATAAGGATAATATATCTCCGAAATAACAGCAAGCTGTGGTGTTTTAGACTTTGTTTTGAACGACAATTGGTTAGGCTGATAATCCTCTAAATCTACATACGCCGTAGAATCTTTGGCAATTGGTTTCCCTGTGAAATATTCTTTATCTTTGACATTTACCACCGCTGTCCTTTTATTATCCACCTCTCCGATACTCTTTATCTCTTCGTTAGGAGTATCTACAAACTTGATATCCGATACCATCCAGGCATTACCATTAGCTTCCGGATTAGGAACAGCTTGAGGGCTGTCCAAACTTCCCACTACAAAATATTTTGTATTGAGCATATTGAGGATTCTCGGCATCTTTACGGTGTCTTGTGCCATAAAGTAGGTGTTGATTAAGTCATCGTAGCGTCTTAGTTTAGCCGCACTATACCCCCCTATGGAAGATTTGTAGTAAGAAGTATTGGTCTCGCTGAAAGCTCCTAAAACATTGTTAAAGATACGATAATGTCCCTTATCTTTTTCCGATAACATTTCTAAGGTCTTATTGACATTAACCTGAGAAACAAGCCCCTGTATATAGTCATTATCCTCTGCATTATCTGTAAGATAATCACTGTCCTCCGTCAAGAACGGTGATTTCGCAAAGGCCTTATCCACGAAATTACTATCATTAAGATAGCGTTTGTTCACAGACCACAAATCAAATAGACTAACCAACCCAATGATAAGGAGCACCCCATTTTGACTGAGTTTTTGTTTTAAGCTCAACCAAAGAACCCCCGCAGTAATCAGCACATACACTATCGCCTTGAAGGCATCTGCACGAAACATATCGTATCGTGCATCCTGTAAATAATTCAACAAATAAGGCGGAAGATAAGTTTTTTCTGCATCGGTATGAAACCCTAAAAGAGATTTCCCCACAAGAATAAGAATGAGTGTAAGTCCCACCACTACGCCCGTTACAGACAGAAGTGTTTTTTTTTTATACTTAATAGAAAATTCTTTATCGGTAAAAAATTGGTAAAGCCCCACCATTGCAATGAAAGGAAATAATAATTCTACAACAACCAAGATAGATGACGGTGCTCGGAATTTGTTGTAAAGCGGAATATAATCTATAAAGAAATCCGTAAGCGGCATAAAATTGCTTCCCCAAGCCAAAAGAACAGACAATACAGATGCCCCCAACACCCAATAACGGTTTTTTTTTCTTGCAAAGAAAAAACCTAAAACAGCAAGGAAACACACCACTGCTCCCTGATAAGCAGGCCCCGAAGTCCCCGGCTGATCGCCCCAGTAGGTCATAGAACTTAATCCTCTGAATATATTATTAACCTCTTCTTGTGAGGTGGCATTCTCTTGTATCAGTTCTCGCACATGCTGTACCATATCCTCACTACCGGGCTCTTGGCTTCCTCCGCCCATTAGTCTTGGGATAAACAGATTAAGCGTTTCCAGCTTACCATAACTCCACATTGTGATACTCTCTTTATCTAAGCCCGATTTTTCAGAAGTCTTTTTATTATTGCTAAGGATTTGTTTTCCCCGTGTGGTTTCTTTCACATATTGGGTGTTTGCCATAAGTCTTTGGCTATTCATTCCAATTCCTAAAATAAAAGCAAGTGCCAAAACACCGGATGATATTCCGAAATGCTTCCAGCCTTCTTTTTGTTTAATCGTTCGGATAAGCTCGGACAAAAATAAAAAGCCCAATGCCATAAACAGATAATAAGTCATCTGAATATGATTGGCTTCTATCTCCAGCCCCATAAACAGTGTGGTAATGATAAAGCCGAGTATATACTGCCTCCTCATATAAACCAAAAGAATACCCGCAAGAAGAGGTGCAAAATACGCAATCGCGTGAACCTTAGAATTATGCCCTGCCGCAATGATGATATAAAAATAAGTGGACAACCCAAAGAAAACAGCACCTAAAAGTGCATAGGCCCAACGCCTGACCACTACATATCCCAATAAGAAAAACCCTGCGAACAGTAGAAAAAAATAGTTGGCAGGTCTTGGCAAAAAATTGAGGATATTATCTATCCGTTTGATGACATCGCCACGGAATAACGCCCCTATCTGATATGTAGGCATTCCGCCAAACATAGAGTCACTCCAATAGGTTTCCTTGTGGTGGGTATTGCGGTACTGGACCAGCTCCTCTGCACCGCCGCGGTAGTGAACGATATCCGGCTGTATAAGCTCTTTTCCCGATATAACGGGATTGGCATAAAACATTGCCAATACAACGAAAAGCAACAAACTCCCCAGTACAAATATCAGATTTTTATTATTTTTAAGCATTTTTATCGTCTTTTATTTCTTCGTAATCTATGGTTTCCGCGTCCCAATTTACCTTCTTCTTGGGCTTTTTATTTCCAAAGGTATTATTCGGATTATTCTTACGATTATCATTCTGTGGAAAATTACTATAAAACACATTAAAAAATACTCGCTTCAGAATATTCCACACAAAAAAAATAATAACGACGGCAAGTATGGTTTCGATAATGAATTTCATATCTTAAAAAATATAATATGGGCAGAGATCCATCACCCCTGCCCTATTTTTGTTTTAAGGATTTATGGTAACGGTAGAGTTGTTCACTTTTGTCATTGTTTGGGTTTCTTTACCGTTAGATATACTCTCTGTCTGAGTCGTATTCATTGTTTGGGTAGAGGTTTTCATCCAGCCTGTTTGTGCATCTATATGCAGACTTCCTTTCTGCGTACCCTCTACAGACATAGAGTGGGTCATTTCTCCGTTTTTTTCGGAATTAGATTTTTTAGGGATACCTCCTGATACGGAAATTACCGCTTCGCCTCCCTCTACTTTATCGAGTTGGTATGTTGTAGTCAATTTAATTTTTCCGTCTTGAGAGATATTTTCAGATTCGCTCCACTGCTCTCCTATTTTCACGCCTTTTTTCGGTAGTATATTCAAGCTTTTGCTGTATTGCTCTTTCAAGATCGCCTCGCCAAACCCTTGTTTGAAATTTGTCAAAAACTGAGCCCTCTGCTTGGCATCCTTTATAACTGCCGCCATCGCCTTATCTACCTTGCTATAAACCGCATCAAACCCTGTAATAGACCGTATTTCTCCGTTTTCCCCCAGTTTCATTTCAAGTTGGTTTCCGGACAGTGCCTTATTAAGTATCCACATTGCTTTGAACTGCTCTTCCTTAGGCTCGTTTCCTTTTGTGTCAATGACTACCTGCTGTCCGTTTGAAGTACTTTTCACAGACTTTCCGATAAGATTAACCGTGATGCTGTAAACGCCGTCCTTGAAATCATTAACCTTAAAACTCATCTCATCTTTTATCTCCTGCGTACCACTCACACTTTTTCCCGTAGGGTCTTTAATGGTCGTTACATCTTTCTGAACAGTGGTAAAGGGATAAGTTTTTCCCTCTTCTAAGTGGTAAGACAGTTTATAAACTCCGGCAGAATCTGTAATCGCAAGTTTTGGCAACTCTTGAGTATTTTCTTCCGAAGCCGCTACAGCACCCGATACACCTTTGGCACCTGCTGCAGAGCTGTCTTTTTTATCATTCTTTTTACTACAAGCCGCCAAAGCCAAAGCTACAGCTCCGACAGCGAAAATTCTTTTTATCATTCAACTAAAATTTTATCTGTTAATATCAAAGGCAAAGATACCTCTTTTTTACGAGGATTGATTTTGTTTTTGCCTAACCCCCTCGTATAGAATTGCTCCACAAGCTACAGACACATTCAGCGACTGTGTTTTTCCCGAAATCGGCAATTTGATTTTCTCATCACAATGGTGCAAGACTTCTTTGGACACGCCCTTTTCTTCATTCCCCATCACCAAAACACAAGGCACACGAAAATCTGCATCATAGATAAGTTTCTCTGCTTTTTCAGTAGCAGAATAAACCATCACACCGGACTGCTGAAGAAAATCCACCGTATGGACCAAATTTTTCTCCTTACAAATTTTTATATTGTAAATCGCTCCTGCCGAAGTCTTTATCGCATCGGAATTGACAGATGCCGAGCCTTTCTCCGGAACAATAACAGCATCTACTCCCGTACACTCTGCCGTACGACATATTGCACCAAAATTCCGCACATCTGTAAGATGATCGAGCATTAAGAGAAATGGCGTTTTTCCTTTCTCAAAAAGCTGTGGCAGAAGATCCTCAATCTTATAAAAAGGCACTTCTGAAATGAAAGCCACTACTCCCTGATGATTCTTTCGAGTAAACCGATTAAGTTTTTCCACTGGAACATAGTTTGGTTTTATGCCGTGTCGGGAGAGCAATGCTTTCAGCTCTGTATAGATATTGCCCTGAAGCCCGTTTTGCACAAAAATCTTATCAATTGTTTTTCCTGCCTCTACAGCTTCCATTACAGGACGAAGCCCAAAGATAAAATCTTCTTTTTTATCCTTTTCGGGATGGCGGTACGGTGTATTTTTTCTGTTATTCATAGCTCTTCACCAAAGTTTTTTTTGACCAGCCAATGCTCTCTTTTGTGCTAAAACATAGCCATAATGTAGGCTTTCGTGCATATTATTAAATACAATTGCATCTTGGATAGATTTCAGCTCTAAGCCGAAACTCGTAACATAAGGTTTGTAATCCTCAAAAAGACCGTCGTAATAATCTTTTTCAAGAACTTTGGAAGTTTCTTTAAGCAAGAATCTTAAAGTTTCTATTTCAGAAGCATCTACATCCAACTTAGGTAATGTTCCTTTTTTATATTGATTGATCCAATATACGTCTATCCTAAAAGAATTATCGCTAAGGTAATACGCTAGCAACTGCTGCGTAGCCATACAATGTGCAATATTCCAATAGATATTATTATTAAAGCCGTCTGGGATAGTAGTCAGTTCATCTAAAGACAGCGAATCCAACACATCACATAGGTTTTGTCTTACTTGCCGATGCGCAATAAAATGATAATTCATTTCAATGATTTTAAGGTCCAAATGTATAGAAAAAAACGATATCCGCAAAAAACAACTTCCCAATTTGACTCTAAATAAATTCTATCCTCTACGAAAAAGTAATATTTATAGAAGTTTTTCTTTCAATAATTTAATTTGTTCATCTTTTTCTTTTATAATTGTTTCATAAGATTCAATTAACTTCTTTACTATCTCTTTATTATCAACATACAAATTTTGTATATATCCATTACCATAAGATCCTTCATAATTATTTTGAGTATTAATCTTCAGCTTACTTCCATTAAAAAAATCAGATATATCTACTTCCAATATCTCAGCAATTTTGTAAAGTCTGTCTACTGTTATTTTTGTATTTTCGTTTTCTAATCTTGCATAAGAAGCTTGGCTTATATTTAGCTCTTGAGCTACATAATCTTGAGAAAAACCTCTCTTCTCTCTAATCTTTCTAATATTAAAACCCACACTATTCACACATTACATTTATTTATACATTATTTGCATACAAATATACAACTATAATAATAAAAAATATAAAATCTGAATAATTTTGCCGGTTCAAAACTTAAAGTAAAAGCAAATAGCTACTTCAATAATATCTATCATATTAAACTATTAAAGTTTTTATTTTTTAATTAAATTCATAGATATGAAGAAAACTTTTATCAAACTAAGCTGTACTGTCGCAGTACTTATTTCCTTTAGTGGAATAGCACAGTCCGTTGGCGTAAATACAGATACACCAACAGAATCATTAGATATAAAGGGTACTACAAGAATTCAAACCCTGCCTTCAAACGGGCAGACTAATGCAATATCCACAAAAGCGGACGGCACAAAATCTGTAAATAAAGACCAAACCTTTACTGCCACCAAAACCGTTGTTGTGGACGACCGCGGAGTGGTAGGAGTTATCAATGAGCTACCGCTATTCACCCCTCCGAAAGTAAGAACCATACAATACGCGACAAGTAATACTCCTATCAATAATAACACTCCACAAAACTCTGTCGTAACATTAGGAAAAATAGCCGTTAGATTTGATGGTACCGATCCGACTGGAGGAGCATCATTATTATCATTTAAACTATTAAGTGCTGAAGATCTTGACAACAATAGTACATCTTATGATAATGTAATTGTAAACATGTCCAAACAGGGAAAAGGTGGAGGTGTTTGGGGAGGACAATTTAGAAAATTCCCCGCTACTGTTGGACAATGGATTCAGTTTGATGCAGATCAAAACCCTAATGTTTATAATATGGATTTTGCATCCATTTATATCTCTTTAGTCAACAGCCGAGAGCTCTACCGCGTATCTTGTGTTGTAAATACTAATATTGGCCCAGAACAATCAAACTCTAGGTTTTCTAGTCTTCGTTCTCCTGCTATGGTTACATTGTTCATGGAAAAACTTACAGAACATTAATTAATATTTTTTTTATTAATATGCGCCGGATATTTTTATCCGGCTTTTTTTGTAATATGGGATATCTTCTATGTGACTGCCCCCACTTATTACTCTTCCCCCCAAGCCTCTAATACCGACGAGAGCAACAACTCCTCAAAAACAACCTTAACAAAATTTAACTTTTTTTTCACAAAAATTATATCGGCATTCTTATTTATTTATCGGAATTTTACACATTATTTTACAAAGTAAAGTTATGGCAGAATTGCATCAAGCAGAAGAAATTAAAATCCTAAATGAGCAGATACAGGCTCAGAATTATTATTTCAAACTATTGAAGGAGGAAATCAACAAAGCTATCATAGGACAGGCATATATGCTAGACCGCCTATTGATAGGGCTTTTGGGTAACGGACACATATTACTGGAAGGAGTTCCGGGACTGGCAAAGACCCTCGCGATAAAAACTCTCGCCGAGGCAGTAGACGGGAAATTTTCCAGAATACAGTTTACGCCGGATCTCTTACCTGCAGATGTGGTGGGAACGATGATTTACAATATCAAAGAAAATGATTTTTCTATCAAAAAAGGCCCTGTATTCGCCAATTTCGTATTGGCAGATGAGATAAACCGCGCCCCTGCCAAAGTACAATCTGCACTATTGGAAGTAATGCAGGAAAGACAGGTAACCATAGGCGATGAAACCCTAAAACTACCAAAACCTTTCTTGGTAATGGCAACACAAAACCCCATAGACCAAGAGGGAACTTATCTGTTACCCGAAGCACAGTCCGACCGTTTTATGCTGAAATGTAAAATAGATTACCCTAAATATGAGGAAGAAAGGCAAGTGATGCGTATGGTATCCACCGCTCACACACCTAAAATATCACCGGTAGTAACTCTTGAAAACATCGTAGAAGCAAAAAACCTCATCAGTAAAATCTACCTCGACGAAAAGATAGAAAAATACATTCTGGATATGGTCTTTGCCACCCGCTTTCCCCAAGACTACGGACTGGCAGAACTGAAAAACTATATCAGCTACGGTGCTTCTCCAAGGGCTTCTATCAACCTTGCCATCGCATCCAGAGTCTATGCTTTCTTAAAGAACCGTGCTTTTGTAATTCCGGAAGATGTAAAATCCATAGCCAAAGATGTCCTAAGACACAGAATAGGATTGAGCTTTGAGGCAGAAGCCGAAAATGTAGACGCAGACCACATCGTAGAGCGTATTTTAGCCCGCATACAAGCCCCCTAAATTCCACCAAAATGCAGGTAAAGGATATTATAAAAAAAGTAAAACAAATAGAAATCCGCACTCGGAAGAAGACGGAAGCCTCTCTTATGGGGCAATACCATAGTGCTTTCAAGGGGCAGGGTATGACCTTCTCCGAAGTTCGTCAATATCAGTTTGGAGATGATGTCCGCAGAATTGATTGGAACAAAACAGCCCGTTTCAGAGACCCTTTCGTGAAAGTAATGGAAGAAGAACGAGAGCTTACCATTATCCTATTAGTAGATATATCTGCCTCTATGGACTATGGCACGCAAAAAGTCCTAAAAAAAGAATTTATCACAGAGATGTGTGCCAGCATAGGCTTCTCGGCAATAGGAAATAATGATAAAGTAGGGCTGATTTTATTTGCAGATAAAGTATACAAAGTAGTACCGCCCCAAAAAGGAAGAAAGCACCTGCTCTCCATTCTCAGCCAGATACTATCCGAAAAATACATTCCTACGGAAACCAATATAGACTCAGCCCTTGACTATGTAATGAATGTTTTTAAGAAAAAATCTTTTTTATTCTTGTTTTCCGATTTTAACGATGAGATTGAGGATAAGAATTTAAGAATTGTAGCAAAAAAACATCAGCTCTTGGGGGTAAGGGTTTATGATGACAAAGACAACGAAATACCGGATGTGGGCTATGCCTTCTTCAAAGATACCGAAACAGGAGAAAAAGTATGGGTAAATACTTCCAGTGCAAGGTTCCGCTATGAATATGCCGAAGCTCAAAAAGAAAAACAAAAGCATATCACGCAGTTGTTCGACAAAAGCTCGGCAAGTTTTATCAATATCAGTACCGCAGGGGACTACGCCGCGGCATTATACCACTATTTTCGGAATGCATAATGTAAAACCTACCGTCAAAATGAAAAAAAGTTTTGTAAAACTTATTCTATCTCTATACTTGCTGTGTCTCGGGACTTTGAGTTTTGGGCAGATACTCTCTTCCGGATTACTGAAAACCAAAATAAATATAGGCGAACCCAATACGCTGAAAATAACCGTAAGCGGCCTGAACGACAACGAAGCCATCTCCGCCGATAAAGCCAAACTTCTACCCTATCACTTCCACATTATAAAAGATAAAATATCAAGAGATAAAGAGCAATACACCCGTGTAATAGATTTTACAATCTACGAAGAAGGAACCTTTAATTTACCAGCCTTAGATTTCAAAATAGGCAGCCAAACCCAGAAGACCATTCCTTACACCATAGAAGTAGGAAATTCTGTGAAAGACGGAGAGAAAATTAACGACATTATGAACAACAAGCAGGTGGATTTGGGATTGCGAGACTATTGGCAGCTGTATAAGCTCTATGTGCTCATCGCCATCATTATCATCTGCTTTATCATTTTGGCATATGGTTTTATTAAGTACGGAAGAAAAAAATCTGCAGAGAAAAAATCCCCTGCCAACCAAACGATAAAAGCTTTGGAAAAACTAAAAGCCAAAAAATATATAGAGAAAGAAGATTATCGCAGTTTCTATGTAGAGCTTATCGATATCACACGGGGATTTCTTACCTCACAGTATCATATTCCGGCAGATGTGCTACTGACCGATGATTTGATTGATTTAATGAAAAAAGAAGATAAAATCTCCTCCGAAAATGAAAAAATAGTAGAAGAAGTATTTCTACGAGGAGACCAAGTGAAATTTGCGAAAACAATCCCCGATAAATCCGATGCAGAAAAAGATTACAAAGACATTACGGGATTTGTAAAGCGTTCGTACAGAGATATAGAATTTGACAAACTAAGAAACGATGTTTAATTTTGAATTTTACAGCCCTTGGTTTTTGTTGCTATTTTTACTCTTTATCCTCCTATTTTGGAGAGACCAGAGCAAAAAAGAAGCAAAAGGCATATTGGTACCCTCTGTGAAGAGAATGAAAACCACAGGGGACTACCGGCTTGTTTTATTTATCCTAAAACTCTCCAAGTACATTATCCTATCTGCACTGATTATCGCCATGGCAAGACCGAGAACTTTTTCTATATCTGAGGAGAACGACGAAACCAAAGGCATAGATATTATTATGTCCATTGATGTCTCTCTAAGTATGCTCGCAAAGGACCTCAATCCCGATAGACTTACTGCCCTCAAAAAAATAGGCGAAGACTTCATAGAACACCGCCCCAGCGACCGCATCGGACTTGTAGAATACGCAGGAGAAGCCTTCCTGAAAGCCCCGCTGACTTCCGACCACAAAGTCGTAGAAGACGAATTAAAATCCTTTAATCCTGATGATTTAGAAGGTGGAACCAACATTGGCGAAGGACTTGCCGTAGCCGTAGAGCATCTCAAAAACTCAAGAGCGAAAAGCAAAATCATTATTCTAATGACAGACGGCGTAAATACCATACAAAACGCCCTCCCACCACAAGTGGCGGCAGAAATCGCAAAAAACAACGGCATAAAGGTTTACACCATAGGGATAGGAAGTAATGGATATGCACTAATGCCCACTCAGCAGGATATTTTCGGAGACTTGATTTTCACACAAGAACCCGTTAAGATAGATGAATTTACCCTAAAAGACATTGCTCAAATAACAGGGGGCAAATATTTTAGAGCTACCTCAAACGAAGATTTGGCTAATATCTATAAAGAAATCAATAATTTAGAAAAATCGGATATAAAAAACTCAAAACTATATAATTACGAAGAGTATTTCAGGCTATTTCTATGGATAGCTCTCGTAGCAATAATTATAGACGCCCTGCTAAGATGGAGATTTTTCAGAAGTTTCAATTAAATTTAAGACAAAGAAATGAATTGGTATTTAGGAAACTATTGGTATATATTACTCATACTGCTGCTGCCACTCACAGGGGCATTACTATGGTCTTACCTCAAATGGAAAAAACAATGCAGAGACCTATTCGCCGAACAAAGATTCAGAAGTGTCTTGTTTGAGAAGCCAAGCTCCTATACCAAAGCACTACCTGCACTCTATTTGCTGGGACTACTGTTCCTAATATTTGCAATGATAGATCTGATAGGCGGAAGAAAGCATATAAAGGTACAACAAAAAATGAGCAATGTGATTTTCGCATTAGATGTTTCCAACTCTATGAACGCTCAAGACATTGCCCCCAACAGACTTACAAAAGCTAAAAAAATAGTGGTGGATGTTATGAAAAAACTACCCAACAGCAGAGTGGGATTAGTAGTTTTTGCAGGAAACGCAGAGTCCATTATGCCACTCACCACCGATTTCTCTGCAATAGAAACCTATATAGCCGGAATAGAAACCTCCATAATGCCGCACCAAGGAACCGATTTTCTGAAAATGATGAATACAGCGGCAGATAAATTTCAAAGTATAGGAAAAAATGTCAGAAACATTGTACTAATAAGTGACGGAGAAGACAACGAAGGCCATACGGAACAAGCCATAAAAGCAGCCCTTGATAATAATATCAAAATAATCTCTGTGGGTGTAGGCACGCCAGAAGGAGCTCCCATCCCGATATATGTCTATGGGCAGCTGATGGGCTACAAAACCGATAACAACGGAGATGTCGTAAACTCTAGAAGAGAAGAGACTGCCCTGAAAGAGATATCCTCTGAAACCAACGGTGCATACATAGACGGAAATACAGATGAAGCCGCCTCTAAGATTGTCCAGCAAATCAACCAGATAAACAGCGGTACGGACAACTATGTAGACTCCGAGACAGGCATTCATTATTATCAATATTTTTTAGCCGTTGCTCTGCTTGTTTTTTTTATTATTTATTTAACGAATCCTAAACGAGATTTTAACATTTAAACTACTAATTTTGCAACGAAATATGTACAAAGCTTACTCTCTCTGCATTTTATTTTTCATCTTCGGGCTAATGACTGCCCGAGGACAGGAGAGCTATAATGTTTTGATGTACAGAGGCAATCAAAATTTCAATAGTAAAAATTATGATAACGCCTCGTCTTACTTTATGGAAGCCGCAAAAAAGAAAAACAATTTTGGCTCTCATTACAACTTAGGAAACTCCCTCTACAAAAGGAAAATGTACGACCAAGCCAAAGCCGAATACGGCAGAGCCTATGACTTAGCCCAAAACAATGATGACAAAGTTGCCGCACTATATAATATGGGAAATACCGAAATGCGGCTCAACAATCCCGAAAAAGCGGCAAAACTTTACAAAAAAGCATTGATGAATTTACCATACAACGAATCGATACAGAAAAATTACAGAATAGCCGTACATCAACAAAAGAAAAAAAACAAAAAGAAAAACGGACCACAAAACAGTAACAATAACGACCAAGATTCCCAACAAGGCAATAAAAATAATGCACAGCCTAACAACCAAGGGAATAAACCTACACCGCAAAATGGCGGACAAAATGAACAAAACCAAGGTAAAGGAAACGGAAAAAACGAAAGCCAAAACCAACCAAACGACGGCGAAAACATGCCTAAATATATACAAAATCAAATAATGAAAAGCATCCAAGAAAAAGAAAAAGAAACTGCAAAAAGAATATTAAACAAAAGTACCTTTGTCTCACCACAAAGCAATGCTAAGGATTGGTAATGAATACCAAAATCTCTTTTATATTATTTCTGTTCTATACTGTCATTTGCAATGCACAGATAAGCCTTTATGCCAATACCGATTCTAAAGAGGTGAGCCTGAATGGCGAAGTGACGCTTACAGTAATTTTGGAAATTGAAGGCAACCAATACGAGCAAGAATCTCCGATAAAACTACCGGATTTATCCAAATTTGAAATGATAGGCGACGGCTCTACACGAAATATCATTGTAGATCCTACCAAAAATGTGAAAATCAATCAAATTATTTATCAAGCCCTACTAAGCCCTAAACAAACAGGGAAAACAAAAATCGGAAGCGTACTGGTAAAAATAAGCGGCAAAATGTATAAGACAGAGCCGTTCTATATTTCTGTAAGCAGTAGTACGGCAAAAAACCAAAACTATGGCGACAGCGACCTTACTCTAAAACTGCAGCTTGCCAAAGATTTAACCTACGAACACCAGCCTGTATTGGCTGTACTGAAAGCCTACTCCAAGAATATAGACAATTTTCGGAAAATAAAAAAAATCAATCTCCCGCACAACGCTCAATTTTATTTTTGCAAAGTCAATTCCGGCAATGGGGATATTGAACAAGTGGATTACAACCAAACTGCCTCTACGGTTTTAGGGACTTACTTAATCTATCCCAACCAATCCGGCCTCCTCTCTATCCCAAAAATATCCGTAGATCTACCCGCAGAGGAAAGGCAATCCTACAAAAAACTATTTTCGGACAACATATCCCTAAATGTAAAACCTCTGCCAAAAGAAAATTTTCAACAAAAAATTTCTAATGCTGCAGGAACATTCCAACTGCACTTAGAAAAATTAGGAAAGGTAACTTCTATTAAAGACAACAAACCCATTACTATCAGGCTTACCCTGAGCGGCGAGGGAAATTTAAGTGAAATAAAACTACCGGAAATTATTGCCGATAAAGAAAACTTCAAAGCATACCCGTCCAAAACCACCAAAAATTTCACGGTTGATAATAACGGTCTGAAAGGTAAAATCAGTAAAGATTTTGTCATTATCCCTAATGAAAACAAGACGCTAAAGATAGCTCTAAAACCTTTCTATTTCTTCAATATAAAAAAATGGGCATACGACTCTCTTTCCGTACCACCTATTTCCATAGGAGATACCACTAAACAGCTTTCAAAATCTACTACAGAGCAAATCACCCGCTTTATCAATCAAAACAATAAAGATATTACCAAAAACCCGCCTAAGCTAAAAGACAATCCCCCTTTCATTAACCTTTGGTATATCGTCATTCTATCTTTCTCCGCATTAGGCGTCATCTTATTTTTCTTTTTCAAAAAGAGAAGAAAAACAAATAAAACATCTCCATCATTAAAAGCAAAAAATAGCGATGTCGAAAAAATAAATTTAGACCCCTATTACAATAGAATGAGAGAGGCTCTAAACCAAAAAGATACAAATGCTTTCTTTTCGGAATACAGTGCAATGCTGAGCCATATAGAGCAATCGGCTAAACCCCGATACAAATCCGTAAAAGATTATCTATATCAAGAGTTCGGAAACAATACGGCAGAAGATTTTGAGAAAATAAACTACAAAATAAAATTTGAGAAATACGCCCCTCACCACGATGAAGATATCCTAAACGGACTATACTTTGATATTATCAATATATTCTCTAATCTAAATCGTGTAGATATAAAAAACATTGAGCAATAAAGTTAAGCCGTCCCCTTAAATATCTTTTACTCCCAAGTAATGACAGGGTCACTTAATTCAGCTGTTTCGTTATACCTATTAAACATATTTGTATCCGTGTTTTTTTATAATAATTTTTAAATTTAAGCAACTTTACAAACTCATGGAAATCCCCCTCAATTACTTTATAAAAACTTGTCTAAATTTTATTGAGTAAAAATTTTATGGTACCTAATGATTTCCCGAAATAAAAATAAGTTTCTCTAACTTAATACATATAATAGAGTCCAAATGGATTTTTTGTCTTTGAAGAGATCATTATAGATTAATCTTCTTAGGAGGTAAATCAATAATAAGCTCAATCTCATTGGTAAGCAGTATAGAATGAGTTCATTGAACCTCTTCGAAAGTTAAAAATCCTAATTTTTTAAACATTTTAAAATAGACTTGATGAGAAACTACCGTTTTGATATTCATTTTTCGGATGTCGTATTTATATTAACCCTAGATTTCCGTCAGATCTATAATAATAACCCGTGACAGGGTGTGTTAATATAAATAGAGCCTCCTATTGTGTACCAAAATCCTCGTAGAAAAATTGAGTAAACTATTTTCTGAAATATCGATATAAGCAGAGATATTAGACGATTTAAATTTTACCTTATACAATTAATATCGATCCTGAAAATCGAATTAAGTATAATATTTTAATAAAAACCAAGACATTTTCTGTATTTTTTGAGGGGTCGTGCTTCCCAAAGTATGATATTCAAATCCATCCAAAATTGATGTAGAAAAAGATGATTTCAAAGGCTTTGATATGGTTTTCTAACTTTTTTGAAAAACAGAAAGTTTTCCGAACCGCTCGACGTATTCGATGCCTTAAAAGAGTATTGTTTCCCTCAATATTGGTGGTGTTTTTTTTTTACCAATTTTATACCTACTTCCTTGAAAAACAGAAACAAAAGCCTCTCAATTGTCCGTACAAATCTCATCAAAACTCACGCCCAATTTCTTCAATTTTTCACGAAGTTTTTGAGCTGTTTTTATGTCTCGTT
>NZ_FNAS01000022.1 GCF_900101995.1 Riemerella columbipharyngis | reverse complement strand
AAGTCTTTGCAGTCTTTTGAAAGTATCAATAAAAAAGGACAACCCTATCGAATAGAATCCAATGATGATGAGCCTATTTTTTCGTATCGGAATGCGGAACTTATTAAAATTTATCGTCCCTTGTCCAAGCATCGCTTTTTGTATGCGGGAACTGCTTCGGATTATTGTTTTGGATTGGAACAATTACCGTTAGAAGGTGATGATATTTTGTTTATTACAGGTGGAGAAAAAGATGTGATGAGTTTGTATGCAAAAGGCTTTTCAGCCATTTGTTTTAATAGTGAAAATAGTCATATTCCCATCTCTCTTATTCAATCTTTAAAAGGTCGCTTTCGTCATATTGTATATGATACAATAGAAACGACTTTTCCAACTATGAAAAAGTCGTTTTAGTGTACATCTCGCACCTATCTTATTAACTTCTTACGAATTTACCGATGCTTTCCAGTAGCTGTGGGCGGTCATCTAAGGCGATTTGAGCCACGGCATAGAACTCTCGCACCCAATCGGATAGCTCGGTAAAGGCTTTGTTTTTCTGTTGGGTAGCGTTTTGGCTTTCACCTTTTTCTTTTTCGTAAGCGGCACGGAGGCTTTCCACCTGCTGAATTTGTGCGACTTGGGCATCGACTGCGGTTTTATCTATCTTAAACTTTTCTAACAGCGGTTTGGCATCGCTGTGGGCTTGGGCTTGCTGGTAAAAGGTTTTGATTTCCTCCAACGCTTTGAGGTAGGCGGCGGATAGGCTTCCATCGATAGCGAGGCTTTTCCAAAGTTCGGTTTTTTTCATCAGGGCGACTTTGGCTACTTTTCGGTGTTTGCCGTAAGTTTTCTTCAAAAGACTGAAAGCATCGGCAAATTGGGCGTAGGCTTCTTTTTCTTCGGCGGTTTCCTGTTTGTTTTGCTGGTAGAGCTGTTGCGTGTGGTCTAGCAGAGTTTTGCCTTCGGCGATTTTGGTGTCGTTGTAGCCGTATTCTGCCAGTTCGGTTTTTAGGTCTTGTACCTCCTCCAGATTAGTGAATAGTAATCGGTAGTTTTCAAGGTACTGGAGTTCGGAAATTTTTGATTTGCTCATAATAAATTTATTTTTATGGATTAATGCTTCCCAAAGATACAAAAAAATCAATCATTCTTCTATTCCTACAAGCCCTTTTTTGATTTTTATTCATAAAAATAGGCTCCTACTTGACGTTCTTCTATTCCTGCGAGGCGTTCTTCTATTCCTACGGGGCGTTTGTGTGTTCCTATAAGTAGTTGGGCTGTTACTATAAGTCCTATGGGTGTTTTTATATCTTGGTTGTATTTATAAAAAGTACCAGAGAAACGCTCGTACTGAGAGAAAATATAACACGTAATATAATCAGCTAAAACAGAGTTGCCTGATAAAAATTTTTTTCAACTTTATTTTTTAAGTTTCTATCTAATATTTCATCTACCTTTGTACAAAAATTTTCCTGATTTATAATTATAACATTATTATCTTCTTTAATTAGACTTCTATTTAAATCAAACATTGGATTATCTAAATCAATATGCTCATCATACATCACAGCTCTTGGAATATAATAATCTTTCGCAAACCCCATTGCTAAGCGTGCTCCACTATCAAGTTTCTGCCCCCTTAAAGTTGGGTGTAAATCAGCTGAATTTTGGGCATAACTTGCTGCTAAAACTATTGTATCACAAAATAATGCCTGTAGGCGATCTCTTTCTTTGTAACGACTGCTCAATTCCATTTTACTCTTAAAGTTATTACCATATTCAGTAACAAGTAAACCTCCTTCTTCCACGATTTGAGATGCTAACTTTTTATTTTTTGTAGGCAAAATATTACTCAAAGGACTTGGAAGAATTGCTATGGTTTTACCATTGGAGTCTAATGCTTGTTGATGAGAAATGCTATCACAACCAAATGCTAAACCACTAACAATTGTAGCATTTTTTTTAACAAATTGTTTAACAATATTTCGCTCTCTTTCCTCAATATCTCCTTCGGGGTTTAAAAGTCCTATAACCGATATATTTTTATTGTCGAAATTTAATAAACTAATATCTCCTTTGTAATATAAAAAATTAGGTTTTTCACTATCCTTAACCTTTCCACGATGCTTTGGAAAATCCTCATCTCCAATGGCTACAACACCGTCGCAAAATTCGTTATCAAATTTTTCAATAAGAATTTTTTCAAACCTATCTTTCAAGCGTTTAAATTCATTTATACTTGTAGAATCTCCTTTTATTGTTTTGTTAAGTAAATAGACTATTTTATCGACACTTTCATTTCCTTTTAAATTTTTTGCAATCCAAGCATTGCCAATTCCCTTATAAAATTTGGCAGTTAGAATATTTAACGCATTGTCAGTATATTTCATAATTTTAAAATTGTTAATTTAACTTCTTGATAATGTTTTTCCTATAGAGTAAAAAATAACAGATTTAGCCCCTAAATCAAGTAGGGCCTGAATTGCATCTTCATCAATATTTATAGTCTTTGTATAAAGATCATCGATTAGTAAAATATCTTTATTTTTTATTTTGTCTGAAATTTCACAAGTATCTTTTGTAATTCCTGGATATGGTAAATCCCCTTCGCCACCTTCTCCATTTTTGTGTAAATGAGTTGTTTTCGTGTTTTTATAGCGAACAATGTACTTTGTCCCATTTTCAAAATTAGATAATCTATTTACAACAGAACTAACTACTTCTCTAAAATATAATTGATCCTCTCTATAATAATCTTCTTTCTTTGAACGAGGAACAACACAAACGGTTAATTTATTTTTACCTATTATTTTTAGAATTTCAGATAGATCATTATACAAAATTTCACAGAGTTGAGTTAGAACATCTTTCATTCGCTCTGGAAATGGATGAATATCATTTTTTAATGTCCAAATTAAATTCTCAATATACTACCTTGTTCTTTCCAGTGACTACCACTATTATAGTCTGCATGATAAAATGCCTTCACATCCTGTTTTATAAATTTTCCTATTAGTTTTATTTCATCATTATCATTTATAAAAAAAGCTATATTATAAATTCTCCCTTTCTTTCTATCTCCTATTATTTTTCTAAACTTCGCTTCTTTTTCCTTAGGTAAAGTAAACCACTGCTCTTCCGAATTAATTATGAATGTTTCCATTTTTATAGATTTATTGGGTTTATTATTGTGATGCCTAATTCTTGAGCATTTATTATTTCCTTTTCTTCATTCTCAAAAGCAATAATATTATTAGGAGAAATGCCTAATCTCAAAATTGCATCTTGATATTTATTTAAATTTTCATTTCTGAAGTCTCGACAGAAAATATAATTGAATCTATCCAGAAGATTGAAA
Organism: Riemerella columbipharyngis; assembly: GCF_900101995.1. Lineage (GTDB taxonomy): Bacteria > Bacteroidota > Bacteroidia > Flavobacteriales > Weeksellaceae > Riemerella > Riemerella columbipharyngis. The sequence goes on along the minus strand of NZ_FNAS01000022.1, from coordinate 23,921 downwards.
TAACTTAATGTCGCTATTGCTCTATCTTTTCTGCAATTTGTAACTAAGACTGTCTTATTCTTTTTTGAGTATTTGCAAAGTATATCTGAAATTTTTTTATTGAGTTTAGTTTTATTCAAAAAATCTACATAGAACTTTTCTTTATTCTCTACTATTCTCTTATAATTAGTTTCTTTTAGGTTAGGGATAATATGTTTGAGAGTATGCCTATTGAAACGCATATTAGCATCGTATGCTAGATTGTAATCTGACTTTGTAATAGAAATAATAGCTTTTTTATAAGAAAGAAAGTTTGCGAGATTTGTATCCACTAATGTTCCATCCATATCAAAAAAAAATATAATTTCAGAAGTTATTATTGTATCAAATTCATCTTTTATATTCATCTGCTTTTCCTTCAGAGCCTTTTTCACTTGTATCAAAGTTTTATTTACAGAGTCAAAGATACATTTTTTTTGTTTTTTTAGTGTTGCATTTATATAAATTTTTACAATCATCAGAAATTCCTTTATTGATTAAACAATTAGAGCATTATGAGGACTATGCAAAATACACACAACAACTCAGACGCTCCTCTCTTACCAAGCGTATCGTCAATGATGTAAAAGTAACCGACCATCACGGACTGCTAATTACTGACAAAATACCGACCGAACTTCCTAAGAAAGAAGCCCTCATTTACAAAATGATTGCCGGTCGCTTATTAGAAGCGGTATCGGAAGTTTGTATCAAGGAAACGCAGAAGATAACCGTAGAAGCAGGTCATAAAAATTACGAAATCAAAGGCTGTACAATACAATCCGCAGGTTGGAGAGCGGTCAATGGCTCTTTTTCAGAAATGGAAAAAGAAGATGAAGTACCGCAGGAAATTCCCGAATTACAAAAAGGAGATACTTTAAAAATAATGGACAATAAGATTCTATCCAAAACCACGCAGCCTCTGGCCTTATATACGGAAGCGACTTTGCTTTCGGCTATGGAATCGGCAGGCAAGGATTTGGAAGACGAAAATCAACGACAATTACTCAAAGACACAGGTATTGGAACTCCTGCTACTCGAGCGGCAACCATAGAAACGCTACTTAAAAGAAACTATATCAAACGCCAAAAGAAAAACATCGTACCAACAGAGAAAGGCTTGAAAGTATTTGAATGGGTCAAAGACCGAAAAATCGCCGATGTAGCATTAACGGGTGAATGGGAAGCCTCTCTCAATGAAATTGAGGAAGGAAAACGGCCTCCAGAAGAATTCTTACAGGCAATGAAAGATTATACCCAAAAAATTACGGAAGATTTTTTAGCGATGGAAATCGAAGGGATTGCTTCACCAACATTGGTTTGCCCTGTCTGTAAAAAGCAAAGCGTTCGCCTATACGAGAAAGTTGCTAAATGTACGGAAGATGATTGTCAGTGGTTATTCTTTAGAAATGTCTGTGGAAAACAGGTAAGTGATCAAGCGGTAATGGCATTGTTAGCAAATGGAAAAACAATGCTTTTAAAAGGGTTAAAAAGCAAGGCAGGAAAAAGTTTTGACGCTTTTTTGGTACTGCAAGAAGACGGCTCTACGGCTTTTGAATTTCCGCCTCTTTCCAACAACAAAAAAGGGAAAATAAAGCGGAAATAACTTAAAAGCAATTGGTTTAAACAATGTATAATTCACGGCGGTAAACGCCGTCAATAGGCAGTCATCTAAACTTATTTTGTGATATGTTTGCTTTTATACTCAAAAAGTGGGTATCAATGCAAATACATAGATAAAATTTAATAAATATAAAAATTATGGCAACACAAGAAAAAGAAATCTCGTATTACGATTTACGATTAAGAGAATTGTTAAACACCAGCTTCCCTAATATGGCAACTAATGAAGCGTTTATCAAAGAAAGAAGCGATTTGGCCGCAGAGGCTTACGAAAGAGCCTTTGATGCAGGACACACTGTATTGGAATGCCGTGCCATTGCGAATGAAGCCCTTTTTGAAGGGTTGCATTATTCGCCGTTTGACACGGTCTACCAAGTGGTGTGTAATGAATTTGAAAGAGAAATACCGGCAGACGAAGCCCGTGATTTTGCCCTTAAAATGTTTCCGTATTGTGTGGATATGTTTGAAAAATACGATCTGCATCAAGATTTTGAGGGGACCAAAGAATATGACAGCCTTTACACCGAACTGGTAGGACATATTCAAATATGGATTGAAGAAAATGGCTTACAATAAAAAAGTACATTTAGAGCAAAATATCCAAGCCTTAAAGGTCGCTTTTCAGTTAGACAAAGAAAAGCGACCGGCTACAGATACAGAAAAAGAAACCCTCCGAAAGTATTCAGGCTTTGGAGGATTAAAATTTATTTTAAACCCAGCCAATGAAGACGGGGACCGTCGTTTTTGGACAAAATCCGATGAGCTTTACTTTGAGCCTACTCAAAGATTATATGAACTCATCCGTATAAATGCCACTGATTTTGACGATTACAAAGCGATGACCGACAGCCTTAAAAGCTCGGTGCTTACCTCCTTTTATACGCCGCCGGAAATCATACAAGTATTTTCAACGGTACTTGAAGAACAACATTTTCAATATCAAAAAATGCTTGACCCCTCTGCAGGGACAGGAAATTTCATTGAAAACCTTCAACGGAAAGACCTATCCGTAACTGCTTTTGAAAAAGACTTACTAACGGGAAAAGTATTAAAGTATCTATATCCTTCCGCCCAAATAAAAATTAAGGGATTTGAAAATATTGAAGAACGACAGAATAATTCATTTGACATTATCAGCAGCAACATTCCCTTCGGAGATATAGCGGTCTTCGACTTATCTTTTTCAAGAAGTAAGGATCCGGCAAAACAACAAGCATCGCAAAATATCCATAATTATTTCTTTTTAAAAGGTTTAGAAACGCTTAAGGACGGCGGATTATTAGCCTATATCACCTCTCAAGGAGTGCTCAACAGTCCCAAAAACCGACCGATTAGAGAGGCAATAATCAAACAGGCTCACTTGGTTTCGGCGGTACGGCTCCCTAACAACCTGTTTACGGATTATGCCGGAACGGAAGTTGGAAGCGATTTAATCATTCTGCAAAAAGACTCGCAAAAACAAACACTCTCAACCGAAGATTTACTCTTCTGCGATACGATAGAACATATTGAAGGCTATACAATCAATGCCTTGTTTGATAATGCTTCGCAACGGATTATTCATACAGAATCACATTTGGGCACCGACCTTTATGGAAAACCCGCAAGGATTTACTTGCACGAAAACGGCGTATCCGGAATTGCCAGAGACCTCAAAGAGAAATTAACCCTTGATTTCCGTTACTATAAAGAGCGGATACCGTTATATCTTACCGATTCTTTTTCCCATTCTCAGTCTGCAACACCAACTGCAAATGAAGAAGTTTCTGTCAATCCTATTTCCGCAGCTGTATCCTCCGGACCATCAGTCACAACAAAACAGCCTGTCAAGGACAATGCGGAAAAAACAAATCCTGCAAAAAATAACATATCAACTTTCAAAACCTCAAAAAATAGGCAGACGAAAAAAAAACAAAAATCTTTTTTCTTTTTCTTATCTCCATCTATGTTAAAACTTCTACAGAAGTGGATTGGTAGTGCTTTTATGTAAGTTCATTGATATCTATAATCTAATTACTCAGAGTTAAAATGTTTTTTAACAGCTTCCTTTAGTGCTACAGAAAGAAATGTAGGAACTGCATTTCCTATTTGTAAGTTTTTATCTGTTCTTGAACCGAAAAAAATATAATTGTCAGGAAAACACTGAATTCTAGCACCCTCCCTAGTTGTTAATGGTCTCGGTGTCTTTGGGTGAATACATCGAGAAGAAGATGGTGTACTCAAGTTCCTTGTGATCGTTGTACTAGGTCTATTCCACCATAGTCTACAATAGGTATTAGCAAAACCACTCTTTGGTCTCAATTCTTCTGGTAAATCTAATGGTGAGCCTCCATCTGGTAATTCATTCATCAACTCAATCAATCTTTCATTATTTTTTGGTGCATTATGGTCTATTAACTTATTTGGAGCATTTTCCCTCATTTTTTGCTGAAAATCATTTTTTGCCGAAGATTGATACTCAAAACTTTCTTCTCCAGACTTGATGAATGGTAAATCACTAATTGCGTCAGAAAGTGTTAAATATGGGGTTAATTTGTTAGAAAACAAACTCAAACCATCTTCAGGATTATAATGTGTAGGTTCAGGGTATAAAAAATTAGATTTTAGTTTACTGCCGACTATGATAACTCTTTCTCTTACTTGAGGAACACCATAATCTGCTGCATTTAATACCTTATATTGAGTTTTGTATCCAAGAGTTTCAAACAATGAAATAATTTGTGAAAGCAATTTACCCTTTAGCATAGATAACAATCCTTTGACATTTTCAAAAATAAATACTTTTGGCTCTATTTCTTTAAGTATTCTATAGTATTCTTGAAACAATTGCCCTCTTGGATCATCTATTAATCTTTTTCCTACAGTAGAATATGCTTGACAAGGTGGACCTCCAATGATTAAATCTATTTTTCCCTTTTTTATCCTAAAATCTCTATTTAAATCTTCAATCCCAAACTCCTTTATATCTTTGCAATACATTTTTACAGTAGGGTGATTCAACTCATAAGCCCTAGCTGTCTTAGGTGAAATTTCATTTGCAGCTATTATTTCAAAATTTTCATCGTGAGCAAATCCATAACTTAATCCTCCGACCCCTGCAAATAAGTCAATAACTTTTATTTTTCTAATCTTTGTCATTAAAATCCTTATATTTTGGTGGCTCTTCTGTTAATTTCCAAATGAAATAATTTTGATCAATATTAAAAACAGTTTGTCCCTCCATTTGTTGTCTAGTAATCCAGTTAATACTATCATCTTCGATGCTGTCAATATTTACAAATGCTACCTGCCCATTGAATAAGTCAAAATGAATAACTATTGATGAAATTCCTTGTTCTCTTTTAATTTTTTTCGCTTCTATAACTTTATGTTGTTTGATGTCATTTATACCTTGAAAGCCTGATTGAACCTCTATTCTAATACTTTTGTTACTATTCAGGTTTACTTGTAAATCAGCTTTAGGTGTTCTTTTAAATGTATCTATATTCACCAGATCATCATCACCAATTAATTCTATGTTTTCAACATCAACTTCAAAAATTTGACTTACTGCATTTAGAAAATAAGAAGAAATAATAAAGCCCCTCATCCAAGAAAAATATACTTGTTCAGGTCTTCTTCCTTGATTATTAAGTCTTACAATTATCTGATTGTCTTTTAATTTTTCATAGACTGATTGAATATTCTGTTTGCAAAATAATTTCAGATTGTCATTTTTTATAGCATCTACAACTATATTATCTATTTTGTATATAATCTCAAAAAGTCTTTTATTGAGTAGCTCAATATAGCTGTAATCGACCAATGGCTTTATATCTTTTGCTACAAAGAAATTCTTTGCCTCCCCTTGATTTGTAAAGCCTAATTTTTTTCTATACTCTCTAAAATACTGCGTATTGATATGTGACATGCCTAAAATATAATTAACGAAGCAAAGTTAATAAAAGTCAGATTAATATCCTACCCCTACACCAAATTTTAATTATTTAACATCCATCCACTTCTAATATTTTAAAGAAATGGATTGATATATTTTTCTGCTATCATTAGCATTGGAAATAACCATACGCCACGATATTGAAAATCGTAAGGATAACATTGTCGATTTTCAAATGATGGGGATTGATCATTTGTTGGTTGATGAGAGCCATAAGTTTAAAAACCTGATGTTCAATACACGACATGATCGCGTAGCAGGGCTTGGAAATATGCAAGGTAGCCAAAAGGCAATGAATTTATTGTTTGCCATTCGCACCATTCAAAAAAGGTCTGGTAAGGATTTAGGGGCTACTTTTCTCTCAGGTACAACCATTTCTAACTCATTAACGGAACTCTATTTACTTTTTAAATATTTGCGTCCACAGGCTTTGGAAAAGCAAGGAATTACCTGTTTTGATGCCTGGGCGGCTATTTATGCCCGTAAAACCATCGATTACGAATTTTCAGTGGCGAATAATATTGTACAAAAAGAACGCTTCCGCTATTTTATCAAAGTTCCAGAATTAGCACAATTTTATTCGGAAATCACAGACTATCGAACGGCAAAAGATATTGGTATCGATCGCCCAGAAAAGAATGAGGTTTTATACCATATTCCACCTACACCCGATCAAGAAGTTTTTATTGAAAAACTAATGGAATTTGCTAAAAACGGAGATGCTACTTTATTGGGAAGAGGACCTTTGTCGCAACGAGAAGAGAAGGCAAAAATGCTGATTGCTACCGACTATGCCCGAAAGATGTCACTAGATATGCGGTTAGTGGGCGACACATACGATGACCACCCCGATAATAAAGCCTCGCATTGTGCTAAGAAAATCTACGAGTATTACGAAAAATACAATGCCCAGAAAGGAACACAATTTGTCTTCTCTGATTTAGGAACCTATAAACCTAATGAATGGAATCCTTACTCTGAAATTAAACGAAAATTGGTAGAAGATTACGGCATCCCTCCGGATGAAATCCGGTTTATTCAAGAAGCCAAAAACGACAAAACACGAAAGAAACTTATTGCCGATACCAATGAGGGTAAAATCCGTGTGCTGTTTGGCTCTACCGATATGCTGGGCACAGGCGTCAATGCCCAAAAAAGAGCCGTTGCCGTCCACCATCTTGACACGCCTTGGAGACCCAGCGATTTGCAGCAACGAGACGGCAGAGCTATCCGAAAAGGGAATGAAGTGGCCAAGTATTTTGCCGGTAACAAAGTAGATGTTATCATCTATGCCGTAGAAAAATCTTTGGATTCATATAAGTTTAATTTGTTATTTAACAAGCAATTATTCATAGACCAGCTAAAATCCAATAAGCTCGGTAAACGAATCATTGATGAAGGCAGTATGGACGAACAGTCGGGAATGAATTTCTCAGAATACGTCGCTATCCTTTCAGGAAACACAGAACTATTGGAAAAAGCAAAAATTGAAAAGAAAATAACGGCTTTGGAAAGCGAACGCCAGGCTTTTATGCGAAATAAATCTTCTTCACGATTTAAGTTGGAAACATTAGTAGAGAATAAAGAAGCTGCAGAGAATAGGTTGATGAGATTAAAAACAGATTGGGATAATTTCAATGCAAGAGCCAAGAAACTGCCCAATGGAGATTTTGTTAATGCTTTGCAATTAGATGGAATATCACAAGGAGCAAGTTTGGAACAATTAGGCGAGAAATTAAACATCTATGCTAAAAAAGCACGAACAGGCGGAGATTATGAGGAAATTGGAAGTTTATACGGCTTTCAAATTCTTGTTAAAACAGAAATTACTCAAAAAGAAGGTTTGGACATTCGTCAAAACCGCTTCTTTATAAAAGGAGAAGGAAGCATCCGCTATACCCATAACAATGGAAAAATGGCTCAAGACCTCAAATTGGCCGCAATGAGCTTTATTAAGGCCTTGGAAAAGATTCCAAACCTTATCAATGATAATGAAAAAGAGCTTAAAAAAATTACCGAAGACTTACCGATACTTCAACAGGTGGTAGAGGGCAGATGGCTCTCTAATTGTTTGACAGCTTTTGAGTAGCCTTTGCCCTGCCCTTTCGGCGGGGCTTTATAATACAGCAGAAAAATAAAAAAAGTTGAGAAACAATTTCACAATACAACTTTAATGTTGTATACTTACATTTACACTGTAATTAATTATTAAAAAGTCCGATGCAGAACGGTAAACTCGGCGAAAGTAAAATGATTACATTAGAAACATTAGCGGAAAAGATAAACGGCAACCTTTTGAGTAAAAGGAAACCTTGAAAAAATAGATTTTTTAATTTTGCCATACTGAAACACCGTACCAAATACAAAAAATAAAAAGCGCAAAAGATTAAAAAACAACCATTTGCGCTTTTTAGTTGTGGAGCTGGAGGGATTCGAACCCTCGTCCAAACAAGCAATATGCAAGCTTTCTACATGCTTATTTTGCTATTCATTTTCGACCTAAAACAGAGAGCAAACACCCAATTTCAGGCTTATCTTTTAATATTTTCGTCCTTTAGCCAAAGCCTCCAAAGGCTTAGTTCTGTCTTTCCTATGCCCCAAAACCGAACGCCACAGAACACGGCTTTCGTGGAACATCTTGTTTCCTTACTGTACTTCGGGAAAACGCAAAATCCTACTATGCTTCAGATTAAGCAGCAAGAGCAAACTCTTCGTTGCCAGTTAAAACTTGTAGCAAGGGATTAAAGAGATCGCGCTACGGTTCTCTGCATGCTTACCTACCTATTGGCCTTGCTGTCGAAACCAGTCAACCCCAATAACGTAAATAAAACTTTTGCAAAATTAGAAAAATATCTTGAAATAGCATAGAAAACCCAATACTTTTTAATCTTTACCCGTTCCATATCCTCTTACGATACCTCTTGGCGAGTTTTGTATAAACTGAAGTATCTCATCTCGTTCCGCAGTAGGGAGCATTTCTTTCTCTATATAGTTTACGGCTTGGGTAACATTCATTTTCATTTGGAAAATAGCCCTATATATTTTTTGGATTTCAAAGATTTTATCATTACTAAACCCTCTACGCCTTAGTCCTATTGAATTGATTCCTGCAAAAGACATCGGCTCTCTCGCTACTTTCACATAAGGCGGAATATCTTTCCGTACCAGTGTGCCTCCGGAAATCATCACATGATTGCCAATTTTCACAAACTGGTGGACGGCAGAAAGTCCTCCCATTACAACATGGTCTCCTATCTCTACATGTCCTGCAATTCCGCAGCCGTTTACGATTATGGTATGGTTGCCTATCACACAGTCGTGAGCAATATGAGCTGTTGCCATTATTAGGCAATCATCTCCCACTTTCGTAGCACCGGAAGCCTTAGTACCTCTATTGATGGTAACGCACTCCCTTATTGTAGTTCTATCCCCTATGACGGCTAAAGAATCTTCACCCTCAAACTTTAAATCTTGGGGAATACCTGCAATTACAGTACCAGGAAAAACTTTACAATTTTCCCCTATCCTGGCTCCGTTCATTATCGTTACATTCGGTCCAATCCATGTGCCGTCTCCGATTTCCACATCCGCTGCAATAGTGGTAAATGGCTCTACGGTAACATTTTTGCCTATTTTTGCACGTTTATCTACGGCTGCTAATTGATGAATCATTCTGTTTTGTTTTTTGCAACTTGTGCCATTAGTTCTGCTTCTACCACTACACTATCTCCTACATAGCCGTAGCCCTGCATATGTACAATACCCCTGCGGATAGGTTCTATCAGTTCTATTTTGAATATCAATGTATCTCCGGGAACTACTTTTTTCTTAAACTTAACTTTATCTATTTTAATGAAATAAGTAGAGTAATTTTCGGGATCAGGTACGCTAGCCAATACCAAAATACCTCCTGTCTGGGCAAGGGCTTCTACTTGTAGCACACCCGGCATAACCGGCTCTTTTGGAAAATGTCCTACAAAGAAAGGTTCATTCATAGTAACGTTTTTAAGTCCCACGACATGAGTATCCGAAAGCTCTAAAACCTTATCAATCAATAAGAATGGCGGGCGATGAGGCATTAATCTCATTATTCCGTTAATATCAAAAATAGGTTCTTTGGTAAGGTCAAAGTCCGGTACATTTTTCTTTTTCTGAAGCTTCCATTGGCGGTTTAGTTTTTTTGCAAATTGAGTATTTACAAGATGCCCCGGTTTATTGGCAATCACTTTACCTTTTATTTTTACGCCCACTAATGCCAAATCACCTATCACATCTAATAATTTATGCCTTGCTGCTTCATTTGGGTAGTTTAGGGTAAGATTATCCAAAATCCCGTTAGGGCGGACAGCCACATCATCTTTACCAAAGGCTTTTTTCAGTTTTTCTAAGGTTTCCGGTGTCAGCTCTTTATCGACATAGACAATAGCGTTACTAATATCCCCACCTCTTATAAGTCCGTGGTCTAAGAGCATTTCTAATTCGTGTAAAAAGCTGAATGTCCTTGCACTTGAAAATTCATCTTTGAACTCAGATACGTTTTTCATTGTAGCATTCTGTGTACCAAGCACTTTAGTGCCAAAATCTACCATTGTGGTGATTTCATAGTGGTCAGACGGAATGATGGTCATTTCAGAGCCTGTATTTGGGTCTGTATAGCTCATCACTTCTTTAATGATTAGATATTCCCTGTCTTTGCTTTGTTCCTCTATTCCTGCTTTTTCTATGGCTTCTACAAAGAATTTGGAAGAACCGTCCATTATAGGAGGTTCCGCACTATTCATTTCCAGAATGGCATTATCTATATCCATTCCTACCAGTGCTGCCAAAAGATGCTCACAAGTATGTATTTTTACACCTAATTTTTCTAAAGTTGTTCCTCTCTCTGTTGTAGTTACATAGTTTACATCGGCTTCTACCTGAGGCTGCCCCTCTAAGTCTGTCCTAACAAATACAAATCCTGTATTTTCTTTGGCTGGTTTTATCGTTAGAGTAACTTCTTTTCCGGTATGCAGCCCTATACCGGATAAAGCGACTTCTTTCTTTAATGTTTTTTGTTTTTCACTCATCAGATTGTTCTTTTGATTTTTTTTCTAATTCGCAAATACGGTTTACAATATTATTGAGGTTTCTAAAATGAACATAATTCCGCCTGAAATCGCCTGCTGAAATTGCCGGTGAACCATAGAGAATTTCTTTATCAGAAACACTGTTATTCACTCCACTTTGGGCTTGTATTTTAATTTGATTGCCAAGACTAATATGCCCCACTATACCTACCTGCCCACCTATTTGGTTCCAATCTCCTATAGTGGTAGAACCCGCGATGCCTGCTTGTGCCGCGATGACATTGTGTTTGCCTATTTTCACATTGTGGGCAATTTGTATTAGATTATCTATTTTTGTGCCTTCTCCTATTATAGTAGAACCAATAGTCGCTCTGTCTATGCTGCAGTTAGAACCTATTTCTACATCATTTTCAAGGATAACATTTCCCAATTGGGGTATTTTCCTAAACCCTTTCTCCGTTGGCTGGAAGCCAAAACCATCTCCCCCTACAACCGTGTTTGAATGAATGATACAATTATTTCCTATGACACAGCCGTCGTATATTTTTGCACCGCTATCGATCTTGCAATTATCGCCTATTTTTACATTTTTGCCAATAAATACCTGCGGGGCTATTTGTGAACCTTTTCCTATTGATACATTTTCAGAAACATAAGTAAAAGCTCCTATATACACATCTTCTCCTATTTTTGCTGTGGTATGGACGCTGGCATTGGTTTCTATACCGTTTTTTTTATCCTGTATCATATCGTTATAGAGATTCATCAATACCTGAAAAGATAGATAGGCGTCTTCCACCGCTATAATCGTAGGTTTGTAGTTTTTGTCTTTCAATAATCTTTCCGATACAATAAGAACCGAGCAATTAGAATGCTCTATCAGTTCAGAAAACTTTTCGTTAGCTACAAAAGATAAGTTTCCTTCTTCATTCTTTTCTATGGGGCAAAATCCCTTTATCACAGCGTTTTCATCGCCTATTATTTTGCCTTGAATGTATTCTGCTATTTGTGAGGCTTTAAATTCCATATAATGCAAAGATAAAAATTTATACTAATCACATGGATAATTTTGAGTCTAATTTATATCATTTCAATATTTCTCTTGGAAAAGAAAGAATATACTTCGTCGTGGATTTTGCCAAACTATCGGATAAAATTTGATGCTCGGAGTCCTCCAAACGGATTTTCTTCCGTTCTCTATTGAGTAGATATATAGGCTGTTTTTCTCTATCGTACGGCGTCAGATGCCGGTAGATTTCATCTACAAATAATTCTCCATACCCAATACCGAAATGATGATTGATAAGCTCAATTTTCTCTCCGATAAAAGCTTCCGAAAACGGCTCCGATGACGATAAAGTCTTAGGAAGTTTACGAGTAATAATGGCTTTGCAATAATAGGATAGCACCATATCCGCTTCGTCTTGCCATAGTTTGATGGCTTGCAGTACATCTGTATCGTCCAACGCTGTAAATTTTGAAATATCTTCTTCAGAGGCTTGTTTGAAATTCTTTTTGTAAAGAAAATATTTCAAATTTTTCGGTGTATCCAGTTCATACCCCTCGGAAATGAGCTGCTTCGCTCTATTAAGTATTTTTACTAATAGAAATTCTGCAAGAGAAGCTGTTTTGTGATAATAAACCTGCCAATACATCAGCATTCTTGCGGCTAAAAAATTCTCGATAGAATAGATGCCTTTATCATCTATTACCAATTCATCGTCTGCTACATTCATCATTGAGATAATACGCTGGGTATTGATATTCCCTTCGGACACTCCCGTGAAAAAACTGTCTCGTTTTAGATAGTCCAGCCTGTCCACATCCAGCTGAGAGGATATAAGCTGATTAAAAAAACGGCGATGATATTTCCCCCGAAACATTTCTATCGCGGTATCCAGTTCTCCCGAAAAAGTTTCATTGAGCTTGTTCATCAGCAATAGAGATAACTTCTCGTGATGCCAATCTTCCATCAAGATAGCTTCTAAGGCGTGTGAGAAAGGACCGTGTCCTATATCGTGAAGAAGTATCGCCAGCATAGCCGATTTTTCTTCCTCTTTGGAAATTTCTACGCCCTTTGCTCTAAGGGTTTCTATGGCGGTAAACATCAGGTGCATAGCCCCTATGGCGTGGTGAAATCGCGTATGTGTAGCCCCCGGAAAAATAAGACTGAGTAGCCCTGTCTGAGCAGTTCTTCTGAGCCGCTGGAAATAGCGGTGTTCTAAAACATCAAAAAGAATCTCGTGAGGTATTTTAATAAATCCGTGGACCGGATCATTGATGATTTTAAGTTTATTAAGCATTTTGTAATATTAAATGAGTACAAATTTAGTCATTTTCAGACAGATATATTTTTTCATTATCCAACAAATTCTTCTACTCTTTTTCTTATAAGACTTTTACGCCACTCTATATAGCCCATTATCGCCAAAATAGTAAACACAAAATATTGCACAGAAGTAATTCCCAAACCTTTACAAATATACATTGGTACACTTATAAAATCTCCTAAAATCCAGAGAATCCAATTTTCTAATTTCCTTTTTGCCATCAGCCACATTCCTACTAAAAATACAGAAGTAATAAATATATCTAGATAATTTGCCCAATCCAAATGATAAAACCCTAATGTAATGCCCTGCATAGAAAAATGATTCTCAATATAGGGTTTGAAATAATATATTACCCCTACCAAAACCACACTTAGTGAGAATAATCCTACCGAGATCCCCCATTCTTTTTTCGTTGTTGTTTTAATCTCTATATGAATATGATCTTTAGAATTTTCAGACCAAAGAATCCAACCGTATATACTCATTACCGTGTAGTAAAAATTGATCATCATATCTCCTAAAAGCCTAAACTTAAAAAGCAGATAAATATAAATAATGGTACTGATAATCCCCGTGGGATACACCCAAATTTTTTTTTTCATAGAAAAAAATACACTTAGCAAACCGAAACCAGCCGCAACAGCCTCTAAATAAATTTGGTAAGTCTGATATTCTTCATAAGGAGCAAGAAAAATTTCATAAAAATCCATAAAACAAAGATATTTTTAATACTAATTTTTGTGGTTAATTTTCATCAATTGTTTTGAGCAAAGCACTCCATATTTTATTTGCCTGAGCTTCGTATCCGGATTTTTGAAAGTGAACCCCGTCATCTCTTGCTTCATTTCTTTGCTGAGCTCTTCTGTAGTAGCCACGCCCTCCCATAGCATCGTATAGACTGAAATAAGCAACATTATTTTGAGATGCCGTTTCTTTTAGCCACCGATTAATTGCCGCCATTTTATCCGGTTTTTTCAGGTTATCCGTAGAGGCAATTAATAGAATAGGCAAAGACGCATCTTTATTTCTCAATTTTTGTATGAGGGTCTTCACATTATTCTTAAAATCCGCCTCCGAGATGCTACTCAGCGACTCGTTTGTACTTAGTGCAATAACGACTAAATCCGGATGGATACTTTCCAATTGTTTTAGTTGTAAAGGGTATTTTAGAAAATCTGCATAGGTAGCCCCATTGACACCTACGGTATTAAATAAAACACCTTTCTGAGCATCATTCATAAATTGAAATCCGTAAAAAACATTCCCTTTCGAGCCGTTTGTTTTAAGCAAAAAAGTTGTCTGGGGTTCAGAAAGATTTACATCTGTAATTCCATCTTGGAACTCCCCTGTAAATATAGGTGTTATAGAATTTTCAAAATCTTTGTTGTAAACAATGGTATTCTCTTCTGCTTTTATCGTCATTCCCGGTATAGGATGCTGTACTTTACTCCCATTAAGCTGCAGCAATCGTGTGGTAATGGTATAAAATTTAGCTGCCAATTCCGGATAAGTTTCGTTCCCCAAAACAGTATATTGTACAAGCTGTTTTTTCCTTGATACAAAACGGCTTAACGAAACATCACTTTTATAAAGCGAGAAAGGCTGCCCTGCCATACAGGAGTCGCTGAAAATTACAATTTTTGAAAACGCATCTTGTGGTTTTTTGAATTGTATTTCTATAAAAGACGGCTTTTCGTTCCCCATTACAAAACCTGATGCTCCCATTTGCGGAAAGATATGTTCATCATACACCAATCGGAAGGTCTGCCAAGTTTGATTAGAGACAGAAGAAAAATCTGCAGGACCATTAGAATTAGCCACCTGATACGGAAACACCAAACCTCTACCAGCATTTCCATATTTTTCTTGAATTTTATTTCTCAGATAGCCTGAAAGCCAGCCAGCCTGTATATGAGAATCCCCTAAGAATAAGACATTTGTAACCTTATCATTTTCTTTTAGTTTATTGATAAAGGGAGTCAGAAACCTTGTATTTTCAATATCTTGAGCCTTTAAAAAAAAAGGTAGCAATAGAATACCGAATACACAATTTATAAAAAAAAGCTTGTTCATAAGCATAAAACTATAATAATAAAAAAATCCTGACAACTTATTTTATCGTCAGGATTATAAAATATTACTGTTAATCTATCGAAATAACTATTTTGAAAATCAGTTCAGTTATTCGCAAAGGATAATTCCTTTGTCATTACTAAACTCTATCACTCCGCTTTTAATTCTAAGAGAGTATATAGAATTCTTATCTGCC
This sequence comes from Riemerella columbipharyngis, assembly GCF_900101995.1. GTDB lineage: Bacteria > Bacteroidota > Bacteroidia > Flavobacteriales > Weeksellaceae > Riemerella > Riemerella columbipharyngis. Next base: position 8,675 of record NZ_FNAS01000022.1, on the reverse strand, counting down.
TCTCTCTGAAAGTTCTTTTTGTATTCTTCTGCAATAGACTCTGTATATAATTTCACTTTCCCTCCAATAAGAGAAGAAACTATTGCGGCGTGATTTTTCATAATATGGAACTCTCCGTTTTTTCCCGGAAGTAAAACAGAATTTACCTCTCCTTCAAAAACCACATGCTCCGGCGTTAATATCTTTATATTCATTTCAATTTAGATTTATTAGTAAGACGAAGTTTTGAGATTTGTTTCAATCCCAAAACTTCAAGTCTAAATTTTAAGCATTTTCAGCAAGCATTTTCTCTCCGGCTTCTATAGCCTCCTCAATAGTTCCTTTAAGGTTAAAGGCTGCTTCTGGCAGATGGTCTAATTCTCCATCAATAATCATATTAAATCCTTTGATAGTATCTTTAATATCTACCAATGCTCCAGGAATACCTGTAAACTGCTCTGCCACATGGAACGGCTGAGATAGGAATCTTTGTACCTTTCTTGCTCTATATACTACCAGCTTATCCTCTTCTGAAAGTTCTTCCATACCAAGGATGGCGATAATATCTTGTAATGCTTTATATCTCTGAAGAATTTCTTTAACTCTTTGTGCACAGTTATAATGCTCTTCTCCAATAACCTCAGGGGACAAAATTCTGGAAGTAGAATCCAATGGATCCACCGCAGGATAAATACCTAAAGAGGCAATTTTTCTGGAAAGTACAGTAGTTGCATCCAAGTGGGCAAATGTAGTAGCTGGAGCAGGGTCTGTCAAGTCATCCGCAGGCACATATACAGCTTGCACAGAAGTAATAGAACCATTTTTAGTAGAAGTAATTCTTTCCTGCATCGCACCCATTTCAGAAGCCAAAGTAGGCTGATATCCTACAGCAGAAGGCATACGCCCAAGAAGTGCAGACACCTCTGAACCTGCTTGTGTAAAACGGAAAATATTATCTACGAAGAACAATACATCTCTACCTTGACCAGACTCTCCGCCATCACGATAGTACTCAGCAAGAGTAAGACCTGATAATGCTACACGAGCTCTCGCACCAGGAGGTTCATTCATCTGTCCGAATACGAATGCAGCTTTAGAGTCTTTAAGTAAATTAGTATCTACTTTGGACAAATCCCAGCCGCCTTCCTCCATAGAATGCATAAAATCATCACCGTATTTGATGATTCCAGACTCTAACATCTCCCGAAGAAGGTCGTTTCCTTCACGAGTTCTCTCTCCTACTCCTGCAAATACAGAAAGTCCGCCGTGTCCTTTTGCAATATTGTTAATCAATTCTTGAATCAATACAGTTTTACCTACACCGGCACCACCGAAAAGTCCAATTTTACCACCTTTTGCATAAGGCTCAATAAGATCGATAACCTTAATCCCCGTATAGAGAACTTCAGCAGAAGTAGAAAGCTGATCGAACTTTGGAGCTTCTCTGTGGATTGGCAAACCACCTTCTTTAGATAAAGACTGGAGCCCATCAATAGAATCTCCCACCACATTGAACAATCTACCATTAACCTCTTCGCCAATAGGCATTGTAATCTGATGCCCATACCCTACTACATTTTGACCTCTTCTAAGTCCGTCCGTAGCATCCATAGCTATACATCTTACTGTATCTTCGCCAATGTGTTGCTCTACCTCGAGAACAAGTTTTTCGCCATTACTTTTTGTAATTTCCAGTGAATCATAAATTTTTGGAAGCTCTGAAACTTCATCAAAAACCACATCAATAACTGGTCCAATAATCTGAGAAATCTTTCCTTTAATTTGGTTTGCCATTTCTATTTTTTTTCTTGTGTGCAAATATAATCATTATTAATTAAATTACAATTGCTAAAAAAAAAGATTTTTATCATATTTGCACCGTTTAACTTCACAAGGTGCCGAAACAGCCCAAAAACAGTACCTATAAAAAGATTTTTAATAGAATGAATATCATCATCAACTGCTCTAATTACAAAAAAAATGTCCCTCTGGCTATATCTCTGGGAATGTTTGATGGGGTTCATATAGGGCATCAGAGTATTATTTCAAAGCTTAAAGATATTGCTAAATCTCGAAATTTAGAGACTGCATTATTTTCTTTTTGGCCACATCCAAGATTTTTTTTTAACCCTAAAGAAAATTTACAACTTCTGAATACCATCGATGAAAAAACAGCTCTTATGCAGAATTTTGGGGTTCAGCATCTTTTTTTACAGCCTTTTGACAAAGAGTTCAGAAATCTGTCTGGAGAAGATTTTATAAAAACTATTTTAGTAGATAGGCTAAATGTTAAGTACCTTATTATAGGGCACGATCATCATTTTGGCAAAGACAGAAGCGGTAATTACGATCTCTTGAAACAATTGGCACCAAAATACGGATTTGAAATACAGCAACTCGGCTCTATAAAATTGGAAAACCAAGATGTCAGTTCTACAAAAATCCGAAAAGCTCTCCGTAATGCGAAAATAAAGGAAGCTAACGCTATGCTTGGCTATCATTATAACATCTCCGGTAAAGTAATACACGGAAAAAAATTAGGCCGTACCATCGGTTTCCCTACGGCTAATATAGACTATCCTGCCGATAAACTTTTGCCTCAAAAAGGAGCCTATATCGTAGAGACAATAGTGGACGGAAAATCCTACAAAGGAATGATGAGCATAGGCACCAATCCTACAGTAAACGGCACTGCCCTAACGGCTGAAGTCTATATTTTAAATTTTGACCAAGACCTTTATGGAAAAACAATAAGCGTAAACTTTCGAGAGTTTTTACACGAAGAGATAAAATTTGAAAGCATAGAAATGCTCATAGAAAAACTAAAAGAAGATGAAAAACGTACCATCCAGTATGATTTCTCTAAATAATTTCCCAATTAATTATATGATATAAAAAGTTAACTATTTGCATTAAAGCCCATTTATGAATACCTCTCTCCTATTCCAAAAAGCATTATATTAAAATTCATCATTATCAAATACTTTATAATTAGTTCAATAAATTTTTATCAGCACTATTATAGCTTATCTAAATATTCTATGGCATCAGAAAAAAAATAATATTTGAATAATTTTGACACAAATGTGTCAGGTGGGTTACGGACGCTAAATTTAATTTTGAAGCACTTTAATCGTTCGTAATCCACTGTCTTACACCGGACTATCCAGAAGTACCAAACATCAGATATAGATATCCGTGTCAGCTTATCTCATAGAGCAGCTGAAGAGACTGATATTTATTGACACAGGTTAATATACTGATATGCGGACTGATTAAAGAAAGCATCCGGCTGGCTGCAATTCCTTGTCAATAAAGCACGTCTTCCCAAAGAGCAGGCCATTACCGAACAATTGACGCAACGGGGATTAAAGCTTGCCAATATTGATTTCTTGGTAATGAGCTCTCCTACATAACGACCACATCAAATAAGGGTAAGTTTATGCTATTGTGTTCAGACACTGCCTATGCAAAAAATATTAGCAACAGATGATCCCTCCGGGAATTGCCATTAACAAAGAAAAAACACTACATTCTCTACAATGGGTACGGGAGATGAACCTTAGCCCCGACAGCATAGAAATGTAGTAACTAATCATGATACCAGAATAGAACCCTATACGATAAAGATTTAAAACTCATTCAAAAGAAATTTATCGTCTATCCTAAATTTTTATATCAATAAATAAAATGTTAACTTTACCATCTCATTTTTAAACGAGAATGCTATGCATGTTAATATTATTGAGCTTGTAAAAGGGCAATTTGGTGCCGCGGTAACCAGCCAGCTAGCCGAAAAATTAGGTGAAAGTGAAGCGGGAGTTTTTAGAGCTGTTAATACTTTTATTCCTGTCATTCTTACCAGAATCATAAGTTGCAACGAACACTCTACTATACTAAAAGCAGCGACAAATATTTCGGACAGTGACACAATGCAAAACCTTAATTTAGATACTGTAAAAGACGATCCTGTACTTACAGAGTTGCTATCTGCTGTTTTTGGAGACAAAGTAAATACCGTCATTTTCTCTGTTGCCCAAACTTCGGGGGTAAAAGAAGTATCTGCAAAAGCATTATTTAAATTTACTTCTTTCTACACTTTAGGAATGATTGGGCGATACGCCAAAGATCATAATCTAAATGCAGAGAAATTAAAATCTATACTAGAAGCTAAAAAAAATGATTTTTACAAACTATTGCCAACAGAAATTTCTTTGAAATCTATCGGTCTGGGTAATTTTAACACAAACGAAAACACCGATGAATTAGCCGAAAATACGCATACTGAAACGACTAATAAAGTTACGAATAATACAGCCAAATTAATCGATAACTTAAAAGAAGATACAAAGGATAATTACGGTAAAAATATTATCACTTGGCTCGTTCCTCTGGTATTATTGATTTTGACAGGGATATTCTTTGTGAAAACTCTTAAAAACAAGCAAGAACCGAATACTGAAGTAGCTACCGCTAAAAACCCCAAAAACATTCTAAACAAAAAAATTGATTCTATTAAAAATTCTCACAGTGAAAAAAAAGATTCAATTTTCCCCCAACATTAGCCGTCTCTCCCGAGACGTTTTTTTTATATTTATTTTGCAATTTACACAAGAATAACTATTTTTGTTAGCTTAATCTAACTTCTAAATAAAGTGAATCAAAATAATTCTATTAAAAAAAACGAAGGATGGCGATACGAAAAAACTTACCATTCTCTGCCGGAAGTTTTTTCCTCCATCAATATTCCAAAAAACGGAAGTTTCTGGAAAAAGCTTTTAGCCTACACAGGACCTGGACTTATGGTAGCTGTGGGGTATATGGATCCCGGCAATTGGGCTACGGATATTGCAGGAGGTACTAAGTTTGGTTACACACTGCTTTCTGTTATTTTGATATCCAATATTTTTGCAATGATATTGCAGCACCTTGCCCTAAAATTAGGTATTGTAGGAGAAAGAGACTTGGCACAAGCGTGTAGAGACCATTATCCCAGACCCGTAAGTTTTGTGTTGTGGATTTTATGCGAAATCGCCATTGCCGCAACAGATTTAGCAGAAGTCATAGGCTCTGCTATTGCTATCAATCTGCTTTTCAGGATTCCTCTTACCTGGGGAATAGCTATTACCACGGCAGATATACTGATAGTCTTAATGCTACAATCCAAAGGTTTTCGATGGATAGAGAGCATCGTAGGAGGATTGATAGTCCTTATATTCGGATGTTTTTTTTATGAAATAGTCGTGAGCCATCCAGATACTCTACCTATTCTTAAAGGGATTGTCCCAAAAGTAGAAGTGATCTATAATCCAGAGATGCTCTACATCGCGATTGGTATTATCGGAGCTACAGTAATGCCTCATAACCTCTATTTACACAGCAGCATTATACAAACAAGAAACTACCCGAGAGACGAAGAAGGTAAGAAAGAAGCTCTAAAGTTTGCCACCATCGATAGTAATATTTCTTTGTTTTTGGCATTCTTTATCAACGCTGCTATTTTGATTATTTCTGCTGCTACTTTCCACGGCACACAATACGAAAGTGTGGCAGAGATAGAAGATGCCTACAAACTTCTTTCTCCTGTTTTGGGAGCAGGATTGGCAAGCGTTGTCTTTGCAGTTGCACTTTTAGCATCGGGGCAAAACTCCACGCTTACCGGAACTCTGTCAGGGCAAATCGTAATGGAAGGTTTTCTCAACATACGCCTGAAGCCTTGGGTAAGACGCCTTATCACACGGCTAATCGCAGTAATACCAGCTTTCATAGTTGCTGTTTTATATGGTGCTAAAGGCACGACGGATTTGTTGGTTCTCAGCCAAGTCGTACTCTCTATGCAACTTTGCTTTGCCGTAGTACCATTGGTCATGTTTACCAACGACAAAAAAAAGATGGGAAACTTTGCCAACAAACCTCTGCTGAAATACGCTGCTTTGCTTATTACAGCGATTATCATCATTCTTAATGCTTATTTGGTTTGGACTTCCTTCTAAACCCATCATTAAGACCATTGGACATTGCATTTTTTTCCAAAGGAGAATAAAGAATTTAGAGCTTTCATAACATAAAATATTTCCTAAATTCATTATCAATCAACAAATTATATTGAAATAAAAGATTATCTAATAAACATCATTCACAATCAGCAACACTGATAAAAAATACTTTGAATTTTAATAGTAGAAAATAGAAATACGATATATATATTTTGGAGGGATATAAAATCATTTCAGGAATAACGAACTATCAAAATGCAATCACTCATTAAATAGCCTTGACGCGAATGAAATGTTCGGTAAAGGGAATAGATTCAAAGCCTATCCTCAAAAGGTAGATTATGTCCTTCATTCAATTAAAACTTAAACAGAAGCTAAAAATTATATCAAAAGTTAATTATAAAAAATCTCTTCTACAATTCTGCTAAATTAAAACTCTTATCTCACCCAGCTTAAACAGCAAAACCAAATGTAAAGGCTTTAAAGGGTGAAATAGATTAATTTATCTACATTTTGTTTTAATTAAATGTTAATTTTTACGGAGAGGTGGAGGCAACCATATTAACAAATGCCCAGAAATGTTAATCTTTTTTACATTGCATCTTAACAAAAAACCTCTATTTGCCTATTTAATAGAAATTATATACATTGACAATTAGCCCTCTCCTGCTCTGGTATCCCCCAGTGAGAGCATATTTTTTAACTGCTGTATCTCTGCTTGAGCCACATTATAACGATGCTCCCAGTTATCTTTCTCTTGTTGCAAACGCTCTTTGTCCTTAATTAAAGCAGCTACACGCTCTTTTAAAGTATTTATATGGTCTTTGCTATCTTGTAAATGCTCCTTTAAGTCTTGAAGTTGCATAGTGTCTGTATTTTCTAAAGTGTTGCTTTTTTTACACATTTCGTTAGCAACATTTAAGGCAACACTTTTTGCAACACTTTCATTCGGTAACATTTTCTTTACATTTGGTTTTTAGCATTTCACCTTTTCCTGTCAGCAACCATTCTGCAGATAATTCTGGATAACTATCCAATATTTTGGATAAATATATATCTGACGCACTCGAATTTATATGCGATTTATCTACAAACCCCTTTTTCAACCCTGTTTTTTGTAAAAATATTTTAGGTTTAATATTTTGATTTTCAATAAATTGAATTATTCTTACCCTTGCTGTTTCCAAAATTTTAGTTTTTGTTTTGTATACTCCAAAATTTTGGAATACATTTATGTTATTAAATATTACAAAAATATGAATAAAAAAGACACTATCCGCAATAAGCTGAAAAAAGTACGGGCGAAGTACTCTTATGTGGAGGTAGCCAAGAAGTTTAATACCACCGATGAGTATGTGTATTTGATCGCCACTGGTAGGCGTGTACCAGTGCGAGGCAAAGGGCTTAAAATTAAACAGGAACTTGAAAAATTAGTAAAACAATAGAAAACTATGGAACTACCAAAAAGATACTTCCTAAATGATTTAAAGGAACTAAACGAACGTTTTAAAAAGGATTTACAAGAGCTACCTCAGTCACCAAAGAAATACTCTGACTATAAGACAATATGCAGTTCCGTAGAAGTGTTGCTTGATATGGTGGTTTGTCTATCTCTACAACCCAATGGTGGAGATGTTCTTTCAAAATCCGAACTTCTAAAACATTGCACAGAGCGTCTATCTTTTTCTTACGACTCTCTATATTTTGATCTCTCTCAGCTGCAGAAAAGTCTAAATGAATATGAACAATAGCCATAGAATATAATTTTTAAAATAACAAAAGTATAAAAAAAATGAAAAAGTTTATCCACAGAATTATCTGTATCAAAACCTCCCGTGTCATTAGAATATGGAGCGAACCTCACAACTCCATAGCGATACGCTCGCTGTACTTTTTTGGCATCCGAGTGAAAGATATGGATAGCCGTGTAGTTACAAGGAAAGAGCAATTAAGAGCATTTAATTATTTCTAATCTATAAAACAAAGGTTATGAAAAAACTACTAAAAAGACTTTTCACACCATTGATACGAGAAGTGGTAAGGGAAGAAATTAAAAATCTAAATCTTTTAGCTGGTCATAAATTAGAAGAAGTTGTCTCCAATGTATTGAGTTCTGCGATATTTGAAAAGACTGATTATCAAAGTTCAAATTGATTGTATCAGCCTCGTTTGATAAGGCTTCAATAATAGATAAATCCCAAAATGTCAAAGGCATCCAGAGAGGTTCGAGTCCTCTCTTGGGAACAATAAAAAAGCTATAAGCAATAAAAAATGAAATTGCAACCCACAGACATCATCATCAGAAAAACCGACGGCACGGAGACCCTATGGCTCTCCCAGCGCCTCGTGATGGAGGTCTGTGGAGTTGATGAGGATTATTTAAGAAGTAAAGCAAGAAATAGATACAAAAAAAAGCGTACCGTCTTGCTACCATAACAGAGGCGTATTGCCCGATAGTGGTAAGGCTTGGCGTTGGGCAAAGCTAAACAACGGCTTTTATTATTGCCTCAATAATATTCCTAATAGAGCGCCCAAACATTACCGCTCTTTATTTGGGGATGCAGAGGCCTTGCGTGAGCTTTGGGAGAAAACGATAAGCCACAACGCCACCACTGAGCTGGAGCTAAGATTTAAACGCCATTTAAAGGCAAATTACAGACACTTTATAGAGCATTATACCGAGGCCAACGAGGTGCAGCG
>NZ_FNAS01000002.1 GCF_900101995.1 Riemerella columbipharyngis | reverse complement strand
AACGAGACATAAAAACAGCTCAAAAACTTCGTGAAAAATTGAAGAAATTGGGCGTGAGTTTTGATGAGATTTGTACGGACAATTGAGAGGCTTTTGTTTCTGTTTTTCAAGGAAGTAGGTATAAAATTGGTAAAAAAAAACACCACCAATATTGAGGGAAACAATACTCTTTTAAGGCATCGAATACGTCGAGCGGTTCGGAAAACTTTCTGTTTTTCAAAAAAGTTAGAAAACCATATCAAAGCCTTTGAAATCATCTTTTTCTACATCAATTTTGGATGGATTTGAATATCATACTTTGGGAAGCACGACCAAAAACATTTTATATAAACAAATATAATGTTTATTTATTTATGTAAATATTTTTAACTGCCTATTAGAGAAAACAACTACTTTTATCTTTTATAATGTACAAAATATGGCTTTTAGTAAAATTGAAATAGATAATTTTAAAGGTATAAAATATTTCTATCATATTGCACATTTGTTTATGCAAAAATAAGTAGTTTTGTACAAATAAATATGCAATTAGTTGATTTGAATGTTATTTTTTTTGAGCCAGTTAAATAAGTTTGCCGGAGTAGTTCCGTATTTTGAGGCTACAAACTTCTTCGTAGAGCCGTTTTTTAGCAGAGCTTCGATTTCTTCTCTATAAACATCGAGTTTACTTTTTCCTATTCCCTTAGGTCTTCCTAGTTTAATTCCTTTGGTTTTTTTTACGACGAGAGCTTCTTTGGTTCTCTTCGAAATCAAGTCCCTCTCAATTTCCGATGCCATAGAGAATACCATAGCCATTATTTTACTTTGAATGCTATTATCCAATTGCCAGTTCCCTTTTACGGTATAAATATTTATACCCTTTTGCATCGCAATAGATAATATTTCCATACATTCCAACATACTCCGACCAAGTCGTGAAAATTCGTTAAGTAAAATAGTATCCCTTGTTTTTAGAGAATCTAAAATATTTCCTATTTTTCTTTTTCTCCAATGTACCTTTCCAGATATTTTTTCTTCTATGAAATTTACCTTACCCAAATTTTTTTCATTGGCAAGGTTTAATATTTCATATTTGTTTTTATCTAAGTCTTGTTCTTCAGATGACACTCTTAGATAAGCTATAACTTGCTTCATAGATTGAAAATTTAATGAAAATGTATTTATCAGATTTTAAATAAATATTTTCGTAAAGCAAAAATAGATATTTTCATTATATATTTATGTTAAGTTAAAATGTTGTTATAAATTTAGCATCTAACCTTGAGCCCATTTAATATAAAGACATTTACTCAGATGATGTTTTGGTTAATCATATCAATGATTTCATTAACAAAGAAAAAAAAACAGAATTTGAGAAAAAATGGTCTGAATATTTGACATTGTTTGGTATAGAGCTTTAAAAAAAAATAAAAAATAAGCGGTAGTTTGAAAAGTTTTGCTTACATTTGCCAAGTAATTACAGGCAGAAGATTTTTGTCGATTTCTGATTTTTAGTTTCTTGAATATTATTTTCCTTTTACTTCTTTTCAGTTTTTACCACAATCTATTGCACTAATTAGAAAAGAAGAATAATAATTTTAATTTTTACAAAATGAAACAAGGAACAGTAAAATTCTTTAACGAAACAAAAGGATTCGGATTTATAACCCCTAACGATGGCGGAGATGATGTTTTCGTACACAGCTCAGGATTAACAACCAGAGTGAGAGAAAACGACCAGGTAACATACGAAACAGAAATGGGTAAAAAAGGCATCAATGCCGTGAATGTAAGATTGGCTTAATTCATTCAATTTATAAAAAATTAGAAGAGGCTTTTGTATTTTGCAGGAGTCTCTTTTTTATTAGATTTGCACAGAGTAAAAAATATGGAAACTAAACGATGCGCGTGGTGTACAAAGGATATACTGTACCAAGCCTATCACGATGAAGAGTGGGGCATACCTGTCTATGAAGATACCAAACTGTTTGAGTTTTTGGTGTTGGAGAGCTTTCAGGCAGGGCTTAGCTGGCTTACGATTCTCAAGAGAAGAGAGTATTTCCGAGAGGCTTTTGATGGCTTTGATTATAAGAAGATAGCCCGCTATTCGGAGAACAAAGTCTTGGAGCTATTGAGTAACGAAAAAATTATCCGACACAAGGGGAAGATTTCTGCGGTAATCAACAACGCCGAAAAGTTTCAGCAAGTACAGCGTGAGTTTGGTAGTTTCTCGGAGTATCTATGGCAATTCGTAGGGGGAGAGCCTATAAAAAATCATTTCAAAACAATATCCGAAATTCCATCGGCTACCGAGCTTTCGGACAAGATTGCCAAAGACTTGAAAAAAAGAGGCTTTCGTTTCTTGGGGTCTACTACTGTATATGCCTATATGCAGGCTGTGGGCGTAGTAGATGACCATACCTCAGATTGCTGGAAAAGACAATAATAACTCTTTTTTGGGTATATTTTAGAGATATTATTATCTTGAATATTATTTATTAATGAGTTATTATTTGATTAGAAAATACTGAGCAAGGAGGAGGATTTATAAGATTGAGTTTGGTTTTATTGATATTAAAATATAAATAGGATAAAAATATCAAAAAAAAATATTAATATGTCAGATGTTTATATATATATTATGTAAAATGAAATATATTAAGTATCTTTGTAAAAAAATATATTATGAAGAGAGATATTGTTTCTTGTTTACTACTTGCATCATCCTTGGCTTATGCCCAGGTAGGGATAAACACAGATACTCCTAGAGCTACATTAGATGTAGTGAAACATGATGCGTTAGCAGTTAATGGTGTTATTTTCCCTAATCTGACTACAGAACAAAGAGATGCGATGCAAAATATTCCGGAGGGAACTACTATTTTTAATACTACTACTAAATGTTTGGAATATTGGGATGCTACCGAATGGGTATGTACAAAAGGAAGTTCTATACCTACGCCTGCACCAGAACCAGAACCACCTATGACTACATTTCAACTGACATTGACGAATGCAAAAGGTACTTTAGATGGAATTGATGCTTTCTTCGTATCGGTAAACGATAACGATTATCTACCATATAGAGCACAAACAGATGCTGCTTCGACAAGTACTGCTGCTGCAGATGGAACTGCTGACAAACTAATAGATTTCCAAGGTGGGCTGGGAGCAGGATCTTTATCAGGAGAAACTAAAACCGTTCCACTGAGATACAACTGCCAAAATGGACCTTGTAGTTGGGAGGCATTTATTCAAACCGTTACTATAAATAGTCAATACTTAGAAAGCGGAAGTGGTAATCAGATAACATTTACCATACCTGCAGGAAATGTACAAACTGGTGAGGGAGATGTCGAAGGAACGCTTACAGCAGCTACTCCTGTCAAGTTTAAAAAATTAGACTTGAATAAAGGTTTAGGCTCAGATAAAAAGGGTATAACGGTTGCTGATTTTAGTGTTCGTTTGGCAAGCAGTCCTGTTGTTTCTCTAAAAGCAAGGTTAATTCCTGCTGTGGTAGATGCTGCAAATAAATTGGCGTATATTCCTATGAATGCTCAAAATTCTGGAGTATCACAAGTAGCTTTGAATTTAGACTTAGGCGCTGAATATGCAGATATGACTTCACCATACTTTAACCCTACTATTTCTGCTAAGCAAGCAGATAAAGACTTTAGAGCGTTCGGGCATTTGTTTCAGTGGCAAAGAAAAGCTGATGGGCATCAGAAAATTAAATGGACTAGTGCTACATCTTTTAATAGAATCAATCTGCCTACAAGTTCTAATCTTGCTAATGATTGGACAAATGCAGGAACTACTGTGTTTATAACGAATTCAACTACTAACACTGTAAATGTTAGTTCTTGGGTAAATCAGACTTTAAATGAGGATACATCAGGTAATAAACAAACGCTTTGGATGGCTAATGGAAATAATAATCCATGTCCAGGAAGTTTTCATGTACCTACCAAAGATGAAGTGACTGATTTATTGAGAGATGCTGGTATAAACCAGACTCTCCAGCTTTCTGGACATGCAGGAGAAAGGTCTGGTAATCCATCGGGAGCTGGGGTAATAGGCTTTTATTGGTCTAGTACACCGGCAGACGGAGTAGCTGCAGCAAACAATGGTGATATTTATAAGAATAGAACCTCCGAATATTATTTTACTACATATAGTAATGGGGCAAGTTATACAGGATCAGGGGTAAGAGCAAAAGGAATGGCTGTTCGTTGTGTGTCTGATAAGTAAAAAAAGTACGATAAATAATCAAAAAGGAGTAGAGCACGGTCTCTATTCCTTTTTTTTGATCTGTTTTATTAGGACTTAGAAAAAATCCTCTGCCTCTCTGCTAAATCTGGTAAATAATTTGTAATTTCAGCTATTTATAATTGGATTTAGTCCAAATTAGCGTATATTTGCAGGTATGAATTCTACAATTATTCCTTTCAAAGTACCTGTGCTTCTTGTGGTCTGTGCCCATACGGAAATGCTGTGCGGTAAAAAGAAATGTTGCAAAAAATATAAAAAAGGCAAAAGATGCAAAAAATGCCCTGGTAGGTTAAAGATGGCTTAGGCAATATCCCAAGGCGAGCAGTACTATAATTAAAACCATAGCGATAGATGCCTTCCGTAAGGTATTCGGTATAGGTATTTCTGTTTTCTGTGGAGTGTTTTCTGTATCTTGTTTGTGGGTAGATGCTTCCCTTTCTTTATAGGATAATATTTTTATCGTAATAGAGTCGGCAACACTCTTTTGCAAAATAGTATTGGTAGCATTAAGTATAATCCTAAATTCTCCGCTGTCTTCCGGATTTTCTATAATGATTTTTTTCTCGCCATAAGGCTTTTCTAAACCAAAAGGCAATATCTTAACCAAATCCGCATTCAGGGTTTTCCAATAAATGATAACTTCTTCCCCTATTGCAGCTCTTATCTTACTTACGCTGAAACTTTTAATTTTGGGCGGTAAATACGGCTTATTTTCCCTCTGGAAATAGTATAGGTTTTCGTCATAGAGTTTTCGCCTGTCTTCATCTATAAGCGTTTCGTAGGCTTCTTTGAGTTCTCTGAACCTGTGGCTGAAAAAATCATCATCCGGATTTTTGTCCGGATGATATTTAAGAGATAATTTTCGGTAGGCTTTTTTTATATCCTCTACCGCAGCCTCTTCTGGTATACCAAGAAAGTAATAATAGTTTTTCACTCTGCCGTAGTTGATGGTATATCCGCGTCTCTATTGTTGTATTATTTGCCAAAGAGGTTTCCCATTCCGCCGGGCATACCGCCTCCCATTTTGCCCATCATCGCCATCAGCTGTTTGCCTTGCGGGCCTTGCAGCATTTTCATGGTTTTGCCGATTTGCTCAAACTGCTTCATGAGCTGGTTCACTTCTTCCAATTTTCTTCCGCTTCCTTTGGCTATTCGTTTTTTGCGGCTTACATCTATTATGCTTGGTTTTCTTCTTTCGGCAGGGGTCATAGACTGGATAATTGCTTCTATGTGTTTGAAGGCATCATTGTCTATATCCACATCTTTTATGGCTTTCCCTACTCCCGGAATCATACCGAGGAGGTCTTTCATATTCCCCATTTTTTTTATTTGATGAATCTGTTTCAGAAAGTCATCAAACCCAAATTCATTCTTAGCAATTTTCTTTTGGAGTTTTTTGGCTTCTTCTTCATCAAACTGTTCTTGAGCCCTTTCTACTAAGGAAACTACATCTCCCATTCCAAGGATACGGTCTGCCATTCTTTCAGGATAGAATAGATCAAGAGCCTCCATTTTCTCACCAGTAGAGATAAACTTAATAGGCTTATTCACCACAGACCTAATGGTAAGAGCCGCACCACCACGAGTATCACCGTCTAATTTGGTAAGCACCACCCCATCAAAATCCAAAGCTTCGTTAAAGGTCTTCGCTGTATTCACAGCATCTTGCCCCGTCATAGAATCTACTACAAAAAGGGTTTCCGTAGGTTTGATGAAGTAATGGACAGACTTAATCTCGTTCATCATTTGTTCATCAACGGCAAGACGCCCTGCGGTATCCACTATCACGACATCGTGCTTGTTTTCCTTTGCAAACTGGACTGCCTGTTCTGCGATTATCGATGGGTTTTTGTTCTCCAAGTCGGTATATACAGGGATATTTGTTTGTTCTCCCAATACTTTCAGCTGGTCAATAGCCGCAGGACGATACACATCACACGCTACCAAAAGCGGATTTTTACCTCTTTTCTTTTTGAGATAGTTGGCAAGTTTACCGGAAAAAGTAGTCTTACCGGAACCTTGCAGTCCGGCGATTAGGATTATTGTAGGCTTCCCAGATAGGTTTATTCCCTCTTGGGTACCTCCCATCAGCTGTACCAGTTCGTCGTGGACTATTTTGGTCATCAGCTGTCCCGGCGTAATGCTTGTAAGCACATTTTGTCCGATGGCTTTCTCTTGAACTCTTTTCGTAAGGTCTTTTGCTATTTTGTAGTTTACATCGGCATCTACCAAGGCACGGCGTATTTCTTTTACCGTTTCTGCTACATTGATCTCTGTAATCTTCCCTCTTCCCGAAAGATTGTGTAAGGCTTTATCTAATTTATCCTGTAAACTATTGAACATAATCTTTGTTTTTAGAAATGCAAATGTAGTAATTTTAGAGTCAAGAGACAAAAAGAGATTTTACTAAATATTCCTCCTTGCTAAGAGTTCGGCATAAAAATTGTAAAAGTTTCCAACGATAAATTTGACATAAATTTTTAACATTATGAAAACTTTGAAAACTTCTGCATTAGGTCTTTTACTGTTGATAGGATTAAGCTCTTGTTCCAAAAAAGAAACCACTACCACACTATCGGATTCTGTTCCTGTAAGTAATGCTGCAGCCTCTGATTCTGCCACTAAACCCGAAGAAACAGCAGCTGCCGAAAGTACGAACGAATCTGCCATAATAGACAAAATAAAAGGCTATATCAAAAACACACTTCTTACAGAGGCTGATTTGAGGGTAATACAAGACAGCGACCGCAAGTTCAAAATGGCTCAAACAGACTTAAACGGTGATGGCAAAAACGAAACTTTTGTATATTTCAATTCCGATTACTTCAGAGGTTCAGGCGGCGGTACGGTATTGTTATTTAGTCCGGAGGGCGAACTTATTACTAAATTTACTCCAATGAAACTCCCAATATATATAGAAAATACGGCAAATAACAATTGGAAATCATTAGTGGTAAGCGTTTCGGGGAAATGGAAAAAATTATCTTATGCTAATGATAAATATCCGTCTAACCCCTCTATGGTAGCAGTAGAAGTGAATGCTCCGGATAAAGGAGATACTGTCTTATTTGACAACCTTGATGCACTTAAAGAATATGGTTTCTAAATTTTAACAATTGATATTCAGTTATTTATAAATGAATATCTTATTCGGAAATAAAAGTACCCGTCTTGTGAGATCAATGGCGGGTGTTTTTTTTAATCGGAGTAAAAAGTAGAAAAACGAAAAACAAGAGTTTCTTAACGACTGTATATGTAATGTATTTGTGTGATTATCAAAGAGTAAGTTGTATTTCTGCCCGTTTATCAGATACTGTAAAATTACAGATGCCATTGAAGAATACTTCCAAAAATCTTTTGTTTTTTGTGGAAATAATTAAGGTAAATAGAAATTGCATACAGAAAAATTAGAATTGTAAAAATAATCTTTCGGCTCTCTTGGGAACAATTATTTTTAAATCCAAAATATAATTCCGATTTTTGCACTGCTTAAATCAAATGAAAGAATGACTTTAGAACAAGAAATCGCTAAACGGAAAACTTTTGGTATTATCTCGCATCCGGATGCCGGAAAAACGACGCTTACAGAAAAACTTTTGCTCTTCGGTGGAGCAATACAGGAGGCAGGTGCTGTGAAATCCAATAAAATAAAAAAAGGGGCTACTTCGGATTTTATGGAGATAGAGCGGCAGAGAGGGATTTCTGTGGCGACTTCGGTTCTTGCCTTTGAGTACAGAGGTCATAAAATTAATATTCTGGATACCCCGGGACACAAAGATTTTGCAGAGGATACTTTTCGTACGCTCACCGCAGTGGATTCTGTGATTGTGGTGATAGATGTGGCGAAAGGGGTGGAGGAACAAACGGAAAAACTGGTGCAGGTGTGCCGAATGAGAAATATCCCAATGCTGGTGTTTATCAACAAGCTGGATAGAGAAGGGAAAGATGCTTTTGACCTCTTGGACGAGGTGGAACAGAAACTCGGGCTAAATGTAGTCCCTCTCTCGCTGCCGATAGGTATGGGAGTAGATTTTCAGGGAATTTATAATATCTGGGAGAAAAACATTCAGCTTTTCCTTGAAGAAAAAAAACAAAAAGTAGGGGAGTCTATTACCTTTAATGACATTAACGATTCTTCTATAGATGATGTCATTGGCACTAAAGCCGCAATCACACTGAGGGAAGAATTGGATCTTATAGAAACGGTCTATCCAGAGTTTGATAAAAATCTCTATATGAAGGGAGAACAGCAACCCGTGTTTTTTGGCTCGGCACTTAATAATTTCGGTGTTCGAGAGTTGCTGGATGCGTTTATAGACATTGCACCAATGCCTCAGCCCAAAGAATCTGATGTAAGGATAGTAAAGCCGGAAGAAAAAGACTTTACGGGCTTTGTATTTAAAATCCACGCAAATATGGATCCTAAGCATAGAGACCGCTTGGCTTTTGTGAAAATAGTTTCTGGAACTTTTAAACGAAATGAAAACTATCTGCTTGTAAGAGAAAATAAGAAAATGAAATTCTCTTCGCCCAATGCGTTTTTTGCAGATAAAAAAGAAGTGGTGGACGAAAGTTTCCCCGGAGATATTGTAGGACTGCACGATACGGGGAATTTTAGAATAGGAGATACCTTGACTTGTGGTGAGAGGCTAAATTTCAAAGGAATTCCAAGTTTTTCTCCCGAACATTTTAGGTATATCAATAATACGGACCCTCTGAAAGCTAAACAGCTGGCAAAAGGAATAGATCAATTGATGGACGAAGGAGTAGCACAGCTCTTTACCTTGGAAATGAATGGGCGTAAAATCATCGGTACGGTGGGAGCTTTACAATATGAGGTCATCCAATACCGTTTGGAGCACGAGTATGGGGCAAAATGTTCGTATGAGCCCATCAATATCCATAAGGCGTGCTGGGTGGAAGCCGATGAAGAATCAGAAGAGTTTAGAGAGTTTGCTAAGTTGAAACAGCGATTTCTAGCGAGGGATAAGCACAATCAATTGGTGTTTTTAGCAGATTCTTCATTTACCATTACGATGACACAAGAGAAGTTTCCCAATATCAAGCTACATTTCATTAGTGAATTTAGAAATAGCAAAGGGTAATTTTTTTACATTAAGAAATTTAAAGTTAGTTGCCATATAACAAAATCAGCCTAGAAATTTCTAGACTGATTTGCATTCGGAGATATTACTCCAGATTATTTAATGATAAGTTTTACATTTTGTCTCTTACCATTATTATCCACAACATTCAAGATGTAAACACCTTTAGGGTATTGCAATAGATTTAGGTTAAATTTATTGCCTTTGAAGTCGTTTGATAAGATTTGTTTACCACTCATATCATAAACTGCGGCTTTCATTCCCGTTACATCAGATACTCCTTCTACGGTAAATCTGCCATCAGACGGATTAGGATAAACTTTAAGTCTATCATTTGCAGAAGTTTCAGAAGTAGATAGGTTCTGAATATCTATGATTACGGTTCTTTTTTCCGAAGTTTTTCCGTCAGAGTACAAAGCATAAACATCATAAGTGTATGTTCCGTTTTGAGACAATGTGTCGTCATAATACTTTTTGTTGTAATCAGTATTGTATTCAACGGACTCACCATTTCGTTCAACTTGATAGCCCAACAGTTTCGGTAGGTTGGTAGCTCCAAATTCTTTTTTAGTAGAAAGATTGATAGCTTCTACAGATTTGGATTGTTCCAACTCTTTCATCGAAATAATTTCTTTACCTTCTTTTATCATAGCTTTGTAGTCCAAAGAAGGTTTGCTTATTGGTGCCAAAGAAACTTTTCTTACTCTTGTATTGCTTCCGTCAGAGTTTGTAGAATTATCATATCCTATGGATATGTCGTCTATTGCTAAATAGAAACTGTTATCAGTTTTCTTAGTTCTATGATGGAACGCCAAGAAGAAATCTTTTTTGCCAAGTTCCTTGATGTCAAACGATTTTTCTACAAAACTTTTATTTATCGTAGCTGCTTCATCAGTCAACAATATATGGCCTTGTTTTAGTTCGTCAAGTGATGGCAGTGCACCAGATGCTGGTGCTTCTACTAAATAAACATCGTATCTCTCGGCATAAGGATTCTGAAGGAAAAACTTCACATTTTCTGCACCACCACTAATTTTAGGAGTGATCAACCAATCATCCGGAGTAAGAGGTTTAAGATACCAAGAAAATGATACGGCACCGTAAATTCCTGAATTTGCAGCTTTACCTACTTGCCATGTTTTTTCATCTTCGTTTTCATTCAATATGGTATAGTCTGCCGGCATTACTTCTTCTTCTCCTTCGAATCCTTCCTCAAATACAGGAAGCATTATAGGTCTGTCCCATGTAAGTTTTACATCTTTATCCTCGCGTGTATAGGCAAGGTTTCTTACAGGAGCGTGTAGACTGTTGACAGTTATAGCATTCTCCACTACTTTAGTATCGGAGTTATATGGAGATTTTGCCATTAAAGAAACGGTATAAATTCCGGATTTACTGAATTTTACTGTAGGGCTGGCATCGGAATCTTTGGTATCGCCTACATAGCTTACTCCTTCCGAAGGCGTAATAGTCCATTTAAACTCGTCAGGAGCAGGGTTGCCTGTGGATGTATTAGTGAATGTTACAGTTTCGTCCTCAAAGATAGAGCTACTGGATAATTTAAAATTAGCTTTTGTATTTGTATTTTTGATAACGATATAGTCTTGCTTTTCAGAAAAATCACTAAGCCCTACAGAGTTAGTAGCAGTTAATTTCACAGAGTATGTACCTTGCTCGTTAAAGACTACTTTAGGTTCTTTAGAGGCATCTGTAGTACCATCTTGGTATGTTACCGTAGAAGGTGTAAATGTCCATTTGTAAGTCGCAGGTTCTTGTGTAGAAGCTATTATTGTAGAGTTGCTAAACGATATTGTTTCAAAAGAGTTTGCTTTCAGCTTATCTGCTTTGAATTCTACGGAAGGCTTCCCTTCTGCGTGTTCAAATGTAACATCGTCAAGGGCGTATGCATAAGAGTTTTCTCCATCTGCCGATTTGTGGTGGAAACCTATATAAGCAACTTGGTCAGAATCAACCTTAAATTCATAAGAATATCTGTTGTATTCACCATTATTACTTGCCTTAACATCAGATGCCAGAACTTTAGTCATTGCTGCAGATTTTGGTTCGTTTCCGATAGCTACAGAGATTGCTTCATCAAGAGCTTGGAATTTAGAACCATAGAATACCACTCTGTACAATACATCTTTTTTGAGTTTTAATGGATTAGAGAATATCCAATCATCGGTAGACTTGTTATTAGGGAAGTTTACTGCAAAAGATGAACCCGAGTGGGCAAGTCTGGCACTGGAGTACTCTATCCATGTTCTACCATCTTTATCGATATCTTCGCTTGTCCAGCCGTTTTTCTCCATATTATCTTCGTAGCCGAAGTAGTGTTTAGAGTCATCTGGCGTCAAGTCTGCCAATATACCATAGGCTGTTTGCTGGGCGTCGTTATTAATATCTATCTGATCCTCGGAGTAAACGATTTTCCCTTTAATCGTATAGTCTACAAAAGATTTGGATAAATCTAGATTTACTACAACTTCTGTATTCGCTCCTCTTGCTATAGCAGGGATGTCTTTTAGACCAGAAGCTACGGTTTTATTTCCAGAGTCTCCTTTTTCAATGAGTTCATAAAATAATTTGGCTCCGGAGACAGATTCTGTACCCACATTGTCCATTGCAAAAATTATAGGAGTCTCTTGGGTGTAATTTGCACGATCTGCATTTACGGTTACGGCAGTGAGTGCTAAATCTTTTTTAACACCTTCGTTAATTCCATTAATTACAATAGAGTAATCTTGTGAAGAGGTACCTACTAATTTTGTAACGTTTTCACCTTGATCATTTAGTGCAACGGTATTTTTTTTAAGATCTCCTTTGTGGCTGATGATGATTTTGTATTTTGCACCGGCTTCAGGATTGTCTATTACGACTTGTTCCACATTGTCCACCACATTATCTCCTTTTGTAGCGGCATTAGCAGGGTGTTCAGGGTCTAGTTTCCAAGGCATAAACTCTGTTCCATCGCCTCCTACTTTTACGACTCTGATGTCCAAATCATTTACGAGCATAGGCGTTCTGTCGTTAAGTTTATCCTCATCGCTAAGTTGTTCAGGTACAGGGTCTGCCCATACAATAGTTACTTTCAAAGGTTCATTTCCTGAAGCCGTAACTTCTATTTCATTGCTTTGATGATTTTGGAGGGATTTCTCCTGTATCAAGCTGTATTTTCCGTTTAGTGTAATGGCTTTAGCTCCTTCGTAAGCATTTAGCAATCCCCATCCCGAAGCATAATCGGGTCCCGGATTTTCGCCTGCTTCATTGGCTGTAGCAATAGCTAACGCTTTTAGAGTAGCGGCCTTCATAAATGATCCATTTACATTTTTGTAATGCTCTTGGAGTAATAGGAGAGAGCCTGTAATATTTGGAGAGGCCATTGAGGTTCCGCTTAGTACTCCGTATTTGTCGTCTCCTGAAGATATAGAAGAATGAAGTCCTACCCCGATACCGGATATATCTGGTTTAATTCTCCCATCGTCTGTTGGTCCAAAACCACTAAAACTAGCCATTGTAACATCGGAAGGTTTTTGGTATCCTTTGTCTATTTTATGAGCAGCTCCTACTACTAAGATATTCTTACCTGTGGCCCCAAACAAAACGGAATCAAATCCGTCATCTCCACCATTTTTTTGGCGTACTTTGGTAGATTGCTTCCACTTTCTTGTTGCCGGATCATACACATAGTGTACGCCTCCTGGTTCTGGACCGTCTCCTCTTGGGTTTCCTGCAGCTTTTACAGGTAAATAAAAAGGGGCGTTAAGAGCAATTAGATCCCAGTTTTTGTCAAATTCAGAGTATTGTCCCCAGCCTTTGAACTCTGTATCTTCATCGTCTCCCATCCAAAGCCAAGCTCTTGCATCTTGATTGTAAACAAACCCTCCGTTGTATCCATAAGAGTGGTTAGATAGTAGTGCTCCATTGATAGCGGCTTCTGTCATTTCATCTTCGTCGCTATTCCAGTCATAGGCGTTTAGTCTTGCTTTAGGTGCCATACCCTTTGCGAGAGGATCTACTCCGGCAGCTACCATAGTACCTGCAACGTGTGTAGCATGGTCACTTAGTTCATTAGGTTGGTCTATTTGGGTTACTCTGTTTTGAAATTCTTGGTGAGAGGTCAGTACGCCTCCGCCGTCCCATTCGTAAACGGTCATACCAGTTCCTTCAAGGTTGAAATAGCCGGCACCAGGGCGTAGTTTGTTTACTCCTGTACCGATGGCAGCTCCCTCGTTGTGAGTGATGTAGTAGAGAGGGTATCCTTTTTTAGTGAAACCTTGAAGCTGAAAATACTTTCCATTAGATTTTCCCGAAAAAGGCACATTGAGCTGTTTAGCTTTTGTCTTAAGCTGTTTGATAGTCAAAGTATTTCTCTTGAAATTTTGACTTAGTTTCCCTAATTCTTTTAGATTAGAGCGTTTTTGGATTTCTTTTATTTGCACACTATTTTGCGAATACAAAAATGAAGGTGCAAACAAAAATCCTGCTGCGATTGGAATTAAGGTCTTAGCATTTAAGCTAAAATCTAAATTCCCCAAAATAGATTTCTTCATAATAAAATGGTTTAAGTTGTTTAAAATGATTTACAAAAATAAATATATTTTTTATTTGAGCAAGTTTTATTATAAAAATAAGTAAATATAATTTTTTTTAATATAAGAATAGTTTAATAAAAATGGTTTTTTACCGATAATTTTGTAATGTATGTTTTTCTTGAAATTCTTTTTTTATTCCTATGGAAGGAGAATAGAGGCAAGCTTATGTTATTTTTAAATTATCATTATTATCGTTTTATTTTGTAAAAAAAATATTTTCAATTAAAAATATTTTTTATATGAGTACATTTACACATATCGTTGTATTTTAACAGTTATTAATAAATATGATATATCTTACTCTTCTATTGGCGGAATGCATAAGATGACAAAAAGCGGACTCGGGAATAGTAGTTTTTCCGGAATTTACCATAGTTATTCGGAAGATGGCCGATGTCAAGATAATCATTGATTCAAATTCGAAAATCAATTCAGAGCATCATCATCTAAAACTAAATGAATAGTAATGGCGCCGTTTGATATCTTATAATCCTTGATATAAGAATCTCCTGTTTTTTTGACTCACCTCAAAAAATCTATCAAAGTTTATAAACATGAAAAAAATCCTTTTAATTTGTTTTCTATTAATAATCTAATGATATTATTTTTTTAGACAATCAAATAATAAGTCCGTCATGTCTCTGATTTTAGAATATAGATTTGATTTTTTGTATTCGTTCCGTGATTTTGTAGAAAACAACTTTAATCACTTCCACTGAATTTTATTATCTATTCACTGAAAAATGAATAAAATATAGTCATCATCCGTTTTTCAGGGGCAAAACATCGTTTATAAACGGTAAAATATCATTTTTCAGTGGGAAGCATTCATTTTTCAGGGGTAAAACATCGTTTATAAACGGTAAAATATCATTTTTCAGTGGGAAGCATTCGTTTTTCAGGGGCTTTCATTTCATTATATATAGTATTTTATTTTCATAACTTAGTTAAATAGGGCTTGTTCAAATTCTTGCTCGGCTTGGTGTTTTAGTTGAATATTTTTAAGAATGTTATCTTTAATTTCTTTTTCTTTTTTCTTAACTAAAGACATTATTTCCTTTTGTTTAGCTACATTTGGAAAAGGTATTTTAATCTCTTTTAACTCCCCTTCAGTTATTGCGGGATATAAACCTCCTGTCATTTTATTTTTTAATTGTTCTATGCCATAAGTACACTTTAGGAATTGTAATAAATAGGGCAAAAAATAATTATTGCTTTCTTCTATAACAGAAAAACCTGATGAGCAAACACTATTATCATGTTTATCAGTAACTATGGCAAATTTTTTTAAATATGGTCTTGTAGTACCAATTATTAAATCATTAGATTTAATGTATTGGGTTGCTCTGCTTGGAGCTTTACTCGCTAATACTTTTTTTGATTTTAGAATACCTTTAATTGGATCAATAGCACCTATTTCAATATATTCAAAAGTCTCTTTTTTATACTTATTTTTATTAAAACTTCTTTTTACAAATGAAAAAACACTCCCAATTTTAACAAGTGGAAATTTTGATTTATTTATTTCTTGATTTATCATTATGTCTGATGAAAAGTAGTCCCACCTTTCTAGATCTTGAAAATCTATTGTCATTAAACCTCTAATTTTTTCTTTTGATTTATAAGGTTCTAATCCCAGCTCATTTAAAAAGTACTTTTCAATTTCTTGTTCTAAGTTTTGGGCTTGTTGTTCTAAATCTTGGGCTTGTTGTATTTTTGTTTGGTAGGCTTTTACTATGGCTTCTTGCTCGGCAAGGCTTGGTAGTGGGATTTTAAAATTTAAAAATAATTTTTCTTGGAGGTAATTTCTATTAGTTGTTCCAACACTAGCAGACTGACTTAATTTTTGAAATTCTTTTGTTCCTGTTAATAGCATAAGATAGACAGGATTTATTTTTGAATAATCTACATCAAATGTCCAAAAATTACCTGTTATTATTCCATTGTCTAACTCCTTAGGTACAACTCCAAACGCTCCGTTTCGAGCATCAATTTTTGAAAGTAAAAACTGTCCTTCTTTTATTCTAAATTGATTTTTAGTCCCTATGTTTATACCATCAACTTCGTCTCTAAGGGTTATACCCTTAGCATTGATTTTAATAGTGGGTCTTTTATATATGACACCATTTTGAATTTCTACTTGCGTTTTATTCCGTTTTAAGAATTTACCAATTTCTACAAATGGATATTTATTTGTATATACTAACCCTTTTCCTAATATAGCATAGATACTCCAACTGTCAATAGAGCTAAATTGTACAAAATTCAAATATTTATAATCAACGGTTTGCTTCATATCCAATTAATTATAAAAAATTTCGGGTTCCGATGCCACATTGTTATCAATTCGCACACGCCTAATCTCGTCTTTTTCTACAGGGTAAGTCATTTCTTTTAGAGGAATATCCCATAGTTTTTCAGTTTCTCTATATGTTTTAAAATCTTTCGCCAAAGGTATTAACTCATTTTCTATTTTTGCCCCCGTAGTACTTATACCTGCTTTTTCTACCTCTGCTATAGGTACTTGGTAATTAAACTCAACTTTTATTTGTGCTTTTATTTCACTGGCGATGGTGGCTTGTATTTGTTTGAGTTCTTCTTTTAGTTTTGCTTTTTCGTCTTTGGGCAATGCTTCTTTTCCTCTAAGTGCTAATTTATCTTTTATAGCTTGGGTTTGGGGTTTGTATTTTTCGGTAATTTCTTTTTTTGCTTTTTGGGCAATTTTATTATACTGTTTTGCCTCGTCTTCGGTAAATTTCTTTAAGAATAGCAAACTGGGTTTTACCGTTGCTCCACTGGCGATAAAAACATCTTGCGGAATAGAAGTAATCAATAATATTTTGGCTTTACGCTCTACAAAATCTCTTATCTTCTGCAAGTTGGTATTATTCAAAACACCTTCTGGCAAAACGATTCCCATTCTTCCGCCTGGTTTTAATAAGTTTAAACACCTTTCCATAAATAACACCTCTGTAAGCGTACTCATACTGCCTGTTTCGTATAAACTAAGTAGCGGTTTGTTTATGTTTTTATTGACTTGTTCCAATGCTTTATCATAAGCATCGCCGTATCTTTCTTGATATTTTTTTATGCGTTCTCTGTCTGTATATTTATCTGCCTCGGTGATTTTAAGTGATTTTTCCACTCTGCTGCCAAAAGGAGGGTTGGTTAGAATAACATCAAATCGATTTTCAAAAATCCCATTTACATTTAATAGCCCATCGTTATGATGAACTCCACCGTGTCCGTCTCCGTGCATAATCATATTCATCTTGGCTGTTCGGCTCATTCTTGGGTTGGCATCGGTACCAAAAATACAATCATAACTCAACTTTCGTATTCTACTCTTGGGGTTGTTGATGTCTAATTCTGTATTGAGTTTCGTAAATAAATCATTTACAATCTGGTCTATCTGTTCTTTTTTCTTTTCATTAGCCTTTTCGTAAGTTTCATTATAGTATTGCGTTTTTATTTTTTCTTTTGCTTGATGTATTTCATTCTCAATTTTGGCTCTTACATATTCAAAGGCTTTAATCAAAAAGCCACCACTGCCACAACAGGGGTCGCACATTACCTCTTCTTCTTGTGGGTCGAGTACTTCTACCATAAAATCAACAATGGTTCGTGGGGTAAAGAACTGCCCGAGCTCTCCACGGAAAGTTCTCCCCAAAAACTCCTCAAAAGCAATCCCCTTTACATCGTCTGAAGTGGTTGATAGATTGTATATTTCTAATTCTTTGACAATGGCTTCAAAACTGTTTTCTCTGATACGAATAATTTCGTTAGGTTCAAACAGGTCATCATCTTTAAAATCTTCTTTGGTTTGTTCAAATAAAAATTGATAGAAATCTTTACCCTCTTTTGGTTTATATTTCTCATAACTGGCTTTGTCTGCCTTAAAGGCTTCTTCTGAGAAAATTTGATTTTCAGAATTATTTCTTTCGTATCGGATTTTTATAAATAGAATTTTACTGATTTCATCAAAGGCAGCCTCTGGAGAAAGTTTATCGTTATTACGAATGATGTTATGGCATTTGAATAATAGTTTTGAAAACTCCCCTCTGGTGAAGGCTTTAGTCTGTTTTAATAGTGAATTGATTTTGTTTTCATTCTTCACAATATCAGCCTTAGGGATATTCACCACCTCTTCTAATTTTTGGGGTATTTTTCCCTTTACAACTTTGAAAATTTTAGTTTCTTTGAGATTGGTTGTAACAAAGAAGTCTGCCCCAGCCCAAGCAGCATAATTATATCCTTGATAATAATCCTCCTCTCTAATAGTTATGTGTTCTGCTTTGCATTCCACAACAATAATAGGGCTTTTTTTATCTTCCTTGTCTTCCTTACTACGCCACACTACAATATCTGCCATAGCACGTCCTTGCCCTCTTTGGGAGTTATTCACCTTAATTTCTTGCCCCATCTGTTCAATTGAAAAACCATAATAATTGACCAGTCTACAAATATATTCCTGTCTTACTTTTTCTTCTGGTTTTAATACTAACCAAACATCTTTACCTTTTAGAGGAGCTTTTATTTTATTGTCTTTTATTTCTATTTCCATAAACTACATTTGCATTATGAGATGCACAAAGATACAGAATATCATTATATGGTGAATGAAATAAAAAACTTCATTATTAAACATTTATATTAACCCAGCTGTTCTGCAAATCTAATGAAGGAGACAAGCCTAATTTGGCAAAAAAAGCACTGAAATATAAACCTTTAACAAAAAACCTTTGTAAGCATTTCGGTAACGAATAGGTAACTCAACTTTGTCTTTTCCTGTCTTTTTTTTGGAAAACCGGAGGCTTGCACTTACATTTGAACTAATTATTAATCTGTCGTTTTATTAATTAGTTTCACTTTTTTTCGCTTACTTATGCCTCTATTGTAATAGTTGAATTAAAAAGCCTAAGATTAAATTAATAATCTTAGGCTTTTAGTTGTTAATTAAGCCCTACCAGTACAACGCCTATCTGAACAGCGTTTTTATTTGGAATCAATGCATTCTTATTAAATATAGGAGTGAAATCTTTTTCTATGAAAAATGTAAGGTTCTTGTAGCTTAAGCCAAGCTTAGCACCGAATAGGAAAGGATTAACGCCGTTATCCACTTTGTTTGTGTATTTTTTGAATTTGCCATTGTCATCATAATACTTTACTTTAATAATACTTCTCAGCTTCACACCGGCATAGATGCCTGCACTTATGCTAAATGTTGATTTATTGGGTTTTATATACCTTACGCCGTCAAAAGTTTCATAGGTAGGAGAGAGATAGTATTTCAGCTCAATGGGAATGACTAAATAATTATTTCTGAATTTAGAGCGTTTGAGGCTGCCAAGTGTGAAATCTTTTAGTATAATTTGATTTTGGTCTTCTACAAAAACCATTGGTCTTTTAGGCATATAAGTGTCCGAACGAAAGCCTAATCCAAATCTCACGAATAAAGGGCTGCTAAAGCTGCCTACTTGTTTTTTCCAATATCTTGTCAGCTGGAAACTATGACTGTTACCCGTACGCATCTGAGAGTTATCGGGAAAAGGATTTAAGTTGCCTGTAGTGTTTACTAAGTTCAAGAAAGAATAAGTAAGTTCCCATCCATCTTTGCTTAGATATTTTGTAAAGTCTTTAGTAGCTTTGGGTGGTTGTGGTTTAAAACTAATATTCCATCCGCCAATAACGAGACTTATATCTTTCTTCTTTATAGTATCATTTTTCCCCATTATGATATCTTTCACGCGTACTTTGGTCAGTTTGTCCAGTTCGGTTCTTTGTACTGAAATCTTTTCATTGATGTTTTTTTTGTACTTGGTAGCGATGCGATGTTTTATGGTAAAGACCGAATCTTTAGGCAAATTCTGAATTTTAGCCGTGTGTTCCAATGAGTCCAATTCCTTGTTCATTTTTGATTTTTCAGACATTGTGATGCTGTCAATCTTTTGAGTGTAGGATTTCATCTGAGACTCGTAGCTACTTGTGTTTTGGGCAAAACTTCCCAATGCCGCCATACCGAGTATGACACTAAATAATTTTGTTTTCATATTTTAAGGGTTTTAATTATTTACTATCTTCTGAATAGATAGGAATACCTAATATTTCCATGTTTTTAGAAAAGATTTTAGGAGATTTGTAAACCATTTTAGTCGGACTCTTTTTCTCTATATCTCTTTGTTTGTCCAGTTCTCTTCCGAAAAGTAAGTCATCTGCACTAATGTATTCTTTTTCCTCTACATCTTGCTTTTTGTTCTCAGCTAAAGCCCTTGTGTGTATGGTGTCCTCTGCTCTTTTTGCGATGGAAGTGTCTGGCTTTTTCTTTATCAAAGTAGGATGGGTACTATCATCATTTTTTATTTTGTCGGATTTTTTGGCAATAGCAAAATTCTTGTCGTTCCGGTATTCTACTTTCTTATCATTATTTTTTGCAATAATGTTTGTAGAAGGCTCTTCCTTTTTTGTTTGCTCCGTTTTAGTAGTGGTTTGTACTAAGACATTTGGGGGAATATTTTCTTTTTTATCATTAATGAAAAATAGAATGCCCAGCCCTACAGTTAGAGTCAATACGGCTGCATACGGCCACCACAGAAGTTGCTTTTTAGGTGTTCTAAAAGGTTGATTGTCCATCTGTTGCTTTATTTTCTCCCATAGGTTTTCAGACGGCATCATTTGTCTTTTTTCGTATGCACTTTTCAGTGGGGTATAATTATTATTTTTCATTGCTTTTGTGTTTTAGTAAAAATTCTCTCAGCCATTTTTTGGCTTTCATCAATTGGCTTTTGCTTGTACTCTCGCTAATGTTCAGAAGTTGGGCTATTTCTATATGTTTTTTTTCTTCAAATACAAATAGATTGAATATGGTTTTGTAGCCCAAAGGCATTTCACTAATAATATCCTCAATATCCCAATTTTCTTCAATATCCATTTCTTCATCATAAATCGTATCATCACTGATATCGCGGTCTATGTAGAGCAAATGTTTATTTTTTCTGATGAAACTTATGGCTTCATTAACGACAATCCTGCGAAGCCACGCCGGAAATAGTTCGGCACTTTTGCAAGTTTCTAATTTTTTGAAAGCTTTACAAAAAGCCTGCATCAGAACATCTTCGGCATCGTGGATATTGCTGGTGTAAGAGTGTGCTATAGCCAGCATTTTTGGGGCAAATATTTCGTATATTTCCTTTTGTGCCAATCGGTCTTGGTGGATTGCTTTTTTATAGATGTCCCTAAAATCCGTTTTCATTTCATCGTTTCTACTTATAAGACGCAAGTTATTGGAAAAGGTTGCCTCGGGAAAGAAAAAAATCTTAATTACCCGAAAAAATAATCCTATCCTCAAATTTAATTTGAGAGAACTAAATTAACTAAAAATACTTTTATATCCTAATACCCAACGAGTTTTAGTATATCTTCCGGAGTTTGTTTCTCGCGGAAAACTTCGTAAATCAAATTCCCTTCCTCGTCTTTTTTTATCAATACATGCTTAGGCTGAGGAATCAGGCAGTGGTGGGCACCGCCATAGCCACTAATGCTCTCTTGGTAGGCACCGGTATTGAAAAAACCTATATATAAAGGTCGTGTATCCGAAAATACGGGGAGATAGATGGCATTGGTATGCTGCTCGGAGTTGTAATAATCATCGGAATCACAAGTGAGGCCGCCCAAGAAAACACGTTCGTAAGTATCTTCCCAGCGGTTGAGCGGTAGCATAATGAAATGTCTGGAAATTGCCCAAGTGTCGGGTAGGGTAGTCATAAAGCTGCTGTCTATCATATCCCATTTTTCTCTGTCGTTTTGGCGTTTTTGGCTGATGACTTGGTAGAGATTGGCACCGCTTTCACCCACTGTAAAAGACCCAAATTCGGTATAGATATTAGGCTCTTCTACGCCCTCTTCTTCGCAGAATTTTTTGATTTGGGAAACGATTTCATTGACCATATATTCATAGTCGTAGTCGAAATTAAGAGAAGTTTTTATAGGAAATCCGCCACCAATATTGAGGGAATCTACTTCCGGTGCAATTTTCTTGAGGCGAGCATACACACGCAGACATTTGAATAATTCGTTCCAATAGTAGGCAGTATCCTTTATTCCAGTATTGATAAAGAAATGCAGCATCTTGAGACGGGCATTTGGGTGTTCTGCTATTTTTTGGCTGTAATAGGGTATAATGTCTTTATAACCAATGCCTAATCTTGAAGTATAAAATTCAAACTTTGGTTCTTCTTCAGAAGCTATTCTTATTCCGATATTGAAAGTTTCATCAATGGTTTCGGTAAGTTTGTCTAGCTCTCTATAATTGTCTAATATAGGAGTTATATTCCTGAATCCATCGTTGATAAGGTCTGAGATTTTGGATAAGTAATCATCGGTTTTGAATCCATTGCAAATGACTTCTATTTCTTTATCGACTTTGCCTTTTTCATAAAGTTTCTTTACAATATCCATATCAAAAGCCGAAGAAGTTTCCATACTAATATCGTTTTTCAGAGCTTCCTCGAGTACAAAAGAAAAATGACTGGATTTGGTACAATAGCAGTAGCGATAATTGTTTTTATACTCATTTTTTACGATGGCTTCTGCAAACCATTTTTTCGCCCTTTGTATATTCTGAGATATTTTGGGAAGGTAGCTTATTTTAAGTGGAGTTCCAAATTTTTCTACTACTTCCATTAGATTGATATCGTGGAAATGCAGGCTCTCTTTGTCGTAGGTAAATTCCTCTTGAGGAAAGTAGAGGGTCTGGTCTATAAGCTCGGAATATTTTATTTTCATTTTATGATTAAAAATTAGGTGGTACAAAAATGATAAAAAAAAATGAGTTTTATCCCATATTGGAGCTATTATCTTTATATGATTTTTTTAAGGCTTAAAAGTGAAACAATAGGGAACAAGTGTGTGTAGTACTTAATTATGATAATTACCTAAGTTCAAATATAAAAAGTAGCAAATGAGATAGAAGTTTTATTTTTATTAAGAAGATTCTTAAAAAAAGAGAAAAAACAAAAAAATCTTTCTCTTGTAAAGTAAAATATTTAATCTTTATTTTCCAAACAAAAATAACAATGGGTCAATTAACTTTAGCACAAAGATACGCATTAAATGCTTATTTGGAAGCTGAGTTTGCCTTCATCAAAAGATTGCAAGAAAGCTATAAACAGATTTTACTTTGCTCATCCATATACCTCTATCAATGTGTCGCATTGGTTGGTTGAATGTATCTTAGAAATATTTTGGGGAAATAGGATTAAATTTGTATATTTGCAAAATCAATTTAGAAAGGTGCTCGAGTGGTTGAAGAGGCTACCCTGGAAAGGTAGTATACGGGTAACCGTATCGAGGGTTCGAATCCCTTCCTTTCTGCAAAATCCATTTCATTCAAAATTTTGAAATGGATTTTTTGTTTTGAGATTTAGAATAAAAACCGCCTAAATTATAGTTTAGACGGTTTTTAAAACAAAATTAAAGGTATGTTTAATAATTCCCTTTTTCTACATAATGGGCAGCTATTTTTTCGCTTAGTGCAATTACATTCGGCATATTGGTATATTTGGTAAATCTTCTAAGCCCAGAAAGCATCATTCTCTGCTCGTCTCCTTCGGCAAAGGAAACAATGCCTTCTTTCGCAGCTACAATAATTTTTTCTACTGCTTTATATAGGTTAAGCTGTGCCATAGCAGCCTCTACGGAACTTTCGGTATAATGCTTTTCTGCTCTTAAAATGGCAGATTCTGCAATGTAGATTTGGTTGAGAATTTCAGAGGCATTGAGCAATAGATGCTGCTGTTTATCAATGTCCATCATATACTTTTGTAAGGCGGCTCCGGAGACCATTAGAAAAACTTTTTTCAGCTTGGCAATCATTGCTTTCTCTTCACTCATAAACTCTGAATAATCCGGAGTTTCAAATGACGGGATACTCATTAGCTCTTTACCGACAGCCATTGCAGGAGACATCAGGTCTATATGACCTTTCATTGTTTTTTTGATAAGCATTCCCACGGAGAGCAGGCGGTTGATTTCATTGGTACCTTCATAAATTCTGGAAATTCTTGAATCTCTCCAAGCCGATTCCATTGGAGTATCTTCAGAAAAGCCCATTCCGCCGTAGATCTGGATACCTTCGTCGGTAGCTTCCTGTAAGCGGTCTGATACGAAAACCTTTAGAATAGAGCATTCTACCGCAAATTCCTCTACACCTTTTAGCTCTGCTTCTTGATGGTTTTTGCCTTCGGCTATAAGTTCGTCTATTTTATCTTGAATATTTTTTGCTGCTCTATAAGTGGCTGCCTCACTTACAAAAATATTGGTTGCCATCTCTGCTATTTTCTTACGGATTGCTCCAAAAGTAGAGATAGAAACGCCGAATTGTTTTCTTTCATTAGCGTATGAGGTGCTATAATTAAGGATTCTTCTTTGGGCATCAAGGCACGCAGCTGCAAGTTTTATTCTTCCCACATTGAGGGCATTAAGTGCAATCTTAAATCCGTTGTTTCTCTCTCCTAGCATATTTTCCACCGGTATTTTCATATTATTGAAAAACACTTGGCGGGTAGAAGAAGCTCGGATACCCAATTTATGTTCTTCTTCTCCTAAGGTAAGGCTTTCAGGGTTTTCCAATTCGGAACGATTGACTACAAATCCTGTGATATTCTTATCATCATCAATTTTAGCAAAAAGGATAAATGTGTCTGCAAATCCGGCATTAGAAATCCACATTTTTTGCCCATTGATGATATAGTGTTTACCGTCTTCGGATAGACGGGCTTTGGTTTTACCGCTGTTCGCATCAGAGCCTGCATCCGGTTCGGTAAGGCAATATGCTCCGAATTTGTTTCCTGCTGCTAAATCGGGAAGGTATTTTTTCTTTTGTTCTTCTGTTCCGTAGAGTAAGATTGGCAAAGTCCCAATCCCTGTATGTGCACCGTATGCTGTGGCCAAAGATCCTGTGGCTCCGGAAAGATAATCACATGCCAGTAGGGTAGAGATATAGCCCATTCCTAAGCCGCCGTACTCTTCCGGAACTGCTATTCCGAGAAAGCCCAAGTCGCCTATTTCTTTCATGCATTCCTCTGTGAAGGCATAGTCTTTTTTTTCAAAACGCTCTTTATTCGGAACGACTTTTTTGTCAATAAAATCTCTTGCAGCATCTCGCAGCATTCTTTGTTCTTCCGAAAAGTCTTCCATTGCAAAAATATCTTTCGCTTCTGTTTCTTTTACGAGGAATTCTCCTCCTTTGATATTGTTCATAATGTTATTTTTTTTAAGTTAGTAATATATTATAGAAGTTCAATGATGCTGGCTGCACCTTGTCCTGCACCTACACACATTGTTACCATTCCGTATTTACTGCCTCTTTTTCTCATTTCATCTAAGAGCTGTACAGTAAGTTTCGTTCCGGTACAGCCTAATGGGTGCCCCAGAGCAATAGCACCTCCATTTACATTTAGAATTTCTGGGTTTAGGTCAAGTTCTTTTTTTATGGCAACAGACTGAGAAGCAAAAGCTTCATTTAGCTCAATCAGTTCAATATCTTTCATCTGTAACCCGGCTTGTTTTAATGCTTTCGGGATAGCATACACAGGTCCCATTCCCATTATTCTCGGCTCAAGTCCTGCTGTGGCATAAGATACCAATCTGGCTTCCGGCTGCAAGCCGAGTTCTTTCACCATTTCTTCGGACATTACCATTACGAATGCAGCTCCATCGGACATTTGAGAGGAATTCCCTGCCGTTACTGTACCGCCATTAGCAAAAACCGGTTTCAGTTTAGCCAAACCTTCCAAAGAAGTATCTTTTCTTGGTCCTTCATCTACCATAAAGTCAAACTTCTTTGTCTGCATTTTTTGGTTTTCATCCAAATAGTTGTATTCTACCGAAATAGGTACTATTTGACTTGTGAAATAGCCTTCTGCGTTAGCTTTTAATGCTTTTTGATGAGATTCAAAGGCAAATAAATCTTGCTCTTCCCTAGAGATATTATACTGCTTGGCTACAGCTTCTGCCGTATAGCCCATTCCCCAGTAATAATCGGGATTAGATTTTGCAATATCGGTTTCCGGAACCGGTTTGTAGCCTCCCATTGGAATGTAGCTCATACTTTCCACACCTCCTGCGATGATGCAATCTGCCATTCCGGCTTGTATCTTTGCTGATGCTATGGCAATGGCTTCCGAACCGGAAGCACAATATCTATTGACGGTAACTCCCGGAACTTTGTCGGTATTAAGCCCCATAAGCGAGATAAGTCTGGCAACATTAAGCCCTTGTTCTGCTTCAGGCATAGCATTTCCTACGATGAGGTCGTCTATGCGGTTTTTGTCCAATTGCGGAATTTCTGCCATTAGCTTTTGGATAACGGTGGCTGCCATCACATCAGGGCGGGTGAAACGCAGCGAGCCTTTTGGTGCTTTTCCTACTGCGGTTCTATATCCTTTGATTATGTATGCTGTTTTCATACTATTGTAATTTTGTAAATTATATTTTGTATTTATACTGAATTTTAATTCAATATAGTTTTATTATTTTTAATTTCTTAATGCTTTTCCTTTTTGCAACATATATTGGATTCTTTCCAATGTTTTTCTTTCTCCGCAAAGCTGTAAGAAAGTCTCTCTTTCCAGATTGAGCAAGTATTGTTCGGATACCATTGTAGGCTCAGAGAGTTTACCTCCTACCATCACATACGCCAACTTGTCGGCGATTTTCTTGTCGTGCTCAGAGATGAAGTTTCCGGCCAACATTTGGTCTGTTCCCACATAGAACATTCCTAAGGCCTCTTTTCCTAAAACTCTTACTTGTTGCTCAATAGGTTTGGTATAGCCTTGTTCAGCCATTAGCAATGCTACTTTTTTAGCCTCTGCGATTTGTCTATTTTTATTGACGACCACAAAATCTTTTCCGTGCTGAAGGATATCCATATCAAAAGCCTCGTATGCAGAAGTCGCCACTTTACCCATCGCTATATTCATAAAGGCATCTCGCAGACGATTGTTTTTTACATCATCTTTATGCAATTTTTTCATGGTTCTAAGTGTCAATTCTTTAGAGCCGCCACCTCCAGGGATAACGCCTACACCGAACTCCACCAGCCCTATATAAGTCTCTGCTGCTGCTACTACGCGGTCGGCGTGCATTGTTATCTCGCAGCCGCCACCCAAGGTAAGTCCGTGAGGGGCTACCACCGTAGGAATAGAGGAGTAGCGAACCCTCATCATTGTTTTTTGGAAATAAGCAATTGCCATATTGAGGTCGTCCCAATCTTGGTCAATCGCCATCATTAGAATCATCGCAAGGTTTGCGCCTACCGAGAAATTAGCTCCTTGGTTGGCAATTACCAGTCCGTCGTATTCTTTTTCTGCGAGGTCTATGGCACGATTTAGTCCGTCGAGAACTTCTCCGCCGAGAGAGTTCATTTTAGACCTGATTTCAAAATTGATGATACCATCTTCCAAATCTTGAATTGCAGAGCCGGAATTACTCCACAGTGTTTTATTTTTTCTGATATTATCAAGGATGATAAATGCCTCTTGTCCTGGAATAGACTGATATTCATTAGATTTCTCATCAAAGAATGTTTTCTGTCCGGCATCATTTACTTTATAGAAAGTTTCCCCTTTCTCTGTCATTTTTTTAGCCCAATCAGAGACTTCGTATCCGGCTTCTTTTGCTAACTCTATCCCTTTGGCTATTCCTACGGCATCCCAAATTTCAAAAGGACCGTTTTCCCAGCCGAATCCTGCACGCATAGCATCATCTATTTTGTAGATTTCATCGGATATTTCTGGCACTTTGTCGGATACATAGGCGAACAATGCTCCCAGCATACTTCTGTATAGTTCTCCAGCTTTATCTTTACCATTTATTAAAACTTTAAAGCGGTCTATCGGTTTTTCTATCGTCTTGGTCAGTTCTAATGTAGGGAAGCTGTTTTTTACTTGTTCTTCGTATTCTAATGTTCCGAGGTTTAGTTCAAGGATTAAAGATTTCCCCTCTGCATCTTTTACTTTTTTGTAAAATCCGCCATCGGTTTTAGATCCCAGCCATTGATTTTTCATCATAGCCTCAATGAAATCCGGCAATACAAACTGGTTTTTGTATTTATCTATCTCTATGCCACTGCGGTGGACCCCCTCTGCCACATGCACCAAAGTATCCAGCCCCACCACATCTGCCGTTCTAAATGTAGCCGATTTTGGACGTCCTATCACCGGACCTGTGAGTTTGTCTATAGCTGAAACACTCAGTCCTAATTTTTTCACATTATGGAAAAGGTTCATTATCCCAAAAATCCCAATTCTATTGGCTATGAAAGCTGGGGTATCTTTGGCGAGAACAGTCGTTTTTCCGAGAAACTTAGCACCATAGTTCATATAAAAATCTATAATTTCCGGTGCCGTGTCTTTTGTGGGAATAATCTCTAAAAGAGGAAGATACCTTACCGGATTAAAGAAATGCGTACCGGCAAAATATTGCTTAAAATCTTCGCTACGCCCTTCGGTAAGCATATGTATAGGAATTCCGGAAGTATTGGAAGAGACCAAAGTACCAGGTTTTCTGTATTGTTCTATTTTTTCGTAAACAGATTTTTTTATGTCCAAACGCTCTACTACCACTTCTATAATCCAATCTGTATTTTTTATTTTCTGCATATCGTCGTCAAAGTTTCCGACTTTAATTCTTTCGGCAAACTTAGGCGAGTAGAGTAAAGCAGGATTTGATTTTTTCAGCTTTTCGAGGTTCTCTGTTGCTATTCTATTTCTTACCGCTTTATCTTCCTTGGTTAGTCCTTTTTTTTGTTCTGCTTCGGTAAGCTCAGAGGGTACAATATCCAGCATCAGCACCTCTACACCTATATTGGCAAAGTGGGCGGCGATACCGGAACCCATTATTCCGGAGCCTAATACCGTTACATGATTGATTCTTCTTTTCATTTATTTTAGATTTAGGTTAAACTTATTTTTTGTTATTCAAATCGTTTGCCGTTTGCAAGATTTCGTTCATTACTTCTTTAAAAATTTCTAACTTATGAGTGGGAATTTTATCAGTAATGGTTTGGTTAAAATCGAGAACCATTTTTTTTGATAAATCCCTGGATTTCAATCCTTTTTTTGTTAGTTTTATGATGACCTCTCTTTTATCCAGATCTGTTTTTTCTTTATAGATATAGCCGTTGTCTTCCAAAAGTTTGATAATTCTGGTAAGAGAAGTGGGCTCAATAGCCATTTTAGGTCCCAGGTTGGTACTTCGCGTTCCTTTTTTTGGATCTATTTTCAGAAGTGTAAGAGCCTGTACTGTAGTAGAATTATGCTTTTGAGCAAGTTCTGCATACATTTTAGAAACTGCCAACCATGTAGACTTTAGAATAAGATCTATATTATCCATTTTCTTTATCATCTTTATGTTAGATTATAAGGAGCTAAATTGTTTTTTCCAAAGATAATAAATATTATGCATGCATAATAGTTTTGTAAATATATTTTTTTTGTAAACTAATGATATACAAAATTATAAAAAATATTCACAGCATAATATAATGAAATTTTAAGATAATTTGTTCTAAAAATTATAAAATAAGATAGTTTGAGAGTTACCTCAATTTCAGTACAAAAAAAAATTGGAAAAGAAAATAGGCTCTTTTCCAATTGATATTCAGAATATAAGAAGAAGTTTATTTACCTCCTTCCATTTTCTTTTTAAGTTCCGCAAGTGCGTCTATATCTCCTAAAGTGGTTTTCTCTTCAGCAGTAGATTTAGCAGCAGCTTCCTTCATATTTTTCTTTTCTTCTTCGCGGAACAATCCGGTGTGAGAAACCACCACTCTTTTAAATTCTTTGTTGAACTCAATTACTTTGAATTCTGTTTCTTCTCCTTTTTTAACTTTGGAGCCATCTTCTTTTTCTAATAGTCTAGAAGGGCAGAAAGCCTCTATTTCTGCATCTTCAAACTTCACTTGAGCACCTTTATCAAATACCTCTGTAGCTACACCTGTGTGTACTGTTCCTTCAGCATATTTAGTCTCAAATTTGTCCCAAGGGTTTTCTGTAAGCTGTTTATGTCCCAGAGAAAGCCTTCTTGCATCTACATCAAGCTCCAATACAACCACATCCATTTTTTCGCCTACATTGCAGAACTCAGATGGGTGCTTGATTTTCTTAGTCCAAGAGAGATCAGATATATAGATAAGTCCGTCTATACCTTCTTCCAATTCTACAAACACACCGAAGTTAGTAAAGTTTCTTACAGTACCGGTATGTTTAGAATCTACAGGATATTTGTCTTGGATATTGGTCCACGGATCTTGGGTAAGTTGTTTCATACCCAAAGAGATTTTTCTTTCTTCTTTGTCAAGAGTCAATACTTGAGCTTCTACTTCATCTCCTACTTTTACAAAATCTCCAGCACTTCTCAAGTGCGTAGACCAAGACATCTCAGATACGTGGATAAGTCCTTCTACGCCTGGTGCAACTTCTACGAAAGCACCATAGTCTGCAAGAACGACTACTTTACCTTTGATTTTGTCACCTACTTTTAGGTTTTCATCAAGAGCATCCCATGGGTGGGCTTCCAATTGCTTCATACCCAATTGGATTCTTGTTTTGTCTTCATCAAAGTCAAGGATAACTACTTTTACGGTTTGTCCGTCTTCCAAAATTTCAGAAGGATGATTGACTCTGCTCCAAGAAAGGTCTGTAATATGTACTAAACCATCTACGCCACCAAGGTCGATAAACACTCCGTAAGAAGTGATATTTTTAACGGTACCTTCCAATACCTGACCTTTTTCAAGCTGAGAGATGATTTCTCTTTTTTGATCTTCAATATCAGCTTCAATAAGAGCTTTGTGAGATACTACCACATTTTTGAATTCAGGATTGATTTTTACTACCTTGAATTCCATAGTTTTACCTACGAATTGGTCATAATCCTTAATAGGCTTCACATCGATTTGAGAGCCCGGTAAGAAAGCTTCTATACCGAATACATCTACAATCATACCGCCTTTAGTTCTGGATTTCACGAATCCGTTTACAACCTCGCCGCTTTCGTGGAATTGATTTACTCTATCCCAAGCTTTCAGCATTCTCGCTTTTTTGTGGGATAGGTGCAGCTGTCCGGTTTTGTCTTCTCTCTTATCTACCATTACTTCCACTTCATCACCTACTTTCAGATTAGGATTGTAGCGGAACTCGTTAAGAGAGATTACACCTTCAGACTTGAAGTCTATATCTACAATAGCTTCTTTGTCTGTCATTCTTACTACTTTTCCGATGATGACATCATCTTCCGTAAGATCGTTAAGAGAGCCTTTGTAAATGGCTTCCAATTCTTGTTTTTCGTTTCTGTCCTCAGCATTAAGTCCAGATTCGAAAGAATCCCAGTCAAATTCTTCAGGGGATACATTTTGGTTCATTAGAACCTCTTCTTGTTGTTTTGTCTTTTCTGACATAATTAAAAATTTGTATTCAAAAGCAGCACTTTTTTTGAGCCTTATGTGAAAAAGTGGCTTTTGAAGTGGGTTATTTTACAATAATTGCTTCGGCTCAAATGGTTCACAAAAAGCGGTGCAAATATAGGATATTTTTTTTGATAAACAGATATTTAAAGATAAAAACAAGCGAAAAATATAATTAAAGTGTTCAATAACATTTTCGTTAAATGAAAACAAAATCAAAAAAGGGAAAAAACTTAGATTTTAATCCCTATTCCTAACTGCATATAAGATTCTTTTATGTTTATGATAAGGCCGTTATTATTGTAAATTACAAATAAAGGCTGCAATGGAAAATGGCAACTAAAGTCTATGAAATATTTTGTATCTAAGCTAAATCTCATTCCTATTTCTGTTTTGAAAGAGGGATGATGGATTTTTATGATCAATTTATCAATATCTTTTTTATTAGGAATAGAGTCCTTTTGGGGAGGGATTTCTTTTATGTTTTTTTCTGTATATCTTCCCAAAAACAATAACGAGGATTGAATTCCCATATATACTTTGACTGCCTGATAAGAGTGTATTAGTTTTATTCCGCTGCTAAATTCGTAAATGAATAATTTCAGCTTAGCATTTTTGTATTTTTCAATATCGTTTGATAAGTTGGTTTTGAGAAAATAGGCGTTGTTGTCTATATGCCCGCCTGTCTCTGAAAATTTAGCAGAAACCTCTAAACTTAAGCGTTTGGAAAAGATACTATACTCTTTTCCTACTTCTATAAAATAGCCTATTTTATTGCCTGATGTTAATACCAAAGAAGTTGCCGAAGGAGAAGACGCCTCTATTTGGGACCAATTCCCTCCCAATATTAATAACACATTAGACTTTTTCTGCTGCTGGGCATTACAAGAAAGAAACAATATCGTAAATAATACCAATATGGCTTTGTTTTCCATTGACAAAAAGCAGAAAGAGTATGGGTATTTCAAAAAATATGAGTTAAGGTTAATAACAAGAGCCGCGTCAATAAGCTGATACGACTCTTGTTAAGTTTATGTATGTAGTTTTTCTCACATACTAGAATTTATATCCTATACTCATCTGGAAATATCTTTGTTTAAGATTTACATAGTCTGTAAAGTTTTTATTAAGACTGGAAGCTCCAAAATTATATCTTGCGTCTACAAATACATTGTCATTAAACATATATTCTCCACCTAAATGTAATCCGAAATTAGCGGAAGAAAGCTGTGATTTAATAGTTTCGTCTATATCCACATCTTCATTAGTATCTATACTTTTACCATCTAACTCAAGTTTGGTTTTCGCTCCTGCTTTGAAATTTATAGTGCAACCGCCTAAAACTGAAAACTTATCAAATGTATACTTCAAAGATACCGGTACTGAAATTTGGCTTAAAGAAAGAGTAGCATTCGCTTTTTTGAAGTCTAGCTCTTCTATTTCTGGTAAATTTCTCAATTGTTCCTCATTTAATTTATCAGTGTCAACGGTTAGTTTAGCTCCTACATTACTATAAAGAACTTCTCCCTGCAAGCTCAAATTATTCCCTAATCCGTATTCTACAAAACCTCCTACATTAAACCCAGATTTGTTTCCTAATAAAAATCTAACACTAGAAGCTGTGCTTTTTGCACTGATGTTTGACAAATTATATCCTGCTTTTACACCGTACTTAACTTGTGCGTTCATACCACTGAATAGTGCTAAAGCACCAACTAAGAAAATCTTTTTCATTTTAATTATTTTTTTATTTATGCAAATTTATAGTTTTTTTTAAATAATTAAAATTGTTAAAAATTTAATTTTTACTACAACTATATAGTAGGATTTCTAAAGAAAAGGTATAAAGTTTTCTTTAGAATACTAGTGATTTATAACTTATAAATAATGTCTCCTTTAGGAGACTCTAAATATTTAAAGCATTAGTGATTTCAAAAAAAACTCTTTTTTATTTTATTTTGTAAAAAAATACATATTTCGTTTTAGAAAGTTGTATATTTTGTATTGAGGATTATATTGTACAGGTATTTCTGAATATAGATTAATAGAAGATTTAGATACTGAAGATAAAAATGTTTAGAAGAAGATTGAAATAAATAATCATCGATTAAGATTAAGTTCTTACAATATAATTATAAAGAAAAGCATCAATAAAAAAAGATTTTCTAAGACCCAATTCTGAGATTAATTTAATGGAAGTCATAATGTGCCAAAAGTGTTGTTAAAGAATTTTATACTTTTATAATAGTAGTAAGAATTTATTGAAAAAGCTTTATATCAAGTTGGTTATAGAACATCAACATTTCCCTATACGAGTAAATATTTGGCAGGTATTTTAAGGATGAAGCATGGTATACTTACGAAGAGAACTTCAAGACATGGCTTTTCGAGGAGTAGAGTTTTGTGTCTTTGACATCGTTCTAAGACGGAAAGGTGTATGCAATTTTGATCGACCATTTGGATACCCTCATCAATATGTACGACGAGCACAGATATGAGATGTGGCATCAGCGGATTGATATGAACGATAAGGACATGAAGGAAAGCTGTTCCAAGATGGACAATACCCACTATACTGCGTGTGTTTTTTATAAGTGAAATAAATAGATAAATATAATTTTGTGGAAAAAAATAATTTAAATGGGTGGAATTATTACTAAAATTTATATATTTGCAACTGAATAAATTTTAAAAATAATTATTATGTCAGACATTGCATCAAGAGTAAAAGCGATTATCGCTGATAAGTTGGATGTGGAGGAAACAGAAGTAACTCCTGAAGCTAGTTTCACTAACGATTTAGGCGCAGATTCTTTGGATACTGTAGAGCTTATTATGGAATTTGAAAAAGAATTTAATATTCAGATCCCTGATGATCAAGCTGAAAAAATTACTACAGTAGGTCACGCTATCGCTTATATTGAAGAAGTGGTTAACAAGTAAATAAAAAATTAATTATGGAATTGAAAAGAGTAGTCGTTACCGGTTTTGGTGCTGTTACGCCTATAGGCAATAACGCTAAACAATATTGGGAAAACCTAGTAAAGGGTGAGAGCGGAGCTGCTCCGATTACTCTTTTCGATGCCTCTAATTTCAAAACTAAGTTTGCTTGTGAGGTCAAAGGCTTCAATGCGTTGGACTATTTTGACAAAAAAGAGGCAAAAAAAATGGATCGTAATACGCAGTTTGGTTTGGTGGCGGCTAGAGAGGCTGTCGAGCATTCTCGTATTATAGAGGATCAAGTGGATAAAAATAGAGTAGGAGTGATTTGGGGATCTGGTATTGGCGGACTTGATACTTTTGAAAAAGAAGTTTTAGGTTGGGCTAATACAGATATTCCTCGTTTTAATCCGTTTTTTATCCCAAAGATGATAGCCGATATTACACCTGGACATATCTCTATAGAGTATGGCTTTCACGGACCTAACTATACGACAGTTTCTGCTTGTGCATCATCTGCCAATGCGATTATAGATTCTAAAATGCTTATCCAGCTGGGGAAAGCAGATGTTATTGTCTGCGGAGGTTCGGAAGCGGCTGTAACGGCAAGTGGAGTAGGTGGTTTTAACGCTATGATGGCTCTGTCTACAAGAAATGACAGCCCTATAACAGCATCCAGACCTTTCGATAAAGATAGAGATGGTTTTGTGTTAGGTGAAGGTGCAGGATGTATTATCCTTGAAGAATATGAGCACGCAGTAAAACGAGGTGCTACTATATATGCCGAACTTAAGGGTGGTGGTATGAGTGCAGATGCTTATCATATGACGGCACCGCATCCGGAAGGTTTAGGGGCTTATCTCGTGATGAAAAATTGCTTGGAAGACGCCGGAATTACTACAGATGAGGTCGATCATATCAATATGCACGGGACTTCTACGCCGTTGGGAGATATTGCAGAATCTAATGCTATTTCTAAATTGTTGGGAGAGCATGCTTATGATATTCAAATCAATTCCACAAAATCTATGACCGGGCATCTTCTTGGTGCAGCAGGGGTTATAGAAGCTATTGCAGCGGTAGGGACTATTATCCATAATATCGTTCCGCCTACTATCAATCATTTTACAGATGATGAGAAGATAGACAGCCGTCTCAATTTTACATTCAATAAAGCTGTGGAGAAAAATGTAAATGTAGCAATGAGTAATACTTTTGGATTTGGTGGGCATAACGCTTGCGTACTATTCCGAAGAGTGGAAAAATAGCTATGGATATTGTCAGGAAGATTACCAAATTACTTTCTAAAGCCCACAAAAAACAATATTTACTAGAAGAGGACAGATTTTTATTTGAAAAGATTAGAACAATTATAGGTTTTAGTCCAAAAGAATTGTCTTGGTATAAAGAAGCTTTTTCGTTAAAGACTTCTTTTGGAAGGAATAACTATGATCGTTTGGAATTTCTCGGAGATTCCGTTCTCGGTAGTATTATTTCGTGCTATCTTTTTGAACATTATCCTAATGGCAACGAGGGATTTCTTACCCAGATGAAATCAAAAATTGTTAATAGAAAAAACCTCAATCAAATAGGTGAGAGACTGGAACTTCGGTGTTTGATTTCAGAGGAAAAAGGGTTTAAGCATAGCAAAGATCTTTCCGGTAATCTTTTGGAATCTTTTATTGGTGCTGTTTATATGGATTTTGGGTACGAAATTTGTAAGGGAATTGTATTGTCCC
The DNA here is from genome assembly GCF_900101995.1 of Riemerella columbipharyngis. Taxonomy (GTDB): domain Bacteria; phylum Bacteroidota; class Bacteroidia; order Flavobacteriales; family Weeksellaceae; genus Riemerella; species Riemerella columbipharyngis. The sequence goes on along the minus strand of NZ_FNAS01000002.1, from coordinate 184,013 downwards.
GTATCATTCCGGAGGCAGAAATGGATAGACTGAAAAATAAAATTATAAGCTATAAAAGTTTGATTTTAGAATGGTGCCAAAAAAATAAATGGACGCTGAACTACGAAACGAAAGAAGAAATTTTACCTTCAAAGCAAGTTGTTTTCAGATCCGTGATTTTTATCAATGGAAATCAAAGAGCTGCGGCTACCGAAACTTCTAAAAAAAAGGCAGAAGAAAAGGTTGCTCAAAGAGCTTTTTATGCATTAAACAAGAAAGTAAAAATAGTATAGCATTAAATAAGTTAATGGAATAAGATTTTATTACGATAATCATTATGCCGGATAATAAAATTGTACTGACTTTTGAAGACGATGAGGAGGAAGAACTGCCTTTAGGGTTGTGTAGATTGACGTATCCTATGGAAGATTTTCAGTTTTTCTATAAATTGAATCGGCTTAATGATTTTAAATTTTGCAGGACGAAAGATATAGTAATAAAAAGAGGCTATTACAAAGCTTTCTTTAGTAGATTTGAAGCGTATGATAGTAGAAACAAAACACATTATATAGTCGTTGTTAATCGCTCTCATACAGTAGAAGAAGTAGAACAACGGATGAATCTTTTCTCGGGAATAGAGCATACGGAATACTTGTTTTCAGACAGAGCATTGGTAGATTATATTTTATTAACAAAGGGAGGATTTGGCGATTTTTCGTTAATTTTGCTTCCGAAAGAGGAGGTTCTTCAGGTGGAAGAATTGGTTTTAAGCTCTCGGCACGAGCTTTTTGATATTATTCAGTGTGATTATTATGATTAGAGATTTAAAAAAAACAAAAATAATAGCGACATTAGGTCCTGCTTGTTCTACCAAAGAAAAAATGGTAGAGCTCATAAAAGCGGGTGTAGATGTTTTTAGAATTAATTTTTCTCACGCCGACTATGATCTGGTGAGAAGGAATGTAGAAATCATTAGAGAAATAAATGAAGAGTACGGTACAGCTGTATCTATTTTAGGAGATTTGCAGGGACCAAAACTAAGGATAGGGATCGTAAAAGAAGGCTCATACCTCAATCCTGGAGATATTCTCACTTTTACAAATGAAGAAGTAGAGGGAGATTCTACACGGGTGTTTATGACATACAAAAAATTCCCTCAAGATGTGAAAGTAGGAGAGACTATATTGATAGACGATGGTAAGCTGATGCTGAAAGTATTGGAGACTAATGGCGTAGATACCGTAAAAGCAGAGACTATACAAGGAGGACCATTGAGCTCTAAGAAAGGAGTGAATTTGCCCAATACTTATATTTCTTTACCTGCACTTACAGAAAAGGATATCCGTGATGCCAATTTTATATTGGATTTACAATTGGATTGGATTGCTCTGTCTTTCGTGAGGCACGCACAAGATATTAAAGACTTGAAAGAGCTGATTAAAAATCATCCCACAAATAATTTTAGAACACCTATTATTGCAAAAATAGAGAAACCTGAAGGTGTAGAAAATATAGATGAGATTCTGCAAGAAGCTGACGGAATAATGGTGGCAAGAGGAGACTTGGGCGTGGAAGTACCGATGGAAGATGTACCTGTTATCCAAAAAACATTGGTGAAAAAAGCCAGAGCATACGCTAAACCAGCCATTATTGCAACACAGATGATGGAAACGATGATCAATAGCCTTACGCCTACGAGAGCAGAGGTAAATGATGTGGCTAATTCCGTTTTAGACGGTGCAGATGCGGTGATGCTGTCCGGCGAAACTTCCGTAGGGAAATATCCTGTAGATGTGGTAAAAAATATGTCAAGGATAGTGAGACACGCAGAGAATACACATTACTATAAGAGAAGAAACGAAATAATAGATAAGGAAGTAAGCTGTATAGACGAAAGATTTATTACCAAGAAAATCTGTCTTTCAGCAGTGAAAATAGCAAAGAGTGCTTCTGCAAAAGCCATTATTACCCTTACATATTCCGGATACACCGCTTTTCAAATTTCATCGCACAGACCGGATGCTCATATATTGGTATTTAGTTCGAACCCAAGAGTACTCACAATGCTTAATCTCCTATGGGGGGTGAGGGCTTATTATTATGATATGCAAAAAACAACAGACGAAACGATTATACAAGTTAATATGCTGGCCACCAATTATGGATTTGTAAGGCAAGGAGATTTTGTAGTAAATCTTAATGCTATGCCGGTACACGATGGCGGAAAAACCAATACATTGCGTCTGTCTAATATATAATCCCTTTTGCAAATATAAGAACATAAAAATCCTACACTATAAGTAGGATTTTTTAATATTTGCGGATAAGGGCTATTTTATTTTTTTGTTAATGAAAATTTGGTATGATAAATAGAGTAGAGGTAGTGTCATTACAGTAAGATAAAAAAAGTGTTGAATAACGATATTCGTCCGTAATAAAGCAACATAAACCAGCCCAAATGCTGCACCTCCAAGGTGGGCAGAATGTCCGAGATTATCCCATTGTTTAGGGTTCAGCATCATATAGACGGAATAAGAAAAGTAGAGAGTCCCGAAAATCCAACCGGGAAGAAAATTGATATTAATATCATTAGGTGCCATCGCAATTGCCGCAAAGATAATTCCTGATACAGCACCGGAAGCCCCAATGGCAGAATACCAAGGTTTGTTTTTGTAAATGAGCAAGCTGAAAAAGTTACCGGCAATCATTGAACCGAAGTAAATAACCCAAAAGCCAATAGTCCCAAAATAAGTTTCTACAATACCTTGAAAAAAATACAACGAAAGCATATTGAAAAAAAGATGAGACCAATCCGCGTGTAGAAAGCCGGAACTCACCAAACGGATATATTCTTTCCGTACGGTAATATCTTGAACATTGAATTTATATTTCTCAAAAAAAGCTCGGTTGTTAAACCCTTGATAAGAGATAATACAAGTCGCAATAATAATTAAAAAACCTATTGTCATATTTATATTTTTATTCAAATAAATCTCCTATGATACCTTCTGCGGGGGATTCGTCATTGCTATTTGTAGGAGCAATAATTTCTTCCGGTTCTTTTTCAGGCTCTTTTTCCGGAACAGACATATTGATAGATTTTACCTTTTCTTTGATAAACTGGTTTCCCATAGCTTTAATTCCTTTTACGGAAATAAATTCATCAATGTTAATGAATTCCGGTTCTTTGTCCTTTTTAGAAAAAATGATTTCTGCAGTGCAGCCGTCGGTAGTTCCTACAAATTCCACAAAGGATTTAGGGTGTTCGCTTGGCATAAAAATCTGAGAATTGAGATGGTTCTCCAAAAGGAATCTTTTGATATAGTAAATATCTTTTTCTCCGTCGTAGTAAATACAAGAAACCACTTGTTCAGGGTTCCATTTTTCAAGGATAAGATACTCGTCATCAAAACGGTTCATTAAATCAAAAGAAGTAAGTCTGGCTTCTCCTTTGGTATTAATAGTAAGGATTTTGTCATCTCCTTTGAAATAGCCAAGCAGCGTCCCTCTGCCTTCGGCGTTTAGGCGGCGTACGGTATCGTCAAACCAAATTTTCCTTGGGGCTAATGTCGATACGCCTTCTTCTTTCAAATCTACTTTTTTTACAGCATATTTGGTAACGAGATTTCCTTTGGAATTTCGTCCTTTGATGGCTAAATCAGAAAAGTCTATCTCTATTTTGTTTTTACGAATTCGGGCACTTGGTTTTAGCAGCACGCTTACTACTTCCGCTTCTCCGTTGGGATTAGCAGAAAAATAGAGAATTTCGGAACCTTTTTTGTCGGATGCGAGAGGATACTCGGTATTTCTTGTAATGGAAGTTACGGCAAAGCGTTTCATATAGTAAGGCCCTGTTTTTCCTTCGCGGTAAATCATATTATAGACCGTTCTGCTGTCGTTCTTTTTCCAGACGCCTACATGCAGAATATCTTTACCCACGAAAGTTTTAGGCTCTACTTTTGTAATCTGCATTATTCCGTCTTTTCTAAATGTAATGATGTCGTCAATATCAGAGCAGTCAAAGACATGTTCGTCTTTTTTGAGTGCCGTTCCGATAAATCCTTCGGTGCGATTAACATAGAATTTTTCATTGGCTACGGCTACTTTGGTCGCATCAATAGTGTCAAATATTCTAAGCTCTGTGCGTCTTTCTTTCCCTTTGCCGTATTTTTTTTGTATGTTTTTGAAGTAATCGATGGCGAAGGCGATTAGGTTGTCCAGGTGGTATTTCACCTGTTCCATTTTCCCCTCCAAAGCGGCTATATTCTCCAAAGCTTTATCCCTGTCATATCTGGAAATTCGCATAAAAGGAAGTTCTGTAAGGCGGATAATATCCTCCGTAGCCACGGCACGCATTAAGTTTTTGGTAAAAGGCTCCAAGGCTTTTCCAATGGCATCATAGACGGCTTCTTTGCTGTCTTTTCCTTTGATTTCTTGGTAGAGTTCGTTTTCGATAAAAATTTTCTCTAATGATGCAAAGTGCCATTTCTCCTCTAACTCTCCGAGCTCTATTTCTAATTCTTTTTTCAATAAAGAAACCGTAAAGTCTGTATTTTGTTTAAGAATTTCAGAGACCGAAAGAAACATTGGTTTATCTCCTACAATGACGCAGGCATTCGGTGATATGGATATTTCGCAGTCTGTAAAAGCATAGAGTGCATCTATCATCTTATCGGGCGAAACATCATTATTCAGGTGTATATTTATCTCTACCTCATCCGAAGTATTATCCTCTATTTTTTTGATTTTAATTTTACCCTTCTCATTGGCTTTGATGATTTTATCAATCAGATTGCCGGTGGTAATGCCATAGGGCAGCTCTGTGATGCAAAGAGTATGTTTATCCTTTTGAATAATTTTTGCTCTTGAGCGTAGTCTTCCGCCGCGTTCTCCGTCATTATAATTGCTCACATCCAGCATACCTCCGGTCATAAAATCCGGATAGAGCTCAAATTTTTTCCCTTTCAAATGTGCGATGGAAGCCTCTATAAGTTCATTGAAATTGTGAGGCATTATTTTAGTGGAAAGTCCTACCCCTATACCTTCTACACCCTGAGCGAGAAGCAGCGGGAATTTTACAGGAAGATCAATAGGTTCGTTGTTTCTGCCGTCGTATGATTTTGTCCAGTGGGTAGTTTTAGGATTAAAAACAACTTCAAGGGCAAAAGGCGTTAGTCGTGCTTCTATATATCTGGCAGCTGCGGCAGAATCTCCGGTATAGATATTTCCCCAGTTCCCCTGAGTGTCAATGAGAAGTTCTTTTTGTCCAATCTGAACCATAGCATCTGTGATGGAAGCATCACCGTGAGGGTGATATTTCATCGTATTTCCCACGATATTGGCCACTTTATTGTATCTACCGTCTTCCAGCTCTCTCATAGAGTGCATTATTCTTCTTTGTACGGGCTTGAAGCCATCGTATATAGAAGGAATGGCACGATCTAAGATAACATAAGATGCGTAGTCTAAAAACCAATCTTTGTATAATCCTGACAGTTTTTTTAATGTTTCTTCTTTATGGCTGTTTTGCTCTTTCATTTAATTTAGCTCAAATAAAATTAAAAACTTTCTATTCTTTGTTTTCTTTTTATGTAGTTATGATGTTTAGTAAAATGTAGACTGTGATTGATGAGAAAATAGCTAAGTTTACTCACATCAAATGCATCATAACTACAGTAGATATCAGCATAAATAATTCTAAATTGAGTTTTAGTCGTTATCTAATATAACCCCTAAAATTTTATAAATATGTTAATTCATAACTTTCGCCGAAATATTCATCAATATACTCATTGATATCTCTAGCAAAATCCTTGGGATGAACAATAAAATTCTCTGCATTTTCTCTAGGGAAAACAGATAAAAAGTAATTGTTTTCAATTAAATTTGGAATAAAATCCAATAAAAATTCTTCTAATGGAATGCTATAAGGTTGAGCTGCTTCCCACTCATTGATGGCATTTAATTCTGCAAAGATTTTTTCAGGCCAAATAGGGAAGTATATTTGCTCTTCATCACCATAAGTTAATATTCCATCATCATCTAAAATCCAAACTTCCTCGTATTCAGCAATTCTTTTTATTGACAGTAAATAAATTTCTTCTATTTTTAATGATAAAATTGAGTTAATTTCTTTTTTTCGGTTTGTCATAGCCAATATTTTCTTTATTATTATTGTTACATACAATCTTTTTTAATGAAATTTTCAAATCTCTAATTTCCCTTTTGGTTAGATACGAGATATCGTATTTCAATAGAATGACTTTTTCTGTTTTGCTGTTTACTTTTATAAACAATCTTTTAAAAAATAATGCATTAAAAAACTCAAAAGAATGTAATTTGTATTTAGGGAATTCATCTTTTGTTTCTTTATTGAAAATAATGGAGATACTTTTATTGATGAACATTACAGCCTCTCCGTCACTGTCATACTCAAAAATTTGTTTACCTTTTATATAGAATATGAAGTACAATAGTGTAGGGATTATTATGAGAAAAAATTTCCAGTTTCCCATAAAAGATATAAGAGAAATATCAAGTATGTATACAATGAGACACATTATAGATATTACATTGATGAAAGTAAAATAAAAACGGAACAAAGGTGCTTTTTTGCGGTTGCTTAATCTCATTTTGTTGGTTTAAATGTTATATATCAGTGTCTTCTAAAATAAGGTTTTCTAATATGAACTGCTGTCTTTCTGGAGTGTTTTTACCCATATAAAAATCCAAAAGCTGCTCTATGGTTTGGTCTTTGCCAAGAACTACAGGCTCCAGACGAATATCTTTACCTATGAAATGCCTAAACTCTTCAGGGGAAATTTCTCCAAGCCCTTTGAAGCGTGTTATTTCAGGGTTTTTGCCAAGTTCGTTTAGGGCCTTCAGTCGTTCTTCCTCTGTATAGCAGTAGCGTGTTTCTTTTTTGTTTCTTACACGGAATAGAGGGGTTTGCAAAATGTGCAGATGCCCATTCTTTATTAAATCCGGAAAAAATTGCAGGAAGAAAGTAATCATCAGCAGTCTTATGTGCATTCCGTCCACATCGGCATCAGTTGCAATAATGACTTGATTATACCTTAAATCTTCTAAGCTGTCTTCAATGTTAAGAGCGGCTTGTAGCAGATTAAATTCTTCGTTTTCATAGACCACTCTTTTGGTTAGCCCATAGCAGTTCAGCGGCTTACCTTTCAGAGAGAATACGGCTTGTGTTTCTACATCTCGAGATTTTGTAATAGACCCTGATGCCGAATCTCCTTCTGTTATGAAAATTTGAGACTCAGACTTTCGTTCTGCTTTTTGGTCGTTGTAGTGCTGGCGGCAGTCTCTTAGTTTTTTGTTATGGAGAGATACCTTCTTAGCTCTTTCTCGTGCTAATTTTTGTATTCCGGAAAGTTCTTTTCTCTCCTTTTCGGAAGTGAGAATTTTCTTTTGTACCACTTCGGCAATTTCGGTGTTTTTGTGCAGGAAATTATCGAGCTTGGTTTTGAGAAAATCCACTACAAATGTCCTTACCGTAGGACCATTGGGTCCCATATCATTAGAGCCGAGTTTGGTTTTGGTCTGAGACTCAAAAACGGGTTCTTCTACATTAACGGAGATAGCGGCAATGATCGATTTTCGAATATCAGCAGCATCAAAGTTTTTATTAAAAAACTCACGAATAGTCTTTACATAGGCTTCTCTAAAAGCGTTGAGGTGTGTTCCGCCTTGTGTGGTGTTCTGTCCGTTGACAAAAGAAAAATAACTTTCGGATTGCGATTTGTCCGAGTGGGTAATGGCTACTTCTATATCCTCCGCTTTTAGATGGATGATAGGGTAGAGGATATCGTCTTCTAAGTTCTCTTCCAGAAGGTCTTTTAGTCCATTTTCAGAAAAGTAAGTTTCTCCGTTGAACACGATTTTTAATCCGGGATTAAGATAAGCGTAATTCCTAAGCATCCGCTCAATATATTCTTTTCTGAATTTAAAGTTTAAGAATATTTCGTGGTCGGGGATAAAGGTGATTTCTGTTCCATTTCTTTCAGAGGACTCCACTTCCGAATGCTCTTCTGTGATAACCCCTTTGGAAAATTCGGCTACTTTAGCTTTGCCATCTCGCACGGATTTTACTCGGAAATAGTCGGAAAGTGCATTTACCGCTTTTGTACCCACACCATTTAGCCCTACGGATTTTTTGAAGGCTTTGCTGTCGTATTTCCCTCCCGTATTCATTTTAGAGACGGCATCTACCATTTTTCCTAAGGGGATACCTCTACCGAAGTCTCTTATGGTAACGGTTTTCTCGTCTAATTTTATCTCTATTTTTTTTCCGGATTTCATTCGGAATTCATCGATAGAGTTGTCTATTATTTCTTTCAGAAGAATGTATATGCCGTCATCAGCAGAGGAGCCGTCGCCTAATTTCCCAATGTACATACCGGGTCTTAGTCTAATATGCTCCTGCCAATCCAGCGTTCGGATATTGTCTTCCGAATAAATAGGTTTAGTTTCGCTCATCTGTTTTTTGCCTAAAAATCCAATTCTTTACAAAAGTACAAAAAAGTAGTTAAATGAGATTACTATTTATTATTGTTTCTTTTTTTTAGTTACAATGTATTATTTTGTTTGTTATTGATTTTTGTGGTTTTGTAATGTTGTTTATAGTGGTTTTTATTTGCTAAACGATGTTTATTTTGATATCTGAATTTTGAGCGTATGATATTCTTTTGAGTATGAGAAGGAAATCCTTTGGGTAAATATTTGTGGAGATTAAAAAAAAGCCATATCTTTGCAGAAGATTTAGGATAGTGAATGGAAAGGCTTCGGAAGAAAGCCTTTTTTTGTAGCCTAAAATAATTTAAAAAAATGGAATTTGAAACGCAAATAAAGCAGCTATTAGAAACCTTTTTGGAGGAAAGACCAGATTTGTTTCTTATTGATATGAAAATATCAGCAGGAGATAATGTGGTGATTATTTTAGATGGGGACAATGGGATTTCTATCCAAGATTGTTTAGATGCCAGTAGAGCCATAGAATTTAATATGGACAGAGAGGAGCACGATTTCGGTCTTCAGGTGATGTCTGCGGGGCTTTCGGAGCCTCTTACCCAAATTAGACAATACAAAAAGAATATAGGCAGAGAATTGGAACTCTTGATGCAGGATTCTTCTAAAATACAGGGCGAACTGGCGAAGGTAGAAGAAGATCGTATTATCTTGATCCTTAGATATAGAAAGCCTAAGGAGGTAGGTAAGGGAAAGGTAGATGTGATGGAAGAAAGAGAGGTGCTGCTGTCAGAAATTAAAAAAGCATTAGTAATAGTTAAATTTTAGATAAATAGAGCATTATTGCTTGTTTAGTAATTAAATAAAAGATTTTATAAATGGATAATTTAGCCTTAATAGAAGCATTCGGAGATTTCAAAGAAGAAAAGAATATAAGTAAAGTAGACCTTATGGCGATTATTGAAGATTCTTTGAAAACGCTTCTTAGAAAAAGATATGATTCTGATGATCATTTTACGGTAATTGTAAATCCGGATAAAGGAGATTTTCAGATATTTCTTAATAAAACCATCGTGGAAGATGAAATGTCCGAAGATGATGACTTGGAAATAGAAATATCCGAAGCTCGGAAAATAGATGAAACCTTTGAGGTAGGAGAGGATTTTACGCAAGAAATCAAAATTTCCCAGTTGGGGAGAAGAAGTATTCTTACGCTTAAACAAATTTTAGCTACAAAAATACAAGAGTATCACAATGCTCATCTTTATCAGCAGTTTAGAGATAGGATAGGGGAAATTATGGTAGGAGAAGTGCATCATATCCGCTACAAGCATGTAATTTTATTGGACGACGAGGGGAATGAGTTTATACTTCCAAAAGAAAACCAAATCTCGTCTGATTTTTTCAGAAAAAGCGATAATGTAAGAGCGGTAATAGAAAGTGTTGATTTCAAAGGGAGCAAGCCTCAAATCATCGTATCTAGAACTTCGCCGAAATTCTTAGAAAAGCTTTTGGATTTGGAAATTCCTGAAATTCAAGATGGTACTATTATCCTTAAAAAAGTAGCGAGAATACCGGGTGAGAAAGCCAAAATAGCCGTAGATGCCTACGATGATAGAATAGACCCTGTGGGCGCTTGCGTGGGGGTGAAAGGTTCTCGTATTCACGGTGTGGTAAGAGAATTGAGAAACGAAAACATAGATGTTATTCAGTGGTCTAAAAATCCCGAATTGTTGCTCAAAAGAGCTTTGGGGAATGTGACCATTAATAAAATAGAAATTGACGAAGCTGAAAATAGAGCTTTAGTCTATACCCCGTCTGAGGAAATTGCCAAAGTCATCGGTAAGCAAGGACAGAATATCAAATTGGCTTCGTGGCTGTCGGGATATGATATAGATGTTTACAGAGAAGCAGCGGAAGATGATGATGTGGAACTGGACGAGTTCTCAGACGAAATAGAGAAATGGATTATCGATATCTTCAAAAAAGTAGGTTTGGATACCGCTAAGAGTATTATAGACAAAGATAACGATGCGTTAGTTCGTCTTACAGACTTAGAAGAAGAAACGATAGAAGAAGTTAAACGAATTCTTCAAGAAGAATTTGAAGAGGAGTAATCCTGATTCTTAAAGGAATTTAAGAATAAACATAATAAAATCAATAAATTAAAAATCAAAAAAGGGCATTGAAGTTTTATGAAACAATGAATGCCGATTTTAAACATTATGCCAAAAAATATTAGATTAAACAAAGCTATTAAGGAACTCAATATCTCTATTGACAGAGCGGTAGAGTATCTCAAATCTAAAGGGATAGAGATAGATAGAAATCCTAACGCACTGCTCAATCCTGAGGCATATTCTGTTTTGGAAGCAGAATTTAAGAAAGATGGAGAGCAAAAAAAGGCATCTAATGAAGTCGTTATTACCAAAGTACCGGAAGACAAATTGGTAATAGAAGAGGATGTTCCGAAAAAAAATGAGGAGGTAAAAATAGAAAGACCTAAAGTGGGAATTACCATTTTGGATAAGATTGATTTGGATGGAAAAGGCAGTAAAACTACTGTGGAAGAAACACCTAAAGAAACCCCTCAAAAATCGGAGGAGCAGCCTAAATCCGAAAAACCTACTGAAATAAAACAAACACCAAAAGTTTTGGATCGGATAGACCTCACAGAGGTAGGAAGTAAAAAAACTAAAAAATCGGAACCTAAGAAAAAAGAAATACCATCTCAACCTAAGGCAGAAAAAGAACAGCTTGTGGTAGAGAAAGAGGTTGTAGAAAATAAACCGAAAGAACAAAAACCTGTTCAAGAGGTAGAGCAGCCTAAAGAAGAGGAGCCGCAAAAGATAGAAACAAAATATCAAAAGTTGGATGGTCCGAAAATTCTCAAACAGACGGTGGACCTTTCTCAGTTTGAAACCAAGCCGAAAAAGAAAAAGAAAAGGAAGAGAATTACCAAAACCGGTGAAGCCGTCAAAGAGGCTACACCTCAGAATAATAAGCCGCAGCCACAGGGTGCAGGTGGTGCTAAACCTGACAATAACCGTCCTAAAAGGGGGGGGAGAAAAGGTAAGAAAGGAGAAAAGCATATGCCGGTAGAGCTTACTGAGGAGCAGGTAAAAAATCAAATTAAGGAGACTTTGGAAAAACTAACTAATAAAGGTGGTAAATCCAAATCTTCTAAATACAGAAAAGAAAAAAGAGTACAGCGTAGAGAGCTGGATGCAGAAATGCAAGAGCTTGAAGCTAAAGATAAAACACTCAAAGTCACAGAGTTTATTACAGTGAATGAACTCGCAAGTCTAATGGATGTAAACCCTACGGAGGTGATTTCGGCTTGTTTCTCTTTAGGCGTAATGGTAACGATGAACCAGAGATTGGAGGCAGATACGCTTACGCTGGTAGCGGAAGAGTTCGGTTACAATGTAGAATTTGCAGATGCGGATTTGGAAGAAGATATCAATACCGAAGAGCCTGACAGAGAGGAAGATTTGCAGCCTCGTGCACCTATTGTTACGGTAATGGGGCATGTGGACCATGGTAAGACATCATTGTTAGACTATATTAGAAAAACCAATGTAATCGCCGGAGAATCGGGTGGTATTACGCAGCATATTGGTGCGTACAGTGTAGTTTTGGAAGATGGTGAGAAAATAACATTCTTAGACACGCCGGGGCACGAAGCCTTTACCGCGATGAGAGCAAGAGGAGCACAAGTGACAGATATCGCAATTATTGTGATTGCAGCAGATGATGATGTGATGCCGCAGACCAAAGAAGCGATTTCCCACGCCCAAGCCGCCGGAGTACCGATGATTATAGCTATTAACAAGGTAGATAAGCCTAATGCCAATCCGGATAAAATCCGTGAACAACTTTCGCAGATGAATATCTTGGTAGAGGAGTGGGGTGGAAATGTTCAGTCTCAAGAAATCTCTGCTAAATTTGGTAATAATGTAGATTTACTACTTGAAAAAGTGTTAATCCAAGCAGAATTACTCGAGCTAAAAGCTAATCCTAATAAATTGGCACAAGGGGTCGTGATAGAAGCTGCTTTGGACAAAGGTAGAGGCTATGTGGCGACTATGCTGGTTCAGGCAGGAACGCTTAGAGTGGGAGACTATGTGTTAGCAGGTAGAAACCACGGTAAAGTGAAAGCAATGCTGGATGAAAGAGGGAAAAATATGCAGACAGCTGGTCCTTCTATGCCGGTAACTATTCTCGGTTTAGACGGAGCACCTACGGCAGGGGATAAATTCCGTGTTTATGAAGATGAAAAAGAAGCTAAAAATATTGCCAATAAGCGTGAGCAGCTTCATCGTGAGCAATCGATTAGAACTAAAAAACATTTGACCTTAGATGAAATAGGACGAAGAATAGCACTTGGAGACTTTAAGGAACTTAACATTATTCTAAAAGGAGATGTAGACGGTTCTGTGGAGGCACTTTCGGATATGCTTCAGAGACTTTCTACTGAAGAAATCCAAATCAATATCCTTCACAAGGGGGTAGGGCAAATTACCGAGAGTGATATTCTTTTGGCTACGGCTTCAGATGCGGTAGTGATAGGCTTTAATGTAAGAGCCGGTGCTAATGCTAAGGAGCTTGCAGAGAAAGAAGAAATAGAAATCCGGTCTTACTCTGTCATCTATGACGCCATAGACGATGTGAAAGAAGCCATGGAGGGAATGCTTTCCCCTGAAATCCGCGAGCAGGTTATTGGTAATGTGGAAATCCGTGAGGTGTTCAAAATCTCAAAAGTGGGCAGCATTGCCGGATGTATGGTGCTTACCGGTAAGGTTACACGGAACTCTAAAATAAGACTTCTAAGAGACGGTATCGTGAAATATGATGGCGAGCTGGAAAGCCTAAAACGCTTTAAAGACGATGTGAAAGAAGTGAATAAAGGCTATGAATGTGGTCTTAACTTGAAAGGTTATAACGATATTGAAATCGGAGATATCCTTGAAGTGTATGAGGAGGTTTCTGTGAAGAAAAAGCTAAAATAAAATTAGAATTAAACAAAGAAAAATACCCTTGAGCTTTAAGTTTGAGGGTGTTTTTATGTAAGATAGGCGGCTATTTTTGAGGTTTTTAGCTAAAAATAGTTTACATTTGTTTCTTTGTTATTCATTATGTCTGTGAAAGAACAAGAATTTTCTGATTTGATACAACAAAACCAAGGACTTATCATCAAGGTATCCCGTATGTACACGAATACTCCAGAGGATGAGCAGGATCTTTTTCAGGAAATTGTATTGCAGCTATGGCGTTCTTACGATTCGTTCCGAGGGCAGTCCAAGATTTCTACTTGGATGTATCGTGTAGCTCTGAATACGGCCATTACATTGTTCAAAAAATCTTCGAAAAGCCCCAAAGTAGATGAACTGAATGATGTCCATTTTGGTAAGGTTTATGATTCCGATGAGGATAAAAACGAACAAATACAACTATTATACACTGTGATAAAGCAGCTTCCTGATGTGGAAAAAGCCGTAGTGATGATGTATTTAGATGATCAGCCCTATAAGGAAATTGCCGAAACTCTCGGTATTACCGAAGTGAATGCCCGTGTGAAAATGAACCGATTAAAAAAAACTCTTAAAGATTTAATGCAAAAATATGCCTAATTCCGAATTTAATGTTGAGCAAATAAAACAAGCGTGGCAAAACCAAACGCCTAAGAGTACTTACACTAATCAAGAGATTAGAGCGATGCTTAATCGAAAGTCGCGTAATTATGTCAAATATATTCTTTGGATTAGTATTGCAGAGCTTTTGCTGTTTTTGTGTATCAATATATTTACCTTTTTCAAGTCCGGTACCGATGAAAATTTCATTCTTATAATCAAGCAGCTGGGGGCGAATATTACGCCTCATATCCGTGCTCGGTACGAGATGATGAATATTATACTGAAAACCATTGTTTTGGTAGTAATGGCTATTTTTATCCAAATGATATATTTCAGTTACAGAAAAATACGCGTAGAAGAAAATCTGAAAACTTTTATTACCCGTATCTTGAATTTTAAGAAAGTGGTCAATTGGTTTATTTTTGCCAATATATTGATTCTTATTTTATTTGAGATTGTGCTGACGGCTTTTGTGTTCAATACCGTTGCTCATCAGAATATCATTATCAATAAATCGACTAAGATAGGAATGATCGTAGGGGTAACGATTGCCACCATAGGAGGAGTGGCTGTTATTTGGCTTTATTATAAAGTAGTGTACGGCATTATTATGAAGAGATTGACCAAACAGATTCGTCAGCTTCAGGATATAGAAAATACCCAATCTATAGAAGATTAGGTATTTTGTAGAGATATCAAATAAATTTTAGAGTGAATCGCTATACGCTTTCCAGCCCTCTATTTTGTAACTAAGTGCGGCTTTCTCTGCATCTTCGGCTTTATAAATGCCTCTGCCGACAATCATAAAATCGGTATGCAGATTTTTGAAAATATATTCCGGCGTATTGTATTGCTGCCCTTTACCATCACACTTATTAGAAAGGCTTACCCCCGGCGTGAAGTGCAACATTTCTTCCGGTAAAGATTTCTGAGATACCCCACCGATTACACTTGGGTGGGACTGTGCGACTTTAAGGGCTTCCTCACTGTAATGAGCATCGGTAAGTGCTCCCTGCGAAGACATACTAATGATGGCTACCACACCGGAATTTAGGAAATAATTAAGCGAAGTACTTCCCGCAATCATATGGGAGGTGATGAGGTCTGCCCAAAATGAAATTCTATAAGTTCCATACGAATATTGCAATTCCTGCGTACTGCCTATGTCTGCGAATTTTCGGTCTTCCATAAGCAAGAAATTGTGTTTTTTCGCAATGTCTTTTAATGGGAGTATCGTCTTATCAAAATCAAAATCGGTAATGACATCGATATGGGTTTTTAATGCCACAATATGAGGTCCCACTTTATCGGCTAAGTCCAATAGTTCTTTGGTGGTAATGACATCAGCAGATGCAATAAGATTAGACTGTTTTTCTATGGCGATTTCCAAAATCTTTTTTCCGGCTTTATGCTCGGTCAGTTTTAGTTTTTCCTCGTAGGAGCGTCTCTTTTTCTCTTCAAATTTTACGGGATTGCCTTTCAGAAAATCTTTTATTCTAATGATTTCTTGTTCCTCTAATAGATGGGATTCTCTCAGTATCTCGCAAACTTCCGTAATGGTAAACAGCGTATGTACGCGGTAGCCTTTGCTTTCCAAGAATGCTTTTCCGCCTTGCTCTCTGTCTAATACCACGACAATGTCGGATACCTTTACGCCTTTATTTTCTATCTCAGGAATGGTTTCCAATAAAGATTTCCCACTTGTGATGATATCTTCTACCAATAGGCAGCTTTGTCCTTTTTGATAGATGCCTTCAATGAGTTTTTTAGTACCATAGGCCTTCGCTTCTTTTCTTTTAATGATTAAAGGAATATTGCTTTCCAAAGACATAGCGGTAGCCATAGGCAGTGCGGCATAAGGTACGCCGCATATCAGGTTAAAATCTTTTTGGGGCACCATACTCAAAAGATGAGAAGCAAGGGATTTCAGTATTTTAGGCTCGGAAGCCAAAGGTCTCAAATCTACATAGAAAGGACTTTCTATCCCACTTTTAAGCGTAAATTTTCCAAATTTAATGATGCCTAACTTGTAGCATTCTAAGAAAAAGTCTTTTTTGTTTTCCACAGTTGTATTGTATTTGGGTAAATAAAAAAGAGATGCCTAATGACATCTCTCGGTATTGTTATTTTATGTAAAGTACATTTTTGATTTCAGTTTTTACCTTTTCCACTTTTGGGAACCACTCTGCAAATAATGCGGCAGAGTAAGGTGCCGGAGCGTCCGGAGTCGTAATTCTTTTGATAGGAGCATCTAAATAATCAAATGCTTTCTGCTGAACCATATAAGTAATTTCAGTAGCTACAGAACCAAAAGGCCAAGCCTCTTCTAAAACGACTAATCTATTAGTCTTTTTAACAGAGTTAAGAACAGTATCGTAGTCTAATGGACGAACAGTTCTAAGGTCTATCACTTCTACGGAAATACCTTCTTTTGCTAAATCTTCGGCAGCTTGTAATGCCAGTTTCATAATCTTACCAAAAGACACCAGAGTAACATCTTTACCTTCTCTTTTGATATCGGCTTTACCGATTGGGATATAGTATTCTTCTTCGGGAATTTCCATTTTATCGCCATACATCTGCTCGGATTCCATAAAAATGACAGGGTCGTTGTCTTGTATAGCGGTTTTTAGAAGTCCTTTGGCATCGTATGGGTTAGATGGGACTACCACTTTCAGACCGGGGCAGTTTGCATACCAGCTTTCAAATGCTTGGGAGTGCGTAGCACCCAGCTGTCCTGCAGAAGCAGTAGGACCACGGAAAACGATAGGCACATTCCACTGCCCGCCGCTCATTTGGAACATTTTGGCAGCGTTGTTGATAATTTGGTCTATGGCAACCATAGAGAAATTGAAGGTCATAAATTCCACAATGGGGCGGTTCCCATTCATAGCAGCCCCTACGGAAATCCCAGCAAAACCGAGTTCTGCAATAGGAGAGTCTATAACCCTTTTAGGGCCAAACTCATCGAGCATTCCTTTGGAAGCTTTATAGGCACCGTTATATTCTGCTACTTCTTCCCCTATGAGGAATATGGATTCATCTTTACGCATTTCTTCGCTCATAGCTTGAGCGATAACCTCGCGAAATGTATATTCTTTCATTATATCTAAATATAGTAATGGTGCAAATTTAGGTATTTTATTTTATATTTGCGAAAAAATAAGCCTTGAAAAAACTATTTAGTGAGACTATCATTTATGGAATAGGTGCGATATTGCCCCGTATCATTTATTTTCTTCTTAATCCGTTTTTTATTCATTTCATAAAGAGAGACGAGTTTGCACAGTTTACCAATCTCTATGCAATGACAGCGTATGTGAATGTCGTACTGCAGATGGGTTTCGAGACTTCATTTTTTCGCTATTCTGCCGAAAGAGAAAACGAGAAAAAAGCTTTTTATACTTCGTTTTGGTTCTTGTTTTTTACATCTGGATTATTTTTGTTTTTGGTTTTGATTTTCAATCAGCCTATAGCGTCTTTTCTCCACTACGATACACATCCCGAGTATATTCGTTGGTTTGCACTCATTGCCTTTTTTGAAAATATTTGCATCATTCCTTTGGCTTGGCTGAGGTTCAACGGAATGCCGATAAAATACTCTGCCGTGCGTGTGGCTCAGGTTTTACTGCAAGTCCTCTGTGTACTATCTTTATTCTTGTTTGTACCAAAGTCTTGGTCCGAGAGTATAGGGATGAAGACACAGGTCTCTTATGCTTTTGCCAGTAATCTTTTTGCCTGCATTATGGGGGTGTTATTTCTTTCACCGATATTCCTCAAAGTGCGATTTCGTTTTTCGAAGACGCTTTTCAAGAGAATGATTAAATACTCTTATCCTGTAATGTTGGCAGGATTAGCTTTTATGATCAATGAAAATTTTGACAAAACCGTTCAGTATTATCTCATCTCGCCTACGGATGCCGGAGCCTACGGCGGATGCTACAAATTGGCAGTACTGATGACGCTTTTCGTTACCGCTTACCGTATGGGGGTAGAGCCGTTTTTCTTCAAAGAGATGGGAAAAGAAAACCCCCAAAGTACTTATGCAAAGGTTACGGAATATTTTTCCGTTTTCGGTTCTATAGTGGCGTTTGGCATTATTGCTAATATCGGCTGGCTCAAGGTATTGTTTATCCCAAACTCTAAATATTGGGTTTCTATAGACATTGTGCCTATTATCGTTATCGGCAATCTGTGTTTTGGGATATATTACAGCTTATCGGCCTGGTACAAAGTAACGGATAGAACAGTCGTAGGGACATTTATTTCTTGGAGTGGGGCGGTGATTACTATTGTTCTCAATTTAGGATTTCTCAAAACTTACGGATTTATGATATCTGCTTGGGCAACTTGGTTTGTTTATTTCTTTATGATGGTCTTTTCTTATTTTTTAGGACAAAAGTATTACCCTGTTCCTTACCGCGTGAAAAAAATCGGAATGATATTGATAACACTGGGTGTATTTAGTTTTGTTTCTTACAAGCTGTTTGATGCTGATATTATTATTGGCAATCTTATGTTTGTGCTTTTTGTGGGAATTATTGCTTATTCCGAAAGAGAAATGCTTGCAAGGCTTGTAAAAAGGGAATTTTAACGATAATTAATATAAAAAGGAATAATAATTGTATTATGCACTAAAACCAATTTTATGACAAAAACATCAAGCGTAATCTTGGCAGCGTCTTTGGGTTTTCTTGGCGTTGTGGTACTTATCAAACTAAGAAAACAAATACAGTCTAAAAAATCAACATCTGATTTTGAGCATCTCTTTTTGGAGGAAGAATCAGAGTACAATGATATAGAGCTCAATGCCCTTTTGTAAGATAGGCTAAAGCAAAGTCCTATGGCGGAACACAACGACTTTGGAAAATATGCAGAACAACTTGCTGAAAAGTATTTGATAGACAAAGACTATGTTATTTTGACAAAAAACTACCGCTACCAAAAAGCGGAAATTGACATTATTGCCCAAAAAGAAAATACAATAGCCATAGTAGAAGTAAAGGCAAGGCAGTCTAATGCCGTAATGGCACCTTACGAAGCCGTAGGAAAAAAGAAAATGAAACTTTTGGTCTTGGCGGCAGATGCCTTTTTACAAGATAGAGGCGATGAATTGGAAGCACGGTTTGACATTATTTCCATAACAATTTCTGATAACAAAGAACCAAATATCGTCCATATAGAAAATGCCTTTGAAGTAATAGATGTCTGTTGATATATCCTAATCCGGTAAAAGATATTCTCTATGTAAATACATTGGAAGTTCCTACGGAAATCAAAGTGTATGATACCCTCGGGCGTTTGGTAGCTGCCAATACCCACCAGAATACCATAAACCTAAGCCAGCTAAACAAAGGTATATATATGGTATCCGTAGTAGTAAACAGCAAAAAACAAGTGAAAAAAAATATTAAGAATTAAATTATAATATTCTTACGAACTATGCCGCCTTGATTTTTTTTGAGGCGGTTTTTTATTTTGAATAAAATAATAGAGGTGTAAATTTTGTTGCTTGATGTAGTCTAAAACTAAAGCGGTTTTTACTATCTTTGCCACTATAACAAACGGGCTTTTCAATGAAAATTTTACACTTAGAGACCTCGTCCAAAAATTGTTCTGTCGCCATTTCCAATGGGAATGAACTTTTATGTCTTTGCGAAGAAAGAACAGGCGATTACAAGCAAAGCGAAAACCTACACACTTTTGTGGAATGGGCATTGGAGGGAGCAGAAATTACCCTGAAAGATTTAGATGCCGTATGTCTGGGAATGGGGCCGGGCTCTTATACCGGATTGCGGATTGGTGCGGCGTCTGCTAAGGGATTTTGTTTTGGATTAGGGATACCTTTGGTAGCGGTTAATTCTTTAGTTTCTATGGCAGAGCCTTTTTTAGGAAACGGGTACGATGCCATTATCCCGATAATAGATGCCCGAAGAATGGAGGTTTATACGGCAGTATTTGATCCTAATAATGGAGAAATGATTACAAAAACAGAGGCAAAAATATTAGACGAGAATTCTTTTGATGAACACACAGGACAACGGGTTCTTTTTGTGGGAGATGGCTGCACCAAAGCTCAAGAAGTGCTAAAACTACCGAATGCAGAGTTTCGCTCCGATGTTTATCCATCGGCTCAATATCTTATAAAGAAAGGAGTTGAAAAATTCAAAAATAAAGAGATTGAGGATGTGGCTTATTTTGAACCTTTTTATCTAAAAGATTTTCAAGGAGTAAGGCAGAGAAAGAAAGAAATATTTTGATTTAGTTTGAGTGCAGTTTTCTGTTTTATTTCAAAATTTTGTTTATCTTTACTCGTTTTAAGCTAATAACTTTGGTTTAAATAATTTATAATTTGTATTTTTGCATTCAGTAAGTGTTTTATGAAGTTTATTATTAAGAAAAGACCAAAATTCAACTATATCGAAGAAGGAAAAGGAGAGCCTATCGTTCTTCTTCATGGGCTAATGGGGGGGCTCAGTAATTTTGATAAGATGGTAGATTTTTTTTCTGCCAAGGGGTATAGAATGTTAGTACCGGAGCTTCCTATTTATGATTTATCAATTATCAATACCAATCTTACGGCTATTTCTAAATTTGTGGCAAGGTTTATTAAAGAGGAAATAGGCGAATCTGTAACCATCGTAGGTAATTCTATGGGGGGGCATGTAGGGCTTATTCTTACTTTGGCAAAACCGGAGCTGGTAAGCCGCCTGGTGCTTACGGGAAGTTCTGGGCTGTATGAAAAATCTTTCGGAGACAGTTTCCCAAGAAAAAGCGATAAAGAATATATCAAGAGGAAAACTCAAGAAGTGTTTTTTGATCCTGATGTTGCTACGGACGAATTGGTAGATGAGGTTTTTGCTGTAGTAAACGATAGAATGAAAGGCATAAAAACAGTAATGCTTGCCAGAAGTGCCATAAAACATAATATGCTGAAAGACCTTCCGTTAATCTCTTGTCCTACTTGCATCATTTGGGGAAAACAAGACAATGTAACCCCTCCGGAAGTGGCAGAAGATATGCATAAGTATATTCCAAACTCCGAACTTTTTTGGATAGATAAGTGTGGGCACGCTGCTATGATGGAAAGACCAGAAGAATTTAATGAAATTCTATACCAATGGCTGTTAAAGCATAATGCCTAAATATAATATGCTCATAAAATCTGCAATATTTGAGAAAAGTAGCCAAAGATGGCAGGATTGTCCCGATGACAAAATTCCGGAATATGCTTTTATAGGACGGTCTAATGTTGGGAAATCTTCTCTTATCAATGCTGTTACTAATCATAAAGGTTTGGCAAAAACTTCCCAAACACCGGGTAAAACTCAGCTTATCAATCATTTCAGAATTAACAATGATTGGTTTCTTACTGATTTGCCAGGCTACGGTTATGCAAAGGTGTCTAAATCTCAAAGGCAGGTTTTTGAAAAACTCATTACCGGCTATATCCTTAACCGTAAAAATCTGGTTAATCTTTTTACGCTAATAGACATAAGGCATACCCCTCAAAAAATAGATTTGGAGTTTCTGGAATGGTGTGGAGAAAATGGAGTACCTTTCTCTATTATATTTACCAAAGAGGACAAAATGAAACCCAATGCCGCCAAAAGCAATGTGGAAAAATATTCCCAAAGGCTTCTTGAAACTTGGGAAGAGCTTCCTCCTATGTTCATTACTTCGGCAGAAAAAAAAACGGGGACAGACGCTATTTTAGACTTTATAGAGCAGACTAATCAACTTCTGAGAGATAATAAGGTTGGTTTTTGATGCTTAGTTCCATAGGTTAAGATTATCTGCTGAATTTGATTTTTACAGCTTCGAAATTATAAATTACCACTAAAACAAAACTTCTACTGTCATACGGTTATTGATATTGAAAATATTTTATTTAGGAATAATAGTATATGAATTGTATGTCTTATATAAATTGAAATAGGGCAAATTCATTATTTTTATGAAAGTAAAATCAAACTCAATTTTGGCTTTCAGCAACTTTCTTTTGAGGAGAAAGGCTATGGATTTTTTTATTGATTACGGTTTTGAAGAGTTTTACAATAGGAAATTCGGCTTCAAATGTATAGAATAGGATATTTCCTAACGAAGAAAAAAGTTTAATTTTTCAATTAAAAAATATAAAAAACGAAGCGAGATAAATACATTCCGATTTTGTTTGATTATCTTTGCAGAATAAATTATTTTTATCTTTTGTATGATTACCGCATTATTGATTTTGGTTGTTTGCCTTGGTGCTTTGGTTGGCAGGCTTCTGGGGACTAATAGAGGTTTTGCTAAGAAACTCTTGGTACTCAGTGCGGGGTTCATTATAACGGTTTGTGTATGTGAGATTTTTCCAGCCGTCTATGAGAATGGCGGGCCTAATATAGGTATTTGGGTTATTGCCGGGGTTCTTTTACAATTGATTTTAGAAAATATCACTAAAGGCTTGGAGCACGGGCATTTTCATTACAGCAAAGATAATAATGTTTTGATACCTACGGCGTTGATGTTTGGGATGTTTGTACATGCCTTTATAGAGGGAATGCCATTAGCAGGCTCTACTACTATTCGTCTGCCTTATTTGCTTGGTATATTGGTGCATAAATTCCCTATTTCTTTTATACTGGGTGCATATCTCTACACTTCCAAGATGCCTAAGTTTTATGCTATGGCATTGATAGGGGCTTTTGCGGCAGCATCTCCTTTGGGGTTTTTCTTCGGAAACTATATCAATGGACGGTACGAATCTTATCTGTTGGCATTGGTAGAAGGAATATTTCTACATATTTCTTCTGTAATTATTTTTGAGAGCAATAAGAACCACAAGATGGATTTTCAGAAAATTTTTCTTGTTCTTATGGGGGGAGGGGTGGCACTATTAGGACATTTGTTTCATAGTCATTAGAGAATGAATTTTATCAGATTTTAGTAGTCACAAAGTAATTGAACAAAAATTTTAAATTTATTCGATAAGCTCAAAAAATCCTGAATAATTTACTAAAACCAATGGCGGTATAATATATATATGCGTCTGATTTTCAAAATGAGTTCAGACGCATATGGAGTTTTGTGTTTTTTTTTAATTTTATTTTTAATACTTGATGGATTTTCAATCTAATCTTACAAACGAGAGATTGAATGGATGAAATAGGTTACTTCTCGTGTTTTAAGTCAACATTCCGCCATCTATATTAAGAACTTGCCCCGTGATATAAGCAGACAACTCTGAGGCTAAAAATACGCAAGCATTAGCCACATCTTCCGGCTGTCCGCCTCTTTTTAGAGGTATGGCATCTCTCCAGCCTTGTACTGTTTTTTCATCCAATGCGGCAGTCATTTCTGTTTCTATAAAGCCGGGAGCTATGGCATTGCAACGAATATTTCTGGAGCCCAATTCCAAGGCGATAGATTTAGTAAATCCTATTACACCGGCTTTGGATGCCGCATAGTTGGCTTGTCCTGCATTTCCTTTTATGCCTACCACAGAAGTCATATTGATAATACTGCCGCTGCGGGCTTTCATCATAGGTTTGATTACCGCTTTGGTAAGATTGAATACAGAATCGAGATTTGTCTTAATAATAGTATCCCAATCATCTTTGGACATTCTGAGCATAAGATTATCCCGAGTTATTCCCGCATTATTGATTAAAATGTCTATTTTTCCAAAATCTTTCAAAACTTGTTCTGCCAACTGCTGTGATGCTTCGTAGTCTGACGCATCACTTTGGTATGCTTTTATTTCTGTGATTTTACTTAGTTCACTTTCAATAGCTTGAGCTTTATCTGCAGATCCTGCGAAAGTAAAAGCGATCTGAGTGCCTTGTGCTGCAAATGCTTCTACGATACCTTTGCCAATTCCTCTGGTACCACCAGTAATTAGAGCTGTTTTTCCTTCTAATAATTTCATAATTTCGTTCTTTTTAATAGCCCAAAAGTAAGAATTTTAATTTATTTCATTGCTTTTAGAAGGGATATTTCTTCTTTTAGAAGAGCGATGATATCGTCTTTGGCTTTATGAGTTGATCGGTAACTTCTTTGTTTTCTTGATAGAAATTTTCTATTTTAGAAGAATAAATACTCTCGCTTCCGTAGTTGTGCTGTACAAAACTGCATTTGTCAAAATCTAATATTTGGCTGATAGGAGTTTCTAAAATTTCAGAAATTTTAAACAATCTTTCCACGGTTAGTTTTGGTTTCTCCGGTTTCTATTTTTCTATAAGCAGCGGGCGTAAGCTCTAGCTCGTTTGCCATATTTTCGTAGGTATAGCCTTTTTTGTTTCTGTACTGAACAATTTTTTCTACTACTTTTTCTATTTCCATGATATACTAAATTTTTACCAAAAGTATAAAATTTTATACTAATAGTAAAATAAAAGAAACCGAAAATTAAATGTTAATAGATGTTAAAGTTTAATTTTGTAACATAAAAATTAACATTTATGAAAATAAAAACTTTATCTACGATGATGTTGTTGAGTGGAATTTTGGCATCTTGCAACTCTTGGGTGAAAATAGGGAATTTGAATTCTATAAGTAATAGAAATATAGATGATAGCAAACAATATTCATTGATAAGCAGAGATGTAGAAGCCGAAGCAAAATCAGGTTCAGATGCTTTGGAGCAGGCTGTTGACAATCTTACGGGAAAATATCAAGGAGAGTTTGTAAGAAATGCTAAAATTTATGTGAAAGATAATGGTGAGAAAGTAAAAGTAATAGGAGATGTTTGGGGAGTGCAAAATACCATTACGAATATCAAAACAGTGGCAAATGCAGAAATAGATTTGAAAATAGGTGATTCGGTTGTGTTTAAGAGAAAAGGCGATATTACGGAAGGAAAGATTATAGGAATTGGTGCAGAAAAAGTTGTTGTGGAATATGGAAGAAAAGGAAGGAAAAAGATTGAGCTTAGATTTGATGAAATAACGAAAACAAATAAAGAATTAAAATAACTCAAAAATGAAAAAGCTGTTATTAGTGCCATTAACTGTTATTGTGTTTAGTGGCTTGCAGAAAAGAGGAAAGTACTACAAGTACTTCGTCGTCATCCTCTACAGAAATTATTAAAACCTCTACAAGTGCAAAGATTACCGTATTGCACGAGAATGGTTCTACGCAAGAAGGAGTAGTGGTGCTGATGTTTGATGCTAAAGTAGAAACGGATAAACCGCTTCCTAGAATATTGAAAGAGGCGGTTACAGATTCAAATGGATTGGCATACTTTGATTTGGCTTTTTTTGAGTCTTCTGAGGGGCAAACTTTTTACTTTGCCGGATTTACTAAAAATAGCGATGATTCCTATAGTTTGATAGGTAAAAACCAGCCGGCGTTTACTCTGAAAAAAGGACATGTGTATTCTTCTGAAATTGTGATTAAATAACTTAATAAAATAAATAAAACAATGAGAAAGTTTATTCTTTTTACCATTCTTATGGTATTCTTAGGCGGAGTAGTTACATCTTGTAGAAAAGATGATGACAAGAAATCTAACTCAACAACTACAGAAGCAAAAATTAAAGTAGTACAAAATGGAAAGGTAAAACAAGGGGTTACAGTTTATATGTTTGATGCTAATGCTGGACCAAACACTGTTTTCTTTAAACCAATACATTCTGACAGATCTGTTGTTACAGAAGCTGATGGAGTAGCTACATTTAAGTTACAAGATGTTTATGATTTGGAAGTTATAGACAAACAAACTACTATTTATTTCGGAGTTTTTAGTGGAAATAATGTATTGGGATATACTGCTGTAACAATAGAAAAGGGACAAATAAAATCAGCCGGCCTAAAATTTAAGCCGACCGGTTTTTTGGTTAATCATATAGATTCAGAACAAAATGATTTAATCAAATAGATATTGTAGCTGATTGCGTTATAGAAGATTGAGAGAAAATAATTATCTATATTTTATTGGTCAAAATAAAAAAAATGGCTACAAGTTTTTTAATGATTAGAGATAGGTTTAATTAAAATAGGCTGCGTGATATTTGTCTCTATATTTTTACATATGATATTGAATATTAGTCGTTATAATAATTTTTAAGTAATGGTTGTTTTACGGATTTAATAATCGGTGTTTGTCTTGATATAATATAGAGGTAAGATTTTTTAGTCAATTACTTTATTCTTAACCTAAAAAATTTTATATTTGTAGAAATTCAAATCAAGTATGAAAACTAACTATATAGAGACACAAAGTGTGTCGTTTGAAGATTTCAAAAAGTCTGTATTAGAAGATTATAGACTGGGGCGTGTTTCCAGAGAGATGTCTTATTTAGGTAGAAGAGAGGTTCTTACGGGGAAGGCTAAATTTGGGATTTTTGGAGACGGTAAAGAGCTGCCACAGATTGCAATGGCTAAAGTTTTTAGAGATGGTGATTTCCGCTCGGGCTATTACAGAGACCAAACTTTCTCTATGGCTGTAGGTGCCGTTACGATTGAAAGTTTTTTTGCACAACTATATGCGGATACCAGCGTGGAGAGAGAGCCCGCATCGGGGGGGAGACAGATGAATGGTCACTATGCTACAAGAAGTTTGAATGAAGATGGTTCTTGGAAAAATTTAACACAACAAAAAAATATATCTTCCGACATTTCTCCTACGGCGGGGCAGATGCCAAGACTTTTAGGATTGGCGTATGCTTCCAAAATTTATAAAGAAGTGTCGTTTGAAGGGGTGGAAAAATTTAGTAATCAAGGTAGGGAAGTAGCTTTTGGAACGATAGGCGATGCTTCTACGGCAGAAGGACATTTTTGGGAAACCCTCAATGCAGCTTGTGCTTTGCAGGTACCAATGATTGTAAGTATTTGGGATGATGGCTATGGTATTTCTGTGCCTACTAAAAACCAAAGGGCAAAAGCGGATATCTCTGAAATGCTTTCCGGTTTTCAAAGAAAAGAAGGCGAAAACCAAGGCTGTGAAATCATTACTGCCAAAGCGTGGGATTACGAGGGAGTACTGAATGCCTACGCCCGTGCAGAGCAGTTTGCAAGAGAGGAAAGTATTCCTGTGGTGGTGCATATAACGGAGGTTACGCAGCCTCAGGGGCATTCTACTTCCGGTTCTCACGAAAGGTATAAATCTCAAGAGCGACTGGACTGGGAGATAGAGTTTGACGGACTTAAAAAGTTTCGTGAATGGATTCTCGGCTATGAAGCTGTAATAGAAGGGAACAAGGAAATCATTGCAACAGAAGAAGAATTGGATACCATTGAAAAAGAAGCCAAAAAAGCGGTAAAAGATGGGCAAAAGAAAGCATGGGAAAATTACCAAAAAGAAATTTCCGATTTGAGGGACAAGGCAATGCCGTTAGTGAAAAAGATGATTCCTCAGAATGCAGAAATTCAATCTATTATAGATAAATTCAATAAGGTTATATCTAAATCTAAGAAAGATGTTTTTCATCTTGTGCGTAAAACATTGTTGGTAACCAGAGGCAGTCATACCATAGAAAGACAGGCATTACAGCAGTTTTACAAAGAGATTTCGAGCGTAGAGAAAAACCACTATTCTTCTCATCTGTATTCGGAATCCCAGTGGAAAGCAACTAATGTAAAAGAAATAAAACCTATATATAGCGATTCGTCTGAAGAAGTGGACGGCAGAGTAATCATCAGAAATAATTTTGATAAAATATTTGCAAAATACCCTGAAACACTTGTGTTTGGTGAAGATTCTGGAAATATTGGCGATGTGAACCAAGGCTTGGAGGGAATGCAAGAGAAATATGGGGAATTACGTGTCGCCGATACCGGTATTCGCGAAGCAACTATTCTTGGGCAAGGCATCGGAATGGCGATGCGTGGACTGAGACCTATTGCCGAAATTCAGTATTTGGACTATATTCTTTATTGCTTACAAGGAATGAGCGATGATTTGGCTACGGTACAATACAGAACCAAAGGCGGACAGAAAGCCCCTGTGATTATTCGTACCAGAGGGCACCGTCTTGAGGGAATATGGCATTCCGGTTCGCCTATGGCTGGTATTCTCAATTTATCGAGAGGGATTAACATTTTAGTACCAAGGAATCTCACTAAAGCCGCAGGATTTTACAATACGATGTTGAAGAGTGATGAACCCGCACTGATTGTAGAATGTCTCAATGGTTATCGTCTAAAAGAAAAACAGCCGGACAATCTGGGTGAATTTACCGTTCCGGTGGGTAGGGTAGAGGTAACGAAAGAGGGTACGGACATCACTGTACTTACTTATGGCTCTACATGGCGTATTGTGATGGAAGCTGCAGCCGAGTTGGAAAAACTTGGCATTTCTGCGGAAGTCATAGATGTGCAGTCGCTGATACCGTTTGACTTAGGCCATGCTATCGTGGAGAGTGTTAAGAAAACCAACCGTTTAGCGGTAATAGATGAAGATGTACAAGGTGGAGCATCCGCGTATATCCTACAGCAGGTATTGGAAAAACAACAGGCGTTCCGCTATTTAGACAGCGCTCCTATCACGGTTACGGCAGAAGACCATCGTCCTGCTTATGCCAGTGATGGAGACTATTTTAGTAAGCCGTCTGCCGATGATATGGTAGAGAAAATCTATGCCGTGTTTAATGAGGTTAATCCTAAAAAGTTTCCTAATATTTTTTAGTAAAAATCAAAGTCGATTTTCTTTGTTAATAAAATAAAAGAATGAAAATAGGTATTTTAGGCGGAGGACAGCTGGGGAGAATGTTTATACAGGAGGCACTGAAGTATGATGACGCGTTTTATACTTTGGATCCTGCGGAAGATTGTCCGTGTGCGAACATTTCTCATCATACGAAGGGTGATTTTAATGATTATCAGAGCGTCATTGATTTTGGTAAGGATAAAGAGGTACTTACCATTGAAATAGAGCATATAAATGCAGATGCACTTGAATATCTTGAGAAACAAGGCGTGAATGTAATTCCAAAATCCTCTGTTGTCAAAATGATTCAGCAGAAAATTTTGCAGAAAGAATTTTATAAAAAAAATCATATTCCCACGCCAGATTTTCAGGTTATTCAGAACAAATCGGAGGTTGATTTTCCTTTGCCTTTCGTTCAGAAACTGAATACAGGGGGGTATGATGGAAAGGGTGTACAAATCATTAGAACAAAAGAAGACCTAGGAAACCTTTGGGATGCACCGTCTGTATTAGAGACATTAGTAGATATTGATAAAGAGTTGTCTATTATTATAGCCAAAAATCAACGAGGAGAAGTAGCAGCTTTTCCGGTTACGGAGATGGTAGCAGATCCAAAGCTCAATCTTTTAGATTTTAATATCTGTCCGTCCGAGCTTACGGAAGAGGTTCAGAAGCAAATTGCCGAAATAGCAGCATTGTTTATCGAAAAAGTGGATTCTGCAGGACTTTTTGCCATAGAATTATTGTTGGATAAAGAGGGAAAAGTATGGGTGAACGAAACCGCTCCTAGACTTCATAACAGCGGACACCAAAGCCAAGAAGGAAACAGGAACTCTCAGTTTGAGCAATTTTATAGAGTGCTTAGAAATTTACCTCTTGCAAATACGGAGGCTACTGGCTATTCAGGGATGCTAAACCTCGTAGGAGAGCAAGGCTTTTCGGGGAAAGTAGAATACGAGGGACTGGAGGAAGTACTCAAAGATTCCAAAACCTTTGTACATCTTTATGGAAAAACGGAGACCAAACCAGGTAGAAAGATGGGGCATATCAATGTCGTGGCTCATACCAAGAAAGAACTAATGGATAAACTTATTGCTATAAAATCTATGGTAAAAGTGAAAAGTATTAACGAAAAAGTAAAATAATGGTAGGAATAATTATGGGAAGCACAAGCGATCTTCCCGTTATGGAACAGGCTGCAACATTTTTGCAGTCTATGGAAATTCCGTTTGAATTAACGATAATTTCCGCCCATCGTACGCCGGAGCGTATGTTCCGTTATGCTAAAATCGCCAAAGAGAGAGGCATAAAAGTAATTATAGCAGGAGCCGGAGGTGCCGCTCATCTGCCCGGTATGGTAGCGAGCTGTACCACTCTGCCCGTTGTAGGCGTGCCGATTCTTAGCAGCAACTCTATCGACGGCTGGGATTCCATATTGTCTATTCTTCAGATGCCGTCGGGGATTCCTGTGGCTACGGTGGCACTAAATGGAGCTACAAATGCAGGAATTTTAGCCGCTAAAATTATCGGTGCGAATGATGAAAATATCAGCAAAAAGCTGGAAGCATACCAGCAGTCCCTTACCGATAAGGTGCTGAATGGCGTGGAAGAAGTAAATACAAGGTATCCCAATACCTTTGAGAAATAAAAAAAAGAAAATATGAAATCCGAAAAAATTATCTCACATATTGTTAATTGGTTAAAAGACTATGCTGAGAAATCCAAAGTAAAAGGTTATGTAGTAGGGGTTTCCGGGGGTGTGGATTCCGGTGTGGTATCTACCCTTTGTGCTATGACGGGGTTGAAAACATTACTATTAGAAATGCCTATCCGCCAAAAGCAAGACCAAGTCAATCGTGCGTGGGAACATATAGAAAATCTTAAAAATAGATTTGATAATGTGGAGGCTATGAGTATTAATCTTACACCGGCTTTTGAGGAATTGTACAAAACCTTTGATGTTCAAGACGAAATTTATCCTAACGAAAAATTGGCCTTTGCCAATACACGCAGCCGGCTGAGAATGCTTACGCTCTATTATTACGGACAAATTAACGGACTTTTAGTATGCGGTACAGGGAATAAAGTAGAGGATTTCGGGATAGGATTTTATACCAAATACGGCGATGGCGGGGTAGATGTTTCGCCCATTGCAGACCTCTATAAAACCGAAGTTTACGAACTTGCAAGAGCACTTGATTTAGTAAGAAGCATTCAGGAGGCAATCCCTACAGACGGACTTTGGGATGTGGATAGGACGGATGAACAGCAGATAGGTGCCACTTATCCCGAATTGGAAAAAATTCAGAAAGAATACGGCGTGAAAACGGAGAAGGACTACACGGGAAGAGATTTGGAGGTGTATGAAATTTTTGATCGAATGCACAAAGCTGCCCAACACAAAATTAATCCTATACCCGTTTGTAAGATTCCGGAGGATTATAAAAGCTAAATTTTTACTTTTTAATGATAAAAATCGAGGAATTAACCTTGATAGAATTAATAGAACAAAATATGATTCTCAACCATCTATTTACAAACGAAAGGACAGGAGAACAGGATAACCGAAAAGCCTCTCGTAGTGATTTTCAGAGGGATTACGATAGGATAATCTTCTCATCCGCATTCCGAAGACTGCAAAACAAAACTCAGGTGTTCCCGCTTCCGGGGAGTGTTTTCGTGCATAATCGTTTGACACACTCTTTGGAGGTGTCTTCTGTGGGGCGGAGTTTAGGCAGTTTGGTAGGTGAATTTTTGGTTGATAAATTTAGCAAGGACTTGACACTCGAAGCTCAAGAGTTTTATTTGCATCAGTTGGGGAGTGTTATTGCATCGGGGTGTCTGTGCCATGATATTGGAAATCCTGCTTTTGGACATTCCGGAGAAGATGCTATAGCGAGTTATTTTGATAAAAACGAGGCATCCATTAAGTCTAATTTCAGTGATAAAGAATGGAAAGACCTTATTAATTTCGAGGGAAATGCTAATGCAATAAGAGTACTCACTCATCAGCAAAATGGTAAAGATGCAGGCGGTATGCATCTGACTTATACTACATTGGCAAGTATTGCAAAGTATCCGTGTGAGTCCATTGCTAAGGACAAAAAAATCCTTCACAGAAAGAAGTTTGGTTTTTTTCAGAATGAAAAAAGTACATTTGAGGCTATTGCGGCTAAAACTCAAATGATTAAAGAAACGGATGAACCTCTAATCTACAAAAGGCATCCTTTCGTGTGGCTGGTAGAGGCGGCTGATGATATTTGCTATAATATCATTGATATGGAAGATGCTCATCGCTTGGGGATTATATCCACCTCAGATTGTAAAAACCTTTTTTACGACCTTGTGAAATCCGTAGATGGCAATACCAAGAGGGTAGATGCTAAGATGGCTACTCTGGCTGATGATAATGAAACGATATCTTACCTTAGAGCAAAGACCATCAATGCCCTTATCAATAAATCTTTTGAAATTTATAAGGAAAATGTTTCGGCGATTCTCAGTGGAGAAATGGATATGGGGCTACTGGATATCTACCGAAAGCAAAATGATTCTCTTCAGCAAATTGAAAAATTCTCTATAGAAAAAATATATAATCACAAGGCAGTGGTAGAGATAGAAAATGCAGGGTATAATGTAATGTACGAGCTTCTCGACCACTTTATTCCGCCTATGATTTTGGATAAAGAAAAGCGTAAAAAGTATGATGAAAAAGCATTGCTTCTTATCCCTAAACAATTCCGTTACGAGGACGAAAGTACCTACCGAAAAATTCTCGGAGTACTTGATTTTGTGAGTGGAATGACGGATAACTTCGCTACCGACCTTTATCGGAAAATAAAAGGGATAGAGATCGGAATGACAATGTAGAATTTATATCATTTGATAATAATTCCACGCGGCTAAAAATACGCCTGCAGTCTCCGTCCGCAAACGCTGAGAGCCAAGGCTTACCGCCTTTATTCCTCTCTGAGAAAGTATTTTTATTTCATTTGGGCTAAAATCCCCCTCGGGTCCTACGAGAAAAGTCAATGCCGGAACTTTACCGATGGTCTTAATATCAGCTCTTTCAAAAGCCTTATCACAGTGTGCTACAAATGTATTCTCTGTATCTATTTGCTCCAAAAAAGAAGAGAGCTTTTGCATCTCATTCACCATTGGGAAATGGTATCTTAGGCTTTGTTTGGAGGCAGCCACCACTTTTTTTCTTATTTTATCAATATTAATATTTTTTCGCTCAGATTTTTCCGTGAGAAGAAATGAAATTTCGGAGATGCCCATCTCTGTGGCTTTTTCCACAAAAAAATCGATGCGGTCTATATTCTTGGTAGGGGCTATGGCAATGTGGAGTTTTGGAATAAATTTATTTTCGTAAAACTGGATTTTAGCCACTTCTACATTAGTCTTTTTGCCCTCTATACGGAGCGTCCCTTCTGCTAAATTCCCTTTGCCATCGGTGATATAGAGCTGAGCTCCGCTTTTCATTCTCAATACTTTTAGAATATGCTGTTGTTCGTCTTCGTCTAAAATAACGGCATTAGAGTTTATTTCTCCAAAGAATAATTTCATTTTCTGTTTTTGTAGTTTTGTTTAGGATAATGTATGTGGTTGTTTTACAATGTTTTGATTACTGTAAGCAACGGCAAATATAGGAAAATAAATTGACAGCGGTTAATTTTTTAATTGAGTTTAAGGGATTTTTAGCCAATGAGATTTTCAAGATTATAAAATTAGTAATATATTTGAAAGAAATCTATACCATGCGAAAATGAGTTTTTTAGAATATACCATTAGCGAACTCCTTAATCAAAATTCTGATTTATCAGGGTTTAATATTATTTTACCGAATAAAAGACCTGAGATATTCATTAAGCAAATTTTGCAAAACAATCGTTATACAGGTATGTTACCTTGTATTTTTACCATAGAGGAGTTTATGCAATATGCTACAGATAAACAATTGATAAAAGGGGTTTCGCTGTGGCTGTTTGCCTACGATGTATATAGGAGGGGATATAATGATGATTTTTCTTCTTTCCTGAAATGGTTCCCTACATTGTCAAAAGATTGGGAAGATATGCTGAAGTTTTCGGAAGATTACACTAAGGTGCTCGGCTATATGCAAGATGAAGAACGGATAAAAAATTGGGGGGAAAACCTCAATCAAGAACAAAAAATCCGTTACAAGCACTTAGACTTTTGGAAAAAAAACTGTGTTTATTTGCCGGAGCTGGAAAAGGCTTTGGAGCAAAAAGGCTTTGCCACTATGGGAATGATGTACAAGGCACTTAAACAAAATATGAAAAGTTTTATAGAGAAAATTTCCGAAGATTTTGTTTTTTGTGGTTTTAATGCGATGACGCCTATAGAAGAAACTTTGGTAAAAGAGCTTATCAAATACGATAAAGCCCAATGTTTCTTCGATGCGGACGCTTACTATATGAATGATGAAAAGCAGGAAGCGGGTAAATTCCTGAGAACTTACAAAAAATGGAATGTGTTTAATGAAAATAGACCTTTCCGAAGGATAGAAAATAGTTTTAGTCAGCCTAAGGCTGTTACAGTCTATGAAGCACCAGGTAACATTACACAAACGAAAATTCTACCGAAACTCATCAATAGCAATGATGCCTCTTCCAAAACAGCTGTGGTTTTATTAGATGAAAATTTACTTACGGCAACGCTGGAAGCCTTGGGAGAGGTAAAGAGCATTAACATCACGATGGGTGTACCCATTAAAAATTTAGCTTTTAGTACAATAATGAAAGCGGTTTTTCATCTGCATAAGCAAATCAGCCAAAAGAAAACTTATTATCATAAGAATATTGTAACCATACTTGGCGGAATACCTTGCAGTAAGGCAGACCAAGCGTATATTTCGGAGTTTCTGAAACATATCAAAGAGCATAATATGGTGTATATTTCTGCTAAAGTCTTGGAAGAAAAGCTGGGCAGCCTGTCTTTTTTCAAAATATTTCAGGTGCAAGAGGCAGACACACTTTTGGATACTCTTATTGATTTTTGTACTCATCTTAAAGGTTTGCTGTTAGAAGATATTCAGTATGAAAATATATCCTACTTTGAACAAAATTTCAAGACGATTAAAAACCAAATTCAGGCGTATCATTTTCCGATTAGCATAGATGTTTTAGAAGTATTGATGAACCAAATGCTACAGTCGGAGAGTATCAATTTCAGGGGTGAGCCGCTTTCGGGGCTTCAAGTAATGGGGCTTTTGGAAACGCGTTTGCTTAGCTTTGATAATGTGATTTTGGTGTCTGCCAACGAGGGAAAACTACCGCAGGGAGACCAGCAGAGTTCATTCTTGCCATTTGATGTAAGGCGAATTTTTGGACTGAATACCTTTTTGGAGAATGACAGCATTCACGCTTATCACTTTTACAGACTTATCCAGTCTGCAAAAAAAATTAGCATCATATACAATAGCTTGAGTTCCGGATTGAATACCGGAGAGAAAAGCCGATTTATCCGACAATTGGAAATCGAAAGCCCCCACGATATAAAGCAAGTGGTAATAGAAGCCCAATCCGAAGAGGTAAAAAATGATTTAATTACCATTCCTAAAACTCCTGAAATTATTGAAAACCTTAGGGAAAATTGGGCTAAAAAAATATCCGTATCGAGCCTTAACACTTACCTCAGAAATCCTATAGATTTTTATTTCAACAAAGTTTTAGGGATATCGGAAGAGCGGGAAATAGAGGAGGAACTGTCCGTACGAAGCTACGGAACGATAGTGCATAATGCGCTTGAAGCGGTTTACAAAAATTTTGTAGGGAAAATCGTTACAAAGTCAGATTTGGAGCAAGCTATCGGCGAGGCTGATGCGATATTGGACCAATGTATAGAACAGCTTAAATACACCAAAGATTTTTACAATACCGGAGTGAATTACATTCACAAAGCTCTCGCCCGAAAAACCCTTGAAGAGATGCTTCGTTATGATTTGGATTTAGTACAAAAGGGGCATCGTTTGGAGATTATAGGATTAGAGAAGTCATTCAAAGATGTGTCGTTTTCATTGGGAGAAGAGGCAGACGACAAAGTTTATTTTACAGGGATTATAGACCGTATAGACCGGCTGGACGACAAAGTACGGGTGATAGACTACAAAACCGCAAAGGCTAAAAGCTTAAATTCAAGAATAAATAGTGAATATTTTGTTAATGACAGCAAAAAGCAGATTATACAGCTTTGCTTCTACGATTATTGCCTCAGGCATATCTCACCGGAATTGTTTACTTCCTCGGTAGAATGTAGTATTTGGAGTTTCTACGAAATAAAAAAAGGGCCACAGAGCATCAATAATATGACTGTGGCTGATAGGGTGATGATAGGCGTAAAAAATTTAATTTTAGAAATCTTAAACCCTGAAATTCCTTTTTTAGAAAAGCAATATCCAAAATTCTAAGTTTATTTAGCAATAAGCTCCATTATTTTCAGTGCGGCTTTCAGAGCGTGGGTGCCATCTTCCAATGATACTTCTACTGCTTTGTTTTCCGTAATGGATTCGGCGAAGCTTTCTAATTCATCTAAGATGGCATTATTAGGCTGTATATTGGGGTATTCAAAAAGGATTTGATTGCGTTCTCCTTCTGCATTTTCGATAATCATATCAAACTCAGACGGATGTTCTGGTGCCGTTTGCATTCTTATGACTTCTGCCTTCTTTTCTAAGAAATCTACGGAGATATAGGCATCTTTTTGGAAAAATCTGCTTTTTCGCATTGCTTTCATTGATATTCTGGAAGTAGTAAGATTGGCCACACAGCCATTTTCAAAAGATATTCTGGCATTGGCAATATCCGGTGTTTTACTGACTACGCAGACACCGCTGGCGTGTATTTCCTTTATTTCAGATTTTACAAGGCTGAGCAGAATATCCAAATCGTGAATCATTAAGTCTAAAACCACGGAAACATCTGTCCCTCTCGGATTGAACTCTGCCAAGCGGTGAATCTCTATAAACATAGGCTCTTTGATGTATGGCTTGGTAGCTAAAAATGCCGGATTGTAGCGCTCTACATGTCCCACCTGGGCTTTTATGTTTTTTTCTTTACATTGCCTAATGATACTCTCGGCTTGTTCCAAAGTTTGGGTAATTGGTTTTTCTATAAAGAAAGGGAGCCCCCTATCAATAGCCTTCTGAGCATAATCGTAATGGTAGAGCGTAGGCGTTACGATGTCTAACATTTCTATCTCGGAGAGAAGTGCTTCTAAGTCTTCAAAATATTTGTAGCCAAATTCAGCTTCTATGTGTTTTCCGTTTTCTCTATCGGAATCGTGGAAGCCTATGAGATTGTATTTTTCTGATTGTTGGAGTAGCCGGAGGTGAATTTTCCCAAGGTGACCGGCACCTACAAGTCCTACTTTAATCATATCTAAATAATTTCACCAAAGATAAAGAGAAAATTGTAAATGATCATATTGTTAATCATAAAATCTTAACGGCTTTTATTGGGCTTAAGTCTCTAATCAATTTAAATATGCTTAACTTAGATTTGAATGATGAACTCTTAAAGACATTAAATTCAGTAAGTTTATAGAAATAAATGATGAAAAAAATGTACGGCAAAATGTTTATGGCTATGCTCACCTTTATTGCTTATAGCGATTGTAAGGAAATCGGTAAGCATATGGAAAGATGGAATGCGGAAGTGTATAGTTCTCTCTCTTCGTTATACTGTTTTTGGAAAAAAATGAGGTTTTTATCATTGTTGTGATAGGGCATACTTGTTTTTAGATATTTTTATTTAGAGATTCTTCCAATCGATAATCTTTAATAGTATTTTTGTTGATTAAGTCTTTATGGCAATTGTGTGTTATTGCTTGATGGGCATTAGTTTATAAATATATGCCTTGTTGGCTATCTCCGTCTGTGTAAAACCGTATTCCATACAATTGGTGTCATTTATCGAGGTGTATCGGTTGCCGTGAATATAAAATTTACATAAACTCTTACCCTTCCGTAAACTTACTTTTTGTATTTTTGTGCTATGAGAGATGGAAAAGACGAAACGGTAGATTTATTTATCCAAATAAGTGATGCTATGCATCAATGGGTTCTTGCTCACTTTCCAAATGTATGGTGGAGGCTGTGGGTAGATATCGCTGTGGAATTTTTGTTTTTGGTTTTACTTTTATTAACAATAGATAGAATATTCAAGATTATTTTTCGGATATTTTATTTTGTATTGAAAAAATACTCGTATAAATCATTGATAAAAAGTCTCTACGAAAGTAAAGTTACTAATTCGTTTGCCAATTTTATTGCCATTGGACTAACTTCCGAAGCGGTATATTCTATTTTCTATAAACACCCCAAGAGCTATGCTTTTTTAGATACTATTTTTGGATTGTTGCAAGTGGCGGCATTTGGTATTTTATATTTTAGGATTCTAAAATCTATAGAGAAATACTATTATTA
This sequence comes from Riemerella columbipharyngis, assembly GCF_900101995.1. Taxonomy (GTDB): domain Bacteria; phylum Bacteroidota; class Bacteroidia; order Flavobacteriales; family Weeksellaceae; genus Riemerella; species Riemerella columbipharyngis. The sequence goes on along the minus strand of NZ_FNAS01000002.1, from coordinate 145,837 downwards.
CAAAAAAGATTTTTATAGGATTACCACCATTAGAGCCATTACTCAATCTCTAAAACTTATAGGGTATATTTTCTTTATATTCATAGGTGTTTCTGTGATTTTTCATATAAAGGCAGGGACAATTCTTGGGAGCTTGGGAGCAATGACTGCGGTTATTTTGTTGATCTTCCGAGATACTATATTGGGATTTGTTACGGGTATTCATGTTTCTACTTCCAAAAATCTAAAAGTGGGGGACTGGATAGGCATACCCAAATACAACATAGAAGGAACGATAGAGGAAATAAGCCTGCTCACTGTCAAAATATTGAACTTTGATAAAACGGTCTCTACCGTGCCTACTTACGATCTTCTTTCGACAGAGATAAAGAATTATCAGCTGATGTCTGAAACCAACACAAGACGGATAAAAAGGGCTATTATTTTTAATATAAAATCTTTCAAATTCGTAGATGAGCAACTTTATGAGAGGCTTTCAAAAATTAACCTTATACAAGATTATCTGCAAGAAAAATGGCAAAATGTAGCACGAGTAAAATTGGGGATGCCCAATAATAAGGAAATCATAAACGGTCCTCAGCTTACCAATATTGGAACTTTCAGAATATATGCACTGAAATATCTTGTCAATAATCCTAACATAGACCCAAGCGGCACATTATTGGTAAGACAGCTGGAAATAACGACTCAAGGGCTACCTTTGGAAATCTATTGTTTTACGAATGACTCCAAATGGGAGCGGTACGAGGAAATACAAGCCGATATATTTGACCATTTACTCGTGGCAGCAAAAGAATTTGACTTGGAAATAATGCAAGTAAGCGTTAAAATATAAAAGAACATTATGACTAAACTAAGTGTAAATATCAATAAAATAGCGACCCTCAGGAATGCACGAGGTGGTGATGTGCCGAGTGTTACCCAGGTAGCCGTAGATGCACAAAAATTTGGAGCACAAGGGATTACCATACACCCACGCCCAGACCAGAGGCACATTACGAGGAAAGATGTGTATGACCTGAAACCTCTTGTCTATACAGAATTTAACATAGAAGGAAATCCTCATCGTTCCTTTATCGATATGGTTTTGGAAGTAAAGCCGGAACAAGTAACTCTGGTGCCGGATGCTGATGATGCCATTACTTCTAACGCCGGCTGGGACTGCAAAAAACACAGTGAGTTCCTTAGCGATACCATCGCCGAATTCAAAAATGCAGGAATACGAACCTCTATATTCCTCGACCCAAATCCTGAAATGGTACAGTATGCTGCTAAAACAGGAGCCGACCGCATAGAACTATATACGGAAAGCTACGCAAAAAACTATGCCGCAGACAAGCAGAAAGCCATTGAAGCGTACATTGCAACAGCTGAAGAAGCCTCAAAACATAGTTTAGGCATCAATGCAGGACACGATTTAAGCCTTGAAAATCTTAAATTTTTTGCCGATAATATTCCTAATCTTCTGGAAGTTTCTATTGGGCACGCCCTGATTTCGGAGGCACTTTATTTAGGACTGGAAAATACAATACAAGCCTACCTCAAGAGATTAGCAAAATGGTAATTGATGATAAATATGGAAATACTACATTCAAAAATATACGGTAAAGAACAATCTGCCACCCCGCTACTTGTATTTCACGGACTGTTTGGTATGTTGGATAACTGGGGAAGTTTTGGGCGAGAGTTTGGGGAACTAATACCTACTCACTTGCTGGACCTAAGGAACCACGGTAAGAGTTTTCATTCCAATCAAATGTCTCACGATGATATGGCGGAGGATATTCTGAACTATATGAATGCCAACCATATAGAAAAAGCCCATCTTTTGGGGCATTCCTTGGGTGGCAAAGCGGTAATGCAATTTGCTGTAAAATATCCCGAAAAAGTAGAAAAACTCATTGTGGTAGATATATCTCCAAAAGCCTATCCACCTCATCATCAGGGGGTGATAAAAGCCTTGAAAACTGTAGATTTTGACAAAATTACTTCTCGGCAGGGCGTAGTGGAGCATCTTTCTCAATATATTCACGAGCCGGCAGTAATTCAGTTTTTGGCAAAAAATCTTTATTGGACAGAAGAAAAGAAACTTAATTGGAGATTTAACCTTGATACTTTATGCAGCGAATACAATACAATGGTGGCCAATGCCATTACTTTTTCTATCTTTAATGGAGAAACTTTATTCATAGGTGGCGAAAAATCCAACTACATATTGCCGCAAGATGAATTTCTCATTAAGCAGCAATTTCCAAACGCCAAAATTCTGAAAGTGCCTAATGCGGCCCATTGGGTACAAGCAGACAATTCGAAGTATTTTAACCAAGCAGTAAAAGATTTCTTATTAAAAAATTAGTATCTTTATGCCTTGAATAAATTAAAGAGATGGTTTTAGTAATAGGAGCTACAGGAATTTTAGGTCGCACAATTGTTTTGGAATTGCTAAAACAAGGCAAAGCGGTGCGTGCTGCCAAGCGTCTTCATTCGGATACGGAAGATGTAAGAAAAACCTTTATGCAATATGACAAAAATGGCGAAAAATTCTTTTCCAACATAGAGTGGGTAGATGTAAATTTTGATGATTTGGATTCTTTAAGGAAAGCTATGGACGGGGTGGAGGAAGTCTATCACTGTGCTGCGATAGTGAGTTTTAATCCTAAAAATAAAAAGAATATGTACCATACCAATATAAATGGTACAAAAAATATACTCTATATCTCGAGCGAAAAGAATGTGAAAAAGTTTCTTTTCGTTAGTTCTATCGCGGTATTAGACGGAGCTAATGAAAAAGGATTTTTGGATGAAAATTCCAATTATAATTCCAAACTGCTGCATCCGTATTATACCGTATCTAAGCATTTTTCTGAAATGGAAGTTTGGAGAGCCGGTGCAGAGGGGATGAATGTCTGTATCATCAATCCCGGTATTATCATAGGCTCCGGGAACTGGGGTAAAAGCAGCGGTACGATGTTTAGTACTCTTATGAAGATCAAATATACTACCCAGGGCGTCATAGGCTATGTAGATGTGAGAGATGTAGCCAAGATAGCAACGGAACTGATGAATAAAAATATCTTTGGAGAAAGATTTATCTTGATTTCAGAAAATAAATCTTACCAAGAGGTATCCGATTTTGTGAGAGGAAAAATGAATCTAAAAAAAGCGGCTGTAGTTTCGTCATCTGTACTGCGAGCTGTAGGGAAATTAGCATCATTAGTCAGCTGGGCGATACCGCTGCTTAGAGCTGTTAATCTTGCGAATATCAATGCTTTGATTACGGACGGGAAAGTAAGCAATGAGAAAATTAAAAATTTATTGGACTATGATTTTATTCCTGTAGAAGAAAGTCTGGAATATCATCTTAATCATTATCTTAATCATAAAGAAAAGCTTAATGAACATTAGTAATTTTATAGAGATAAATGCCGAAAAATTCGTTACAAAACCAGCTATTGGTTTCAAAAAATACGATGAATGGAAAGACATCAGCTGGCAGATGTTTCGCAGGACTATTTATAAAACAGCCAATGCACTGAAAAAATTAGGAATAAAAGAAAACGACCGAGTTGCAATCTATGCAGACAATTCTGCAGAATGGATTATTATGGATTTGGCGACGATGGCGATAGGTGCCATTACCGTACCCATATATGCTACCAACAACAAAGAGCAAACACTATATTGCATAAAAGATTCGGAAGCCAAAGCCGTAATGGTAGGCAATCAGGAGCAGTATGATGCTTGTGCGGAGATTATGCAGGAATGCGAGACTTTGGAACATATCATCGCCGCTAAAAAATCCACCGTACTGAGAGCAAAAAACAGCTGTCATTTTGAGACTATTATCGTTAAAAGTCCGGAGGATTTAGAAATAGTTCCAAAAGAAGAAGACGATATAGCGACGATTATTTATACTTCCGGAACTTCGGGAACCCCCAAAGGCGTAATGATTACACACGGTAATTTTGCAAATGCTTTTGAAGCACATTTTGAGTTTTTTAAGTTCAAAAATTTTACGGAAGAAACTTCTTTGGCATTCCTGCCGCTAAGCCATATTTTTGAAAGAAGCTGGACTCTACTCTGTCTGTATGGAGGAGCGAAGGTGGTATTTTTAGAGAATACAAAACTTATCGCCCACACATTAGAAAAAGTGAAACCGACGATGATGTGTGCCGTGCCGAGATTCTACCAAAAAATATATTGTGCTATACAAGAAAACTTGGAGAAAAGTAATAATACAACTAAAAAACGCCTCTTCTACTGGGCACTGAAACAAGGTGAAATATATGCAGAGCTGAAACGGCAAGGTAAATCTATTCCATTAGGATTGAGATTTAGAAATGGTATAGCTAATGCTTTGGTATTTAAGAAAATAAAGAAAAAACTCGGAGGTAATTTGTGGTTTATGCCTTGTGGCGGAGCATCTATATCTCCGGAAATCATTAAGTTTTTTGATACTATAGGGGTACACATTACTGTGGGGTATGGGCTTACAGAGACTACAGCGACTCTTACTTGTTTCCCAAACACACACTATGAATATGGTACAGCAGGTGTCCCTATCGGAAGTACTCAAATAAAAATAGGGGAGAACAACGAAATCTTAGTAAAAGGAAAAAGCGTAATGAAAGGCTACTACAAAATGCCTGAAGAAAATGAAAAAGTATTTACAAGAGATGGCTGGTTCAAGACAGGAGATGCTGGCATTTTTAAAAACAATACCCTTACCATCACCGATAGAATAAAGGATTTGATGAAAACCTCTAATGGTAAATACATTATCCCCCAATCCATAGAAAATCTTCTTACTAATTCTAATCTCATTCAGCAAGTGATGGTAGTTGCAGAGGGAAAACCCTATGTAACCGCACTTATCGTTCCTAATTTTGAGGTTTTAGAAAAGAAACTGAATGCACTTGGTGTTAAATTGACATCTTGGAAAGAAACTTTGAAGAACGAAAAAATTTATCAACTTTACCAAGATGTTATTACAGAGTTACTCAATCCTCTGTCAGGATATGAAAAAATAAAGAAATTCGTACTGCTTCCCAAAGATTTTGAGATACATTTGGGAGAGATTACCCCTACCTTAAAAATCCGGAGACAAGTAGTAATGAGTAAATATGCTAATGAAATTGAAAGCTTGTATTTTTAACCCGTAAAATTATAAAATGTCTGATATATTCTTAGGTAAAAAAGATTTTAGTCTTAAAAGCACTATTGTAGAAGCAGAATGCCCTTCTAATATTGCTCTCATCAAATATTGGGGGAAATTTCCATCTCAAATTCCTGCCAACCCCAGCATCAGCTATACGCTGAACTATGCTAAAACAAATACAAAAATTGATTTTACTTGTGATAAGAGTTTCGGTGTAAGACTTTTTCTTGGAGGCAAAGAGGAAGTGAAATTTGCAGAAAAAATTGCCCTATATTTTAAGACTATTGAATCTTATCTACCTTGGGTATTAAAAGGGGAATATATTATTAGAACCGAAAACTCTTTTCCTCACAGTTCTGGCATAGCAAGTTCGGCTTCGGGGTTTGGTGCCATAGCAAAGGGGTTGATGCAATTGGATAAAATTTTTACTTCATCAGACAACGATGAATTCTCTATTCAAAAAGCGAGTTTTCTGGCAAGATTGGGAAGTGGGAGTGCCTGTAGAAGCCTCTACAAAGGACTTGTGGTATGGGGTGAAACTCTCGAAGTAGAAGGAAGCTCCAATTTATTTGGTGTACCATATCCCAAAGATGAAGTTCACCCTATTTTCAGAAGTTTTAATGATTGGGTACTACTTATTCATGAAGGGCAAAAAAGTGTATCTTCTACTTTAGGACATGCTCTAATGGATACAAATCCTTATGCCAAAAGGCGTTTTCAAGAAGCTAAAGAGAATTTTATTCCATTAAAAAAAATACTAAAGAAAGGTGATTTAGAGGGGTTTATGAAATTAGTGGAACACGAAGCACTATCTCTTCACGCGATGATGATGATGTGCGACCCTGCGGTTATTCTAATGAAAACCAATACATTAAATACTATCAATAGAATCTGGGCATTCCGAAAAGAAAGTCAGCTGCCTTTATTCTTCACTTTGGATGCAGGTGCCAATGTACATTTGCTGTTCCCTAATAATGGTACAGAAACGGAAATTAAATCTTTTATCAATACAGAGCTTTTACCTTTTGCCCAAAATAGAGGCGTAGTAAAAGATGAAATGATATTTTAAGATATTTTGATTTGTTGTTTTTTTAGAAAATAAATCCGTAAATCGTATTCACTTTTAGTATTTTGCTAAATAAAATTTAGCATAAAACATTATTGTGGAAATTTGTATATACTGGTACGAAAGAATCTTTTAAATTCTCTAACTCTCAAAATAATATTAAAAATAAGTTTTGGATTTAGGAAGGTTTGGTGAAATAAGGAATTGGAGCTATTTACAAAAAACAATAGGCGAATATAAAAGAAAACAACTTCGATATAAATTTTATTGAGCTTTATAGGAAATTGTATTAAATTACTCTATCATCAATCAATATAAAATCCTAAATTCTTATTTTTGCAGTATGGAAATAAGAGAGAAAATTATCATTATAGGAGGTGGATTTGCGGGATTGCAGCTTGCTAGACAGCTGAATGGTAAAAACAAAAAAGTATTACTTATAGATAAGGTGAATCATCATATGTTTCAACCTCTTTTTTACCAAGTAGCTTGTGGGCGTATAGATCCATCTAATATCTCGTTTCCTTTTAGGAAAATTTTTCAGCGTTCGCATAATATTCAATACCGAATGACAGAAGTTACTCAAATACTTCCCGAAAATAAAAAAATAATAACAACAGATGCAGAGTATAGTTATGATAAGCTCGTTATAGCAACAGGATGTAAAACCAATTTTTTCGGAAACAAAAATATGGAAAAGCTGTCCTATGGTATGAAAAATACAGGACAGGCTATTTCTATTAGAAACCATATCCTATTGACTTTTGAAAAACTTATCATAGAAAGACACAGTTCTGATAAAGGAAACTGGAATATTGTGATTGTAGGAAGTGGTCCCACTGGAGTAGAACTAGCTGGTGCATTTGCAGAAATGAAAAAAGATATTCTTCCAAGAGATTATCCTAGAATGAACTTTGACGATCTGAAGATAATATTGATAAGTGCAACAGACCGCCCTCTTTCTGTGATGAGTCAAGAAGCTCAAATAAAATCCGAAAAATATCTGAAAAATCTTGGTGTAGCTCTAATATCTGGTGACAAAGTAACGGATTACGATGGGGAAACATTGTATTTCAACAGTGGAAAAACCCTTGCTTCTACCAATGTCATTTGGGCTGCGGGAGTTACGGGAAACATTATAAAAGGGCTAAAAGAAGAACAAATTTTCCGCAATAGATATATTGTGGATAGATATAACCGTGTCATCGGCTATGAAGATATCTTTGCCATCGGAGATATTGCATATATGGAAACACCAAAATATCCCAAAGGACATCCGCAGGTAGCTAATGTAGCCATTAATCAAGGAAAAAATTTAGGAAAGAATATCTGTAAAAAATCTAAAAAAGATTGGAAAGAATATGAATATTTAGATAAAGGCTCTATGGCTACCATAGGCAAACACCGTGCAGTTATAGATTTACCATTCGTAAAATTTCAAGGTATTTTTGCTTGGTATTTTTGGATGTTTTTGCACCTAATGCTGATACTTTCGGTAAGAAATAAATTGGCAATATTTTTCAACTGGATGTGGAGCTATATCAATAGAGATTCTTCCTTACGCCTTATATTTTATCCATCTAAGAAAAAAATATTATGAGAATAGATATCATCAGTGTAGTACCGGAGCTTATGGAAAGCCCTTTCCAAACTTCCATACTTAAGAGGGCTATAGAAAAAGGACTGGCAGAAGTTCATTTTCATCAATTAAGGGATTATGCATCCAATAATTACAAACAAGTAGACGATACACCATACGGAGGCGGTGCAGGAATGGTAATGATGGTAGAGCCCATAGACAAATGTATTTCTAAATTAAAATCCGAAAGAGACTACGATGAAATTATCTATCTGACTCCGGATGGGGAAACACTGAATCAAAAGACGGTCAATAGACTCTCTATTACAGAAAATCTAATTTTTCTATGTGGGCACTATAAGGGGATAGACCAAAGAGTAAGAGACCTGCACATTACCAAAGAGATATCTATAGGAGATTATGTCTTGACGGGAGGAGAACTGGCGGCTTGCGTGCTGGCAGATGCTGTGATAAGGCTTATTCCGGGAGTTCTCAATGACGAACAGTCTGCACTTTCAGACAGTTTTCAAGATGATTTACTTTCGCCCCCCATATACACTCGTCCGGAAATTTATAAAAATCTTTCTGTGCCAAAAATTCTCCTTAGTGGAAATTTTGCAAAAATAGAAGAATGGAGATACGATCAAGCTCTGAAAATAACACGAGAGAAGCGTCCGGACTTACTGAAAGACGAATAGTTGGTTCCTGTCTTATGATAGTCTCTATAATGATGATATCTTTTTATAGATAATATTGAAATCTAAGTTTCATTGTTTGAATAGTTTGAAAAAATAAGGCTAAAGTTTTTTATGCCTTAGCCTTATACCACAAACACAAAAAATCAATTGAATCTGATAATCCCTATAGCATATGGAAATTTCATGAAAGAAAAAAGTTACTCTGTATGAAAAAATACAAAACTAATTTCTAAAAAAGGACAAAATTTATTTTCTCATCAAGTTTTAAAATTAAATTACTACCTTCTAATTTTTAAGCCTTTCAGAATGATTTTAAATACATAATTTCTAATTTTATTTATGAAATATGTTTCCATTAATTTATAGTGTTTTTTATTTATATCGGTATCAAAAAATTTCAATAATGAGTTTATTAAAAATGTGAGTTGTAATTCTGTTCCTTTCCATTGAATTTTTTTGAAATATTTATTCTCTTCAAATATTGTTTCAAAGTCTTCGATAGAACATTCAATAAAATTTTTCGAGATTAATTTTGAATATAAAAGAGATACAAATTTCTGCTTATCAAATTTATCTTTCAAAAGAAAATGACCTATTCTATTATATTTTAATGGTTTTTCGTCAACAGAATTATTTGCTAACTTAGTATCAATTACTCTTTTGAGTTTTATTAATCTTATTTTAAGCTTCATAAATTCACTGCTCGTCTCATTTTCAACCTCTAAAAGTAAGTTGATAATACCTTGTTCATATTACTCAAAATATTCTTCATAAAAAAACTCATCTTCAATCCTCTCATTATAGCCTCCTTCATAAAAATCTATTAAAACGAATTGACTGAAATGCTGTTACAATTCTGTCTTCAAAGTACTCTACAAGTTGTTTTGTTTTTTCTAATTCCATTGTCTTAAAATTAAATATATTATTTACTATTTTTATTTTCTCCTATTACATATTGCAAAAATAGGTTGCCCGAAGACAACCTATCGTAAGTATTTAGTGTATATTCAATAAGTACTTATATTTACTCGACCATTTGAAAATATTTATTCTCTCCCTCGATTACTATATGAATTAAATTGTTAGAGACTAATAGTTTAGAGGATTTGTCCCATTTTTTTCCGCTTAAACCTGATTGAGTTTTCAAATCTCCAATCAACATTTTTCCGTTATTCTTATTAAGAATATTAAGGATAATTTCTTCATTTTCTCCTAGTTCTACTTTCGGTAGAGCTTTCTCCGGTTTCATTTGAGGGAAGAATAGCACTTCTTGAATAGACGTATTATTGGTAAGGAACATAATAAGCCTATCCATACCTATACCCAAACCGGCTGTTGGCGGCATACCGTATTCCAACGCTCTTAGGAAGTCTTGGTCGATGAACATTGCTTCGTCGTCTCCTTTTTCGGATAGTTTTAGCTGTTCTTCAAAGCGTTCTCTTTGGTCGATAGGGTCATTGAGCTCGGAATAAGCATTTGCAATTTCTTTTCCGCAAACCATCAGCTCAAATCTCTCCGTAAGCCCTTCTTTGCTACGGTGCTTTTTGGTAAGCGGCGACATTTCCACAGGATAATCCGTAATGAAAGTGGGCTGAATGAAATTTCCCTCGCATTTTTCACCAAAAATCTCGTCTATCAATTTGCCCTTACCCATTGTTTCATCTACCTCAATGCCGATAGATCGAGCAAAACTTCTTAGTTCTTCTTCTGTCTTACCCGTAATGTCAAAACCTGTATATTTTTTAATGGCATCCGTCATAGAGATTCTCGGGTAAGGAGCCTTGAAGTCTATCTCGTGTTCCCCGAAAACAGCTTTGGTAGTACCGTTAACCGCCAAGGCACAATGTTCCAAAAGTCTCTCTGTAAAATCCATCATCCAGTTGTAATCTTTGTATGCTACATAGATTTCCATTGCGGTAAATTCCGGATTGTGGGTTCTGTCCATTCCTTCGTTTCGGAAGTTTTTTGAGAATTCATAAACGCCGTCAAAACCGCCTACAATCAAACGTTTTAAGTATAGCTCGTTGGCAATCCTCATATATAGCGGAATGTCCAATGCATTATGGTGGGTGATAAAGGGTCTCGCCGCAGCACCTCCCGGAATGGCTTGTAGGATAGGCGTTTCTACCTCGAAATAGCCTGCATCGTTAAAAAACTGACGCATAGCATTGAATAGTTTTGTCCGCTTTACAAAAATTTCTTTAACCTGCGGATTTACGGTCAAATCTACATAGCGTTGTCTGTATCTTAGCTCCGGGTCGTTAAAGGCATCGTGTACCACGCCGTTTTCATCTGTTTTGGCTTGTGGTAGCGGGCGTAGAGCTTTGGTTAATAGTGTGAAATTTTTAACCATTACCGTCATTTCTCCCACTTGAGTTTTGAACAGCTCTCCTTCGATACCGATAATATCACCAAGGTCTAAAAGGTGTTTATAAACATCGTTATAGAGTGTTTTATCTTCTCCGGGGCATATCTCGTCACGGTTGAAATAAATTTGGATACGCCCGCAAGAGTCTTGCAGTTCTGCGAAAGATGCCTTGCCTTGTATTCTTCGAGACATCAACCTTCCAGCGAGTTTTACCTTTTTGCCTTCTTGGAAGTTTTCTTTTATAGTCCGGGTAGTATCTAAAATTTGATATTCATCTGCAGGAAAGGCATTGATGCCCATCTGAGTTAGTTTCTGTAATTTTTCTCTGCGGATAATTTCTTGTTCGGATAACTGCATAATCTAAATCTTATTTAAAATCAACTGCAAAGGTAATTAAAATTCATAAAAATCAGACTTAGAATAGATACCTTTTGTAGTTTATTTAAGGATTTGTTTAACCAAAGACCTACAATGTTTTTTGAATAGATTTTATCAAATACTTACTTTTGCACTATGAATTATACCAAAAAACTGAAACAGTTCTATTCTGCAAAGCAGACTTATGCAGGAGTGAGGAGTGCATTGGCTATTGTCGTTCCCTCTATTATATTTGGATATTTTGGGATATTCGAGATGATGTTTTTGTTCCCTTTGGGGACCAGTTTTGCAGGGTTTGTAGATAATCCTGGACCATTTATTAGAAGACGGAATACACTTATAGGCTCTATTATATCTTTTTTTGTAGTAGCTATAATAGCCAGTTTGTTGAAAGATTTTCCTATACTCGGTTTTTTAGAGATAATTATTTTCAGCATGTTTTTCAATATGATTGGCATATATGGTGCTCGTCTTACTTCTTTGGGGGGCTTATCGCTTATTGTTTTAGCGATATTTATAGATGGGCATATTACGAGTGGACATATTGTTATAAGTGTTTTATCCTTTGTGGCAGGCAGTATTTGGTATTTCTTGTTGTTGCTTGTATTGTCCAAACTGCAGCCTTATAAATTGGCACGGCAGATGGTGGGAGAAAATTATATAGAACTTTCGCAGTTTCTAAAAGTAAGGTCGGGGTTTTATAAAGAAAATACGGACATCAGCCAGGTGGTAAAAGATCTTTTGGGAAGACAAATTTTGATTAAAAATAAACAAGAGGAAACTCGGGAATTGGTTTTCAAGACGAGAAAATTTGTCAATGAATCTACTACTACAAGCAGATTACTGATGCTTTTGTTTATCAACAGCATAGATTTATATGAAAGGCTGTTTACTTCCGAAAGTGATTACAAAAAACTCCATCAGGCATTTGAGGGGGAAGAGATTTTTTCTAAGCTGGAGAGGCTGCTTGTTATTTTATCCGAGGAATTGGAGAATATCGGCATCGCTATTCAGTCCGGGACGAAACCCAAAATATTGCACGATATAGATGCTGTTTATAGTGATTGTTTTAGTACTTATTTTGAGCTTAGACAGAGGCGGTTAAGTTCCGGCAATGTAGAGGATTTTATGATTTTAAGGCAGATTTTGATGAGAATAGCCGAGGTGGGCGAAGACATTAAAACGATCTATACTACGGCGACACAAGATCCGAAACTTGCGAAGAGCTTGTCTTCAGGGTTGGATCTTGAAAAATTTTTACCAAAAGAACAACCGCTAAATATCAAGATTTTCAAAAATAATTTTTCGTTAAAATCCACTCATTTCAGGCACGCAGTTAGAGTAACACTGGCTATGTTGATAGGTTATGCCATTGCTTTAGCTTTTCCGGATTTGGGACATTCTTATTGGATTCTCATTACTATAATTGCCATTATGAGACCGGCATATAGTATTACAAAAAACCGAAATATATTAAGGCTGTATGGTACTTCGGCAGGAGCTGCTTTAGGGTTTCTTATTATTTACTTTGTTCATATACCTTGGGTACTTTTGTTATTGTTGTTTTTGTCTATGACTATTTGTTTTATGCTCATTAAGACTCAATATTTTTGGGGAGTACTTTTTCTAACGGTATATGTCTTTTTGACTTTTAATTTTTTGAAACCGGGCGGAGAAATGCAGCTGCTTGAGTATCGTATATTTGACACATTTATAGGCGGTATAGTGGCTTTTGCAGTTTCGTATTTTGTACTTCCCGTATGGGAGCATACGCAGAATAAACAGTTTATGAAACAAACGATAAGAGATAATCATAAGTATTTTGAAGAGGTAATGGATATCTTTTTGCATCAGGCTTCGGATGATGAACGCTACCGCCTTCTTCGTAAAAATGCCATTATATCTTTGGCAAATTTTTCGGATAATTTTCAGCGAATGCTTTCGGACCCTAAGGCACAGCAGAAACGGATGGAGCATATCCACCAGTTTGTAACTACAGCTCATCTTTCCACAGCTTACATCGCATCGTTATCTCGTTTTGCAAAGTCGAAGGAGCTGTTCCCAGAAGTTGATTTTCAGACTTGGAAAACAAAGATAAGCTCTGAATTTAGAAAAATAGAGACAATACTAAATGATGATTATTACGACCAAGAACTCAATGATAAAAGTGATATGACACCAGAGGACTATGTAGATGAGCTTCTGAAAAAAAGAAAAACAGAAATTGCAAATGACGGATTAGTGGCTAATACAGAGTTGGATAATGTTACCCATCTCACGCAGCTCAAGAGTATTAGAGAATTGTTAGAACTTATTTTCAGTGTGGTAAAAGACCAACGAAAGATAGCCTTAAAACTCAGAAATCAGGCGGTTACAACGGATAAAATATAATCCTCTATGTGTTCAATTTTAGCATTGTAGTGTGTTGTTTGTCCATTGTTTAATACTTTACAAGAAATGGGCGAAGTGTTTTTATTAGTGTAAGGCATTACTTGATAATATTTTTTCAGCGACCAAAATTTTTCGGGATGTATTTTGTACAAACTTTCCTTAATGCACCATATTTCCGTGAGTTGCTCGGTATCATCTTTAGGAGAAAGCCATTCTTTTTCTTCCGGACTAAGGAATTTGTCTTTTAGTTTTAGTATTCTATCGGATATTTTTTCTATATCCACACCTATTTTTTTATTGGATACCGCCAAAACCGCAAAAGGGTAGGAGTGGCTGATGGAAATATGTGTAGAGGGAATTTCTACAAATGGAGAGCCGTCAGTATAATGTTTCAATTGATGATTGGGCAGTACCGACTGGAGCATCGCTTTTATCATTTTTTTTTCTATGATTTTTTTAGGGTTAATGATAGGTTTTGAGTCTAAGTCATCAAGGCTTACAGCCTCTAAAATCGGTATATCATCGGTCTTATGATGTTTCCAAATCAGTATGGCGGTCGTGCCAAAAGATAATTCTTTGTAGAGCGGCATTTTTCTTTTCGTATTTAAGTTTGTAAATTTGCGAAAATAAGTTTTAATTCTAAAACAAAATATTATTAAAAATCAAAAATTTCAATTATGGCAAAGCTAATATTAGTCCGTCACGGACAGTCTCAGTGGAATTTGGAAAACCGTTTTACAGGTTGGAAAGATGTGGACATTACAGAAAAAGGAAAAGCAGAAGCACAAAAAGCAGGAGAGGAGCTTAAAAACGAAAAGTTTGCACTCGCTTACACCTCTGCACTCAAGCGTGCACAGCACACTTTAGGAATTATCTTAAAGGAAATTCACCAAGAGGATATTCCGGTGATTAAGGACAAAGCACTTAATGAGAGATGCTACGGCGATTTAGAAGGGCTTAACAAAGCCGAAACAGCCCAGAAATTTGGCGATGAGCAAGTGCATATATGGAGACGCTCTTACGATGTAGCGCCACCTAACGGAGAAAGCCTTAAAGATACTTACGATAGGGTAATTCCTTATTACGAGTCTGAGATTAAGCCTCACCTCGACAAAGGCGAAAATGTGTTGGTAGTAGCTCACGGAAACAGTCTTCGTTCGCTTATTATGTATATGGAGAAACTTACGCCTGAACAAATTGTAAAACGAGAAATCGCAACAGGAGAACCTATTATCTACAATGTTGATTAAGGTTTCAGAATGAAACAGGCAATACTACTCATCATCGGAGACGAAATTTTATCCGGTAATGTACAGGACTCCAATTCTTGTTTTATAGCCTCTGCGATGAAGGGGATAGGGATAGAAGTTAAGGAAATTATTGCTCTGGCAGACGAGGCATCGTCTATCACTCGTGGTTTGGAATATGCATTGGCTAATGCGGATGTCGTTATTTCCACCGGAGGCTTGGGACCTACGAAGGACGATAAGACTAAAAAAATTGTAGCATCATTTTTTGGCGATGAATTGGTTTCGGATTCGGAAACTTTAGCCCATCTCAAAAATTATTTGATAAAACGAAACAGAGCAGAACTTTTTGAGATTAATCGTTCTCAGGCAGATGTACCGTCTAAGTGCAAAGTATTGCAGAACCATAATGGGACAGCACCGTGTATGATGATGGAGGAGCAGGGGAGACTGCTATTTGTACTGCCGGGAGTACCTTACGAAGTAAAGCCTTTGGTGAGAGATCAGATAGTGCCGCTTCTCGCTGAAAAATGGGATTTGCCGTATATTATGACAAAAATAATTTCTGTGGTGGATTTTCCAGAAAGCCAGTTGTCGGAGCATATAGCATCTTGGGAAGACGCACTTCCGAGCAATGTTTCGCTGGCTTACCTCCCCACAGGGAACCGTGTAAGGCTTAAACTAACCGCCAAGGGTTCGGACAAAAAGGCGCTTGAGGTACAGCTCTCTAAACTATCGGAAGATTTGAAACCTTTGGTAAAAGGAAAGATTCTTTCTTGGAATGGAGACAACATAGCAGAAATTCTTGCAGAGGTACTGAAAGAGCGAAAACTATCTATAGCCACTGCAGAGAGCTGCACAGGAGGGACTATCGCTAAGATGATCACTTCGGTATCGGGTAGTTCTGCATATTTTATAGGTGGAATAGTTCCTTACGATTATCATCAGAAAATCAAAATTTTAGGTGTCTCCGAAGAGAGCATTCGTCTTCATACCGTAGTTTCTGAAGCCGTAGCCCAAGAGATGAGCAAGGGTTGTCAAAATATGTTTGATACGGATATTGCCGTTGCAACCACCGGAGTGGCAGGGCCTAATAAAGATGAATTTAACAATGATGTAGGGATAGTGTATTATTCTATCAGGATAAAAGATAAGGAAAAAACATACAAACTTCATTTGCCTCATTTGGTTCGGGAAGATTTTGTAAATTTTGTTTCGCAAAGAGTGATACAAGATCTCGTAGTGATGTTATCCTTATCTTAAAATGTAACAAAAGTATTCTCATTAAGACTTATAAAAAAGAAAAATAATTATTCTAAAATTTTTAATAATATGAAAAAAGTAACCATAGCTGTTTTAGCTTTATCGGGTGCTGTATCTCTTACTTCTTGCTCTACGATGCAGAAAACAGCTGTAAAACCAGAAAAAAAAGTGGTTGTACAACTAAATGATCCTAATGAACACGGTCTCAAAATCAATGAAATGGATACGAGTGTTCGTCCTCAAGATAATTTTTACAATTATGTAAACGGAGGTTGGATGAAAACTGCGGAAATACCATCTGACAAAGCTTCTTGGGGAAGCTTCAACGAACTCAGAGAAAATACAGATAATAATTGTTTAAGTATTCTTGATAATATTCTAAAAGATCATTTTCCCGCAAATTCAGAAGGTGAAAAAATCCAAAATCTCTATGCCTCTTATATAGATATGGATAAGCGGAATGCAGAGGGGATTAAGCCAATTCAGTCCGATTTGGCTAAGATTGATGCCATTAAAAGCATTAAAGATCTTCAAGCCTATTTTGTTGATAGAGTGAAGTATGGCGGAGGCAATCCGTTCTATGACTGGAGTGTCTATGCAGATATGAAAAACTCTAAAATGAATGCAATCTATCTTAATGGTCCGAGATTGGGTCTTGGTAGAGATTATTACCAAAAAGAGAACGCGGAGAATACTAAAACTATTGCCGAATATCAGAAATATGTAGCAAAACTACTCGGTATATTAGGCTATAAAGATCCGGAAGCAACAGCGAGCCGGATTGTAGCGTTGGAGAAAGATTTTGCTAAGAGTTTACTAACACTTGAGGAGGGCAGAGATGCTAATAAACGCTATAATCCGAAAACTTCGGCAGAGCTATCCCAACTATCAAAGAACATAGACCTCAGTGCTTATCTGAAGCAAGTAGGGGTAGATACGAATAAAGTAATCATCGGTGAAATAAAGTATTATGAGAACTTAGACCGCTTCTTGAACGAGAAAAATCTTCCGCTCATTAAGGATTATCTTAAAGAAAAACTTCTTGCCTCAAATGCGTCTAATCTCGACAAAAATTTAGACGAAATCAGTTTTAATTTCTATGGTAAATATTTACAAGGGCAAAAAGAACAACGCCCTATGAACAAGAGAGCTTTGGGAATTATAAATGGAATATTGGGAGAAGCTTTCGGTAAACTTTATGTACAGAAGTATTTCCCTGCGGAAGCCAAAACTCAGATGGAAATACTTATAGGCTATTTAATAAAATCATACGACGAACATATCAAAAATTTGAAATGGATGTCTGATGAGACCAAGCAAAAAGCTTTGGAGAAGTTGAATAAGATTATGGTGAAAGTAGCTTATCCTGATAAGTGGGAAGATTATTCTGCCCTTGCCCTTAACGGCAATAATCTCTATGAAAATCTAAAGCAAGTAAATGAGTGGGAGTATAATAAAAGCCTGAAAGAAGAAGTTAATAAACCTGTAGATAAAAGCAAGTGGGGAATGTCTCCTCAGACTGTAAATGCCTATTATAATCCTTCTAATAACGAAATCGTCTTCCCTGCTGCTATTCTTCAGCCTCCATTCTTTAATTTTAAGGCAGACCCTGCGGTTAATTTTGGAGGAATAGGTGCGGTAATCGGACATGAAATCAGCCATGGATTTGATGATGGAGGTTCTCAGTTTGATGCTGATGGTAACCTTAAAAACTGGTGGACCAAAGAAGACCGTAAAAATTTTGAGGAAAAAGTAAAAGAACTTGCAAGCCAATATAATAAATATGAGCCCGTTAAAGGTAGTTTTGTAAACGGCGTATTTACTAGCGGAGAAAATATCGCAGACTTAGGAGGCGTGAGTATCGCTTACACTGCATTGCAAATGTATTTAAAAGACCATGGGACACCAGATAAAATTAGCGGCTTTACACAAGAACAAAGATTTTTCTTGAGCTGGGGAACTGTTTGGAGAACAAAATCTACCTCTCAGTATATGGTGAATCAAGTGAAGACAGACCCGCACTCACCTGGCTATTTCAGAAGTTTTGGTCCATTGGTGAATACCAACGGCTGGTACGATGCTTTTGGAGTAAAAAAAGGAGATAAACTATACAAAGCTCCGAAAGATAGAATCGTTATTTGGTAATTAATTTTTATAATCAATCTCGCTTGTATCAGCGGGGTTGATTTTTTTTTAATAAAATAAACATAAATATAAATTAAAATGAAATTTTTTATTGACACAGCTAATCTCGAGCAAATAAAAGAGGCAAAGGATTTAGGAATTTTGGACGGTGTAACTACCAACCCCTCTCTAATGGCAAAAGAAGGTATACAGGGCAAAGATGCCATTATGAAACATTATAAAACAATTTGCGAAATCGTAGAGGGAGATATTTCTGCGGAGGTTTTATCGACCACTTACGACGAGATGATTGCCGAAGGGGAGGAGCTTGCAGCCATTCACTCTAATATCGTGGTAAAAATTCCAATGATAAAAGACGGTGTAAAAGCACTTAAATACTTCTCTGACAAAGGGATAAAAACCAATTGTACATTAGTGTTTTCTGCAGGACAAGCATTACTTGCTGCTAAAGCAGGAGCTACCTATGTATCGCCATTTTTAGGAAGATTGGATGATATTTCTACAGATGGGCTGAACCTTGTGGAAGAAATCCGCCTTATCTACGACAATTATATGTACGAAACTCAAATATTGGCGGCATCCATCAGAAACTCTATGCATATTATCAATTGTGCTAAAATAGGATCAGATGTTATCACATCTCCATTAGCACCTATATTGAGTTTGTTGAAACATCCATTAACAGACAATGGATTGGCACAGTTCATCGCTGATGCTAAAAAATTAGGATAATATCTTGATCAAGTAAAAAAATCCTCACTTTATTTTGTGGGGATTTATTATTTTATTGTATATTCGTGGAATATTAATTTTTATTACTTATGAAAAAAATATCACAGGTTTTATTACTGTTTTTAGCAGTAATGGCTTTTGGACAAAAGGAAGCTGTCAATTTTGAAACTACTACATTCAAGGAAATTTTAGCAAAGGCTAAGAGTGAAAACAAACTGATTTTTTTAGATGCCTATACCTCTTGGTGCGGACCTTGCAAAATGATGGCAAAAAAAGTCTTTACCCAGAAAGAAGTAGGAGATTATTACAATACCCACTTTATCAACGCTCGTTTTGATATGGAAAAAGGCGAGGGTAAAGACATTGCTAAGAAATACGAAGTTTATTCTTATCCTACTTATTTATTTTTGAATGGGGATGGAGAAGTTATCCATAGATCGGTGGGGTATTTTGCTCCAAAGGAATTTATAGACTTGGGGGAAACGGCTGTTAATCCTGAAAAACAGTACAAAGTGATGAAGGAAAGATTTGAAAAAGGAGATCGCAATCCCGATTTTTTATTCAAATTAGCAGAAGTATCAGCAATGGCTGAACCGGGATTTTTCCCTCAAGTAACAGAAGCGTATTTTAAAGCTAAAAAGACAAAAACTTATAGTAAAGACGAAGCGATGCTGCTTGTTGGGAGTATCAGCAAAGTAGGAGATCAGTATTACCAAAAATTTGTAGAGGATAAAACAGAGTTGTCTAAAACATTAACTCCGGAGGGGTATCAAAAAGTAGATAATGGCATCAAAATGCGTGAAGTAATGGCTAAAGCATTTGACAGAAAAACTTTGGCTGTAAATGATAAAATTTATTTATCCGAAGCGGAGAAGTTTTTGGGTAAAGAAAAAGCAGAGCAATCACTTTCAGCATTAAAAATGGAAATTGCTTTTTACCAAAAGGACTATAAAAAGTATGTGGAATTGGCATTGAAAGTCTATAAAAATCCTGAAAATTTTGAGTCAGGACAGCTTAATGAAATAGCTTGGAATTTCTTTGAGAAAGTAGATGATAAAGCCGGCTTGGAAAAAGCTTTGGAGTGGGCTAAGGTTTCTGTGAAAAAATCAGAGGAGTATGCGAATACGGATACATTGGCCAATCTTTACCACAAACTTGGCGATGATAAAAATGCCAAAATTTGGGCAGAGAAATCCATTGAATTAGGCAAAAAAGAAGACGAAGATACTTCTTCTACAGAGAAACTTCTCAAAAGTTTGAAGTAAAAAATTAAGAATAAGTCGTTTCAGAAATTTTGGAGCGGCTTGTTCTTTTAAGTCTTTTTATACCAGATAGACGAAATGAATTCAAAACTTCTCGAGCAGAAGTTTTTTTTAATAATAACAACAAAAACGAATTAAAGTGTTATTCCTTATTCCGGCATATCTTACGGAGCAAACACCTTTGGAGTATTTTGCACCTGCCATTAAATCTTACATTCTGAATACGGATTATTTTTTTGTGGAAAACGAAAAGACCGCACGCAGAGTAATTAAGTTTTTCTGTCCGGAGAAACCCCAGTCTGCACTCAAATTGTATTTGCTTGACAAATACTCCGAAACTTCTGATTTGGCAGAAGCTCAAGATTTGATGAAGCAAGGGCAGGATTTTGGGTTGCTTTCAGAAGCAGGGTTGCCGTGTATAGCAGATCCTGGAAACATTATGGTAAAATGGGCACACAAAAATCAAATCCGAGTGGTACCCATCAGCGGACCGTCGTCTATCATTTTGGCACTTATTTCGAGTGGTTTTAATGGGCAGAATTTTACTTTTAACGGCTACCTGCCGATAGATAAGGCTGAACGGAAAAAGAAGATAAAGCACCTGGAAGAGGTTGTACAGAGAACGGGATATTCTCAAATTTTTATGGAAACTCCTTATCGGAATAATGCTATGGTAGAGGATTTGTGTAAAGTCTTGAATCCTAACGCTCAGCTCTGTATAGCAGCAAATATCAATCACCCGAGCGATGAATTCATTAGCACTCAGCCTATTAAGTTTTGGGCTAAAAACAAACCTGATTTGCATAAAATCCCTTCGGTATTTGTGTTAGGGAGGTGAAAATGCGGTATTGGTTTTTTAGTGAAAAAGCTTTAGTTTTTCCTGCTTAAAACCGATAATTTTACTACTTTTGTACTCGGAAATTTGTAACTGCGTCTTACAATGAAGAGATGGTATCTTTATCCTTTTTCTGTTTTGTATCATATAGGGACCTCTTTTAGAAATAAAGCTTATGATATAGGATTGTTTCGTTCCACTTCGTTTAGGACACCTATCATCAATGTAGGGAATTTGTCCGTAGGAGGGAGCGGAAAATCACCTATGGTAATGTATCTGGCAGAGCTTTTGTCTAAAAGATACCGCACAGGGGTACTTTCAAGAGGATATGGGAGAAAGACCAAAGGCTACAAAATTACCAACTACGACAGCAATTATAAAATGGTGGGGGACGAGGCAATGCAGCTTTTTGAACGCTTCAAAAACAAATTTGTAATAGGCGTATGCGAAGACCGTGTATTTGGAGCTAAAAAAATTATCAGCGATATGGATTTAGGAGTGTTGATTTTAGACGACGCCTACCAGCACCGCAGTATCAAAGCTGGATTCAATATCTTGATGACGGATTATAACGACCCTTATTTCAAAGATTTTATACTCCCCGCAGGGGATTTAAGGGAAAGCCGAAACGGAATGAAAAGGGCAGATGTTATTATGGTATCCAAATGCCCATCGGATATTACAGAGGAGAAAAAACGGTATTACATATCAAGAATAAAACCAACACCTCATCAAGAAGTTTATTTCTCTACGATAAGCTATGATGAAAATGTTTTTTCAAAAACAGAGAAACTTCCTGATAATAATCTGGCTTATTACGACATCTTGCTGATTACTGGGATTGCTAATCCTAAGCCATTGTTGAAGCATTTGGATAGGTTTGCTAAGAAAGTAAAGCATCTAAAATTTCCAGACCATCATAGTTTTTCAGATGCAGATGTAAAGAAAATTGTAGGCGAATACAAAAAAATGGGAGACTACAAGCTTATTCTGACCACAGAGAAAGACTATGTGAGGTTAAAAACTTTTGATCAACTAAGAGAGAAATTATACTATTGGCCCATCAATGTAGAGATTGATAGGGTGGAGGATTTTAATAATAAAATAATAAATTATGTTAGAAAAATTTAAACAAACAGCGGATTTTATTAAAAATATAATCAAAGAAACACCTGACTTTGCCATTGTATTAGGCTCCGGTCTTGGTAAGTTGAAAGATGAGGTGGAAGCTATTCATGTATTGGATTATAAGAAAATTCCTAATTTCCCTCAGACTACCGTAGCAGGGCACGGTGGAAAACTTATCTATGGTATTCTGGAAGGTAAAAAGGTGCTTATGATGAGTGGGAGATTTCACTACTACGAGGGACACTCTATCGAAACGGTGACTTTTCCTTTCCGTGTTTTTCATCTTTTAGGCATCAAAAATCTTATTGTGTCTAATGCTTCTGGTGGGGTAAATCCTAATTTCAGGGTAGCAGATATAATGCTTATCAATGACCATATCAATATGATACCAGAGCATCCGCTAAGAGGAAGAAACTACGATGAGTTGGGGCCTCGTTTTGTGGATATGAGCGAGCCTTACAATAGAGAAATGCTTAGAATAGCCGAAGATGTAGCACAATCAGCAGATATCAAAGTACACAGCGGTGTCTATGTAGCCCTTCAAGGTCCTACCTTTGAAACCCCAGCAGAGTATGGAATGGTTCGTGCCATAGGCGGCGATGCTGTAGGTATGAGTACAGTACCAGAGGTAATTGTAGCAAAGCATCAAGGAATGGATGTTTTTGGTATTTCTATCATTACGGATCTCGGTGGTCCTGAGATTTCCTTTAATGTTTCTCACGAGGAAGTTTTAGCCGCTGCTAATAAAGCAATGCCAAGTGTGATAAAAATAGTGAAAGGTGTAGTGAAAAATTATCACTAAGTCACTTGTATCTATAAAATATTTGAAACACGAGATAGGTTAATCAATATGAAATTATAAGATGAAGTCTCGTGTTTCTGATTCTCTGCCCCAAAGAAAAATTATCCATATTGATATGGATGCTTTCTATGCGTCTGTAGAGCAACACGATTTCCCCGAATTGAAAGGTAAGCCGGTAGCAGTAGGATATGAGCATCGAGGCGTGGTGGCGGCAGCGAGCTACGAGGCAAGGAAGTATGGTGTCCGCTCGGCAATGTCTGCCAAAATAGCGAAAGAGAAATGTCCTCATCTTATTTTTGCAAAGCCAAGATTTTCACGATACAAAGAAATTTCCAAAATCATTAGGAATATCTTTTTGGAATATACAGATTTAGTAGAGCCTTTATCTTTGGACGAAGCCTATCTGGATGTTACCCAAAATAAAAAAAATATAAGTTCTGCCAATCAGATTGCAAAAGAGATTAGGCAAAAAATATATCAGACTACGGGGCTTACGGCTTCTGCCGGGATTTCAGTTAATAAGTTTTTGGCTAAAGTAGCCTCGGATATCAATAAGCCCAATGGACAAAAAACGATACACCCTCAAAAAGTTTTGAATTTTCTGGAAGAACTGCCTATAGAGAAATTTTATGGCATAGGAAAGGTTACTGCGGCTAAAATGTTTAGTTTAGGCATATACAGAGGCAAAGACCTTAGGGGTAAAGATAAAAACTTTCTGATACAGTATTTTGGAAAGTCAGGAGAATATTATTACAATGTTGTCAGAGGAATTCACCTTAGCCCTGTGAAACCCAATAGAACTCCAAAAAGCATAGGGGTAGAGCATACTTTTGATGAAAATATTGATGAGGAGGCTCATCTCTACGATAAATTGAAATCATTAAGCATAGAGCTTTATAACCGAGCTGCTGCCAAATCTATTAAAGGAAAAACACTGACGCTAAAAATAAAATACAAGGATTTCTCGCTCTACACACGCAGCAAAACACAGGAACACTATTACGAAACCGCAGACGAGTTTTATACAAATGCTTTAAGGCTATGGGAGCTGAGACCCTACGATAGGGCGGTACGGCTGTTGGGGCTTTCTATATCGGGGCTGAATACAAGCGGACAAAAGACGGTCTATGTACAATTGAAAATTCCTTTTGAGGATTTATGAAAATGTAAGTTGAATTTTTGTTACTTTTGCAAGAAATTTTTCAGCATATGGACAACCAGCTTTTTGCATTTTCATTAACAGTTTTTACAGGTTTAATTGCGATGTTGAATCCTCTCACAAGTATTCCTGCATTTACAGGAGTTTTGAGTGGCTATACAGCAGAACAAAAACGGTACATTATTAAGAAAGCGTGCATTGTAGCTTTGGTTATTATTATTGCTTTCGTTTTACTTGGGAAATTTATATTTTCTATTTTTGGAATTACAATACCAGCGTTTAAGATTACCGGAGGGATTTTGATATTTAAGATAGGTTTTGATATGTTGCAATCAAGGACTGCAGGGACCAAGAAGATGCCAGCAGATATAGAGTTAGATGACAGTATTGCTATTTCTCCCTTAGCTATTCCTCTATTGTCCGGCCCTGGTACTATTGTTACTACAATGGATTTTATTTCTAATACCGGCTACATCCATCTTTTTATTGTAACAGTAATCGTAACTTTTGTCTTGTATATCAATTATCTGGCATTGAAGTATGGAGACTTTATCCTCTCTAAGCTTGGACGGAATGTAATAAGCGTTCTGGATAAGCTTATGGGGCTTATTCTTGCCATTATGGGTACTGGTATGGTAATTGCAGGTATTAAATTGTTATTTTAATTATTAAAAAATGCAGATATTTCAAGATAACCCCAATCAAACTCCGGAGGATTTTTATAAATCTCTCGAAGAAAAATTGACGGAAGCCCACAGCTTTCCCGAAGATTACCTTTTCAAATTCATTGTTCCTAATGATAAAGAAAAACTTACGGAAGTATATAAAATATTTGACGGAACTAAGAACACAATCTCTACTCGTGAGAGTAAAAACGGGAAATATATCTCTATAAGTGCCCAAGTTTTTGTATTAGATGCGGCACAAGTGATAAAGATCTATAAATCCGCAGGAAACATTCCTGATATTATGATGTTGTAAGAAAAATAAAGCTACTAAAATTTAGTAGCCTTTTGAAAAATTATTTCAGCACTTCATTAAGTATTTTGGCCAGTCTTAATCCGCCTGAAAGAAGTTGGTATTCCAGTAAATCTTTAAATTTGTAGTTGTAATAGTACTTTAAGTTTTCATCGGGTTTTATATCGGCGTAGATTTTATTAGTGGCTTGTTGGGTTTCGTAGAGCCATTGTTCCAATGTTCCGCTTTGGATTTTTTTTACTTCTTTTGGAGATTTTGTGTCTAAGACTTGGGCAAATTCCGTATAGCTGTATTTTTGGAAATCGATTAGCTTGTCGTCCCATACGCTGTGTAGATTAGTAGGTTTGTTGAAAAATTTTACATTTATTTTGTTTCCGCCTAAATCTTCTTCGCGTCCCACATGCAGAGGCTGCGACATATCGCCCATCAGGTGGATTAAAAATATTAGAGCTATTCTTCGGTCTTTGGGCGAAGTATTTTTGTTTTTTATTTGTTCGGACAACATTTTTATTTGAGTATATAGGTTAGGTCCTTTGACAGCTTTAAGCTCTTTTACAAAATCAGGGAAATTTTTGGCAGGTTTCAAGTCTAAATAATGCCAGCTGTAAGTAGGTTTCCATACGCCTGTGGTATCAGATTTTATAAAATCTGCCCAGTTTGCCCAGTTTGCTAACTTTTGGTTGCCAATAATTTTCTTTAGATTTTTTTTTGCTTTAAGCGAGAGGTGGTTTTCTGCAATCTCTGCAACTACTCTATGCCCTATGGTTCCCCATGCAAAAGCATTCTGAAACACCATTAGGAGCATAAATGCTAAAATGCTTGTTTTGGTTTTCATAATTGTTGTTAAGGTTTTTTATTTTTTTATTTGAAAATTTTGATAGCCATCGTAGGGTCTTAGGTAGCCCATATTCCAATTGGATTGAAGGAGCGATTCTATGAATGCATCTTCTCTGTTTTTATGAGGGGCGTAAGGCTCATTTATTTCTACGTTGGCAAGGTTGCCTTTTACATTCCACCAGAAAGCACTCCAGCCTCCCTTCAGTTCTTTTATGATTTGATATACCGTCTTTCCAGTGGCACGATACATTAGCTTGGCAAATACACGACCTTCCGTAGTTGTAAGATCTCGTAGTTTTGCCTCGTACTGATTTGCAAGTTCTTGTTGTTTCGCTTTTATGAATTTTCTTCTTTCTTTTTTATCACTCATATTAGCAGTTTCTTCGGATATTTCTCGGTATTGATACAAAGCTTGAAGAAAAAGAGGATAAACTCGGTTTAGTTTTTTACTAAGAAAGGAGTAGAAATTTCGGTCTAATCTGTTGTTAAAATGAGGTTTAGCCACCAATACAATTTCGTCCATTACAATGACCGGCTCGTCATTGATATTATATATTTTAGCTTTCTGCTGGGCATCATAATAAAAACGATTTCCAAACTTATCGGTTTGGATTTTATCTTGTGGATATTCGGACAAAGGTTTTACCTTAATGCCATTAGCGTTTTGAGCAAAGGTTAAAAAACCTAAAATCAAACAAAATACAGAGGAAAATAACTTAAAATTCATTACTTTTACAGCGTTAAAATAATCGAAAGTTAAACACGCAAAAATCATTCCTTTGTATGAAATTTGAGAAGAAATCTTTATCATTTTTAGAGAATTATCTTAATGAAGCCTCTCCGACAGGCTACGAAAGAAACGGGCAAGAAATTTGGATGGACTATATCCGTCCTTATGTAGATGAGATTCGTGTGGACCACTATGGCACGGCTTACGGCATTATTAATCCCGAAGCAGAGTTCAAAGTGGTAATAGAAGCCCACGCTGATGAAATCTCTTGGTATGTTAATTATATTACTGATGACGGGCTCATCTATGTTATTCGCAATGGAGGTTCAGACCAAACGATAGCACCTTCCAAAGTGGTTCATATACACGGGGAAAAAGGTATCGTAAAAGGTGTTTTTGGTTGGCCGGCGATTCATACCAGAGCAAAACAAGATGAACCTATACCTAAGATCAGTAATATATTCATAGACTGTGGGGCAACTTCCAAAAAAGAAGTGGAGGAAATGGGGATCTATGTAGGCTGTATGATTACTTATCCGGATAAGTTTTTTGAAATGA
This sequence comes from Riemerella columbipharyngis, assembly GCF_900101995.1. Classification (GTDB taxonomy): domain Bacteria; phylum Bacteroidota; class Bacteroidia; order Flavobacteriales; family Weeksellaceae; genus Riemerella; species Riemerella columbipharyngis. Next base: position 118,523 of record NZ_FNAS01000002.1, on the reverse strand, counting down.
ACGACCGTTATTTTGTTTGCAGAGCTTTAGACAATCGTATAGGTGGCTTTATGATTGCAGAGGTAGCGAGATTACTGAAAGAGAATAAGAAAAAACTTCCGTTTGGGCTTTATATTACCAATTCTGTGCAAGAAGAGGTGGGACTTTATGGGGCAGACATGATAGCAGATACCATTAAACCAAATATTGCAATAGTAACTGATGTTACTCACGATACGACAACGCCTTTTATCGATAAGAAAAAAGAAGGTGATCAAAAGTGTGGTGATGGTCCGGTGGTGTTCTTTGCGCCGAGTGTGCATCACAATATTAGAGAGCTTATTGTGAAAACAGCTCAAAAGAAAAAAATTCCTTTTCAGAGGGCAGCAGCCAGCCGTTCTACCGGTACGGATACAGACGCCTTTGCTCATTCTAATGGAGGTGTACCGTCGGCACTTATATCCTTGCCTTTAAGATATATGCATACCACTGTAGAGATGGTGAATAAGGAAGATGTAAGGAATGTAATTTTACTTATCTACGAAACATTACTTAGTATAAAACCGGAAATGAAACTTACATACCATTAAAACAAATAAGCTGCCCTATTGGACAGCTTATTTTAATTTATATCAATTCTTTAGTTTAGAATTTCAAATCGCCGTTTACTTCTCTTACTGCTTTTGCAGAGTCTGCAAATTTTGCTTTTTCAGCATCAGTAAGGTTGATGTTTACGATTTTTTCTACACCATTTTTACCAATGATTACAGGAACTCCCATACAAATATCGGATTCTCCGTATTCTCCATTAAGCATTACAGAACAAGGTATCATTTTCTTTTGGTCGCAAGCAATTGCTTGAACGATAGCAGATACTGCAGCACCAGGTGCATACCAAGCAGAAGTACCCAAAAGTTTAGTAAGAGTAGCTCCTCCTACTTTGGTTTCTTCTATCACATAGTTTTGTTGTTCTTTGCTAAGGAAATCAGTTGCGGGAACTCCATTTCTGGTTGCTTTGCTCATTAGAGGAAGCATACCTTTATCAGAGTGAGCGGCTATTACCATTCCATCTACATCAGAGATTGGACAGCCTAAAGCTTCTGCCAGTCTATACTTAAATCTTGCACTGTCTAATGCTCCACCCATACCTATAATTCTTTCTTTTGGTAATCCTGAAGTTTTGTGTACAAGGTAAGCCATTGTGTCCATAGGATTGGATACCACAATGATAATAACATTAGGTGAATACTTTACTAAGTTTTCGGTCACTTCTTTTACGATACCGGCATTGATGCCAATAAGCTCTTCTCTCGTCATTCCAGGTTTTCTCGGGATACCGGAAGTGATTACTGCTACATCAGATCCTGCAGTTTTGGAGTAATCGCTTGTTACTCCTGTGATTTTTGTGTCAAATCCGTTTAGAGAAGCTGTTTGCATCAGGTCCATTGCTTTACCTTCGGCAAACCCTTCTTTGATGTCCAATAATACAACTTCTGAACAGAAATTTTTAATGGCAATGTATTCGGCGCAACTCGCACCTACTGCACCTGCACCTACTACAGTTACTTTCATAATTTTTATAAATTTATAAATTAAACAATTAAATACTAAGAAAAACAGAGTATACTAAACTTCCACTTTTCGGACTGCTAATTTAAGAAAAAATGATAACATAAATATGGATAAAAAAATATTTAATTTGACAAAACAGTATAATTTGATATTTTTTTATCTCTATATTTTTATAATAAAGATAGACTATATTTTTAAGGATTAAGTATTTGGAGAGACATATAGACTGTTTTTTATTTAAGCTCTTTAAAGCTAACTCACATTAAATGGATAAATAAATTATAGAAAGTTTGGTTTAAGTTTTTTTTTAATTTAATTTTGTGAGAATTAAAAAATCAAAATAATGAATAGAACAGCATTATACAACAAACATGTTTCCTTAGGCGCTAAAATAGTTCCTTTCGCCGGTTTTGAAATGCCGGTGCAATATTCTGGCGTTACAGAAGAACACTTCGCCGTAAGGGAAAAAGCAGGGATTTTTGATGTATCTCATATGGGGCAATTCTTCATTGAAGGAGAAAATGCTAAAAAACTCTTGCAGTATATTACTTCTAATGATGTAGATACTCTGGAAGACGGAAAAGCCCAATATTCTTGCTTGCCGAACGGAAAAGGTGGTATCGTAGATGATTTGATTGTTTACAGAATGAATGAAAACAAATACTTTGTAGTTGTAAATGCTTCTAATATAGATAAAGACTGGGCTCACTTCCAGAAGTACAATGAAAAGTTCGGTGCAGAGATGACTAATGTTTCTGACGATACTTCGCTCATTGCATTACAAGGTCCGAAAGCCACTGAAATTTTACAGAAACTCACAGATGTAAATCTCTCCGAAATCCCATATTATCACTTCCGCGTAGGAACTGTAGATGGCGTACAAGAGGTTATTATCTCGAATACGGGATATACGGGCAGCGGTGGTTTTGAGCTTTATTTCAAAAACGAATATGCAGAACAGCTTTGGGACGCTATAAGCAATGCCGGAAAAGATTTGGGGCTTATCCCTTGCGGGTTGGCTGCTAGAGATACCCTTAGATTGGAGAAAGGGTTTTGTCTTTACGGAAATGATATTGATGACACCACTTCGCCTTTAGAGGCAGGATTGGGCTGGATTACAAAACTTTATGTAGACTTTGTAGATAGAGATTTTCTCGCTAAGCAAAAAGAGGAGGGCATCACGAGAAAATTAGTAGGTTTTGAAATGCAAGAAAAAGCAGTTCCAAGACACGACTATCTCGTAGTAGATGCAGAAGGCAATGCGATTGGCAAAGTAACTTCAGGGACGATGTCGCCAATGAAAAAAATAGGTGTAGGATTGGCTTATGTGAACAAACCTCACTTCAAAGTAGGCTCCGAGATATTTATCCAAATTCGGAATAAAAATATCCCTGCCAAAGTAGTTAAACTTCCTTTTGTATAAAATAAAACCTTAAAAGCACTCGAAATCCAATCGGGTGTTTTTTATTTTACCATTGAAAGAAATTTCCAATGCATTACTTAGCCTTAACCATAATAATACTGATGAAATTTTTGGCTACCCTGATTTTATGAAACTAAAGTCTTCGATGACGCTTTTTTCAATAGCTGATTTGGGACAAAACAATTTATTTGGGCAAGTTTTGGATGAATTTTTTGATGGAGAAAAAGATGAAAAAACATTAAATATACTCAAATATAATAATTGTAAAATGAAAAGAGCACTTATTTCAGTTTCCGACAAAACGAGACTTACAGAATTTGCAACATTTTTAGCCCAACAAAACTACCAGCTCATCTCTACCGGAGGAACTTTCAAGCACCTCAAAGACGCGGGGCTGTCACCTATTCCCATTGATGAAGTGACCGAATTTCCCGAAATGCTGGACGGAAGAGTGAAGACATTACACCCGAAAGTACACGGTGGTCTTCTGGCTCTTAGAGATAATGATGAACATATGAGCACCGTAAAAAACCATAATATAGAACTTATTGATATGGTGGTGGTTAATCTTTATCCTTTTTTTGAGAATGTGGGTAAAGACATTCCTTTAGAAGAAAAAATTGAATTTATAGATATCGGTGGGCCTTCTATGCTTCGTTCGGCTGCCAAAAATTTTGCTTCCGTTACCGTAGTCACAGATGTAGAAGATTACGAAAAAGTAATGCAGGAAATTTCGGAACAAGGAAATACCACTTCCGAAACCCGAAAACGCTTCGCCGGAAAAGTATTTAACCTGACTTCGGCTTATGATGCTGCTATTTCCCAAATGCTTTTGGACGAGGAATATCCAAAGTATCTCAACTCATCTTACAGAAAAGTCTCTGACCTCAGATATGGAGAAAACCCGCACCAGTCGGCAGCATATTATGTTTCTAATACAGAAAACGGTGCGATGAAGGATTTTGAGCAATTGGGTGGCAAAGAATTATCCTTCAATAATTTAAGGGATATGGATCTTTGTTGGAAAGTGGTAAATGAATTTAAGGAGGAAATGGCTTGCTGTGCTGTTAAACATTCCACACCTTGCGGCGTAGCGATAGGAAACACCCCTCTGGAGACTTATCAAAAAACTTTTGAGTGCGATCCTGTATCTATTTTCGGAGGTATCGTTGCAATGAATTACAAAATGGACAAATCCACTGCGGAGGAACTCAATAAAACATTCTTGGAAATCGTAATGGCACCTGATTTTAGTCCGGAGGCATTAGAAGTATTATCCAAAAAGAAAAATTTGAGAATCATTAAAATTAAAAACGCGGTATCCGATAAACAAGTTTGGGTAAAGATAGACGGTGGAATGCTCGTGCAGAATGCAGATAATCAGTTTTCTAACAACATAAAAGTAGTAACGGAAGTCCAGCCAACCGAAGCTCAGATGAACGCCTTATTGTTTTCACAGCGTGTAGTGAAATATGTGAAATCCAATGCCATTGTCGTAAGTAACGGACAACAAGCCTTAGGCATAGGCGGAGGACAAGTTAATCGTATCTGGGCTACACAGCAGGCAATAGAACGCGCCAAAGAAAAATTCGGTGGTGAATTGGTATTAGCATCAGATGCATTTTTCCCATTCAGAGATGTAGTAGACACTTGTGCCAAAGAGGGAATTAAAGCCATCATCCAGCCTGGTGGAAGCATGAGAGATGAAGACAGCGTACAGGCAGCAAACGAGCATAAGATACCAATGGTTTTTAGCGGAATGAGACATTTTTTTCATTAGAAATTCTTTTTATCAATTCTTAATTTGTAAATTTGTAAAATAAAAAATCTTAGAATGAGAATACTAATCGTAGGGCACGGCGGTCGTGAATCCGCTCTTGCAATGAAACTTAAAGACGATAAGAGAATTACAGGTTTGTATTTTGCTAAAGGAAATGCTACCACAGACCATTTAGGCAAAAACTTTAACGAAGAAGATATCGTTGCGATGAGAGATTTTGCCCTCAAGGAGAGAATCGATTTAGCAATCGTAGGTCCTGAGGCACCTTTAGTGGACGGTATTGTAGATGAGTTTGAAAAAAATGGAATCAGGGTTTTTGGTCCTAATAAAAAAGCGGCTTCTCTAGAAGGCAGCAAGGCATTCTCTAAAAAATTTATGCAGACGCATAATGTAAAAACAGCTAAAGCCAAAATTTTTGACTCTTACAAAGAAGCTTGCGAATATATCAAAACGACAAGCTATCCTACCGTTATCAAAGCTTCTGGACTGGCAGGAGGAAAGGGTGTGGTCATCTGTGAAGACTTAGAAGAAGCACAGGCCACATTAGACGACTTTATGATTAGAAGAATATTTGGAGACGCGGGCATCCGTGTAGTGATAGAAGACTATCTCAAAGGCTTTGAAGCGTCTATTATTGCTTTTTCTAATGGTAAGAAACTTTTTCCCTGCATTCCCGTAAAAGATTATAAAAAAGCAGGAAACAAGGATAAAGGTCCAAATACTGGAGGAATGGGAAGCGTAGCCCCAAGCCCCGAATTTACAATGGTTCATATGGCTGATTTTCAAAAAAATATCCTTGAACCTACGATGAAAGGACTTCAAGAAGAAAATATACAGTTTCACGGCGTTATATTTTTTGGTCTAATGGTTACCCAAGACGGTTGCTATTGTCTTGAGTACAATATGAGATTGGGTGATCCTGAAACACAGGTAATTATGCCGCTTCTTGAAAACAATCTTTATGATTTGATAGATGATTGTCTTCATGAGAAAGATATCGAGCTTAAATTCAAAGATGAGAAAGCGGTTTGCCTCGTGATGTGTTCCGGTGGATATCCAAGGAATATAGAAACAGGCTTTGAAATAAAAGGTTTGGACAAAGTGAAACATAGCCAAGTATTATTTGCAGGTGCAAGAAATCAAGGCGATAGAGTCATTACCACAGGTGGTAGAGTACTTAATCTCGTAGCAACTGCCTCTACTTATAAAGAGGCAAGAGATAAAGTCTATGCAGATGCTCTGCCGGTAAGGTTTGACTATTGCTTTTATCGCGAAGATATTGCAGACTTTCACTAATTTTATATGATATTTCAACAAGGTTTAGAATGCTTTTTTCTAAACCTTTTTCTTTTATAACTGTTAAAAATATTTATTTATGACCAACGGAATAATCATCTTAGATTTTGGTTCTCAGTACAATCAGCTCATCGGAAGAAGAATCCGAGAGATGGAAGTTTATTCGGAAATTATTCCATTCAATACCCCTTTAGAGGAAATATTAGCCAAAAAGCCGGCAGGGATTATCTTATCCGGCGGACCGAGCTCAGTAAATGCAGAAGATGCTCACTTGGTGAAAAAATCTCTTTTCGAAGCAGGAATCCCCATATTGGGAATTTGCTACGGAATGCAGCTTACCACACATTTGTTAGGTGGAAAAGTGAAAAAAGGAATCAAGGGAGAATATGGAAAATCTAGTTTGAGAATTAGAGAAAAATCAAAATTATTTACTGATATTCCAGAGAACTCCGTAGTGTGGATGAGCCACTTTGATGAAGTGGAGAATATTCCGGAAGGTTTTGTCATCAATGCTGAAACTGATGTGATTTCTTCTATTTCTAATGAAACAAAAAATATCTATTGTGTGCAATTTCACCCCGAAGTTTCACATTCCGAGTATGGCACAAAGATGTTGGAGAATTTTGTTTTTAATATCTGTAAAGCAGAGAAAAACTGGAAACTTACCAACTATATAGACAGGACAGTAGCCGAAATCAAAGAAAAAGTAGGCACTCAAAAAGTAATATTAGGATTATCCGGAGGTGTGGACTCTTCTGTGGCTGCGGTGCTTATTCATAAAGCAATAGGCAACCAATTGACTTGTATCTTCGTAGATACGGGACTTCTAAGGAAAAATGAAGCCCAAAAAGTAATGGAAAATTATGGTGAATATTTTAACCTTAATATAAAACTTATAGATGCTTCGGAGCACTTCTTGTCCAAGCTCAAAGGTGTGTCGGATCCTGAAAGAAAACGGAAAATCATTGGCAATGAATTCATTGAAGTTTTTGATGAAGAATCTTCTAAAATAGAAGGCGCTAAATTCTTAGCTCAAGGAACTATATATCCAGATGTGATAGAGTCTCAGTCTGTTAAAGGACCATCGGCGGTTATCAAATCCCACCACAATGTAGGAGGACTTCCGGAGGATATGGATTTTGAACTATTGGAGCCTTTGAGAGAATTGTTCAAAGATGAAGTGAGAAAAGTAGGAGAAGAATTGGGTATTCCTCATCATTTGGTCTATCGTCATCCTTTTCCTGGTCCGGGCTTAGGTATCCGCGTTTTGGGTGAAGTAGATGCCGAAAAAGTAAGGATACTGCAAGATGCTGACGATATTTTCATAGAAGAGCTGTACAAAAATGATTTGTACCACAAAGTTTCACAGGCTTTCGTTGTACTATTGCCGGTAAAATCAGTAGGTGTAATGGGAGATGAAAGAACCTATGAATACACGGCTGTGGTGCGTTCTGCCAATACTATAGACTTTATGACAGCGACATGGAGTAAGCTGCCTTACGAGTTTTTGGAGAATGTTTCCAATAGAATTATCAACGAAGTAAAAGGTATCAACCGCGTTGCCTACGATATTTCCAGTAAACCGCCGGCAACTATAGAGTGGGAATAAAAGTTTTATAATACCTCTAAATTCGAAAATTCTTCTTAGATTTGAAAGTAGAAAAAAGATTTAATATAAAACTGATATGAAGAAATCTAACAAATCTATAGCGGGATATCATTTACTAATGATTCTTTCGGCTGTCGATTACGAATTTTGCCCCGAAGAAGGGCTTTTGGTGAAAGAATATTTACAAGAAGAATTTCCATTCAAAATGAATTTGGATAATGAATTGGAGGTTATTTCCAGCCTTCAGCCTGAGGAATGGAAAGACCACTTTGAGTTTCACGCCCACTGTTTTTACGACGATTCTACGGAAGAAGAGCGTATAAAATTTGCGGATTTTGCCAAAAGATTGATTAAAGCTGATAATGAAGTGACAGAGCGTGAGCATCAGTTTTATAAATTAATGAAAACCATTTGGAAATTAGATTAACCCTAAAAAAATAAAAATGAGAAGTAAAATAGTTGCGGGTAACTGGAAAATGAATAAAACCTACCTCGAAGCAAAGAAATTAATGGAGGAGCTGTTGGCTTATTCTAAATCTAATAAGCCTAATTGCAAAGTAATGATAGCCCCGCCTTCGCTATACCTTGCTATGGGGAAAAATATTTTTGACAATGGAGAGGTAGAAGTCTATGCTCAGGACCTCTCTACCCACGATGCCGGAGCTTACACAGGGGAAATATCTGTGGATATGCTGTTGTCCTTAAAGGCAAACGGCAGTATTGTAGCCCACTCGGAGCGCAGACAGTATCACAATGAAACCGATGAGTCTGCAGCGGTAAAAGTAAAAAAACTTCTGGAAAAAGGACTTACGCCTATCTATTGTAATGGTGAAAAGCTGGAAGAAAGAAAAGCAGGAGAATACCTTGATGTTATAAAAAAACAAACCGAAACGGCTCTATTTGATTTGTCTGCAGAAGACATTAAAAAAGTAGTTATTGCCTACGAACCTGTATGGGCAATAGGCACGGGAGAAACCGCTACGGCAGAACAAGCTCAGGAGGTTCACGCTTTTATCCGAAACCTGATTGCCGATAAATATGGTAAAGAAGTTGCTGATGAAATATCCATTCTCTATGGGGGCTCTGTAAAACCTAATAACGCTAAAGAAATTTTCTCTCAGCCTGATGTAGATGGAGGTTTGATTGGCGGTGCGGCACTCAATGTAGAGGATTTTACAAAAATTATAGAAGCGTTTTCTTAAAAAACGGAAATATTTTCTTAGAACATAAACCCTCTTTACATAGTTTAGAGGGTTTGTTTTGTTAAAAAAAAGATTAAATCTATTCATTTGTAATATAAAGGGATATGCCAAATAAATTTTTCCATCTTTTGTACCTTTATAATATTTCTGCTAAATTTGCACAAACCTAATCTAAATGAACAAGAATACCAAATTTATCTTTGTGACGGGAGGGGTTACTTCGTCCCTTGGTAAAGGGATTATATCCTCTTCTCTCGGATTGCTGCTGAAGTCCAGAGGCTTTAATGTAACCATTCAGAAATTAGACCCTTATATTAATATAGACCCGGGTACGCTTAATCCCTATGAACATGGCGAGTGCTATGTGACAGAAGACGGAGCGGAGACAGATTTGGATCTTGGGCACTACGAGAGGTTTTTGGATGCACCTACTTCCCAAAACAACAATGTAACCACAGGGCGGATATACCAAACTGTAATAGAAAAGGAACGAAAAGGCGATTTTTTAGGGAAAACGGTTCAGGTAATTCCTCACATTACCAATGAGATTAAAAGAAGAATAAAACTTTTGGCTCAAAAAGATTACGATATCATCATTACCGAGATAGGCGGAACGGTAGGGGATATAGAGTCTCTTCCTTATATAGAATCTGTAAGACAGCTCAAATGGGAACTTGGGGAGCATAATTCTATGGTTATCCATCTTACGCTGTTACCATACCTCTCTGCCAGTGGAGAACTTAAAACAAAACCTTCTCAGCATTCTGTTCGCCAGCTGATGGAGAGCGGTGTTCAGGCAGATGTTTTGGTATGTCGTTCGGAGCATAAGATACTCAAAGATGTTAGGGCTAAGTTAGCTCAGTTCTGTAATGTTCCTACGGACAATGTCATAGAATGTATGGATGCAGACACTATTTACAGAGTACCGCTGGAGCTTCAGAAGCAGCATTTTGATGAAGTGGTAATGAAAACTTTGGATTTGAAACCAAAAAAAGAATTGAATTTAGATAATTGGAATAGCTTCCTTAAAAAATATAAAAATCCGAAGAAAAAAGTAGAAGTCGCACTCGTAGGGAAGTATGTTTCTCTTCAGGACTCCTATAAATCTATAGTAGAGGCGTTTATCCACGCAGGTGCGGATTTGGAAACGGAGGTCAAAGTAAGGTGGGTTTATAGTGGAGATTTGGAACAAAATCCTGTAGATGAAATCTTAAAAGGTGTAGATGGTATTTTGATAGCACCTGGATTCGGAGACAGAGGTATTGAAGGGAAGGTTATTGCAGCACGATATGCTCGTGAACATAAAATTCCGCTATTGGGCATATGCCTAGGAATGCAGATTATAACAATAGAGTTTGCAAGAAATGTTTTGGGCTACGAGAAAGCCAACTCTATGGAATTTGATGCTACCACAGATGCACCGGTCATCTCTCTGATGGAAGAGCAAAAGAATGTGTCCGAAAAAGGAGGGACAATGAGATTGGGGGCGTGGAAGTGTAGCCTTGATCCAAAATCCCAATTAAAGGAAATCTACGGACAAGATACCATTAGCGAACGCCACCGCCACCGCTACGAATTTAATAGCGACTATCGCGAGGAGTACGAAAACAAAGGACTAATGCCGGTGGGCTTTAATCCTGAAACCAATCTCGTAGAAGCATTAGAACTAAAAGATCATCCTTTCTATATTGGTGTGCAGTACCATCCGGAATACAAAAGTACGGTAGCTACGCCACACCCGTTGTTTAAGGCTTTTGTAAAAGCTGTAACGGCTCACAAAGGGAAATAATATGTTTAATCCCGGATTTTTGTTCGGGGTTATTCTTTTTATAATAGGGGATAATGTTCAATTCGTGAAAAAAACTTAAATTCGCAGTCTGAAATTGGAGGCATTATCTCTGATTTAATCATTAAAAAAAATTGAAGAATGCAACAGAATAATGGATTAGACAAAAACCAACTGATAAACTTTGCTGTATTGACTTTGGTGCTTTTCGGTGCTTTGTTTTATTTTCAAAACAGACAAGCCGAAAATTACAAAAACCAACAGAAAACAGAACAAAAGACAGACGCAAAGACCGTTCAGGACAACACTTTGCAAAACAATGTACCGGCAGTACCAGAAGGAGAAATACAAACGGTAAGTCTTAAAAACAAAGATTTAACATTAGCCATAAACGGACTGGGTGGGCAGCTTTCATCGGTGATGATGAATAACTACAAAGCCTATAATTCTAAAACAGATAAAGATGACCAGCCTCTCTATCTAATGAATGATAAAAGTTCGTCTTATGGTTTTCGTTTTAAGGAAAAAAACGGAAAGGTAATCGATACACGAAATTTGCTTTTTACCCCTCAGGTGAATGGTAACACCGTAACGATGACAGCTTCCGTAGATGGGGCAACCATCCAATATGTCTATACCATAATGGATGACTATCGCGTAGATTTCAAGGTGAGAACGAACGGACTTGCAGCAATATCCGATGGTTCGGATGCTGATTTTGTGTGGAATTATGATGTCCTCGCGGCAGAGAAGGGTCGTCGCCAAGAGCAGAACCATTCGGAGTTTGTCTATGCATTTGACAACTATGGAAATACAGACTACGACTCGCGAGGTGAGATGGAAGAAGATAAAGTAACGCTCAATTGGTTAGCCGTAAAACAACAATTCTTTACTTCTATAATAGAATCTAAAACAGGCTTTACACATTCCACCGGTAAACAAGACCTTGTAGAAACAGGAAAAGAAATAAAGAAATTCAGCTATGGCGGTCGCGTGAAAATATCCGGAGATGAGTTCAATCAAGATTTTACTTGGTACTTTATGCCGTTAAATATTGATTTACTCAAAAGTTACGATAAAGAATTTGATAAAATATTGCCATTAGGCTGGTCTATCATCGGTTGGGTGAACCGCATATTCTTTATCAATATGTACAATCTACTTTCTTCTTGGGGAATAGCGGCAGGCTGGGTTATATTCCTGATGACCATTGTGGTAAAGATTATCTTATCACCGATTATGTACAAGCAGCATAAGCTGAGCGCGATGATGAAGGTAATCCGTCCCGAAATAGAAGAGGTAAACGAAAAGTATAAAGATGCCGACGCTATGAAAAGACAGCAGGAAACAATGGCTGTTTATAGAAAAGCCGGAGTCAATCAGTTGGCAGGGTGTTTACCTGGATTGATACAGATTCCTATCTTCTACGCATTGTTCCGATTCTTTCCGAATATGCTTGATCTTAGAGGTAAGAGTTTTTGGTTTGCAAATGATTTGACGGCTTATGATGATGTGATAAAATTCCCGTACAGTATTCCGATTTTAGGAGACCACTTGAGTATATTTGCATTGGCTTGTACTGCTGTAATGCTCATTTATACCGTAATGACAGCAGGGAATATGCAGCAGCCTACACAGCAGGGAATGCCTAATATGAAACCTCTGATGTATATTTTCCCGATTACATTTTTATTCTTCTTAAATTCAGAAGCATCGGGGTTGTCTTGGTATTATTTTGTGTCCAATACCATCAATATTATCATTATTTTGGTTATTAAAAATTGGATATTAGATGAAAAGAAAATTCACGCTCAGATTCAGGCTAATAAAACAAAACCGAAAAAAGAAGGTAAGTTTCAAAAAAGGATGCGTGAAATGATGGAAAAAGCACAAGAGCAACAACGCCTTCAGGAACAGCAAAGAAAAAACAGAAAATAATTTATTTTCAATTTATATTTTTTGTTATGACTTTAATCTCGCTGTTATTATAAGCAGCGAGATTTTTATTTGACCCCATTCAAAAGAAAACATCAAGTTTTTATAAACATTATTTTTACGAACAAGAAAAGTCTTTCTCTTACAAAGAATGTTTTTTGTGCAATTAAGAGAAAAAGCCTATATTTGAGGCTGAATAAATAATATAGATATGCCTTTTCAAAATAAATTTCCGTTGTATTTTCCTTATAGAAAAAATGAGGAACATAACGGCAAGAGCATCATTGCGGCAGATGTGAAACAGGATAAAACAGTATTAGCCCATTTTACAAGCAATGGCGGTAAGCTTACTCAGAACCATCGTAGAGAATATCTTACGAAAGAGTTCAGCTGTTTTAGTGATATGCTCAAACTGTTTTTACGAGATGTAGCAATAGAGAAAACGGATAAAATATCGGTAAGCGTTCCCGGGCCTGTAATGAATGGCTTTTGTGTTACTCAGCATTTGCCTTTTGAGCTTTCGGAAACCATTATCAAGACTAAAACTTCTATAGAAAATGTTTATCTTATCAATGATGTAGAGGCTCTGGCATATGGTGTAGGCGGGATGCAGGAAAATGATTTTCAGGTCATCCACCAAGGGAATAGTAAAATTAGAGGAAATGTAGCCATAATAGCTCCAGGTAAAGGTTTGGGTGAAGCAGGAATGTTTTGGGACGGTACTTTTCTCCGACCTTTTGCCACAGAAGGTGGACATTCGGAATTTTCCCCAAGAACCGACGAAGAAGTAGAGTTTTATCAATTCTTAAAAAAAATATACGGTATAGTGACTTGGGAATCGGTGCTTTCTTATGAAGGGATTTTCAATATTTTCAGATTTCTCAGAGATGTAAAGCACCAGAGAGAAACCAATGTGAATTTTACAGACAGCTCTTGTTATCAGGAGATTATAAAAGAAGGTCTTAGCGGTAATGATAGAACTTGTGTGATGGCATTAGAGCGGCTTTCGGAGTTTATTGCGAGAGAGGCACACAGCCTTACCTTGAAATTAAAATCTGTGGGAGGACTCATCATTACCGGAGATATTGTCAAGAGTATAGAAATCTGTCTTAAAAATTCTAACTTTTATGAAAATTTTATCGTAAGTGATAAGATGGAGAATATTTTGTGCAATACTCCCATTTATCTATTGACCAATGGAGAAGCTAATCTTTTAGGTGCGGCTTATTATGGGGCTTTTGGTACGAATTAAATAAAATAAATTAAATCTGAAAATCTATGAAAAAAATACTTTTTGCTTTGGAAATTGCAGCGGTGTCTTATTCATTGCAATCTTACGCTCAGGTTACTAAAGATGATGGGCAGAACCTTATCAATGCCACTGTGTGGATGCAGAAATCCGGAGAGTACAAGGCTCTCGCTTATCAGGCTTATCAGATTGGGCAGACGAGGCTGGCGGATATCATTACCCATGATAAAACTCCGAAGCCTAAGGCGGTAGTTTTGGATATTGATGAGACAGTATTGGATAATTCCCCATTAGAGGCTTATGAGATTCTTCATAATAAAGAGTTTTCTAATGAGGATTGGATGAAATGGTCAGACCTTGCGGATGCTAAGCCTATTCCGGGAGCATTGGGGTTTTTGAACTTTGCTAAAAGAAACGGCGTAACTATTTTCTATATTACAAACAGAGATGAAAAAGAAAGAGTGAAAACCCTTAAGAATCTTCAAAAATACAATTATCCTTTTGCAGATAATGAGCATCTTATCCTTAAATCGGAAAAATCTTCAAGCAAAGAAAGCCGAAGACAAAGCGTGGCAGAGCATTATAATATAGTACTGCTTTTTGGGGATAATTTGAATGATTTTTCGGATATTTATTATTACAATGGTGAAGGTAAATCTGCTTCTGAGATGGTAAACGAAGATCCTGGTATATTTGGCAAAAAGTTTATCATTCTTCCAAATGCTATGTATGGAAATTGGAGTACAGAAATGAATAAGGAACTTAAGAAAAAATATCCTCAGAGGAAATTCAATTCTAAAGAGGTTAAAATACAAAATTTGGAAACATTTAAAGACTAAAAAATGACAATAGCAGAAATATTAAAATCAGGTAATTACCACTTAGTAGATGTAAGAGAACCTATGGAACTGGAGATGGATGGTTATTTTGAGTCCGCAGTCAATATTCCTTTGGGAGAAGTAGCGGAGCGAAAGGACGAAATACTATCTTTGGAAGGTCCTAAAATCCTATTTTGCAGAAGTGGTAAAAGAAGTGAGAAAGCCATCGAGTTTTTGGCGTCCGAGGGAGGGACTAATCTTTATAATGGAGGAGGCTTCGCAGATTTGGAAGAAATTTTTAATACCATCTGATGAATGGAAATAGGTAAAATACAATTACTAAAATATATTCGTAAAACTTCATATGGAGTCATATTGCAGAATGAAAAGGGAGAAGAATGCATTCTCCCTAATATTTTTGTGGAAGAGAAATGGGAAGAAGGAGAGGAGATAGAAGTTTTTGTCTATCAAGATGACGGGAAGCTATTTGCTACTACCGAAATACCATATTGCGAAGCTGGTGAATATGCTGCACTGAAGTGCGTACAAGTATTGAGCAGCGGGGCTTTTGTAGATTTGGGAATAATCAAGGATTTGTTTGTGCCGTATAAACAGCAGAAAGGTAAAATGCAGGAGGGGAAGCGGTATATTATCTATGTCTATGTGGATGAAGAAACGGGACTTCTTACAGGGACTACTAAGTTTAAGCGAAATCCGCAATATGAAAACTTACCTCTGAAAAAGGGGCAGCAAGTGGATTTGCTGATGATGAACGAAACAGAACTGGGCTGGAATGTCATTATTAACAAGAAGTACATTGGACTAATCTATGCATCGGATGTTTATGAAAAGATATATCCTCTCTCCGAAAAAACAGGCTATATCAAAAATATTCGGGAAGACCACAAGATAGATGTTTCCCTACAGCCGGAAGGTTTCCAAAATATAGATGAGTTTAAGCAAAGAATTTTGGATAAATTAGACGAAAATTATGGTATCCTTTATTTGTCGGACAAGTCTTCGCCTGAGGAAATAAAAGCGGAAGTCCATATGAGCAAAAAGAATTTCAAAAAGGCAATAGGCGGACTTTATAAAGAGAAAGTTATAGAAATATTAGAAGATAAAATAAGACTTTTGTAATCTCAAAAATAAATAATGAAAAAGGTATTCTATCTAAAAACTTGCAGTACTTGCAGGAGGATAATGTCAGAACTGGATTTGGACGGATGGGAACTACGAGAACTGAAATCTAATAATGTAACAGAGGAGGAGCTCTCTGAAATGCATCATTTTACTAAATCCTATGAAGCACTTTTCAGTAAACGCTCTACGCAGATTCGTATTCAAAATATAGAGGTGAAAAAACTTACAGAAAAAGATTTTAAAGACTTGATATTAAAACATTACAGCTTTCTGAAAAGACCGGTATTCCTTACTGAAAAGGGTATACTCATAGGTAGAGATGGCGTAAATATTTTGGAAATTTTGTAGAGACTTATATTGGTGTCGTTATATAATAAATCAGTGGAATTTCCGTTTTTACAAATTATGTAGTACTTTTGGCCAATTATATTTAGAATGAAAAAAAACTTTTACTTCTTTTTCTTTTTGTTTCTACTGAGCCTTTTCTCTTATGGACAGAAGGTAAATGTTTTATGGAAAGGTAAAAGAAATGTCGTTTTTTCTAATAATACCGTAGAGCTGCCTAATTTTGACAATAAAAACTTTGATTACGACAAGAATAATATATTCATAAGCTACTCTGAAGTGCTTTCGGAGCCTTATCAATATACTATTGAAAATCTTGTTTGGGAGAAGATGCCCCGGAATCAATTGTATGATATTGATAAAAATGCCATCAATTCGGAGGAAGAAAACATAGCCGGTATTCAAAAAAATCCGATAGCACCAGGATATCTGTTGAATGTGAGAGTAAAAACTTTGAAAAAAGTGGGGCAAGATATTTATCGTTTGGTGTCTTACGATTTGAAAAAGTCTAATCAATATGTCAATTTTGGAAGTACAGCTGCACTTGGCACTTCTGATAACCCTCTGAAATCAGGGACTTTCTACAAGATAAGAGTGGATAAAAGCGGTGTTTTCAAAATAACCACGCAGTTACTTCGCTCTATGGGAATTACTCCGTCGGATGTAAATCCTAAAAACCTCAGAGTCTATGGAAATGGAGGATTGATGCTGCCAGAAGTTAATACAAACCCTTACTACAAGACGCTTCAAGAAAATGCCATAGAAGTAGTGGGGGAGGAAGATGGAAAATGGGATGATGGAGACTATGCTCTATTCTATGCACAAGGTCCTAATGGATACAGGGTTTTTAGAAATGGAAGGACAGATAATAGGACAGACAGAGCTTCCAACTTTCAGAATTTATATAGCGACTATTCATACTATTTTATAACCTTTGATAAAGGGGAGGGGAAGAGGATAAATATCGGCTCAGCAGCAGGTACAGCATCCCAAGTTGTTAGAAATTATGATGATTATCAATACATAAATGAGGATAAAACAAATCTAAAAAATGTAGGGCGGCTTTGGGTCGGTGATTCTTTTACCAAAGAACTGTCTTTTAATTTTAAGACTACGCAGTCTATACCCTCTGGTTCCGATATTTTTCTTAGAACGCGTATCATAGCGGAAAATCCAAAAAACTCTTCTGTTTCAGTTAATACCAATGGGACTGTAAATACAATAAATGCAAATTCAGATTTTTATATATTCCAAAGTGTAAAAGCTAATGGAGAGAAAGAAATAAATGTAAAAATATCGCCGGATATCTCGCGAAATCCGAGTGCTGTTTTTTATTTGGATTATGTAGAAGCCACTTATAAACAGCCTTTGATTTTTAATGGACAGCAGATGAATTTTAGAAACTATGATATCCAAGAGGGAAATGGTGGCATTTATCAATTTCTAATGGACAATACCGCTTCTGCTGACGAAGTTTGGAATGTTTCTGATGTGGTCAATCCTAAACGGGAAAAGAACAATGCCACTAATGCTAATGAATTCAGCTTTGATTATCAAGCAGATTCTGAATATTTTGCCAATGAATTTGTTGCATTTAAGAGAGAGGCCGCTTACGAGCCTGTTTATGTAGAGCGTGTCCAGAATCAAGATTTGCATAGCCTCACAAATACGGATTATCTCATTATTACCATTCCGGAATTTTATAATGAAGCAAAACGCCTTGCAGATTACCACGAGAGGGAAAATAATTTCAAGACAGCAATTGTTTATATTCAGCAGATTTATAATGAATACAGTTCCGGGAGCCAAGATATTACTGCCATTAGAAATTTTGTTTCACATTTGAAAAATGATGGGCAGCTAAAGTATGTTCTTTTGATGGGGAATGGTTCTTATGATTACAAAAATAAAGATTATACCTACTCCAATATCATCCCAAGCTATGAGAGTGAGTACAGTCTTAATTATGAAAGATCTTATGTTACAGATGATTATTTTGTAATGACGAGTCCGCAAAATTATAATTCAGTAGGAACAATACTTCCGGATTTACCGATAGGGAGGATTTTAGCCAATAATGTAACAGAAGCCAAAACAGCAGTAGATAAAACTTTAGCCTATTATAATGCTTTACCCCAGCAGAGTAATCCTTTTGGAGATTGGAAAATGAATATTGATATGGTGGTAGACGATGATAGAGATTATGGCAGTAAAGCATTTTACGCTACTATAGACCCCTATATAAAAAATATTTTCGAGACAAGAGATTCCAATGAAAAGGAGTATCATATTCGCAAGCTTTATTTAGGAGCTTATCCTGCTGTGAGTACTGCAGGAGGAGTAAGGTATCCTAGCATCAACAAGGCGATAACAGATGCTATGAGCAGCAGTCTTTTTGTATTTTATTTTGGGCACGGAGGCGTTAATGGCTGGGCACAGGAGCGTGTTCTTACGACGGACAATATCAAGAACTTTAATAATTTCAATAAATCGTATAGTAGATTTCCTTTGGTTTCTACCATTACCTGCGAATTTACGCTTTGGGATAATGCCAAAATCAATTCGGCAGGGGCGATGCTTTACAAACTAAAAGAAGGAGGTCCTGCTGCGATGATTACTTCCAGCCGAGCCTTGCCTATAAGCTATGGTGTAGATTTTACCAGCATTTTTCTTAACGGTATATTGTCTAAAAATAACGAAGGGAATTTTAATCGTCTGGGAGATGATTTCTTGAAAGCAAAAATAGAGTTTGGGGCTTCGTCTAATCATTTAAGAGTTAATTTTATAGGAGATCCGGCGATGAGGCTTACCAGACCATTGCCAAAAATAGTTATTGATGATATAAAAACACCAGTATCAGGAAAAATAAGAGGCTTGGATTTTGTCTCTGTTCAGGGGCATATTGATGGGCATAATGATTTTAATGGAAAGGTATCTTTAACATTGTTTAATCAATTTCAGGATAAAACAATTCCGGATTTGACTTATAAAGAAGAAGGAAATCCTGCGGTAAAATCCTCAGCCATTGTAAAAGATGGAAAATTTAATGTAGAGTTCTATATGCCGAAAGATATTGATGCCAAAGACAGCCATATGAGAATGATGGTCTATGCGAATGATAACGAAAAAGATTTTTACAAATCAGACAGTGTTTTGGTAGGAGGTATCAATCCTGATGGAATTAATGACCATCAGCCGCCGGGCATTAAGCTCTATATGAATAATACCAATTTCGTTAATGGCGGTATAACCAATGAAAGCCCTACACTGCTGGCTTGTCTCACAGATGACACTGGTATCAATGCTACAGGAGCGGGGATAGGTCACGATATTACGCTTGTTTTAGACGGAGAAGTAGTCAATACTACGGTACTTAATAATTATTTTACTTCCGGGCAGTCAGGCGGCTGCATCACTACTAATCTTAAAGAATATCAAAAGGGGTCGGTAAGTTATCCTTTCAAAGATTTAAAAGCAGGAGAGCATCAATTGTTGCTTAAAGCTTGGGACATTAACAATAATTCTGCTACTGCTTCGTTAAACTTTATAGTAAGACCTCAGGGCGAAGAAAATTTAGTTATAAAAAAATTACTAAATTGGCCGAATCCTTTTACGGATAAGACATATATTCAGTTTGAGCACAATTGTGCTGATGCTTTGGAAGTTACGGTACAGATATATACTATTACAGGGCATCTGGTAAAAATTATACACCAGATGGTAAGCTCGGAACCGTACTTAGAAGGATATAGAACGGGAAGAGAGCAGATAGAGTGGGATGGTACCGATAACTATGGTGCCACAGTAGGGAAAGGCACTTATATTTACAAAGTTTTTGTAAAAGGTCAAAATGCTGATGTGTGCAAAGGAACTGCTACGGGATTAGAAAAAATGGTATTATTGAAATAAATTTTAATATAATAATGATATGAAACTAACGAAAAAACTTATTTTGAGCTTGGGTATGGGGCTTTCAGGCTTAGCGTTGGCACAGCAGAAAGGTCAGGTACTTACAGGAGCTCCTTTTCTTAGGATCTCACCAGATGCCAGAGCAGGAGGTTTGGGAGACCAAGGGGTGGCTACTTCACCGGATGTTTATTCTCAGTATTGGAATGCTGCTAAATATCCATTTAGTAGAAATTCTTCGGCTGTGGGAGTAAACTATATGCCGTACTTGAGTAAATTGGTAAGTGATGTATTCTTGCTCTACGGTTCTTATTATACTTTTTTAGGAGATTCTGAAAGATCTACTATCGGAGCAAGTGTTTATTATTTCAATATGGGACAGGTGGAACTAAACTCTATATCGGGAACTCAAATTGTTCAAGAGGGGACTGTCCACCCAAATGAGTTCTCTATAGATTTATCCTATGGATTGAAATTATCGGATAATTACTCAATGGCGGTTACGGGACGATACATTCGTTCAGACTTTGGAAATTTTAATTCCAATAGTAATCTAAAACCTGCAAATTCTTTTGCCGTAGATGTATCCGGATATTTTCAATCCGACAGAGGCGAAAGCTTCGGAAACTATGAAGGCCAAGCCAAAGCCGGTTTTGCGGTACAAAATTTAGGTCCGAAATTGGATTATACGGGGAACGATGATTCTCGTTCTTATCTGCCTACAACATTGAGGTTAGGAGCCGGATATGATTTATTTTTAGACGATACCAATAAAGTAGGGCTAAGTGTAGAGGCTTCTAAATTATTAGTACCAGGAGCAGAAGAGAATGAAGACGGAACATATTCTATTCCAAATGTAGGGGTAATGGAAGGAGTAGGAAAATCTTTCAGTAACCCTAAAAGCTGGATGTTCAGCGGGGCATTAGAGTATTCTTATGATAATGCTTTTGCGGTAAGAACAGGGTATTTTGCAGAAAATGAATTGCAAGGTGCAAGACAATACGCTACTTTAGGGGTAGGGTTTAATTACCAATCCTTTGGATTAGATGTTTCCTACTTAATCAATACATCTAAACAAAATAGTGCATTGGATAATACGCTTCGTTTCGGGCTTACTTGGAACATAGGTGGAGAAACTTCAAATACACAGAACTAAAAATTTTTAGTCATAAAAAATAAAAGTTTTGAGAAATTTTCTCAAAACTTTTATTATGTTTTCCAAGCGTTGATCATTTCTCGTTTCCCCTTCGGACCTTCTAATTTTTCTAAATTAAAATTAAGTGACTTTAGTACACGCTGAAAACTTCCCTTAGAGGAGTAGGTGCTGAGTAAACTTCCTGTTGTCATTTTATCTGAAACCATTTTCACCAGAGGTAATTCCCACAAGTCTGGCTGAACTCTTGCCCCAAAACAATCAAAATAAACTAAATCTATCGTTGGAAGCTCTATATTTTCAAGATTATGAAAATCGGATTTTATTTTTTTTAGGCTAAGTTTTGGCATAATACTGCAGAGCGTCTCCCATTCACAACTATGAATTTTTTCATAGATAGATGCCATCTTAGTATTTTCAAATAAATGTTCAAAACCCATATTTTGGATTTCGTCAGAGGTAACTGGATATTTTTCTATGGTGTAATAGTTTATTTTGGAAATATTTGTCGCCATTAGAGCTTCGGCAGTTACCAAAACATTCAGCCCCGTGCCAAATCCTAATTCCAAAATATTAAACTCAATTTTTTCTATGCGTGCAAGGCCATTTTTTATAAAAACATGTTTTGCTTCCTGCAAAGCACCATGGTGTGAGTGATAGCCTTCATTCAGCTCGTTTATAAAAAGGGTTTTAGAGCCATCGGCAGTAGTTCTTATTTCTCTTTTCAATTTAATTCAATTTTAGCAAACAAAAAGCCACCTCTATTACAAGGCAGCTTATTAGATGTTTTTTAAGATATTAACTGAATAAATTTTTCAATTTGTCTAAGCCGTCTTTCAAGGAATCTGGTAGTTTTTTAGATAATTCGGAGAAAGAGTTTTTTAGATCTTCTAACTTATCCTCGGCAGCATCTTCTAATTCCTCATATTTTTTCTGCATACTTTCCTTTAAATTTTCTAAGTGGGAAAGCTGCTCCTGAACTTCATCTTTCAGCTCTCCGGGGTTTGAAGAGATTTTAGCTTTAATGTCTTCGATGTGTTTAGAAACTTCGTCAATTTTCTGTTGTGCGTCGTTTTTTAAATCTTGTAGATCCATAATTTCAGAATTTATTAAAATTGTTTTACTCTTTCTCTTGCAACAATTGTTCCAAAGAGTCAAAAACAAATCAAGCATTTTTTGTCCCTCCTTGCAATAAGCATATAGAGGGATTTTTGTAATTCTCTTTTTTAGACAACTCGTAAAAAGTAAGTTAAGATGCTAAATATTAGGGTAATCCTTCTTTTAGCAAATACATACTTGAAAATATGGATAAATCTAATCAGATGGCTGGGGTAAAAAAGGGATTTTTAAGCGGTACGGATCCGATTTCGCAGAAAAGAAGCCCTCGAAAGAAAAGTGTGTAATGTACCTAGATTATAGAGAAATCCCTTTTTCTGATTAGTGTTTTACCTTTTAAAACAGTAGATGATTATTATCTTTTACATAGATATTATAAGGTGTGTTTATTTCACTTCCTTTTCTAAAAGTATTCCACCTCATTATCATTATCGCCGGCTTCATCATCTTTCATTTCGTCAATCCAGTCTTCAAGCGTTTTCCCCTGATATATCCATTTATTGATGCCCCAATAAGCACCGGAGCGATTTCTTCGGTTTTTTCTGGTCTCAATTTCACAGGTAAGAGGTGATAGTTTCCAATCGGTTCCCTCAAATTTTAATTTTTTATCCCCAATAACTTCTGCCACAATATTTTCGTCATCAAAATAGACAATCGTTTTACCTATCAATCCTAATTTTAAAAAAGAAAGCTTACGACCTCTCCCTCTTTTTTCATTTGAATAATTGTTGTTTGTTTTAAATTTATCACTTATTGGTAATATCTTTTCGGTCAATAGCCTTATCAAATATTCGGCTCTGGTTTTTATTTGCGTTTCACCCCAGCTTTGTTCGGTAACGATTTTATCTTTAGCTATCTGCATACCTGCATTATTTTCGTAAATCGCTTTTTTATCAGCAAAAGGTTTGTTGCCCAGTTCTTGATTGTGGCGAATTAAAGTTAAGTTGCCGATATGGTGCAAATAATTATTATGGATTTCCTCATACTTTTCGCCCAATTCATTTTTCCAAGTACTGTTGAGTTTTTGTGGCATAATGTGTTCTACTTGCAGATCTTTTTCATTCAAAATCGGACGGCTTTTTGTGAGTTTTTCTTCTATCAAACTAAACAAAAATTTACCGCTTCTCAAGTTGTAGAAATTGGATTCTTTACTTGATAAATAATTCATCACATCGTTATCGTTTGGTAATCTTAAGGCGTATTGCTGGTTGGATAACAGCGACAACATTTTTTCTTTCTTATCTGTAGCAGTAATCAAGTTATCAAAGTATTTTACCAATAAAGGGGCATTTTTATTCTCCCCTTGTGTAAGCCTCAAAATCCTTCTACGGGCAACGTAAATAAAAATCGCCTCTAAAATAGCAAGCGTATCACTATCATTTAATTGTGTTCCTTTTCTTAAGTGTAATACACCTAAAATGAAAGAATAAAATCCCGATGCTTCAACCAGTTTTAAATCAGCAATTTTTTGATCAATTTTAAGGTTTCCACTTGATTGATAGCCGGCTAAAACAGCATAAAGATAGGAATGTTCAGCTAATTTTCTTATCAGTTGTTCGTAATTTTCACCTTCAAATAAGCTCTTGAAATTACGATAGAGTTCTTTGTGATTAGTATCAGTGGCTTTTTTATAGCTGGTGGCATCCTCAAGCTGCATATAATCACGAATAAAAGCCGAAACTGAAAAGGCATCATTATCACCCGACAAGTTTTCTTCTATTTTCAACCAATAGCGGCGGTATAAATTATCTTGCTCTTCAGAAGACTTGCCAAGCAATAGGTAATTTCTTACCAAATCCGCTAAAGATAAGGGCTTCCCAAGCGAGTTCATGCTCTCAAAAATTTCTTGAGGTTTCTCCCAAGCATTTCTTTCGGGTTCTAACTGAATGGTTACGATATTAAAATTAGTCAAACCTTTCTCAATCAAATGACGAATATCGCCTTCACTTAGATTAGCTAATTTAAATTTAAAAAATTGGTAGTTTCTAAATACAGCAGATTTTTTATCCTTTTCATTTAAAGGCTCGTTCAATATGATATTTTTATAGGCTTGCCAGTCGGATTCAACTTGTTTTAATTTGATTTTATATTCAACATCGCCACTGACATTGTTATTTTTAAGGTACTTGGAATCAATATAGTTTCTTAAATTCTCATCTGATATACAGTCACGAGCTGCTATTAAGAATAGCATTGTAGTGGTCAGTCTTTGCTGTCCGTCAACCAGAATATATTTATCGGGCTGTCCTAAAATTGTACTTTCCGCATAATAGATAACCGTTCCAAAAAAGTGCTGACTACCACTATTGTAAGCTACTTTCTCAATGTCTTTGTAAAATATCTCACAGATATCTGTTTCCCATTCATAATTTCTTTGGTAAGGGGGAATAAAAAACGTTACATCATTATTTGATAATAATTCTAAAATTTTGGGCTCATTGGTTTTCATATTGTTTAATATTATCAAGAGTGTTGTTAAGTAACTTTCAAATATACCCTATATCTACTATATGTACCAAATTATTGGAGCAAAAACTTAACTTGAATTTCATACAAAAATCTGAATTAAATATCCTATTTCCGCACTTAATTACTGCATGAAGCCGGATTTGAGCTGCCCGTACGCTTTTTTTAATCGTTGAATTATATGGGGGGTATGGCGAAAAAGGGAAGGGGATAAGCCTAAGTTTTTGACAAGCAATTTTAGCGGTTTTTTTTGCCTTTTACCCAAAAACAAAGACTGCCTTTTGCAGGGCAGCCTTTGGATAGGAATATTATTTTTTCGGCGGAGCATCAACGCCCGACAGCCGCAGTATCGGAGCCGGCAATCTTTCTCCGAATATTTGAATTTCAGACAACTCGGAGTTAAAAGCTTCCAGTTCTGAATCGGTAAATACAAACGCTTCCGACGCTGTGTTTTCAAGCATATGTGCCATTTGCGTCGTTCCGGGTATGGGGACAATCCAGTCTTTTTGCGACAAAAGCCACGCCAGCGATATTTGAGCCATTCCGGCTTGTTTCCGTTCCGCCCATTTTTCCACCAGATTCAGCAAAGCCTTGTTTTCATCAATGTTTTCAGGCGAAAATCTGCTTTCTATTCCCCGTATGTCGCCTTGTGCAAAACGCGTGTTTTTGTCTATGGTACCGGCAAGAAATCCCACTCCAAGCGGGCTCCACGGCACAAAACCGATACCCAGTTTTTCGCATAGCGGGATAATCTCTTTTTCCGCACCACGCCAAAGCAGCGAGTATTCGTTTTGAACCGCCGTTACGGGATGTATTTTATGAGCCGCATTATGGTTTTCGCTCTGGGTTCGGATAATCCATAGTGCAGTACTTTGCCCTGCCGAATCAAATCCTGAATCGTTCCCACGACATCTTCTATGGGAACTTCGGTGTTCACCCTATGCTGGTAGAGCAGGTCTATGCGATCGGTTTTCAGGCGTTTGAGCATCGCCTCCACAACGGCTTTTATGTGCTCGGGTTTGCTGTTGAGTACCGGGCAGCATCTGTTCTTTTTTGGGGTCTGTGTTCCAGTCGAATTTAGTGGCGATTACCACCTCGCTGCGGAAATCCCTTACGCCTTCGCCCAAAATCCGTTCCACTTCAAAAGGTCCGTAAGCCTCTGCGGCATCAAAGAAAGTAACGCCGGCATCGAATGCCGAGCGGATAATGCGGTGCATTTCCTTTCTGTTGGGAATGGTGGTCTGGTAAGTTCTGCTCATATTTTGCACGCTCAGCCCGATGCCGGAAACTTTCAGCCTGCCTAAATTCCTTTTGCCCGTGCGGCTGCTTTTTTTCTCCTGCCGCAAAAAAGACTGCAACGGAAGCAAGACACTCCTCAGCACCGCCAGCCCTGCGGTTTTTAAAACATCTCTTCTTTTCATTGTTTTATTTGTCTGATTTCATTTCGGAAATCCATTTTACCATATTGGGGTCTCGGTGGTCGAAAAACAGGCTGGAATTCGTGTCCAGCGTTTTGATGAAGTTCATTTCTTCTTCTGAAAGCTCAAAGTCGAAGATATTGAAATTCTCCTCCATTCTTTCTCTGCGGACGGATTTCGGAATGGCAATAATGTCTCTCTGCGTAAGCCAGCGGAGAATGACTTGTGCCGCCGATTTGTTGTATTTTCGCGCAACGGATACCAATGTTTCGTTTTGAAAAATATTGTTTTTGCCCTCTGCAAACGGTCCCACTGCATTTGGACATGGTTGTCTTTCAAAAACCGATGGGCTTCTGTTTGCTGGTGGAACGGGTGCGTTTCAATTTGGTTTACGGCAGGAGAAAATCCGCTGTTGGCAATTAAATCCATTATCCTGTCCGGATGAAAATTTGCAATGCCGATTGCTCTTATCTTCCCCTCGTCATACAGCTCCCGCATCGCACCTTCCACGAGCCGAATACATCGCCATAAGGCTGGTGTATGAGGTACAGATCTAAATAATCCAGTTGGAGTTTTTCCAATGACGTCTGAAAAGCCGCCTTTGTTTTCTCGTAGCCCATATCTTGAACCTTTTATTTTATAATAGGTAGTATATCAGCCGTTGAGTAGTTTTTATAATTTGAGTATATACCTTTCCTTCTCTTTTTAACATACCAAAAACAGGTATTTTACCCTTCTCACCTCTTCCTCTTTTTCCTCGAACTCGTTGGACTCCGAAATAACTCTCGTCAAGTTCTATTTCTCCTTTATCTTTCTCGTATTCTCCTGCAATAAGTTCTCTTATTTTATCAAACACTTTATTAATAGTTGGGCAAGAAATGCCAGTAATTTCACTAACTTTTTGGGCTTCAATATCAATACAAAATAGAATTAAAATTTCTCTAAATTTTGCTTCAGAAATTATTGAACGGACAATATACTTATTTTTTATTGATTAAGAATAATTTACAAAGTTATAAACATCCTTAAATTATCTTGAACCTAACAAAATGTAGATAAAGAATCAACGCTTTATACGGACGGATTTAAAGCCTACGACGGACTTGCTGATTTTGGATACAAGAAGCATTATCGTATTAAACATAGTGATAATGAATTTGCCTTAGGGAGGAATCATATCAACGGAATAGAAACTTTTTGAGGGCTCTGTAAAGTAAGATTATCTCGATTTAGAGGTATTGCATAAGTTTTATTACCACCTAAAGGAATGTGAATTTAGATATAACAATAGAAATAGAAATTTGTATTTTTGTTTATGTAAATTGATACGAAATAATCCTCTTAATTATCTTGAACTTAATTTTTTTTAAATGATATTTTATGATACATCCAGAATCCGTACTTTTGTACAAATAAAATTATAGCATTGAACGAAAATAGTCCATTGGCCGAAAAACTAAGACCCAAGAAATTAGATGATGTTCTCGGGCAGGAGCATCTTACGGATACCCATGGAACTATACGGAAAATGCTGGAGAATGACACCCTTAATTCTTTGATTTTCTGGGGGCCACCGGGGACGGGCAAAACAACTTTAGCTGAAATTATATCGGAGCATTCCGGAAGGCGGTTTTTCAAATTGTCTGCCGTATCGAGTGGCGTAAAAGATGTAAGAGAGGTCATAGAGGAGGCAAAGAAACAACATTTATTTTCCGGAAAATCCCCGATATTGTTTATTGATGAGATACATAGGTTCAATAAGTCTCAGCAGGATTCGTTGCTTCACGCGGTGGAAAAAGGTTGGATTATTCTCATAGGCGCCACTACCGAAAATCCGAGTTTTGAGGTGGTATCGGCATTACTTTCTCGCACTCAGGTTTTTGTGTTAAAATCTCTTTCATTTGAAAAATTGGAAGAATTGATAAGCATTGCCTTAAATAGATTTAATCAAGATGCAAATACTAATTTTGTATTTTCTGAAAATCAATCTCTTATACAATATTCCGGTGGTGATGCAAGAAAACTCATTAATGCCATAGAGTGGGTTCTCAATCAGTTTAAAAACTCTACTAAAACGACGATTGACAATCAAGATATACTGTCTGTATTGCAGGAAAATATGGCGATTTATGACAAGAATGGCGAGCAGCATTATGATATTATTTCTGCATTCATCAAGTCTATTAGGGGGAGTGATCCGAATGCTGCAGTATATTGGCTGGCAAGAATGCTGGCAGGAGGGGAGGATATTAAGTTTATCGCTCGGCGGCTGTTGATTTTGGCTTCTGAAGATATCGGGCTGGCTAATCCTAATGCCTTAGTCATTGCTAATAATTGTTTTCAGGCAATCAATGTTATAGGAATGCCGGAGGCACGGATTATTCTCAGCGAGTGTGCGGTTTATTTGGCGGTATCTCCTAAGAGTAATTCTACTTATAAAGCTATAAATGAGGCAATGGCCTTAGTAAAGAAAACGGGGCATCTTCCTGTTCCGCTTCATCTAAGAAATGCCCCTACAAAACTGATGAAGGATTTGGATTATGGTAGAGAGTATCTTTATGCCCACGATTATGACAATCATTTCGTGGAGCAAGAATTTTTACCCACAGAGCTATCCGGAACAAAATTCTATATTCCGCAGGATAATACCACGGAGCAAAAAATTCAAAGTGAGCTCAATAAGAAGTGGAAAGATAAGTATGAGTAAAATTATCCCTCAAAACTCTCAAAAGTACCGTCTTCAAAAAAGATAACGATTCTTTTTATCTTAACTTTTTTATTATCAGTATTTTGACAGGTATATAAAGTTTCTTTGTAGGCTAATGGCTGAGAATGCGTTATATTTTTTTTCTCCGTGGGTTCTACTTGTATAGGCGATTCTGGAGCATTATTAGAAATTTTGTGTTTTTCCAAATTCAGATTTTCATTTATGTCTTGATTGGCAAAAGAAAATAAATCGAGTGGGGGAGTTGTTGTTATTTCTTTCTTAGGCGTTGTTTTTTCGTATGCTTTTTCTTGCTTTTCGAGCATATCTCCCTCACCATTGATGAGCCAATCCCAGCTAAGCTCTGGAAATTTGTTTTTAATTTTTTTTATAAAATCCAAAGAAGGCTTGTTTCTGCCAGAGGTAATATGCGAAATATTAGAACGCTGTACTTCTATTTCATCGGCAAAATCCGATGCTGTTAGTCCAGAGTATTCTATAACCTTAGTTATTCTTGTATCAAAAGTCATTTACAAATATAAAATTTACCAATAACAAATGTAAACAATTAAATTTAATTCACAATACACAAATGTAACAAATGAAAGATAGTTTAGTTTATTTTTGTAAATTAAAATACAGGTGTTTGATTGTCAAAGATATATACACTCTAGCCATTTTTTTTTTCCGGTGTAGCTAATGAAGTAATAATGCTTATAATCAATATTGATACAATAATAAGCAGAGAATGATTATTATTAAAACCAATGCTTTCTAATTGTGTATGAAGAAGCATTTTTAGACCTATAAAAGTCAATAATACGGCTAAACCTACTTTCAAAAACCGGAACTTATCCACAATCCCAGATAAAAGAAAAAACATAGACCGAAGCCCTATAATGGCAAAAATATTTGAGAAGAAAACGATATAAGGGTCTTTGGTTACCGAAAATATCGCGGGGATACTATCCACTGCAAAAATCAAATCGGAAACCTCTATGATGATAAGAACTAAAAATAAAGGCGTTATTATTCTCTTTCCGTCTATTTTCACAAAGAATTTATTGCCTACAAAGCTATTATGTACTCTGAAGTATTTATTTGCAAATTTTACAACAGGGTGGTTATCCGTACTTATTTCATCAGTTTCATCTTTTTTTATAAACATATTGATAGCAGTGTAGATTAGGAATAATCCAAATAAATACATTATCCAGCTGAATTTTTCAATGAGTGCTGCACCTATAAAAATAAAGATAAAACGCATCATAATAGCTCCTATAATCCCCCAGAATAATACTCGATGATAATGCCTTTTGTTTACACCGAAAGAAGTAAATATGAGTAATATTACAAAAATATTATCTACAGACAAGGCGTATTCTATAATATATCCGGTAAAAAATTCAATTCCTATATTATGGTTGTAGAGGGCTATGCTGTGTTCAAAATCTCTGGGCATGATTTTGATGGGATGATAGTGTTTTTTGACAAGCAACTCCAAGTGTTCCACATCGGTAATACCGTGTAGATAATTACCATAATTGACCAAGAAAAAGTAGAATCCTGCTGAGAGTGCAACGACAAAGAAACTCATAAGAGATGCTTTCTTAAAGGATACTACTTCTACATTTTTGCGATTGAATAGTCCTAAGTCTAAGGCTAATATAACTGCAATAAATAATAAAAAACCGGATAAAAATATTTCTTCGTTACTCATAAATAAAAATATAGCAAATATAAGATAAAAAAAATTTTCTCTCTTATTTATATTTGTAAACACATATATAATAACTCAAATATAAGAAAAAATAATGTTTGAATAAATTTTATACACTTCATAATTATATCCCAGTTTAATACCTAAAGTATATTTAATAATTAACTTTATATAAATTTTATAAATAACTGATTATATTTATTTTGTATTTTAAATTTAATTAGTTTTCAATCCACAATTTAATCCACAGACTTTTTGTCATATATAGGTGTTTGATAGTGTTACAAAAGTGAATTTTGATAGGTTGAAAAAATCGTAGTATCTTTGAATTAGAAAAGAAGCAAAATGATCGATAAATTTCCTTATGTTAGAAATGTAAACTTTCCTCATCGTTATATTTCGCCTGAAAAATTGTTTATCTATCTTAGAGAAAATTTTAGTGATGGTATTCAAGAGATAGGCAGGTCTGTTTTAGGGAAACCTATATACTGTTTTTCTATTGGCAAGGGCAATATAAATGTGGCAGCTTGGTCTCAAATGCATGGAAACGAATCTACGGCTACTTTGGCAATGTTGGATTTTCTAAGCACGATTTTGGAAGCACCCTATTTGAGCAATGAACTTTTTGAAAAAATTCATTTGGATTTTATCTTTATGCTGAATCCTGATGGTGCGGAAAAATGGACGAGGAGAAATGCTTTAGAGATAGATCTTAATCGTGATTTTTTGAAGTCTTCATCTCCGGAAATCAATGTGCTGAAAAATTTTATACTTAAAAAGAAATACGACTATGCATTGAATTTGCACGACCAGCGAACTATTTTTACCACCGATGGTAGTACTCCTGCCACGCTTTCGTTTCTTTCTCCTTCTGAAGATGAAGAGCGTACGCTCACGGAAAACCGAAAAAAAAGTATGGCGGTGATTGGTAAAATTTATGAATATTTGGAACAAGAGATACCTAATCAAATAGGCCGCTATACCGATGAATTTTATCCTACTTCCGTGGGAGATAATTTTATGAAAGCAGGTATTCCTACGTTGCTGTTTGAAGGAGGTCATTTTCCAGATGATTATATCAGGGTGGGAACGCGTAAATATTATACTTATGCTTTTTATCTTGCGTTGAAGGCGATGACAGAGCTGAAAGGAAAAATAGACTTTTATAAAACTTATAATGAAATTCCTGAAAATAAAGCAACGCATTGCGATTTGATTTACCGTAATGTACAACTGCCGATTTCCTTTGACTGCGAAGTGGATATTGCGGTTCAGTATCAAGAATGTTATGAAGGAGATAGTGAGATTAGTTTTGTTCCATATATAATAGAGATAGGCGACTGTTCCAAAAGAAAAGCTTGGAAGGAAATAGATTGTAAGGACAAGAAAATTATCTTTTCGGATAATTGTTTCCCAAAGATAAATGAAAAAGTCAATTTTGAAGTAAAGTAGATTTTATAGAGTTAGCAAAAAAAACTAAGATTATGAGAGATAATATTATATTTGTTTAATTAACGGTGTTATTGTAATCTAAAAGTTATATTTAATGTGTAAGAAAGCTTTGCTATTCATCAATGGAGTTCCGCCCAAATCTATTCCAGATATTTATAAATACGATGTAATAGTTTGTACAGACGGAGCATTACATTATCTGAAAGAACTGGATTTTCCCATACAAAATTTGGATTTCGTATCCGGGGATTTTGATTCTTTTACAGACGAAGAGATGATGTCTGATGGGAAATTCATACATACTCCTGACCAAGATTTCACAGATTTTCATAAAGCCCTTCAGCTTCTTTTGGATAGAGGTATAGCAGAGGTTGATGTTTTGGGAGGAAGCGGAGGAGAACAGGATCATTTTCTCGGAAATATCTCGGTAGCTTATCATTTCAAAAAGTTAATGAAAATTATCTTTTATGATGAGTTTTCAAGGTATTTTTTTATTCCTAAAAATTTTTCTGTAGAAGGCGTAAAGGGAAAAATGATTTCGTTGTATCCGTTTCCTTATGCTAAAAATATCGTAAGCAAAGGTGTGAAGTGGTGCCTTTGTGGAGAAGATTTGGATATTACCAAAAGACTAGGAACAAGAAATATGGCAACAGATGATATTATTTCAGTTTCTTATGAAGAAGGAAATCTTTTGATTTTTATTGGATGTTAAAAGTTATTTTCTTTCAAAGTTCTATACTGTTATTCGTAGATAAAATATATAGTCAGACCTATAAAGCCAGAGTCCAAACCAAAACTAATTTTCTTTGCTCATTATTGTAGGTAAATACAGACGACAAGAGCCTTTTCCCAGTTATGGTATCAAAAAAAATTAATAGACCACAATACAGAGAATAGAAGCATAAATCACTTCATGCAAATAAATACCTTAAAACATACGTAAAAAGCCAGTAGACGTAAATAAAAACTATTGATGAAACTCTTCAATTCTATGCTCTAATGATAGTCGAAATTCTAAAGAAAACAATATCCCAAATACTTAAATTCGTACTTAAACTACTTTTTAATTTATTTGATTGATAGGATTTGATCTTAAATCATTGATTCATATGCTTTTATTATTCAAAATTTTATATAGCTTTGAAATAGTGTTTTATTATATTTGAAAATTTAGCCGGCTAAATCAAGGTTAAAAGACAAAATATATCTAAAATCGAGCGAAGGTAAATTTTAGAATTGTAATTATTTTTTTGATAAATAAACCGCCTCCGGATAAAGCGGTTTTAATTCATCAAAAATATATTTTAAATAAAAAAATATTACTAATGTTATATTTTTTCTATTTTATCGGTTAGGGCATTGATGAAATTTTGCAATGGTTTTTCTACCATCATTTTGATGAAAGGATTGAATTTTCCTTCAAAAAGCAGCTGTACCTCTGTTTGATTTTCATTGATAGGATTCATAGTTCCTGTCAGGAAAAAATCCAAACTGGAACTAGCTGATTTTAGCACAACTCTTTGCTGGTCCACATCGTCTATTTTTAGGGCAATTTCTGGCATTCCTTTTAGTCCGAATTTGAAACCATCTCCTGTAGATTCAAATTTTTGGAGACCTTCCGGCATTAGATTTTTGTAATCTTCCGAGTTTTTCAGCATATTGGTGAGTTCTTTTGCCGATTTATTTACAATAATTTTTCGTCCTTCTAAATTCATTTCTTATTTTTGTTTTATAATTCAGATACAAATGTATAAAGTTTTTATTAATGACAAAAAAATTTGTCTAAGTAAGAAGCCTCAGAATTTGCAAAGAGATATTCCTTATACGGGTGCAGCCTCTTTGGAGAAGGCGATAGAGTATATAGAAAGGGTTTCTATATCCGAAGTCGGAGTTTATGGAGAAAATTTGGATTTGATCTGGGAAAACTTTCAGGCAATGTTCAAAATAATAGAGGCTGCCGGCGGGGTGGTGCTTAATTCTAAAAAAGAAATATTGTTTATCCACAGATTAGGAAGATGGGATTTGCCTAAAGGAAAGCTGGAAAAAGGCGAAACGCCCAAAAAAGGTGCAAAACGAGAAGTGGAGGAAGAAACGGGAGTTAACGGCTTAAAAATTTCAGAGCTAGTGGAGACTACTTATCATATTTATATCAATAAAAAAGATAAGAAAATTCTCAAAAAGACATATTGGTATCTTATGAATACGGAATTTAGTGATAAGCTGATACCACAGGCAGAAGAAGGAATTACGGATGTTGCTTGGAAATCTTTTTCTGAGGTACAATACCATATTTTTCCTAAGACATTTCAGAATATTCAAATAGTACTCAATACTTTTTTCAAGATGTTCCGTTAGGATTTTTATTTCACAAAATCGGTGAATGAATTCGGATGGAGAAGAGATTTAGTGTTCTCAAATAAAAATACTATCTTTGTGCCTCAATTTTATAAACTTATTAAAGTATGAAATGTGGAATCGTGGGACTACCTAATGTAGGGAAATCAACTTTGTTCAATTGTCTTAGTAATGCGAAAGCTCAGTCTGCAAACTATCCTTTTTGCACCATAGAACCTAATCTGGGTACTGTTTCTGTACCGGACCCTCGTCTTAATGTATTGGAAAGTTTGGTAAAGCCGGAGCGGGTACTTCCTGCGGTAGTGGAAATTGTGGATATTGCCGGATTGGTAAAGGGAGCGAGTAAAGGAGAAGGTCTTGGCAACCAGTTTCTTGCAAATATACGCGAATGTGAGGCGATTATCCATGTACTCAGATGCTTTGAAAACGGAAATATCGTCCATGTAGAAGGTTCGGTAGATCCTATCAGGGATAAAGAGATTATAGACATAGAACTTCAGCTTAAGGATATAGAGACCTTGACTAAGGCAGCCGAAAAAGCTAAAAAGTTTATAAAATCCGGTAAAAAGGAGGATATTCAGAAGTATGAAACACTAAAATCTATCTTGGAATTTGTAGAAAGCGGGAGGAATGCCAGAGAATTTGAAACAGACGATCTTACCAAACCTATTATTGATGAAATACATCTTCTGACCAAAAAACCAATTCTTTATGTTTGTAATATTGATGAAAATTCTATAAAAGCAGGAAATCCTTGGATAGAGAAAGTAGAAGAAATGGCAAAAAAAGAAGGTGCCGAAGTCATTGCTCTTGCCGCACAAATAGAAGCCGATATCAACGAGCTGGAAACTTACGAAGAGAGACAGCTCTTTTTAGATGAGTTGGGTTTGGAAGAGCCGGGCGTGAATAGGCTTATCAGAAAGGCTTACGAATTACTGAAACTACAGACATATTTCACTGCGGGAGTGAAGGAAGTTCGCGCTTGGACGATTGAGAAAGGCTGGACGGCACCACAGGCAGCGGGCGTTATCCATACCGATTTTGAGAAAGGGTTTATCCGTGCAGAGGTAATAAAATATGATGATTTTGTAAACTATGGCTCTGAAGCGAAAGTAAAAGAAGCCGGAAAACTTTCTGTAGAGGGTAAGGAATATGTGGTTCAAGACGGCGATATAATACACTTTAGATTTAATGTATAAAACTTTTATAGCCAGACTAATATAGGAATTATTAGTCTGTGCTTATCTCTCCGCAAATATCTGTTGTAAACATTTCTCTGAAAGGCTTGTCGTAATTAGGGTTTTCTATTAGGTGCATTGCTTTGGTGATGGCACTTTCTGCTGTGATATCTCTGCCATTTACAGCCCCTATCTCTCTAAAAATATTACTATTTTCGTATTTACCAAAGGCTATTTCTCCGGAAACGCATTGGCTTATCACGACGATTTCTATACCTTTATTCCTCAGTTGTTTTAGGGTCTGTTTGGTTTTTTCATTATTAAAAATAGTTCCCGAGCCGAAGACTTGTAGAATAAGCACTTTGAAATCAGCATTATGAGGGAAGAACTGCCAATCCATACCAGGGAATATACGCCAAAACAATACTTTTTCCGACAGATGTAAGTCTACTTGAAATCTCCTGTCTTTTGGTCTCAACAAGACTTCTCTATCTATGTTTAGATGTACGCCGGATTGTCCCAATATGGGATAGTTGGGGCTTTGGTAGGCGTCAAAAAATTCTGCGGAATACTTTAATGTTCTGTTTCCTCTCAATAGTTTGTATTCAAAATATATGGCAACTTCTTGTATCACGGGTTCATTATCATTATACAGACTGGCATAGTATAAGCTCGTGAGCAGATTTTCTTTGGCATCTGTCCTCAGGTCTCCTATAGGAAGCTGGGAGCCTGTTAAAATGACGGGCTTGCTCAATCCTTTCAACATAAAGCTTAGAGCAGAAGCGGTATAAGACATAGTATCCGTACCGTGTAGAATCAAAAATCCATCAAAACTGTAATAAGCATCGTTAATTATTTGGGCGATAAGCTGCCATTGTTTCAATGCCATATCCGAAGAATCGACGGGAGTATCGAAAGACTTAATACTAAGCTCGCATTCCAAAAGGTTTAGCTCCGGGATTTTATTAAAAATATTTTCAAAATCGAATGGCTGAAGGCTGCCCGTATCGTAATTTTTTTCCATTCCGATAGTCCCTCCCGTATAGATTAGCAAAACTTTCTTTTTCATTACAGTATAGATTTCTTTTATAAATACCAAATTAAGTTTAAGGCAAATTAGAAGTTTTTTTTCTTGCATTAACTCGATAAGCAAAGGTACAAATTTTCATTTTATGCCTCGCCTCATATTCTTTTGAATAGGGGGGGGATACACCGAATAAAAATGCGGGCTGTGTTCAGTACGGTGGTGTTTTTTATTTTCAAAAGTTATTATAAATTCTAACCAATCTGTCTTGAATTTTACCCCACAAAAAAGGCAGTGAAAATTTTATGTTAATTTCCCGCAAAAAATATTTTGATAATTGATGATAAAATAGGTATCTTTACGGAGCTAAAATAAAGTCTGTTTTAGTTAAAGTAAATCAGTGAATTACACTAAATTTAATACTAAGTAAAATGAGTCACAAAGGAGAAATGCTCTACGAAGGTAAGGCAAAACAAGTATTCGCTACAGAGAAAGCGGACGAGGTGGTTGTTCGTTTCAAGGATGATGCTACAGCTTTTAATGCTCAAAAGCGTGGCCAGGTAGACAAAAAAGGAGAGATGAATAATGCCATCACTACTTTAATTTTTAAATACCTCAATCAAAAAGGGGTGCCTACGCACTTTATTAAACAGTTAGACGAGCGAGAGCAATTGGTGAAAAAGGTAAATATCATTCCATTGGAAGTTGTGGTAAGGAATTATTCTGCTGGAAGTATGGCTAAGCGTCTGGGATTAGAAGAAGGGATAAAATCACCGGTAACTATTTTTGATATTTGCTACAAAAAAGACGAATTAGGAGACCCGCTTATCAACGACTACCACGCTATTTTCCTCGGTGCAGCTACAGAGCAGGAGCTGAAAGAGATGTATGCTTTGGCAAGGAAGATTAACGATATCCTTACAGAGTTGTTTGACAAGGTAAATATTATCTTGGTGGATTTCAAAATTGAATTAGGAAAAACCTCCGATGGCAAAATAATCCTTGCCGATGAAATTTCTCCTGATACCTGCCGCCTTTGGGATAAGGATACTAAGAAAAAACTTGACAAAGACCGTTTCAGAAGAGATTTGGGAGAGGTTACAGAAGCATATGTGGAAATTTATAACCGCCTAAAAACTATTTTAGAATAATTCAGTTATTTTCTCGGATTGTAAAAAAATGAAAAAATTAGAACAGTACAGAGAAGAGTATTTAAAACAATTCAAAAATCGTGCTTACGGAAGAAACCTTTTCAGAACCCAAAAAGAGGAACAAATAGATGCACCTGCGGAGGAATGCGGTATTTTCGGGCTTTATTCCGAAAATAATTTAGATACTTTTTCTCTGTCTCAGTTTGGTCTTTTTGCTCTGCAACACAGGGGGCAGGAGGCGTGTGGTATCTCGGTAAGCAAAAACGGAAAAATCAACAACATAAAAGACGAAGGACTGGTTTTGGATGTTTACAAAGAGATCAATGAACCAGAGGCTTTTATGGGAAACAGTGTCATAGGGCACACGAGATATACAACGGCAGGTGATAAGAAAAAATACAATTACCAGCCGTTTTTCGCTAAAAACGAATATGATCAAATCATTCTTTCTATAGCTCATAATGGCAACCTTACCAATGCAAGACAATTGAGAAAAGAGCTGGAAGAGGAAGGCGTGGTTTTCAAAGCAACTTCGGATTCGGAAGTGATACTACGGCTTTTGCAGAAAAACTTGGATTTGGGACTTAGAGGTGCCATCAAAGCTGCTATGAGCCGCATTCAGGGTGCTTACTCGGTAGTGGGAATGACACGGAATAAATTTTTCGCATTTAGAGATTTTCATGGCATCCGCCCTTTGGTTTTAGGAAGTATAGATGACAAAACCTTTGCTGTGGCTTCCGAAACTTGTGCTTTGGATGCAGTAGGTGCAAAGTATATCAGAGATATAGCTCCGGGAGAAATTGTTTATACCAGTACAAATGAAGAAGGACTAAAATCTTACTTGGTAAAAGATGATTGTGTGAGGCATATTTGTGCCTTTGAATATATATATTTTGCCCGTCCCGATACGGAGATGGAGCATATCAATGTCCATGAGATTAGGGAGAAATCCGGAGAGAAAATTTGGGAGCAAGCTCCTGTGGAAGCCGACATCGTGATAGGTGTTCCGGATTCCGGTGTGCCTGCGGCTATTGGGTTTTCCAAAGCATCGGGGATACCATTTCGCCCGGTATTGATAAAAAACAGATATATAGGGCGTTCGTTCATCGTACCGACACAAGAAATGAGAGAACGAATCGTCAATCTAAAACTAAATCCTATTATTTCGGAAATTAAGGACAAGAGGGTGGTTATCATTGACGATTCTATTGTTCGAGGGACTACCTCTAAGCGCCTGGTGAAGATATTAAAAGATGCGGGCGTGAAAGAAATCCACTTCCGAAGCGTTTCCCCACCGATAATAGCCCCGTGCTATTTAGGTATAGACACCCCGACTAAAGACGATTTAATATCGGCTAATATGTCCCTTAAGGAACTTACAAAATACTTGGGCGTAGATTCGTTGGAGTTTTTGAGTATGAAAAGTTTAATGGAGATATTAGGTTCGGATAAACATTGTTTTGGTTGTTTTACGGAAAAGTATCCCGTTCCTTATCTGGACGAGATGAAATAAAAAAGAAGGGCGTAGATTTTAATCTATCTATGTCCTTTTAATTTCACTCCGATAAATAAAAATGATTTAATTTTGAGTATTCTGTCATCATATTTAATTATGTCAAAAGAAATTATTTCAATTTTGGTATTTGATTTTTTATAATCATAATACCCACTTTATTCTATTTTTATCCTCCTAAAAATATCAATGGTGTATATGGGTATAGAACAGTGTGCTCTATGAAAAATATTCAAAACTGGGTATTTTTTTTAAAAAAATAATTTTCAAAATAATGGATTTAGTTTCTTTAATTGTTATAATTACACAACTTATATTGATATTTATTGTTAATATTGACTTAAAGTAAGATCTTTATAATTGCAATGATAGGATTTTTTTTGCTGGGAGTATTTTTACTGTTTTACCACTGGAAATAAATTGGAAGATAAGTCATAAAATAGTAGTTTTTTTATAATCACTATCTAAAGTTGAATTTTAATAATCTAAAGTTAAGTTCTAATAAGTATATTAAATAATTATTATTTAAAATTGAACTAAGTTGTATTTAAGGTAAGAGTAATGGATATCAGAACAGTTATTCGTTGTGTATAATACCTAATCTTTTTTAGAAGTTCATTGGCAATTTTGCTGTTCGAATTCACTGCAACTTCTGAAGCATTTGCTAAAGTTGTTGGGTATCATATCCTTTTGTTGGAATATATAAGAAATTATTTTGAAACTTAAGTTCAATTTAATAATGAATTCTTTTTAATAAAGAAAAAAGAGATGGAATGAATATATGAAGAGTTAGCTGAAAAAAAACATAAATTTTATGAGATAAAATTCCATTTAATTTTTTACTTTTGTGCATCTGTGAAAGTGAAGAAAAAGAATTTATAGATTTAGCATAATTTAATGTTCTCTCGATAAAATTTTTTTGACTTTCTTTTTTGTGTTAATGTTCTAATAAATAAAACAATGAGTAACAATACTTACAAATCTGCAGGGGTGGATAAAGAAGAAGGCTATAAAACAGTAGATAAAATAAAAGCTGCCGTAGCCGATACTCACAATGCTAATGTCTTGAATAATCTTGGAAGTTTCGGGGCTTTCTATGATATTTCCGGTTATAAAAATCCTGTTTTGGTAAGTGGTACCGATGGGGTAGGAACTAAGCTTAAAATCGCTTTGGATACCCGCCAGTATAGTTCTATCGGAATAGATTGTTTTGCTATGTGTGCCAACGATATTCTTTGTCATGGGGCGCAGCCGCTTTTCTTTTTGGATTATTTGGCGTGTGGAAAATTAGATGCTGATGTAGCTGCAGAGATAGTGCTGGGTATGGTGAAGGCTTGTAAGGACAATTATTGTGCTTTGATAGGAGGAGAAACAGCAGAAATGCCCGGTATGTACCAAGTAGGGGATTATGATGTGGCAGGTTTTTGTGTAGGAGTGGTAGAAAAAGACAAAATAATAGATGGCTCCAAAATTGTTGATGGACAAAAAATAGTAGCTTTACCAAGCTCTGGATTTCACTCAAATGGATTTTCTTTAGTGAGAAAAGTGTTTACGGATTTTCAAGAAATATTTAACGAAAAACCACTCTACGAGACGCTTTTGGTTCCTACAAAGTTGTATTACCAATCGGTTCATCGGCTGATGAAAGAAATAGAATTGAAAGGAATTGCCCATATTACAGGAGGAGGTCTCATAGAGAATGTGCCGAGAATTATCCCAAATGGACTATGTGCCAAAATAGATACGTATAAGATTAAAATTCCAGAGATAATGTTAGAGCTTGAGAAGAGAGGAAACATAGATAGAATGGAGATGTACGGTACATTTAATATGGGAGTGGGGATGGTAGTAGTGGTAGCGGAAGAAGATGTACAAACTGTATTGAGATTATTAGATGATGCCTATGTGATAGGAGAAATAGTGAAAGGAGAAAACAAAATAGAATTAGTAAACTAATCGTTATGGTACCCAAGAATATAGTTGTGCTGGTAAGCGGTTCGGGGACTAATCTCCAGCGTATTTTGGACTGTATAAAAAAAGGAGAAATAGCCGATGCTAAAGTTTCTAAAGTTATTGCAGACAGAGAGTGTTATGGTCTTGAAAGAGCAGCAAAGGTAGGGATTCCGTATAAATTGGTTGAAAGAGGCGTACGCTTTGCAGAGCGTTTGTTTGAAGAAATTCCCGCCAACACTGATTTAGTTGTTTTAGCTGGTTTTTTATCTATTCTCAGCGGTGAAATTCTTAAAGTTTTCTCCGGAAAAATACTTAATATACACCCCTCTCTATTGCCAAAATTTGGAGGTAAAGGGATGTGGGGAATGAATGTTCATCAAGCCGTTATAGACAGCGGAGATCCGGAAAGCGGTGCGACGGTACATCTTGTAACAGCAGGGATAGACGAGGGCGAGATTGTTTTGCAAAAAAAAGTAAGCGTTAATTACGGAGATACAGCCGAAGTACTATCGAAAAAAGTCCATCAGGTGGAGTATGAGATTTTGCCTAAGGCAATTAGTATCGTTTTAAACTGATTTTTAATAGATAAGCTATTTTGGGAATATAATTTTTTATTGATAAAATTTGCAGAAACAAAAAATATTTTTATATTGCAAACCTTAAAAAATAGAATTATGGCAAAAATTAAAGTGAGTTATGAATTTCCAATGCATTGCCTTTCAGAAATATTATATGAATATATGGCTACGGCGGAAGGATTGGCAGAATGGTTTGCAGATGAGGTAACAGAAAAAGGAGACGATTTTTATTTCAGATGGGGAGACGGACCACAAGAAAAAGCTACACTTATACGCTATAAACCAGAAAGTTTTGTGAGATTCAGATGGGAAGAGGACGAAGGAACTAAAAATTTCTTTGAAATGAGCATCATCATTGATGAAATTACGGAAGATTTATCCCTTAATATTACAGATTTCTGTGATCCGGGTGATGAGGAAGAAAACAAACTCTATTGGGAAAACCTTATTGAAAATCTGAGGATAAAACTCGGAGCTGCATAGAAAATTTTTAAGTAAATGAGCGGTCTTTTGTTGTTCATTTTTTATAATTAAGATAAAAAGTATGTATCTCAACGGACAATTATTATCACCGGAAGAGGCAAAGCCCTATTCCAATGGTGCCTTCATCAATGGAGATGCTGTATCGGTGTCTTTTTTCTTTATTCAGGAAAAAATATATCTTGCAGAAGATGTCTATTTTTTTCTAATGTCTTCTATGCGAAAAATGAGAATGAATATTCCTCTTAGCTTTACACTTGAGTTTTTTGTAGAGACATTTACCATGGCTATCTCTGAACAAAAGATAAATTCCGGAAGAATCAACTTTATCGTTTTTAGAAATAGAGAAGATATTTTCTCTAGTAAAGCGCCTGTTCATTATTTCTATGAAATAGAAGAAGAGCCTAATCTATTTTCTATTAATCAAGAAATAGAAATGGATCTCATAAAGGAAATCTTCGTGAATACAAACTTGTTGAGCAATATACGCACACACTGTCCCGAGAATATTTATGCGGAAATTTACGCTAAAGAAAACGATCTAGATGATTTACTACTTCTTAATTCTAACAAACGAATAGCAAGAGGCATTTATGGAAATCTCCTTTTTTTGGAAGGTAATGTCATCAAAATTCCTAAACAATCGGAAGGAGTCTATATTTCGCCTCTGATGGAGAGTTTTGTTACCTTTGTGCACCGCCAAAAACTCGCTGATATAGAGCAAGCGGAAATCATAGCATTTGAAAGTCAAAAAGCGGAAGAAATTCTTATGATTTCGGATACCAAGGGGATTCATTCTGTTTCTAAAATCAGGAATAAAACATTTCCTAACACACGATTTTCCAGTATGGTGGAGCAGTGGCGTGCAATGTTGTTGCATTGATACAAAAAAAATAAAGCCAAGTTGTCTTGACTTTAT
The DNA here is from genome assembly GCF_900101995.1 of Riemerella columbipharyngis. Lineage (GTDB taxonomy): Bacteria > Bacteroidota > Bacteroidia > Flavobacteriales > Weeksellaceae > Riemerella > Riemerella columbipharyngis. Next base: position 75,300 of record NZ_FNAS01000002.1, on the reverse strand, counting down.
TTGAAATTGATAGGGAACATTATATTTTGGTAGTCGTCTATATCTGCTTTTAGAGAGCCTACAGCCAATTCGGCTTTCACTTCTATAGGGATGTGGTTGGCGTCATTAGTTACCCACATTGTTACCCCTTCTTTGTCTTTGAATACCCGTCCGCTCATTACTCTTGGGATTATTCTAAGGCATTCTATTTTTCCAAACTTGGTACTTTTCACATCTTTACCTACTACTCTTAGCTGGAATGGAAAAAGGTTGTCATCTATCCATACATTTATTTTGATGACGCTTCCTATGTTGAGATTTTTGTTGTTAAGGCTTCTCAGATAATAAAATGCAGAGAGCATATCCTGAACTCCACTTACAGTTTTTATCATTTTTGGAGGGGTATTATTTTTTTTGTCGGATAGGATTAAAGTATTATTATCGTGGTTAAATACAGTTTCCAAATGCTGGGTGTAGTTACCCTCTTTTACATTTCTTATGTAGTAGCTTGGCAGTCCGGTTTTTATATTGATGAAACTTTCGTACAAATCTTTTACTTTGAAGAAAAAACCTACCGTTCTCGAAGTTCTTCCCTCACCTTTCACGAATAGGGTAGGCTGTCCTTTGTAGGTCGTATTTGTAGCGGTAAGGGTGGCATATCCGGCATTCAGTGGTCCGTAGTGGACTCTATAAACTAATTTTTCACCCGATTTGATGTTGTTGATTTGAGCCGATGACAGCCCAGTCATTACGAATAATAATAAAAGAAATATTTTTTTCATTTTTATAACTAATTTAATTTACTAATAGATTTAAAGTTCTTCGCAAAGAGCTTGCCACATTTCAAAATATATTTTTGAAACTTATGACAAATATTATAATGCTGTAACTTTAAAAATCACTACTTTTGCAAATATAATCTAAATTTATCAAAAAAAGTTTTTCCAATGATTACAACAGACTTACTTATCATAGGAGCAGGGCCTACAGGGCTTTTTGCTGTTTTTGAAGCAGGACTATTAAAACTAAAATGCCATATTATAGACGCATTGCCACAGCCGGGAGGGCAGTTGGCAGAGTTGTATCCCAAAAAACCTATTTTTGATATTCCGGGATATCCGTCTGTAAATGCAGGAGATCTTATTGATAACCTGATGGAGCAGATTAAGCAATTCCAGCCCGGATTTACACTCGCTGAAACGGCAATGACTTTGGAGAAAATAGACGATGAGTGGTTTGAGGTGGTAACGAATAAAGGAACTGTTCACCGCGCTAAAGCCGTAGCGATAGCAGGAGGCCTCGGGACTTTTGAGCCAAGGAAACCACCTATTGAAAATATCGCCCTCTATGAAGAGAAAGGGGTAGAGTACTTTGTAAAAGACCCTGAAGTTTTTAGAGATAAAAAAATTGTGATTGCAGGCGGGGGAGATTCTGCACTGGACTGGAGTATTTTCTTGTCTGATGTCGCTAAAGAGGTAACACTGGTGCATAGAAGAAATGAGTTCCGTGGGGCTTTGGATTCTGTGGAAAAAGTACAAGTACTGAAAGACCAAGGTAAAATAAATCTTATCACCCCTGCAGAAGTTACAGGAATAAAAGGTGATGGACATGTAGAAAGCCTTATCATTACTAAAGAGGGTGAAGAGGTAGAGATTACCGCAGACTATTTCATTCCATTGTTCGGGCTTACACCTAAGCTTGGTGCTATAGCAGACTGGGGACTTGAGATAGAAAAGAATGCCATCAAAGTAGATAATTCTTTGGATTATCAAACTAATAGGGAAGGGATTTATGCTATTGGTGATGTGAATATTTATCCGGGTAAACTCAAGCTGATTCTCTGTGGTTTCCACGAAGCTACACTGATGTGTCAAAGTGTTTACAAAAGACTGAACCCGGGTAAAAACTATGTCCTCAAATATACTACCGTAAGCGGTGTAGATGGGTTTGATGGCAGTCGTAAAGAGGCTGAAAAGGCAGTAGTGAAAAAAATAGACTAATATGGGAGATGTAAATATTAAAATTACGGATCGTAATGGTGTAACGCATAATGTAGCGGCACCTACCGATATGGCGATGAGCTTGATGGAAGTGGTAAGAGCCTACGAAATAGCGGAAGACGGTACGATAGGTGTATGCGGTGGAATGGCGATGTGTGCATCTTGCCAAGTCTATGTCTTAAACGACACTCCGCTTCCGGAGATGGGCGACGAGGAAGACGCTATGCTGGCAGAGGCTTTTCATGTGCAGGACAATTCCAGATTGGGATGCCAGATTCCTATCACAGAGGAATTGGAAGGCCTTGAGGTACAGCTGGCACCATATCCATAGGCATTGTTATTTAACAGAAATAAAACTTTAACAAACCTTGCTCGTACTTTTTTAGAAATAAAAAAAGGGTAGAGGTTTGTTATTTATAATGATTTAATGAGATATTGTATTGCTTTTTCTTATGACGGTAAAAATTATTTTGGTTATCAGATACAGCCGAACCAGATTTCCGTACAAGAAGAATTGGAAAAAGCACTATCCACAATACTAAGAGAGCATATAAAAATAACTGCAGCAGGGCGTACGGATACCGGTGTCCACGCCAAGAAAATGTTTGCCCACTGGGATACGAATACAGAGGTAGGAGAGGACTTGGTAAAAAGGCTTAACGGATTTTTGCCGCCGGATATTGCGGTTCGGAGTATTTTCAAGGTAACCCCTGATTTTCACGCTCGTTTTGACGCGATTTATCGGACTTACGAATATTATATCTCTTTAGATAAAAATCCTTTTACCCGAAATTCGGCTTGGCAACATTGGAAAAGATCTCTGGATTTGGATTTGATGAACAAGGCTTGTGGTTATCTTTTTGATTACAATGATTTTACGAGCTTTTCTAAACTTAATACCGATACTAAAACCAATCTCTGTGAAATCTATAAAGCAGAATGGGTAAAGGACGGAGAGCTTTTGATTTTCACAATATCCGCCAATAGATTTCTGAGAAATATGGTGAGGGCTATCGTGGGGACGATGGTGGACATTGGGCTAAAAAAAATACCACCGGAGGAATTGAAAACCATCATAGAAAAAAAACACCGAAATATGGCAGGAAGTTCGGCGCCGGCACAAGGTCTTTTTTTGGTAGATGTGGGGTATGACTGGAATCGTTTTATTAGAGAGTAAATGAAAAAAAAATCAACGAGGGCTATAATCAAGCAATTGTTTTCTATTGGAATGAAGTTCAGGGCGTGGTTTATCACAGCTTTTATCACTTCTGTTATTTTGGCATTTGTCTCTACCTATCGTCCTATTCTTACCAAAGACATTGTAGATTACGATATCATTAGACATAAAAGCAAAGTGCTTTTAATGCATGATATTTATTGGCTTGTAGGTTTGGTTTTTGCAGAGACCTTTCTTAATTTCGCATTGGTTTTTTTGTCTAACTATATTTCTCAGAATGCGATAAGGGATATTCGGGAGCATCTCTATCATAAGTTGATTTACTTCAAGACTTCATTTTTTGATAAAACCGCCATAGGGCAATTGGTAACCAGAGCAGTGGGTGATGTAGAAACTATCGCGACGATTTATACAGACGGTTTTCTTATGGTATTTGGTGATGTTCTTCGTGTGGTAATGGTTTTGGTGGCAATGTTTAATGTCAATGCCAAATTGAGTTTTATAGCATTGGCTATACTGCCTGTAATGTTGATAATTACCAGATTCTTTCAGACGAGATTGAAGAAGGCTTTTGGAGACGAACGCCAGTGGACTTCCATACAAAACTCATTTGTACAAGAGCGGCTTTCGGGAATGTCTATTATTCAGGTGTTTAATAGAGAGCAAGCGGAGTTTAAGAAATTCGATGAGATTAATTTAACGCTGAGAACCGCATTGCTGAAAACTGTTTTTTATTTTTCTTTGTTCTTCCCTGTGGTAGAGCTTATTTCTTCTGTATTCATTGGATTGATTTTGTTTTATGCGGGGTATAAAGCATTGTACAGTAGTGACGCTACTCCCGGAGAGGTGATTGCTTTTATACAATTTATCAGTATGCTCATTCGTCCGCTTAGGCAGATAGCAGATAGATTTAATAATATCCAAAGAGGTCTGGTGGGGGCAGAGCGTGTTTTGGGAGTAATGGAGCAGAGTGAAGAAATGCCCAATACAGGAAATAAAAAGCTGGAGTATATCCAAGGCGAAATAGTATTTGATAATGTACATTTTTCTTATGATGATAAACAAGAGGTACTGAAAGGCATAAACTTCCGAGTAAACAAAGGAGAAACTGTGGCTGTAGTAGGGGCTACGGGAGCAGGAAAATCTACTATTATTAGCTTGATTACACGGTTTTATGATGTCCGTTCTGGGCGTATTTTGTTAGATGGGGTAGATTTAAGAGAATATGACCTCTATGAGCTTCGTAGAAATATAGGCGTGGTATTACAAGATGTATTTTTATTTAATGGAAGTATTTTTGAAAATCTTACGCTGGGCGAGTCTCATATTACATTAGAAGAAATAAAAAACATAGCCCAAGAAATAGGGGTGGATGATTTTATAGAAAGTCTTCCGGGGGGGTACCAATATGTTGTAAGTGAGCGTGGAGCATCTATATCATTAGGACAAAGGCAGTTGCTATCTTTTCTAAGGGCATATCTTTCTAATCCTAAAATTCTTATTCTGGACGAGGCGACTTCTTCCATAGACCCCGAGAGTGAAAAATTGATACAGAGTGCCACAGAAAAAATCACCAAAAACCGAACTTCTATTATTGTAGCCCATCGTCTATCTACTATAGTGAATGCCGATAAAATTATTGTAATGCATAAAGGCAAAGTAGTAGAAGCAGGGACTCATCAAGAGCTTTTGGCTAAGGATGGCTACTATTCTTTATTGTATCAATCCCAGATAAAATAAAATAAAAATTATTTCTGTCTTATTGATTGTTTTTCTATTGATAAATAAAAAGTAATTAACCATCTTCAAGGTTGAATTCTATTTTACGGAATCTTTAATGAATTTACATTATTATTGTTGTTGTTATTATCGTGGTAATGTCGTAAATTCATTGATTTTAGATATTGTTTTGTAATTATAATGATCTTTTTGTTGTTTTTAATGAGAAGAAATAACACTTTATTTAAAAAATAAAAAAGAAATATTTTTTTTAGTATATGAAAATTGTTATCTTTGCAACCTTTATTATAAAAAAATAGCGATGAGAAAAAGACTGATAAAATTATCTACAGCGGTATGTTTACTTTTCGCCCCAATGATTTATGCACAGCAAGAAGGCAAAGTAGGCATTAACACGGAATCTCCTGCAGCTACGCTGGAGGTAAAACCTTATAGCACAGAACCTAGTACAGCAGAAGGTGTAATTATTCCAAAACTTACATATGCTCAACTAAAAGCAAAAAATAGTGCTTATGCTGATAGTGATGATCAAGTAGGAACATTGATTTTCGTTACAGATGTGACCGGTTATGACAGCTCTGATGCTAAAACTACAGAAGTTAACAGGCCAGGATACTATATATATGAAAGAAATCCGAATGGTACTGAGCCTCCATATCTATGGAGGAATGTAAAAACAGAAGTTGATGGAGTAGAAGTAAGTAAAATTGTTTATACATCTACTACTCCTTTGGACGACAAAACAGTTAAATCCTTAGACTTGGAATTTCGTATTCATTTAGATGGTAGCGTGTGGAGGCCTCAAGTGCGTTTTAGAGATGATATTGCTACTTTAACAGGAAATAGAAGACTAGATTTTGGATACAATAAACAGATGGCTAGTAATAGGTTTTATTATCTTAATGGGGGTATTACATTTAGCCCCAGAGATATGACTACTTGGAAAAATCTAGCCCCTTCTTCTAACAGTAATTTTCCTTTGACAACTGGGAGTTTGATTTTAGTACATCTGGTAGATTCGGCTAATGAGGTCTATTACAGAGTGACATTTTTTTCAGCAAATTCCTCCGATTCACGAACTGATAACGATTATGCTATAGTAGTTGAAAAATACTAATTCTTATGAGAAAAATAATTATATCAATATTTTTGAGTTTTGTTACGAAAGCATTGTTTTCACAAAATGTAAACAAAGTGGGGATTAATACAACAGATCCTAAGGCAACATTAGATATCCGTATAATAGATCCATCTGTAGAAAATAGAGCCGAAGGTTTTTTAATCCCAAAACTGACTGGGGAAGAGCTTAAATTAAAAGATAGTCAATATTTAGAGGCTCAAGATGGGACTTTAATCTATGCAACAAGTGGATTAGAGGCTGAGCACCGTTCTTCGAAAACCAAATATGTGGGAAGCCCCGGAGTATATTATTATGACGCCCCTAATGAGGTATGGAGAAAACAGATAATAGGTGCAGATGATATATTTAGTTCTAGAAAATTAATATATAAAGGGAGAGCTACAAGAAATAAAAAACTAACAATAGGAATTCTTAGATTTTTTATAGATGATTATGGTAATACTCCTCAGGCTAGTACTGGAACTACAGTTCCTAATACTAATCCTGTGGCTAATATTGGTTTTTCTCAATATTGGCAGGGAAAAAATGATGGTAGATCTGGATTTGAGTATGGGTATAATAAAATGAGGTACTCTAATTCAAATAATGACGTGTTTATGCCTCCTAGTAGAGTCGTAGCAGGCATGGCGTCATCAGAGCTGAATGTTGCTTCTCTCATACTCGATGGTTCATTCTATAGAGTAACTTATTATAGAGCAAGGGATAATGGTGGATCAAGTCAAAATCGAAATAAATATATCCTTTCTGCAGAGAAATTTTAGAGAAATATTTTATAATTATTTAATAAGTACGATACTATTAGTGTCGTACTTATTTTTTATGAGTTTAATCTAATAGTATTTTCAGAGAGAGGGAAAAAGTAATAGGAGTCTCTATGATAAAATTATTTTAATTTATAACCATTGAAAGAAGCATGAAAAAATAAAATGCTAAAAAAAGCCACTTTTAAATAAAAAGTGGCTTCATAAATAAAAATAATTATGAGAAAAATAATCTATTTTTTATCTAAAATGTATTGATTTACTAGAACTTTAGCTTCTTTGTTTTGTTTAGGATTCAGTTTCATAAGTGCATCATATAGATGAGTATCTTTTACGGCAGGTAAAACATACAAATCTTTTTTCTGATCCATTCTTGTTTGCCAAGTATCTCTCACGGTTTTCCAAAGAGAAGCATAGTCTTTCCAGTAAGCAACGGCTTTAGCACATTTGGCATTATCCGTTTTTCTATAGTAATCTTTACCTATTTCCTCTGTAATGAGTTGATCTGGTTTACCGTCTTCTCTTACTAATTTTTTATTATCTTGGAAATGCAACCAGCCCCAATCAAATATTTCTTGTCTATTGGTTCTGTTCATTACATTGTAGTCATTTCTTTTAGTTTTATCTCTTCTCGGTAGCGGTGCATCAGCGTTGTTTTCCCAATAGTTTTTACCATCTACATGCACCCAAGTTCCAGAGCCGGAATATCTAGGAGCATCATCTACTTGATAAACTATTTGTGTCCATTGTCCCTTTACATCTTTTGGAGATAGTTTTTTGTAAGTCCAATGGTTATCTTTATCATACAAGTAAAGGTCTGTGTTTTGGTAGATCCAGTCTTGTCTCCAATGTTTTACGATAGCATCTTTTCCTTCTCCGTCTGGATCAGCTATAAGAATGTGTTGTAATTCTATTTTACCCGGAGCTTCTTCTGCTACGGTTACCCATTCTACCGCGTGAGATTGCGATGTTGGTTTTCTTACATAATCCTTGCTTTGGGAAAATGTTTCCGCAAAATTAAATGTAACATCATAACAGCCTGTCATATCCTTGATGGATTGAACATCTTGTTTGCTCTGAGCACTCATACCTAAGCTGCATAAAAATAGAGCAGCGATAATTGATTTATTACTTTTCATTTTTAAAAAATTTTTAGCAAAAATAAATAAAAATATTTTAAATACTAATATGATAAATATCATTTGCTTTATTTAGAATTAGTAAAATTAAATGTATAAATTTGCAAAAAAAATAATTTCGTATAAAATGAAAAATGTTAAATTATTACCTTTATCTGTTATTTTTTTTTGTGGATATCTATCTTATGGGCAGCAAAAGAAGGAAGATAGTATAAAAACTAAAAATATAGAACAGGTAGTAATATCGGGGAATACTTTTTTACAAAAAGCTAAAAATGTTCCTATTCCCATTGAAATTATAAGCAAGAAGCAAATAGAACAATCGGGAAGTAGAAATCTTGGACAAGTTCTTCAAGAGCAATCGGGTCTCGTACTAGTACAAGATCACGGTACAGGTCTTCAAATGCAGGGATTGAATTCGGAATATACCTTGGTGTTAGTCAATGGGCAGCCTCTCATAGATCGTGTTCCGGGTATAGGCACATTGGATTTATCAAGAATATCTATCAATAATATAAAAAGAATAGAGGTCGTGAGAGGTCCCAGCTCGTCGTTATACGGTTCTGATGCTATCGCTGGAGTGGTAAACATCATCACAGAAGATGCCAACACTAATAGTGGTAGTATTTATACCCGCATAGGGAAAAACTATTCTTATGAACTAAATGGCGATCTGAATGTTGTGAAGAATAATTTTTCCGGAAATTTTATGGCGTCCCGATATTCCACTAATGGTTTTAAGGTAAAAAGAGGAAGTGGTATAGCCGCTTTTTCTACGCCGCCGTATCAGTCTTATACTTATTCTGGAAATATGAAGTATAAGTTTTCGGATAAATTCTCGGCAGAACTTTATTCAAAAATGTATTTGGAGCATAGTGATGAGTATAATACAAGCAGTCAATTTGGAAAATATGATGAGATTTCTAATTCATTGAATTATACTATTGCACCTACTTTATCTTGGACTCCAAATTCCAGAGTTAAATCTGTGCTAAGAGCATACATTACTCAAACTTCCAATAAAGGAAAAATAGAATTTTTGGACAGAGGAACATCTGAAGATACCGGCTCATACACAGAGAATTATAAAAAAATAGAAAACTTCACTAATATCAAGCTGAATGATAGGGTAGAGGCTACAGTAGGGATAGGAGGGATATTGCAAGATGTTACATCTCCTGTTTTTTATGAGAATAAAAAACACCAGCATCAGTATTATGGATTAGCTCAGATAGGGTATAAGCCTATAAATAGGTGGAATATTCAGGTAGGGTTTAGATTTGATAAAAATAGTGCTTACGGCTCCCAGTTTAATCCCAAATTAGCAATGGACTTTAAAGCAACGGATTGGCTTACATTAAGGGCTTCTGCAGGAAGAGGATTCAAAGCTCCTGATTTTGGAAATTTATATCTCAATTTTAGCAATCCTTCCAATGGCTACTCGGTTTTTGGTGTATTAGTTCTTAAAGATAAACTGAATGAACTTGCTTCGAAAGGGCTTATTTCCAATGTAATTATACAACCGGAGACATTAGAGGCATCATTGAAGGCAGAGAATTCGTGGGCTTTTAATTTTGGTGGTACACTTAGCTTTTTCAATACATTGAAAATCAATGCAAATGTTTTCAGGAATAATATTGAGAACTTTATAAATGCTGTTACCGTAGCTCAAAAGACAAATACTAAATATGTATTCTCTTATCGTAATATGGATAAGATTTTTACGCAAGGAATAGAAGCAGAACTTAACTGGAATGTATGCAACAGCATCAACTTTTCAGGAGGGTATCAATATTTGGAAGCAAAAAGTCCTGCAGTATTAGACAAAATAAAACAGAGAAAATTATACGGAACAAATGATAAAGGTCAGTTAATAAGAATTAAAGAGAAAAATTATTTTGGTATTCCATCAAGGAGTAAACATACTTTTAATGCAAAAGTATTCTATCATAACAAGATAGGAACATTTGTTAATCTGAGAGGAATCTATAGAGGCCCTTATGGATTTGCAGATTTAGATGGCAACGGGATTATCAATAAAAAATCAGAACTTGCACCTGGTTACTTTTTATTAAATGGCTCTGTCGGGCAAAAGTTTTGGAATAAATTTACTACCCAGCTGAGTGTAGATAATATACTCAATTATAGGAACGACAAATATAATCCCGAGCTTTTAGGAAGATTATATTGGGTAACTCTTAAAATGGAATTTTAGTCTAAATTTAACTCATAACGAATAATAGAATGATTATGAAAAAATATATTTTAGGTTTATCGCTACTAACATTAGCAATGAACTCCTGCTCGAGAGAAGAAGACGATGTAATAACAGAGGAGCAGCTATCAGAATCTGTAAGAGTAGAGACTGTAAGGAACCTCAAAGCAGCACCTGGATATGCAGGTCCTGGTAGTCAGTTTAATCCTAATCGTTATAAATTATACAGTCTGGCAAAGCATGATACTATCCCATTAACAGAAATTGATACGGATAAATGGGATATAGGTTTCCAGGGAACAAAAATTATCATTAACGGAGGTAATATAAGAACTGGAAATGGAGGAGCTGCTCTATTGGATAAGCCATATGAAACCGTAAATTCTCTTGTTTCTATAGCACTTTTAAGAAAAGATAATTCGGAACAAAAATTGGCCATTCCAAGTGATGTAACCGATGGAAAAAGCTGGTGCCAGTATGACAAAAACACACACAATGTTTTTGCTTTGCCAAAAACAATAGTACTAAGAACAGGGGATGGTAAACATTTTGCAAAAATAAAAATTACGAGTTATTATAAAGACAACGAAATACCTACTTATGATAAAACACTATTATCATCAGGGTATTATAATTTTGAATATGCCTATCAGGAAATCCCTGATATTAAAGTGTTTAGTAGATGATTTTTTCATTTTTTTCAATATCAGGGTGTCTTTAAAGTGTATTGGACACCCTGATAAATAAAATAAAAACTTAACAATAAAATATAATTTATTATGAAAAAGATTTCATTTTCAGCCGCTTTGCTTTTGGCTATTACATTTTCATTTTCTGTTGCAGCACATAATAGAAATAATGACAGCAAAATAGAAATATCAACGGCTCTGAATTTACCAGTATCCGGAGTATATGAATGGGATTTTGAAATTCCCGGATTGGGAACAGAAAAATCAACAATTACATTTAGTAATACGATTGTACTTCAGGAAATGAAAGGGAAAGCGTACAATACTAAATATAGAATGAAAGTAGTAAGTTATGATTCTAAAACTAAAAAAATTGTTCTTGAAGGAGTGGATAGTAAAAAAGGCAAATACTATGCAATGTTTCTAAAAGATATCACAAGCAAGAGTACAATGATTTACAAAGCTGAATTTGAAACAAAATCAGACGCTGACAAATTCGCTAGACCAGCAGATGATAATAAAGAAAATCACGGCTGGAATATTTATACAAAAAAATAAAAACTAATTTTTCTAATCTGTTATTTTATCAATCTAAAGAAAGGGCTTATAAAAATCTATAAGCCCTTTGATTTATAGATGAAAAAATAAACAAAGAAAGAAACAAAATAACAAATATCGAAATTCTAAATACTAGTCTTATAATTTATATTATCTAAAATTAAAGGTATTTGTTTTTCATCTTGTTAGCTATTCTTTTACAGAGGTAAATTATAGTTTGGAATGTTAAATATTGTATAAATATTTTCTATACTCTTCAATTTTCACACTGCAATATTACGAGGACAAAATGTCAAAAAAGAATTTTTTAAATGTCTATTTGTCATATTAATGTATAGAGTTTGAAAAATGAAGTATTAGATAAATCCATAATATGAGAGCGCTCCAGCTCTATGTATATGGGTTTTTTTTACAATACGTGAAACCGCAGTAATTGAGAATTTTATTTTTGTAAACAAAAAAAAGACAGCTTTAAATAACTGTCTTTTTTTTCTGCGTATTCCACACCTAAGTTATTGTTATTAAGTTGCACCCCTGCAGAGCTTTTTTATCATTCACTTAGGTACGACAAAGATACAAATAAATTTCAACTATCAAAATTTATACAGCTTTGTTTTTCCGATATATATATGTTGAATTCCTTTACTCTTCTTTTATATAAAGCTTTATTCCAGATACCTTTTACATAACTCCATCTTAACCATTCTTTTTTTATATCTTGTATTTCATACTCTCTGTTAATTTTTTTTAGTAGAATAGAGCGATTGAAAGCACTCTCACCAATATTATAAATTAAAGAAATGAGAGCTATATATTGAGATTTTTGCAATGGTATACTAATTCTCCCCATTATATTATAGTATATTTTCTCGACTTTTTCTTGTACAAAATATAGGGCTTCCTCCTTTTTTATCCTCTGGTATTCATGTATTTTTCCGCCGTGTATTGTATTTGTTTGTCCATATCCTATTGTCCATACACCTGCACTATCTTTATATGCATACTCGCGAAAGCCTTCAAATTCGCAAATTATTTTTGTTGCTTCTTGTAATATTTCTTTTGTATTCATTTTTTTTATTTTTTATTATTTAAATTATTGTCTATAGCTTTACCAATCATTAGAATAATGAGCACTGCTAGAAGCAAACTATTATAGTTATCTAGCGCTTTCTCACTTTCATTTAATATAATTATTATATTTCTCATCCTTAATTTTTATAATAAATTTCACTAACTGCATAAGTATTTGCAACGGATTGTGTGGTGTATCCCATTATCAAATCCATTTTTTCAATTGAATAACCTTTTTCTTCCATTTTCTTAATGTAATTATGTCGGAAAATATGCCCTCCAATTTTTTTATTTCCACACATTAACCCATTTATAGGCATTTCTACCTCTATTATCCGTTGCAAATTCCTCTTATTGAGATGAAATAATGGCTGTGTCATATTTATTTCTTCTATCCACTTCAATACTTCCGGCTTCGTAACCTCTAATATTCTAGTGTTGTTTTTTTTCTGGGGTATTATTTCTACTTTATTAATTTCGGCATTGTAAGATATTCGGAAGTCAAAAAGCTCGTTAATGCGACAACCATACTCATAGATAAAATTAATATAAGATTTATAAGGTGGATATTTTTTTTCTATTCTATCTCTTAGCTCTTGACATACGTAATCAATAATTTTATTATCTAATATTATTTTGTTTTTCATCTTGTTTTTTTTATTTAAAAAAAGGCTGGAAATTACTATCCAACCTCATCAATGAATCACAATATGTTTTTTTTTAAATTTCTATAAACTTTGCTGTGGTGCTTTCTTTTCCATCTGCTCCCTCAAGCCACACAGCTAAAATGACCCTTGTATTTTGGGCGAGGTGTAAATTTTCAAAAGATTTTGAGGGTGTACCCGCAGATAATAAGGCTGTATCTACTTCAATCTCTGAATAAGATATATTCTCATCATTTACATTTGTAGCTACCATTTTAATTTTATCACCCACTTTAGCGATATTTTCAAGACTTGTTTTATCAAATGTAACAGTTATACTATCTGTATCATCTGCGGATGCTGTGTATTTTAATGTGCCTAATTTTCCATATGTTGCTAAACTGCCTTTTAAATCTTCCCCTGTTACTCTATCCTCATTAAAATCTTTGCTTGCAAATCCGTGCATATTTTTGGATGTGTATGTTTGGTATTGCGAACAAAAAGGTAGCAATGAAGTCCATCCACTTTTTACATAATTTCCCACAGCTTGCCATGCTAATACCGCCTTCGCCAACTTGTTTCTTTGCGCTTGTTGTGCTTGGGTATTTGGATTACTTACAATAGTTGCCTTTTGTTTTGCAATTACTCTCCCTTTAACTGTTGCAAGGGTTACATTTCCAATAGAGCCCTTAGCTCTGCCTAAGATAATACTATCTACTATTGCCATAACTTATAAATTTAATTAGTTAATATTACTATTCTTAACTTGTTGTCACAATTTCCGGAATGCGACGAGCGGAGTTGCTTCGGAGCTAATTCCCTAAATTGCTATTTTTTTTTTGGTCGATAGAATTATTTATTTTCCCGTCATCTACTAAATCCAATACTATTCTTTCCAGTATTGACACTACTATTTTAAAAATTGTTTCTTTCATAACTATGTCATTTTGTCCTGCAAATATATGTCATTTTGTCATATACCCAAAAAAAACTTTGTTTTTTTTGGAGAGCTCCGCTCTCTTATACGGGGGTTATGCGTGCCTTTAACTGCCACCCAATGGGATAGGAGAGGGGGCGTTTTTTTTCGTTGCTGGCTTTTTTGAGGCTGGGGAAAAAAATGCCCCCAGTTGTTGGCTGGGTGGCAGTGCGTGCAGAGTGCTGGCGTGTAGTGGCTGGTGCGGAAGCTCTTCAAGGCTGTAGTAACCAGCCACGAAACTGAAATGCCACGCCTATGGGCGTATGCCCTCAAAGGGCTACGCATAAATAATTTGTGGCTTCCAGCACGACAAAGCGGCACGCCGAAACAATAAGCTGTGCAGTACACGCAACGCAGTGGAGTGGAATGCCAGCGGGTGAGCCGAAGTATGTGACACAAAGGGTGAAAGCATACGCAAGGGCGTAACGAAGTGGAGCTTTGTGTTACCCTTGCGGATGCTGTAGCCCTGCAGAGCTCGCATACGAGAGCGAACACCATATAACCCCCGTATAAGAGAGCGGAGCTGTAAAACTGGAACAAATGGTTTTTCAGCTCCGCCGATATAAAAATAAAAAAAAATTTTTAAAGCGGTTTTTGTATTATGGCACGGAGTGCCATAATACAAAAAGCAAGACAAACTGCTTCTTTTTTTTACGCTCTATTTATAATAGTTATTATATTTTTTTCTGTACATATCCAAGCTATCAGCAACTTGTGTAAAAATTCTCTCTTGTCCTGTACTAATTTCTGTCATTCTTTTGAGCTTCCACAATAAAAATATATTACAAATAATTGATACAGCTAAAGTTATTATAACAGCTTTTTTTATCTTTTTTTTCATTTTTATAACATTTCAAAATAATTATCTTCCTCGAAGTCATCGGGACTGGCTTCTTTTACTTTACTCTCAATAAATTTGAGATTGCCAATATAGTAATTTTTTTCCTCTTTATATTCCTTTTTGTTTTGCGTGGTAATACTTGCATCTTGTCCAAATTTTGGTACTTCATTTATCCATACATTTACATTGATAGCTCTAAATTTTGTACCATCTTTTTTTGTTACTATACTTGTTTTCACTTTTCCACTTCTAACGGCATTTATAAGCTCGTCAAAATTGATTTGTCCGTAAAGATTTTTTGATTTTTCCATAATTTAAACTTAATTTTGATTATAATATTGATAAACTTTTTCATTTATTTCATTTAGTGATACAAAATATTTTTCCTCTGGTGTAAATAAAAAGTAATGAAAACTAAAATATTCATTGTGAAAAGATTTAACGGCTTCTGGATTATCGGATACTAATTTAAAAATTTCATTTTCTGAATATTCCGAATAATTTACAGATATAAATAACGCTGAAATGTCGCGAGAACAATGCCATGGTAACTTTTTGCTTTTCGTTTCATTTTTAGTTACATATTTCGATAAATAATACATTAACTTTCTTTGAGCTTCTATTTTTGACAGCCTTTTATTTTTTTTCTTATGCCTTTTTGAATGATACAAATTATCAACATCTACTCCGTTATATTTTTCTAAAACTTTATCCTCGCAATATAATAAATCTTTTTTTTTGGCATTCTTGAGGGCTATTTTCATATACTCATTAACTTCTCTTATATTCATATAATTATTTGTAATTAGGTGGAAATGTAGAGTACCATTTTTTTGTCTTTCCGCTACCCATAAATAAGATTTTAACCCTTGTAATTTTCTACATCTTGTAAGCCAAGTATTTAATAATTTGTAAGCTATTTCATCAGGTATATTTAACGGAAAGGTAACTGTATAGAATGCACAAAATTTACGAGATGATTTCAAGCTAAAAAAATTCATTATTTTATTTCTTATTTTAAATTTTCTTAACTGATATTCTTTTTTTTGATTGTCTTTTTCAATTTTTTTCATCGCATCGCTTTCCATTTTCTTAATTATATCTTTGCTTTTTGAGGCTTCTTTTTTTATTAACAAGCCTTTCCAAGACTTAAATAATGAGCTTCCGCCGTGCTGTGAATTTTTGGATTGTGTTCTAATCTCTGCAATGCCTAAGCGTGATAACTTGTAAAACATAGCTATATAGTTATATTATGGTTAAATTCAAATTTTTTAAATCATTTTCTTTTCCGCTGGTATTAAATAATTCCTCCCGAATAATTAAAATTCTTTCTATTATCTTTGCTTGAGCCGAAAATGATGCACCGTGATACCTTTTTAAATAATTTAATTTATCCTCAATCATATATACCAAATTAGATACTTTTTTATCTAATTCATATCCCGCAAAAATTTCGTTTTTTTGATAGTCAAGAAGTGCAAGTTTGTTTTTGATATGCATATTTAACTCTTGGTAATCTGTAAATGTTTTTTCTGATATTTTTTTTGTGTGTAGGCTTGTGATTTCAAATCTGTACAAGCTTTCATTTATCAAACAGAGATATGCATATATTTCTCTGTAGAATTTTCCCAATTTTACTCCGTAATCATACGCATTTTTTTGCGTACTAAATTTCAAAATAACACCATAACCTAAATGAATATGATATCTTTCATTTTTGGGAACTCTTTGATAATGTTCTTTTGCATCAATAAATTTTACTCTGTACATAATATTATTTTAGTTTGTTAAACTAAAATTTATATCTGTAAAATCTTGCGCCTTAAAATCCTATAATTTATATTATCTAAAATTAAAGGTATTTGTTTTTCATCTTGTTAGCTATTCTTTTACAGAGGTAAATTATAGTTTGGAATGTTAAATATTGTATAAATATTTTCTATACTCTTCAATTTTCACACTGCAATATTACGAGGACAAAATGTCAAAAAAGAATTTTTTAAATGTCTATTTGTCATATTAATGTATAGAGTTTGAAAAATGAAGTATTAGATAAATCCATAATATGAGAGCGCTCCAGCTCTATGTATATGGGTTTTTTTTACAATACGTGAAACCGCAGTAATTGAGAATTTTATTTTTGTAAACAAAAAAAAGACAGCTTTAAATAACTGTCTTTTTTTTCTGCGTATTCCACACCTAAGTTATTGTTATTAAGTTGCACCCCTGCAGAGCTTTTTTATCATTCACTTAGGTACGACAAAGATACAAATAAATTTCAACTATCAAAATTTATACAGCTTTGTTTTTCCGATATATATATGTTGAATTCCTTTACTCTTCTTTTATATAAAGCTTTATTCCAGATACCTTTTACATAACTCCATCTTAACCATTCTTTTTTTATATCTTGTATTTCATACTCTCTGTTAATTTTTTTTAGTAGAATAGAGCGATTGAAAGCACTCTCACCAATATTATAAATTAAAGAAATGAGAGCTATATATTGAGATTTTTGCAATGGTATACTAATTCTCCCCATTATATTATAGTATATTTTCTCGACTTTTTCTTGTACAAAATATAGGGCTTCCTCCTTTTTTATCCTCTGGTATTCATGTATTTTTCCGCCGTGTATTGTATTTGTTTGTCCATATCCTATTGTCCATACACCTGCACTATCTTTATATGCATACTCGCGAAAGCCTTCAAATTCGCAAATTATTTTTGTTGCTTCTTGTAATATTTCTTTTGTATTCATTTTTTTTATTTTTTATTATTTAAATTATTGTCTATAGCTTTACCAATCATTAGAATAATGAGCACTGCTAGAAGCAAACTATTATAGTTATCTAGCGCTTTCTCACTTTCATTTAATATAATTATTATATTTCTCATCCTTAATTTTTATAATAAATTTCACTAACTGCATAAGTATTTGCAACGGATTGTGTGGTGTATCCCATTATCAAATCCATTTTTTCAATTGAATAACCTTTTTCTTCCATTTTCTTAATGTAATTATGTCGGAAAATATGCCCTCCAATTTTTTTATTTCCACACATTAACCCATTTATAGGCATTTCTACCTCTATTATCCGTTGCAAATTCCTCTTATTGAGATGAAATAATGGCTGTGTCATATTTATTTCTTCTATCCACTTCAATACTTCCGGCTTCGTAACCTCTAATATTCTAGTGTTGTTTTTTTTCTGGGGTATTATTTCTACTTTATTAATTTCGGCATTGTAAGATATTCGGAAGTCAAAAAGCTCGTTAATGCGACAACCATACTCATAGATAAAATTAATATAAGATTTATAAGGTGGATATTTTTTTTCTATTCTATCTCTTAGCTCTTGACATACGTAATCAATAATTTTATTATCTAATATTATTTTGTTTTTCATCTTGTTTTTTTTATTTAAAAAAAGGCTGGAAATTACTATCCAACCTCATCAATGAATCACAATATGTTTTTTTTTAAATTTCTATAAACTTTGCTGTGGTGCTTTCTTTTCCATCTGCTCCCTCAAGCCACACAGCTAAAATGACCCTTGTATTTTGGGCGAGGTGTAAATTTTCAAAAGATTTTGAGGGTGTACCCGCAGATAATAAGGCTGTATCTACTTCAATCTCTGAATAAGATATATTCTCATCATTTACATTTGTAGCTACCATTTTAATTTTATCACCCACTTTAGCGATATTTTCAAGACTTGTTTTATCAAATGTAACAGTTATACTATCTGTATCATCTGCGGATGCTGTGTATTTTAATGTGCCTAATTTTCCATATGTTGCTAAACTGCCTTTTAAATCTTCCCCTGTTACTCTATCCTCATTAAAATCTTTGCTTGCAAATCCGTGCATATTTTTGGATGTGTATGTTTGGTATTGCGAACAAAAAGGTAGCAATGAAGTCCATCCACTTTTTACATAATTTCCCACAGCTTGCCATGCTAATACCGCCTTCGCCAACTTGTTTCTTTGCGCTTGTTGTGCTTGGGTATTTGGATTACTTACAATAGTTGCCTTTTGTTTTGCAATTACTCTCCCTTTAACTGTTGCAAGGGTTACATTTCCAATAGAGCCCTTAGCTCTGCCTAAGATAATACTATCTACTATTGCCATAACTTATAAATTTAATTAGTTAATATTACTATTCTTAACTTGTTGTCACAATTTCCGGAATGCGACGAGCGGAGTTGCTTCGGAGCTAATTCCCTAAATTGCTATTTTTTTTTTGGTCGATAGAATTATTTATTTTCCCGTCATCTACTAAATCCAATACTATTCTTTCCAGTATTGACACTACTATTTTAAAAATTGTTTCTTTCATAACTATGTCATTTTGTCCTGCAAATATATGTCATTTTGTCATATACCCAAAAAAAACTTTGTTTTTTTTGGAGAGCTCCGCTCTCTTATACGGGGGTTATGCGTGCCTTTAACTGCCACCCAATGGGATAGGAGAGGGGGCGTTTTTTTTCGTTGCTGGCTTTTTTGAGGCTGGGGAAAAAAATGCCCCCAGTTGTTGGCTGGGTGGCAGTGCGTGCAGAGTGCTGGCGTGTAGTGGCTGGTGCGGAAGCTCTTCAAGGCTGTAGTAACCAGCCACGAAACTGAAATGCCACGCCTATGGGCGTATGCCCTCAAAGGGCTACGCATAAATAATTTGTGGCTTCCAGCACGACAAAGCGGCACGCCGAAACAATAAGCTGTGCAGTACACGCAACGCAGTGGAGTGGAATGCCAGCGGGTGAGCCGAAGTATGTGACACAAAGGGTGAAAGCATACGCAAGGGCGTAACGAAGTGGAGCTTTGTGTTACCCTTGCGGATGCTGTAGCCCTGCAGAGCTCGCATACGAGAGCGAACACCATATAACCCCCGTATAAGAGAGCGGAGCTGTAAAACTGGAACAAATGGTTTTTCAGCTCCGCCGATATAAAAATAAAAAAAAATTTTTAAAGCGGTTTTTGTATTATGGCACGGAGTGCCATAATACAAAAAGCAAGACAAACTGCTTCTTTTTTTTACGCTCTATTTATAATAGTTATTATATTTTTTTCTGTACATATCCAAGCTATCAGCAACTTGTGTAAAAATTCTCTCTTGTCCTGTACTAATTTCTGTCATTCTTTTGAGCTTCCACAATAAAAATATATTACAAATAATTGATACAGCTAAAGTTATTATAACAGCTTTTTTTATCTTTTTTTTCATTTTTATAACATTTCAAAATAATTATCTTCCTCGAAGTCATCGGGACTGGCTTCTTTTACTTTACTCTCAATAAATTTGAGATTGCCAATATAGTAATTTTTTTCCTCTTTATATTCCTTTTTGTTTTGCGTGGTAATACTTGCATCTTGTCCAAATTTTGGTACTTCATTTATCCATACATTTACATTGATAGCTCTAAATTTTGTACCATCTTTTTTTGTTACTATACTTGTTTTCACTTTTCCACTTCTAACGGCATTTATAAGCTCGTCAAAATTGATTTGTCCGTAAAGATTTTTTGATTTTTCCATAATTTAAACTTAATTTTGATTATAATATTGATAAACTTTTTCATTTATTTCATTTAGTGATACAAAATATTTTTCCTCTGGTGTAAATAAAAAGTAATGAAAACTAAAATATTCATTGTGAAAAGATTTAACGGCTTCTGGATTATCGGATACTAATTTAAAAATTTCATTTTCTGAATATTCCGAATAATTTACAGATATAAATAACGCTGAAATGTCGCGAGAACAATGCCATGGTAACTTTTTGCTTTTCGTTTCATTTTTAGTTACATATTTCGATAAATAATACATTAACTTTCTTTGAGCTTCTATTTTTGACAGCCTTTTATTTTTTTTCTTATGCCTTTTTGAATGATACAAATTATCAACATCTACTCCGTTATATTTTTCTAAAACTTTATCCTCGCAATATAATAAATCTTTTTTTTTGGCATTCTTGAGGGCTATTTTCATATACTCATTAACTTCTCTTATATTCATATAATTATTTGTAATTAGGTGGAAATGTAGAGTACCATTTTTTTGTCTTTCCGCTACCCATAAATAAGATTTTAACCCTTGTAATTTTCTACATCTTGTAAGCCAAGTATTTAATAATTTGTAAGCTATTTCATCAGGTATATTTAACGGAAAGGTAACTGTATAGAATGCACAAAATTTACGAGATGATTTCAAGCTAAAAAAATTCATTATTTTATTTCTTATTTTAAATTTTCTTAACTGATATTCTTTTTTTTGATTGTCTTTTTCAATTTTTTTCATCGCATCGCTTTCCATTTTCTTAATTATATCTTTGCTTTTTGAGGCTTCTTTTTTTATTAACAAGCCTTTCCAAGACTTAAATAATGAGCTTCCGCCGTGCTGTGAATTTTTGGATTGTGTTCTAATCTCTGCAATGCCTAAGCGTGATAACTTGTAAAACATAGCTATATAGTTATATTATGGTTAAATTCAAATTTTTTAAATCATTTTCTTTTCCGCTGGTATTAAATAATTCCTCCCGAATAATTAAAATTCTTTCTATTATCTTTGCTTGAGCCGAAAATGATGCACCGTGATACCTTTTTAAATAATTTAATTTATCCTCAATCATATATACCAAATTAGATACTTTTTTATCTAATTCATATCCCGCAAAAATTTCGTTTTTTTGATAGTCAAGAAGTGCAAGTTTGTTTTTGATATGCATATTTAACTCTTGGTAATCTGTAAATGTTTTTTCTGATATTTTTTTTGTGTGTAGGCTTGTGATTTCAAATCTGTACAAGCTTTCATTTATCAAACAGAGATATGCATATATTTCTCTGTAGAATTTTCCCAATTTTACTCCGTAATCATACGCATTTTTTTGCGTACTAAATTTCAAAATAACACCATAACCTAAATGAATATGATATCTTTCATTTTTGGGAACTCTTTGATAATGTTCTTTTGCATCAATAAATTTTACTCTGTACATAATATTATTTTAGTTTGTTAAACTAAAATTTATATCTGTAAAATCTTGCGCCTTAAAATCCTATAATTTATATTATGTTAAATAGTGATATTGGAAAACAATCTAAAAAAAAGACAGCATACAAAGATGCCGTCAAAACCTGTTGTCTACAAAAAAATGTGGAGAATACGGGATTGTAACTTTTATATCATTAAGGTTCATTGAAACATTTAAAATCTGTTTATCAATCAGTTGGAAAAAAAATAATATCATTAAGTTTTATTAAGTTTCATTTAATTAAACCAATTTTAGTCCCTGTTTTTATTATTAGGGACTTTCTAAAAACTAAATCTGGTTAAATCTTTCCATTGCATTGGCTTTGACTTCATCGGCAATATCAATATAAGGTTTCATTGCTTTGTAATCGCTATGTCCCGTCCATTTCATAACGACTTGTGGAGGAATTCCCAAAGACAAGGCATTACAAATAAAAGTCCGACGACCAGCGTGTGTGCCAAGCAAGGCAAACTTCGGAAATATTTCATCAATACGCTTATTACCCTTGTAATAGGTTTGACGAATAGGCTCGTCTATTCCAGCCAGCTCTGCTAATTCTTTAAGGTATTCGTTCATCTTTTGATTGCTGATTACCGGAAGAGCTTTGTCTTGTTTAAAATATATTTCTTTGTATTTGTTAAGTATACCTTTACTATGATTATTTAGTTCTATTCTTAAACTATCTGATGTTTTCATTGTTGTGATCTCTATGATATTATTTTTTATATCACTTCTGCGAAGATTGAATACATCAGAATAACGTAAACCTGTAAAACATTGAAAAAGAAATATATCTCTTATTTTTTCCAAATGCTTTTTTTCTGCAGGAATCTGAAAAGCTCTGAATTTTTGAAATTCGGCTGGTGTCAAAAAGATGATTTTATTTTGGGTACTTTTGAGCTTAGGATTAAAATTCTCAAAATCGCTATTTTCTAAATATCCTCTTTTGAAAGCCCAACGCAGGAACCATTTTACAAAACTTATATTTTTTAGTATGGTTGAATTTTTGAACTCCAGTTCTTGTTGTAGATAGATCAAATAATCGTTGAGCCTTTCCTCAGAGAAAGCTTGGATATTCAGCTCCGAATCGAAATTAAATAGATGATTTTTTATACTTAAAAACTTCTTAAAGGTACTTTTCGTCCATTGATTTGATCCCCCCTCCTCCATCATAAACTCATCAAAAACTTCCCAGAAACCCAATTTATTGTTATCCTTTTTCTTTCTACCTATTTGGACATTGAAAGCTTCTCTAAATTCCTCTACCGTCGGAATTTTCCCTCCTGCTTCATATTTTAAAAAAACAGTATCTCTCGCTTCCTCAAACCGCTGTATTTTACGATTAATAATGTTTGCTGGTATTTTCTTTTTTCCGTGTGTAGTATTGGCTTTACACCGTTGAGTTTCCAAACTCCATTTAGTAATCTCTACCCTGTAACCCAGATTAAAAGCAACCACATTACCACTCCATTTTATGCGATAACGAAGACGAGCATCTCCCCTTCCTTTTTCTATATCTAATAAAAATTGAGCGTGGTGTTTCATCTATTTTTCAAAATTTCTAATAAAGTATTTATTTGGTTTTGACTCATTTTCAGACTTTCTGCTAAATCTTTATGCATTTCAATTATATTAGAAATATCATTATTTGATATTGTAACATTATTACCTGTTATATTATTTCCCAAAAAACTATTATCAGCTTTTGAATTTGAGTTATCAATTTTCACTTCTTTGAGCATTTCTCCTTTTCCAGTAAGCAACCACACAGGGTTTAAATCATCATATTTAGCAATAATTCTTTCTATAACATCAGAGCTAAGAGCTTGGTTTTTAGCTTTTCCCTTAAAATTACCATAAGTAATCTGTAACTCTTCAAAAAATTTCTCTTTGCTAAAGCCTTTTATATCAGTGTAATACAATATCCTCTCTTTAATGTTAGTCAAATTTCTTTCCATTTATTTGTTTTTTTAGAAAAAATTATTTCTATATTTGCAAATGTATTTATAAATGTATTTTAATTTCAAACGCAAATATAATAAAAAGATGAGAGTGACTAAGTTAATTTTAGAAAAAATACTCAGTGATAATGAGTTCAGTATTGAACTAGCTAAAGAGCTAGGTATTCAGCAGCAATCAGTGTTAGGGTTAGCTCGACGAAATAGTCAAAAATTAACTCTATATCAAGCTGTAAATTTCTATATAGAAAAAGGATTTAGCAAAGAGGAAATTTTTGAACCTGAAAAAAAACATTAAAAAATGAAAGATAATAGACCTATTTGGCAATTAACGGTAAACGAATTTATAGATATTGTAAATAGTTCTACTAGTAAGGCTAATAACAGTCAGCTAGAAATGGAATTAAAATTATCTGAAGAGAAGTTTGTTTATGGATTGGATGGTTTAGCAAAATTATTAGGTTGTTCAAAAACGACAGCCTATAAACATAAAAAGAGTGGGCTTTTCGACCCTGCTATTCGCCAAAATGGTAGAATAATAATAACAGACAAAAAAAAGGCTCTCGAATTATTTGATAAAAATAAAAAATAGATAATGATGGATTACCTCGATTTACTTGTTAAATTTTGGGATTTTAACAATCATAAAAAACTTGCACCTATAGAGGTAACCCTTTATTTGTATATACTACATAAATCTAAAATAAATAGTCTAACAAAAGTGCAAATTAGTGATACTGAGATATCAAAGGATTTATCTGTTTCTAAAAAAACAATTTTTAACGCTCGGAAATCTATAATAAAAGAAAAGTTAGTAATGGTAGAAAGGAAAAAAGGATTTAGCTCCATCTACTCTATTTTAGATTTGGATACTTCTTTACCTATAACTTCATCCTCAAAAATTCAATCTTTAGAAAATACAGAAAAAATCAAAGAGAATAAGCCGAATGGGAAAAAGGAAATTCCATCTTTGGAAGAATTTATGAACTATGCAAAAACTGTTGAAATTTATGATAGTACGATGGATTTTCAAATTAAAATCAAATATCAATCTTGGATTGATAATGATTGGAATAATGGATACAATAAACCTATCATAAATTGGAGAATAGCACTAAAAACAGCAATGTCATATATGAAAAAAGCTTCTATGCCTCAAAATAATATTTTTAATACTCCTTCTATTAGAAGACCAAAAACCACATACAATGAATAATATATTAGTAAATAAAGAGCTTGAGGATAGCGTGCTAAGCTCAATTATTCAGAATCCTACTATTTACTTTAAATATTATCATAGGTTGTCAGAGGAAATATTTGAAAATCTTGATAATAAGCTGATATTTCTAAGTATTAAAGAGCTTGTTGATGAAAATAAAAATTTCGACACCCTCATTCTGTTGAAAAAAATGGAAGGAAAAAATCTTGAGAATAGGGTCATCGAGTTGCTTTCAAAATATAATTCTTCATATAGTATAGAAGAACATATAATGATATTGGTGGAACTTGCCATAAAGAGAGACTTTATAAAAAAGTTTACTTCTCTGATAGAAATTGCCAAATCTTCAGAATACGATATATTTTCAATCAGAGATATTGCAATGAGTAATTTTGATGAACTATTCATTGATAAATTTATTGAAAGAAATTCTCCACAAAATAATTTTCCCAGATTGATAGACCAAATACAAAATAAATTTGAGAATATAACCTCTCAAATAACAGGTGTAATGTCATCTATTGATATCATAAATAAAGCTATAGGCGGTTGGCAAAAATCAAATTTAAGCATTGTTGCTGGTCGTCCTGGAATGGGAAAAACAGCATTTATGGTACAGGAAATAATAGATGCAGTAGCACAAGATATTCCTGTTGGAGTTTTTTCATTGGAAATGTCGGCAGAGCAAATAGCTACTAGAATAGTAACAAACGCCACTGAAATACCGAATTCATCATTATTAAGAAAGGGACTGAGCGATGCAGAAAAAGAAAGATTTTATGACTTCAAACCTTATCTTCAAAGTCTAAATATTCAAATTGATGATAGTTCGTCCATAACTATTCAAAATCTACGACTGAAAGCTAAAATGATGAAATTACAATATGGAATTGGAATTTTATTCGTTGATTATCTTCAACTAATTTCTTATGAATCAGCAAAAAATAGAGAACAAGAAATTTCTAAAATATCAAGAAGTTTAAAAGCTCTTGCAAAAGAATTAGATATTCCAGTAATAGCATTATCCCAATTATCAAGGCAAGTAGAGCAAAGACCTGATAAACGCCCAAAATTATCTGATTTAAGAGATTCCGGTTCAATTGAGCAAGATGCAGACGAAGTTATTTTTCTCTATCGTCCGGAATACTATGGAATAGAACAATGGGATGAATATTATAATTGTTCAGCTACAGCTGGAGAAATAGAAATTTTGATACAGAAAAATAGACAAGGTGGTCTATTGTCAAATAGATATAAAGTGAATATGGCAACATCTAAATTTAACGATATTTATTAAAAACCTTAATTATGAACAATACTATTTATCAAGCAAAAATTCATTGGACAAGTTACATTATCCCTTCCATTAAATTTGTGATAGGTTTCATTGCTGCTATCATCGGGATAAACTATTGGTCAATACCATTTGTTTTATTATCCCTTATAGGTCTTCGGGATTATTTAGAAAACTATTTTACCGATATTACTTTGATGAATACAAAAACACTTACTATAAAACAAGGCATTATCAGCACTTATATCAACGATATAACACTGAATAGATTAGAAAGTATTGAAGTTTATCAAAGCCTATTAGGAAAGATATTTGGATATGGTTATCTAAAAATAACAAATTTAGGAGTTTCAACAATTTACAAAATTTCTGACCCACTAAAATTCAGAAAAGAGATTTTAGACAATAAATAAAAACACTATGAATAAAGAAAAAAACAAGCCAAACATAGATATGGACACTCCCTTATTTCATCTGTCTATCGGAGAATTCTTAGAAATGACAAAAGAAGTGACGAAATCTGTATTATCTGAATCTGAAGCTAATAAAAGTGAAAAGACATACTTGTATGGATTAGCTGGTTTATCTAAATTACTAGGTTGCTCAATATCAACAGCTTCTAGGATAAAAAAAGAGGGGATATTTGACGAAGCTATCTTCCAACAAGGAAAACTAATAATAATAGATAAAGAAAAATTTATAGAATTAATGAAGCAAAAAAAATATAAATGACAGCAAAAGACTTTAAAATATTTATATTCAGATCCTTCCTGTCTAAAAAAAGTTTTTTATATTTGACCTTATAAAAATTTAAAAAGAAGTATTATGAAAAAAATTATTCTATTAGTGTTGTTTTTTCTTTCTGCAACAGCTACTACTGCATTTGCACAGTCACAGACAGAATCATTATCCGTTACCTCTATAAGAGCAAATGATAGTGGGGTAACAATCAATACCGTAGACAATAAGGTATATAAACTCAATAAAGGAGATACATTAACTGTATATTTGCCATATAATGGTAGAGATTTTATGTCTATTAAGCCTAAAAGATTTTTAAATACTAAACTCTTGTCAAATGTAGCTGATATAGTTTCCGACGGAGCTTCCGTTGTTGGATTGAATACTAGTAATATAGGAACTATGATGACAGTAAATGAGATTATCAGTAAAACTGCAGCTTTTCAATATAGTGCAGACGCATTAGAAAAAATTCAAGATTTATCTATCTCAAAAACAGCTAAAAAAATAGCTGGTAAAACAGCTAAAATATTGGATTTTCAGTTTGATGACGATAGTGAAGACTATTCTGCCGTTGTAGAGATTAACGGAAAAAAATACATTGTAGAACTTGCTACTGCTCTAATGAGTGGAGAAGTCCAAATATCCCACTAATTAGATAAGAAATCCCTCCTGTATTCAGAAGGGATTTTTTTAGTAGTTACTTATTTTTTTCTTTCCATTCTATTGCATAATTATATTGAGTTTTGAACTCCTCTTTCTTATCAATTTTTCCATTTTGATAATCTTTAATAAAGACATCTATAGGAGGATTGCCATTCAATGCCGGAAACATCAAATACCTTACGCCTCCTTTGAATCCTTTCTCATTATTTATTTTTTTCCCAAACTGTGTGTAGCCAATAATTTTATATGTTGAAAAATAAAATAAAGGAAGGATTAATACAATTGCTATTGGTAAACGATTGAACTTACATTCAACACCTTTCCCCATTGCCACAAGTAAAAATACATAAGGAACTAATTGAAACACATAGCTGTCCGAGACATCGTGTTTTATTATGAATACAAAATAAGGGATAAGTATTGCCAGAACATATTTTTTGTACTGAATTTTTCGAAATCCTATTAATATAAAATACAAGAATATAGTAAAATTATAGACCAAAAAGCCAATATTTCTAAGCAATGCTTTACAAGATTCTATTATATTGATTTTTAGAAAAGAGTAATTAGGATTATCGTCATTAAGAATTGCCATAAAATCGTGCTTTCCCAAAGCTACAGGAATAAGCAATATAGAAGAAACAACTAAAAACAAACAAGTCCCAATGATAGTCTGTTTATAATCGATTTTCATCGATTTATAAGCCAATAATAGATAGGAAGGGATTAATAAAATAGATTGGATATGTATTAGAAAGCATAAACCTAATATAAAAGAGAGTATTATAAAAGTTGAATTTTTAGGTGTTTTCACATATCGAAAGACATAGTATAAAAATAATACTGTAAAAAATATATAAAATGCGTAAACTTCTGTGATAATAGAAATCCTCCAATAAGTAAAAGATAATCCCAATAAAAAAAATAGCAATAAAGTATTTTTATGAGAAATATCAAATAATAAAAGAAATTTCCGGATTAACCATAAAGTAGCTATAGAAAATAGGATACTCACGGAAGTGAAAATATAGTGTGGATTCACAGAAATGGGAAATAGCTTAAATATTAATGCAAGAAAGTTAGAGTATAAAAAATGATTGGTAGCATTAGTTCCTATATCAAAGCCCTTACAAGCTTGAACAGAAAAGGCAAGACTATCCCCTAAAATAGGGTCTTTTGCAATAGAAAAAACATATACAATAGCGATTATTGAAAGACATAATATTACTAAATGATTTTTTCTCATCAAAATAATTTTAGCTTAAAATACAAAGATACGATTCTTCTAAATATAATATTTTACCTTTTAAACCCTCTTTGTTTTTGTTGCTGTTCCACTTCCCTCAGTTTATAGAATGTTTTATTTTCTTGAGCTCTTTCAGCTACATAGTCATAGTCTTTATTTTGTTGGAGTTGTTTTTCTTTTTCTGCAATGTATTTCTGCTCTAGTTCAGATTTCACCTCCCCTAAGCCCTCTATTTTTAAATCTATTTCTTTTACTTTCTCTTCTAAGATAGCCTGTTTCTTCTGAAAACCATCTACATCAATTCCTGTTTTTCTTAACTTTTCTAATACCTTTTCTGTTTCAGCTTTTGCTTCAGCTAAAGATTTTTGTTGTAGAACCGCCCTGTCTTTCCAATAATCACCGCCATCTTTACTCCACTCTTCGTATTGTTTGATTTCATCTTCAATTCTTTTTTCTTTACTCCGAGCTTCATAGTATTTTTCCATTTTTCTTGAGGAAAAAGCTCCATCAGCTATTAAGCGAGTTTTTTCTTCTTCTAACCGCTTTCTCATCACTTCTATTTCTATCCCTGCTCTCGTTGTAGGATTAGTAATAATAGCCGTTTTCAATTCTGCCGTATTAATATCAGAAACATCCAGAATATCCACATCTTTCTTCATTGCCTCCATGTAACGCGCTTGTTTAACTTGCAATTTTTGTAGCATAAAGACATCTATACTGTCGTTTGTAAGCATGAAATTAATCCGTACATTTTCCCATTGATTGCCTTGTCTCCAAGCTCTACCCTCTGTTTGTCTCAACGAAGTGAAATTATAAGGCAGGGACAAAAGATACATATCGCTGGTTTTTTCCTGCAAATTCATTCCTTCTTGTATGGCTGAACTGCCGATGATAACCTTTATTTTTCCCTCATTAAAATCCTCTTGGATTTGGATCCTTTGATTTTTTGAAGTGGCACCTGTTATCAATGCTACTTCCTTCTCTTTAAATCCTACTTCTTGAACTAAATACTCTTTCAGCTTCGGAAATTCATTTACCGCCAATTCGGAATAAATAATCTGTCCTGCGTTGGGTTCATCTTTTTTATTCTGTGCGATTAAATCCATTGTGGTTTTCAGTTTAGGCGAGTTTTCTACGAACTCTTTTGCCGTCGGTTGTTTTCCCTCATAGTAAGGCGACAAATACGGAGAAATAGCTGTTAATCGTGCGTTCAAAATATGTGTTAAAATTGCTCCATCTTGGCTTTCATCGTAATTTTCATTTAATAGGTCATACTGCTCTATCGTTAAATTGTTTTGTTCAATTTTATATTCTTTATTAATACGATTAGGGCGTTTAAGCTCTGGGTTGTCTTCTTCGCCTTTGATATCTATAAATTCCGATAACAATTGTTGAAATAAAGCGTTATTTTTAAACCTACGAATATTAGTTTTATTTTTAATGCCTCCTGTGGCATCGATTTCCATTTCATTGTCCGCCTCCATAAAGGTTTCAAAAAAATTATTAACATGGAAATAGCCCGATTTTTCAAGTCGTTTATTGGCTATCAGTGATAAAATGGAATAATACTCCAGGGGCTTGTTGGTAAATGGCGTTGCAGAAAGAAGCGTAACATTTCGTCCATCATTCTGTTCTTGAATATATTGAGCCGCCATCCAAGTATTAATTCCCAAAGCACTGGTGCGTTGATTTTGACTTCTAAAATCAGAGGCAAAGCGTCTATCTTCTATCTTTACCTTGCCTACAATATGATTAGCATTATGCACTTCATCAAAGGTCAAATGGTCAAAGCCAAAATCTTCCCAATCGTACACTTTGCCTTTTTTCATTTTACCTTTTAACTCAGCTTCCTGAGCAATTTCTTTTTGTATATCCCTTTCAGATTTTGAGTCTTCTATGATAGCATAGGGGGCTATCTTATCACTATCATTTTCTGCATTTCGCAAACCTTTTATTTCTTGTTTGGAAATGTAACTAAATTTATTTGCCAGTCGGTCTGTAGTTTCTTTCGAAAAACCGATATTATTAAATCCCTCGTAAGTTACTAATGTTATCTCCCCATCTTTATTGTCAAATTTAGAAAGGTCGTAGTCTTTTCCTAAGTTACCCAAAACATTAACTTTAGCATTGGGTATCGTTTCAAAAATGGTTTCTACCCATTGCTTTAGTATATTGTTATTCGGGACGACAATAAGAGGTCGCTTAGCATTTTCTCTCTCCATTGCTTCGTGCATAGAGAGTACACCGGATAATGTTTTGCCAAACCCAACCTCGTGTGCCAACAATCCTACGCCTTTGGTGGTTAATCGTCCAATACCAGCCTTTTGTACTTCGGTTAATCGCAACGGACTTCCTTTAAAATTTTGGTGTATTTTTGAAAACAAAGGAAACTGCGAATAATCCGGAACATATATATTATTAAATCTTCTGTTGAATTCCGATACAAATTTTTCTTTTTCTGCATCAGTTAATTCCTCCCTCAAAAACTTGTTGAATAAGTCGTTGGCAACTTCTTTTCTCCGTTCTCTCACTAACGCATTTCGTTTGGCATCTCCACCTGTAACACTCTCATTATCTACAAAAGCTCGAACTTCCCACCTATCAGATGAGCCAAAAGCCTCTTGAGGAAGTGTATGGATAAAATCTTTGAACTTATCAGATAGATAATAATCTTGAATCTTTGTTTCATATTTTTTCGTAGAATAGTTATAATATTCCTTTTGTCTCGAATCCAAATAATGAGAATGCACAAACTCGTGATTGGGCGCTATAATGATTTCGTCTAAACTTTTCTTTTTGGGTAAAACGCTTTCTAAAAGACTTTTTTGTTTTTCATATTGCGCTTCTGAAATTTTTTCTTTATCTTCCTCTAACTGCTCTAATTTATCGTAAATATTGCCCTCTTGATAGTAAAAGTCGTGTATCCAAACACCATCTTGGTAATTCGCATATTTTTGAAGTTTCTCATCGTGGATTAAAAGCTCTCCGTCGTATCGAGTATTGGTAAAGGCTTCGATTTGCTCTTGTTGGATTTGAGAATTGTTTTGTATTGCCGTTTCAACAATATTATCTTTTTTCTCAAATATATATTTGAGAACCCCTTTTTTGATTTCGGGCTTGTTTTGGATTAAATATTCCTTATCCTGCTTCTTTTGCAGTTTGATAATGTTATCTGCCTTTTGTGAGATTTCTTCCAGATTCTCTTGACTAAATTCATTCGGCTCTTCTTCCAAACGGATTTTTAATTTACTGTATTTTTCTATCTCCTGTACGACGGAGAACGATTTAAATTTGATATTTTCTAATGTGTTGAGGGCATTTTCTACTTTCCCTTTGGCTTTGGCAAGAATGACGGCATTTTCATTTTGTTTGCTTGGTTCTTCTTTTTGTTGTTTATCTTTTCCATTTTTTGCATTAACATCAACTTCTAAACTCTGTGAATTATTTACTTCACTAAAAAGATCTAATTGTATCGGTTCTTTTTCTCTTTCCTGTATCTTTAAATTGTTTCTTGAGATTTCTTGAATCACTGTCAAGGCGCTAAATAAATCGCCTTTCACATAAGATTCTTCTCGACCATAGCGATTTGTTTTTATGCCTATCTCACCTAAAACTCGTTTTTGGTTTTCTTCGAGATTGAAATAATTAGAAATATCATTGTTTTGGATATGGCTATTTTTCTTTAAAATTAGAATATCTGTAGCGACATCAGTTCCTTTAAATACGCCATTAGGCAAACGAAATGCTTGGACCATTTCTGCATTATTTAGCTTGTTTTGCCTATTTAGATAAGAAGACGGAAGAACCATTGCTAATGTCCCCCCCTCTTTTAAAACATCCAAAGAGCGTTTGACAAAATAATCTTCGTATCGGCTGATTTTAGATTCTTCTCCCAATCCATAATAATACCCCCTGTGTTGTCCGTAAGGCGGATTACCGATGACTAAGTCATACTGGGGAGCAAAGGATTTTTTCTGTCCGTTATCATCTATAAATTCCGTCTCAAAAGAGCGTAAATTTATTATGGCATTAGGATGTAATATTTTGGCTATTTTTGCCGTAGTTTCATTGATTTCAAAGGCATTTATCTGAGTTTTTACACCTAATTCTTCACTGGCATACAAGAAGTTACCTATACCCACACTGGGTTCTAATACTTGTATTTGACCTTGTCCTTTGAAATTGTCCTTGATGAGATTGTGGACGCTGGTAACAATTTCAATATCGGTGTAATATTCATCTAATACACCACGCCCTTTTTTGGCTATGCCTCCGCTTTTGTATTGTGAAATTATATTTTTTAAATCTTCTTGAAGTTCCTGTGGAATTTCTTTTAATTCAATAGTCTTTTCAGAAGAAACAGAAGTAGCCAAATTGACTACCTCTGTTATTTGCTCATTGGTAGGCTTTGGGTGCTTTTTAATCTCTTGGATTAATACGGCAAGTCTCTCACTTGTAGTGTTTTGATTCTGAGGAATTCCCTCATCTCTGGCTCCGTCTCGTTCTCCCACATTTGGTCTAACGCCTCTATATCCCCCTGCTCGAGATAATCCTCCGCCATTATCTGCTTGATTTTGCTCTCCACGAAAGTTATTGTGTTCGGCTGATTCACTTCCTCTAACAGCTCCTTCAGTCCCTCTATGTCCCTCTTCGTGTATAATTCTTGTGCCTTCAACGCTGCTTTGTTGTGTTCCAAGTAAGGTGGTTCCCACGCTTCCTCCTCTTCCCAAATCGCCCCGCTCTGACTGGCTAAGTCCATTTCCAGCATCGTGGCTGTCCATTCCTTGTCCGCCTGAGTGATTTCTTGCTTGCTCGGATTGGCTTTGCGTGTCAAGCTCTCTATCGTTTGATTTAGGTGTTTCTCTTCCCACTGGCTCAGATGTGGAAAAATTTTCGGATTGTCTTTTACTATTTTCATTTTCTATTAATTGTTTTACGTTATTTTCTTGTATAAAAATACGACTTTTTTCTGAATATTCAATCTTTTCTCCATTAAAATCATAGAAATCGTAACGATTAAACAGCTCCTCAATATTAGAATATGGAGAAAAACTGATTTGACGAACTCTTGAAAATCCTGTTGCCTTTTCTAAATTTATTTCATTGTCAGAAAGAGAATAAAGTGTAAAGGTCTCGCCTGTACTTTTAGAACGAACCTCCATCCCCTTTTCTAAAACTATTTCTTTGTTTTGAGAATTCTCCGCAGTGGCATTCTCTTGATTGATATTTTTTTGTGCATTTATTTTTGGATTTTCAAAATTTTGTATTATCTTTGTGGTGCTATCGATAAGTTGAGTAGCCTCAGCGGAATTGAACTGCTGTCTGTTCAACCATTCGGTAGTTTTTTCTTTATTAAGATATAGTGTTTGATTGGTAGCTATAGCTCTTATTATTTGAGTATTATTACGAGGATAAACGCTTCTAATATCGTTTACTTCTATTTTATTTTTATTAATTTTTTCCAGTTCTAATACAGCCACAAAGTTTTTCTCCTTATGCTGTAACTCTGTAAAAATTACTCGTCTGCCAAAAATGGTGCTACTCTCAAATACTGCTATGGGGTTTTGTATTGCATCTGGCAGGTTCTCGACCTCTGATAACTCAAAAGGGTGATTGTCTTGTTGAGATTTCTCTCGCAGTCTTACGGCGTTCATTTCAATAGGTAAGTCTGGTATGCCAGTACTTTGTAATATTTCATTAGGATAACCCAACTGCAAGATATAGCCTTTGGGAAGTGTATTTTCTTTTAATTTTTGTAAGTCTGTGTTGAATTGTTCATTAACACTATTTATATTATTTTTTTCTTGTATTCCCTTTGTGTTAGTACTTTCTTTTTGTTTGACAAACCCTATGAGTACTGCATTTAAGTCTGGATAGCCATTTTCATTTATATTAAATCTCTGTCTTAAATCAATCACATTAGTTTGCTTGAAGTAATCCTTTATTTTTTGTGTAGCTTCCTCTCCTACCTTATCTCCGTCTAAAACAAGATTAATTTTACCTGAATAGTCTTTGTATTTATCTAAAAATTTATCTACATTGGTAACCGAGTTTAAGACAACCAAAGTTCTATTATTTGGTTTATTGCGTTCTTTTGCCAGTTGCAGAAAGGAAAGCATATCAGTCATTCCCTCGAATACTACTAATTCGTTTTTTGTACCTTTAATGACGGATATATCGTTTCCTATTTTTGATTTCATATAGGGACTACGAATTTCATATCCTCCACTTTCATTTTTGACACCTATACCAAAATATTTTTTATCGCCTATTTTGTAATGAACCTGCTCTGTATTGGCTTTCAGAATATCTCTGTCAATCCCCCTGCTCTCGAAATATGCTAATAGTTTTTCGTTATTGGGAATTGTTGTGAATTGTTTTTTAATTTTTCCGCCATTTTCCTTATGCTCTTTTTCAATCTTTTCTTTTTCTGCATTAAAACTCATTTCTCTCTCTATTCCTGAAAAATTTTTGAGAAAATCAACTGCTTCTTTCCACGATTTGTTTTCTAATTGCATCACGGCTTTAATGATTTTTCCTCCCTCTCCTGTTTTGAAATCATAATAACTACTATCGGTAACTGAAAATTTATTATTCTCTGTAATGAAGTAATAATCGTGACCTGTTTTACGGTCAAAATTAACTTTACCTTGTTTTTCCAAATACAAGAAGTAATCAAGCACAGAAAGGCTTTCGGTTATTCTCTGTATATCCTCGTTAGATAGTCGGTTCATCACTTATTTTTAAAAATTAAAATTAAACTCTACTCTAAAGTCATCATTAAGCGTCAGTTTAGCTTCAAAAGGCTTTCCTGCTTTGCTTTTAAAGCCCTTGATTTTAGAGGTTGTGCCTTTCTCAATTAGGCTTTTCACATTGCTTTCTGTTATTTTTTTACCAGCTATTTGTTTCCAAATCACAAAATCGCAACCTTGTTTCCATTCGGTACAGCCAAATCCTTTTTTACCCTCAATTACATTCCCTTTTTTACATTTGGGGCATATTCCAATTGCTTTTTTAGTTTGCTTAGTTTTAGTTATGGTGTTATTTTGTAATGAAAATATGTCATTTACAACATTCGTTACATATTGATTAAGTTCTGTATAAAATTGATTTTCTGAAATATTACCCTCTTGTATATCTTTCAGTTGCTTTTCAAGTATCGCAGTATTTGCAATATTTGAGACTTGTAAATCTTTGATAGTGTTATAGTAGTTCAACCCTGTTTCTGTAGGGATATATTTTTTCTTTTCAACTTTGATTAAGTTTAGTTTTTTTAGCCTTTCAATAATAGCTGGTCGTGTGGCTTGCGTGCCTATTTGCACATCTTTTAAATCTATTTTCTGTTTAAGTTCTTGGTATAATGCTGGGTTTTCTTCTTGCAAAAATTTATCAATATGTGTAAGGGCTGGCGTCAAATTGGCGTCGGTATATAATGCAGGTGGTTTCGACTCGATTTTAACTATCTCGAATTCTGTTACAGGCACAAATTCATTGGGTTTTAAATCTAATTTAAAAGCCTTTTCATCTTCATCTTGATTTTCATCTTTTTCGGTATTTTGTAGGCTGTATCTCTTCCAACCAGAATCTATTAAAATACTCGTATTTGTAGTAAATTTTATGGTATTATTGAGAAATTTGTAGGTGGTTTTTTCATATTGTGCAGGAGTTGAAAAACTCTCCAAACATCGACGTAAAATCAGCTGGTACACTTGTTTTTCTTTCTCTGTAAGACCTTCATAATTATCGGTTTGACCTGTAGGAACAATAGCATCGTGCGAACCTGTGAGCTTCTCTGCATTGACAGACTTGGGTTTTTCCACAGAAAAATAAAAATCTATTTGTAACAATTCTTGTGAGAGGCTTGGTATAAATTTTTTCAAGTTTGAAAAATTTTCTTCATTGATATAATTACTATCGGTTCTTGGGTAAGTAGTCAGTTTTTTTTCATATAATGATTGTGCGATATTTAAGGTTTCCTGTCCTGAAAGATTAAATAATTTATTACAACTAACTATTAGCGTATCAATAGAAAATAAAAGCGGTGGTGCTTGTTGCGTGGTTTTGGTTTCTGAATTGACAAACTGATGTTTTTGTTTATCTAACTGATTAAGATAATTATTAGCTATCAGTTCGGTTTCAAAAATAGCCGTCTTGGAATCAAATTCCAATGGTTGATTATGATTGGCTTTTAATCGATAGGTATATGAAGTTTTAAAATCTTTATTCTTCAAATAACGTTCACAGATTATTTTAAGAATAGCCGTTTGTACTCTTCCGATGCTTAAAAGTTGTCCGCCTCCTAATTGAAGTGTTGCTGATTGCGTTCCGTTGATACCAATAAGCCAATCTGAAATAGCCCTTGCGTAGCCTGATTTTGAAAGATTCTTTACTTCATCGGAAGAAAGAAGATTTGAGAAACCTTTTAAGATGTCTCCTTTTGTCAATGAGCTTATCATCCATAAGCGTTTGAAAGGCTTATCAAGTTTTAGATAATTATATACATACCTAAAAATCAGCTCGCCCTCTCTGTCTGCATCGGTAGCATTAATAATTTCAGAGGATTTGTCTGCTAAGGTTTTTATCAAATCTAACTGCTTTTTCTTTCCTGCATCTACATTACCTTTGGCATCTGTTCCTATGCTGTATTGAAAAGTTTTAGGTAATAATGGTAAGTATGATTTTTCCCATTTTGTACCCTCTCTGTAAGCCGTGTCTTTGGCTAATTCAACTAAATGTCCAAAGCACCAAGTTATATAATATTCGGAACTTTCAAGATAACCGTCTTTTCTTGTAAAACCGCCCAAAGCGTTAGCGTAGTCTCTCGCTTGTGCGGGCTTTTCAGCGATGATGAGTTTCATATTTATTTTGGATTAAAAGTTAACTCGTGCGTATTTATTAAATTTATATAAAGCCTCCCAAATAGAAGCTTCATTTTCAAGAAATTCTAAAAATATCTTAGGTTTTTCTATGCTAATTCTCGTATCGCTGTTTACAGAGGTAAAGGCTCTATCGATCAAAACAAACGGAAGTGAAGGAAAATCAAAAATCCTTTCAATTTCTTTATATTCTTTTGAAAATTGCCTTTCTATTTCAAAACTATCTTCTTCCTTTTCTATTATTGGAATATATTTTTTATAGATTTGTATAAGCCTTACTTTGAATGCATTTTCTAAGGTGTTGGCACGAACAAATTTATTTCTTCTCTTCATCTTTATGATAATTTTTATTTCTACTTTCCTTTTTTTCTAAGAACTGATTAAAATCAAAAATATCTTTGGCTTCTTTATCCCACTTTTCTTTTAAGAGAATTTGCATCGTCATGAATATGTTTTTTTCCTTGTTATAACTGTCTATTCGCTCTATTCTTCCTCCATACTGTTCTGCTACTTTTGGATATAACTGATAAGGCAATATAGTATCCGTAGGATGAATGTAATAGATAGAAAAACTTTGCGGAGAATTTATCTGAAATCTTTTATACCTTTTTCCAAAAAGAATAGTATCTTTCAAATCTATTTTATTCAAATAATTAGGTATCCAGTCTTTTTTCAAATACACAGCACCCATACCCTTTGCGTGAGCATATGTAGGTTTAGTTTTTGAGATTATATCTTTAATATTTTTGCTTCTTGAACTTAGCGTATCGCCTAAATCCCAGCATAGAGAATCTTTAAGTAGTAACACTCTGTCATATAATACAGGTATCTCCATATTAGGAATGAGCTCAATGATAGTATCACCTTTATAATTCAACTTTGATACTATAAAGGTTTTCATACTATCAAGACTTTTCTTTGGATTAAAATAGACATTAGAAACGATATCAATCCCGCCGGAATATGGTTTTATTTTCTTTTTACAAGATACAAGAACGAGACAACATATTATAGAAAATAATACATACTTTATTTTTTCCATTTGTTTTTCTTTTTTGATAAAATTTAGAGAGGACGATATTATCCATCCTCTCTGTGTCGAAAAAAATTATATACCTCTGGATATTGATTGCTGCACTACTTTAGATTTTTCTTTCTCTTGATCAATTTCCAAGTCTTTCAAGGGCTTGTTAGTATTAATTCGGTTAAGATTTTTATCATACATATTAAGCATCTTATATTGAACATTCAAATAAGCCTTTCCTTCTTGTAATTGATTTTTCTCATCCTTAAAAGAAATGTTTGTGATATTTCCTTTTTCTAAATGGTGTTTAATATTTTCTTTTTCTGCATCATCTTTGAATACGAGTTTTGATTTTTCCATTATTTTATCGACATCTATACCATAATTTTTATGGTAGTATTCTGTCTTATAATTCCCGTACTCATTTTTTTCCTTTAAATTTAATCTAACGAAGACCTCTTGTTTTTGTCCTTCTTTATTTTCCAACTCAGTCTTAACAGCTCGTCCTTCTAAAAGATTAACAGCTTCTTTAGCCGTTATAGTTCCATTAGCCTTAAAGCTATGACTTCTATCCTCTTTTTTTTCATTTCGTAGTACTGCATTAAAGGAATTTAGGAATACCCCTCCCTTTTCTGATTTAGAAAAATTAAGATTGAATACAGCTTCATTTCCCTTTAATAATTTTTCTTTTGGGTAAGAAGTTTCGATAGAAAACTTATCATCTCCTGATTCTATTCCCTTTTTCAAATCATTTTTGATTTTTTCACTTTCTCCAAAACCTAAATATTTAATTTTGTTTTCGAGATACTCTTGTTGGTTAAATTCTTTTTCCATTGTTTTGTTTTGATTGTTTTTGTTCTATTTCATATTTATATATATTAAGTATTAATATCTTCTAAATCCCCTCTTTCTTTCCTGCTCTTGTTCCTGTTCTTGCTTTTCTTTCATCCTGTTGGCATCTTGGTATAAGTCTTGGTCATTCACATCTAATTCAATGTCTGACTTTTCTTGTTTCCATTGGATATCGGAGTCTACAGATAAGCCATCAATAGAACTAATCTCGTTACTTATTATATTGATGTTTTCTTCTATTTGTTTCCCAATCTCAGGATATTTCTCATATTTGTCTTGAAGAAATCCTTTCAATTTGAGTAATTCGTTTTTATACTTGTTTAGTTCCTTTTGGTCTTTTGACTTTATAATCTCTTCTTTTAGTAACTCTTTATGTTGCAGAATATCATACTCTTTGATTTCATTGTTCTTCTTGTCATAAACAAAGGCGTGGATACTATGAGAGTTGCTCTGATTCTTACAATTTTCATCTAAGTATGATTTCATTATAATTTCCTCATTCCCATTTTCCCTTTTATATTTTACGCCTATGATGTTTTCATTTTTATCGTTTAAAATTTCTGTAACTATATTTTTCTCTTCGGGAACATCCTTAAAGATGAATACATCCCCTACATTTACATCAGTAAGTTTTTCACTCTTTGCATATTGGATTTCTTGTCTGCTTTTCTCCATAATGTCTTCTAAACTTTTCTCAAATTGAAAAGCGGAATATTCCAATTTTGTGTTATTTTCTTTCAA
This sequence comes from Riemerella columbipharyngis, assembly GCF_900101995.1. Lineage (GTDB taxonomy): Bacteria > Bacteroidota > Bacteroidia > Flavobacteriales > Weeksellaceae > Riemerella > Riemerella columbipharyngis. The sequence continues at coordinate 34,722 of NZ_FNAS01000002.1, read as the reverse complement.
CTGAAAAATCAGTCTTTTATCCTTATTTTCGGCAATCATAACATATCCGTTTAGAAATTTTTCTAAATCGGTTTCCTTCAACTTTTTATTAAATGATCCGTCATTATTCATAATTCCGAACCTTTTTAAATCTTCTGTGGGTAATGTGCTTTTATTCATTATTTTTAGATATTAAATTGTTAGCTTTAATTAGTTCTTTTAGGAATTTAACGGGGTTGATAAACTTCCCATATTCTTTAACGGCAAAATGTAGATGTGGTCCGGTAGCTTCTCCACTCATTCCGCTTTTACCTATTACATATCCGGATTTTACCAGTTCTCCTACTTTGTAATAAACTTTAGACAAATGCAGGTATTCCGTTTGAAATCCCATAGGGTGGTTTATTACGATGTAATTTCCACCACCTTTAGTATCCCAACCTGCTTTTGTCACAAAACCATTCAGGACGGCATATACATTTTGAAAATTAGCTTTCAAATCAACCCCGTTATGTAATTTCCATTTTCTTTCAATAGGATGAAATCTCATTCCATATTTCGATGTCACGACCAATTCATCTCCAATAGGCATATGTATTCTTGGGCTTGAATCTTTTTCTTGGTTATTAGATGATTTATTTTTTCTATTTTCTATTTCTTTATATTTTTCTATAAATACTTTCTTGAGAATATTTTCATTGTACTCCTTAAATAGAGTTTTCAATGAATCTATAATTTCGTTTTTCTCGTTTTTATTCTTTGTTTCAGTATTTTTCTTTTCTTTATTTCTTTTTTTAGAGAATAGTTTTAATAGAAAGTTTTCTTTTTTATTTGATACCGCATTAGTATCAATAACATTTTTAACTTCTCTATCTTTTAATTTTGTAGCAAATAGAGTATTGAATTGTTGTGAATTTACTTGCAAGAACCCACATAATAGTCCTATTGTAAATATTATTTTTATTTTCATAGCTTACCATTTACAATTATATCCACCTCTTTATTTATCTTTCTGAAGTTGGTCATCAGAACCTCATTCTTTTTGTCCGCTCCGGATTTATCAATGAAGGAATAATAATTGGGCATTTCTACATAGTTCTGTTCTTCTTGTTTGATAGCATTCATATCTAAATTAATTTTCCCACTTATAGCGGATGTTTTATATTCCTCCTCTTCATTATTCTTTCCTTTTGCTATCATCCCCACCATTTCTCCTGTTTGAAGCGTTGAGATTTTTCCTGCTGGAATAAGAAAATCCATTTTTTCAGATATACTAGTGGAAGTACCCTGCTGGGAAATAGATTGAGAATAACTTTTCTGTTTTATTTTGCCAAATAGTTTTTCCAACCAATCTAATGTATTCTTGTCCCTCACAGCTCCTGATAAGATATTCCCGGTAATGGCAGTAATGGTATCCGCCACTTCTTTTTTATAAAACTGTCTTAGCTGTGGGAGTTCTTGCAAACCTAATAATACGGCTATCTTCTTACTTCTTGCAGTAGCTACCACATTGTCGATTTTGTGAATATAAATTGTAGGGAACTCGTCTGCGATAATAGCACCGGGTAAGTTTCCATCAGAATTTATAACTTTCAATATACGGTTAAGAACGGAAGAATATAAAGCTGAATTAATATCTTGTGTGTTAGGATCAGAAGCTAATACTAAAATTGAGGGATTTTCTCTATCTGTAATTTTTAATTCTACTTCGTCTCCCGAAAACACCCAAAAGGATTCTTTGGTAGCTAATCTAGACATAAATATTTTCAAAGTACCTACCTGTCCTTCTAATTGGTCGAAAGCTTGATTTTCATATGCAGATTTAAATGGAGACAATAAGGACTCCAACTCCTCGTGAGCAAAAAGAGTATCAAAAATTTCTTGATAACTTTTATTCATAAATGATAGAATATGAGGTAAATCCGAATATTTACCATTTTCGTAAGTGGCAAAGAAGTAGACTACACAGGAAAAGAAATTGATTGCAGATTGGGTGAAAAATTGTTCTGAACTACCTCCGGCTGAAGATCCTCCTTTTTGTAAGGCTGACACCATAGCTTCTGCCATTTCTTGAGCCTCCGCCAAAGTGGTAATATATTTCTTGTTGAAAGGATTTACTCTTTTAGACTTCTCAACTTCATTTAGATTAATAACCACAAAATTATGTTTATACTCTTTGTCTGTTTGTTTCTTAATTAGATAATGATAGTAGGCGATTTTAGTTAAATCCGGAAACTTAAAATCATACAGACATATAGAAAACCCTTTACTTACCATTTGGCGTATCGCAGGATTTATTACGCCAAAAGATTTACCACTTCCCGGCACTCCAATGACCACAGTACCTCTAAAAGGATCGATATTTATCCAACCTTTATTAGTTTTCTTTTGATATCTAAAAAGATATGGGAGATTAATAGATGTATCAGTTTCAATCAATTCTCGATTTTGCTCGAAAGATTCCTCTTCGGTATTAAATCTATCTTTCCCCATCTTTGTTTTCATATGTTTTGATATATTATCTGCTCCTATTTGAGCTATTAAAGCTCCCGCTAAGGATAATATCCCATAGATAATTTGATAGAGATTAAGTCCTTTAATTGCTACAGGTAGATTAGGATTTCCAGCTTCGGAAGTAAAGAGTAATGAAAACATCATCATCCCTACACCAATAATTATAGGAATAACAATTTCTTTCACAACATTTAAGTCTTTTTTCTTTTGTGCTTTAGTTCCTGTTGCTACTATAGCAATTAATATCAGAGTAAAAATTTTGGCATTAAACGGCGGATAAAAAAAGCCCATTTTAGAAAATCCTTGCAATAAATTTGAAAGAAATTTAATATCTGCTTTCCCATAAAAAAGAATCAAACAATCTAAAACTACAGTGCCATAGACTAATTTTTGAAAAAGCCCATATAATTTTATTTGATGTTGTTGTTCTTGTATCATTCCTGTCTTTTATATAGTATCTGCTTCTAAAATGTCTTTGTATTTAACCTTTAATTCTATTGTTCTACCCGAAATAGGGTCTTCAGCAATTCTAATTTTTAATACCTTACTATTTGGAAAAGTGAATTTTCTAAAAACAAATATGTTATGATATTTTTTCTTGAAACTATTCATTCCGAATAATCTAAATATTGGTTTCAGCTCAATTGTCTGGCTATTTGTAGCTTTGTATATCTTTTTATCATCAATTGTAAATTTCAATTGATTGATATCGTAACTAAGATTTGATGAATTTTCTATTGATAAATCGAGAAAAATGTAGTCATCAATTACATAAATGTGATTGAGTGATAAATTTAGTTTTAAGTCTTTAACACTCCGAATCTGTTTTTTGTCTTTCAATTCAAAAATTCTCATAGCAAAGTTCGTCAGTTCTTTATTACTAAAAGTTTCTTTTGGAAATTCTAGTGGTTGCATATCATCAGGCTGAACTTCTATATTCGTAGTTATATTATACTTGTTTTTCTTGTATATAGCCTTATATTGAGCCATAAAAGATTGTCCAACAACTGTTATCACTCCTAATAATTGCCCATTGCTAAACTTATATTTATTAATTTTCGATGAATTTGATTTTAAATTCAAGGTATCCGAAACCTCACTTTTGCTATTAAAAATTTTAATTCTTGCAATGTTATCTGTTGGTAAATCTCCAACAAGTTTATTAGTAGAAATATCGACAAACTGTATAGGTTCAGGCGAAATAAAATGGAGATTAACATCTTCTGTCATATAGACTGCTGGCAAAGTCTCTATATTAGTTACTTTTTTCCCACTCTGAGCATTAACTAATACAGTTATCATTACAATAATTAATGCTAATGTTTTTCTTATTCTTTCCATATTCTTTGAGTTATTTATTATTTTTACTTTCAAGTTCTTTTTCATCTATTAAATAGATATATGTGTTATATTTCAATCTTACCTTATTGCTTCTGATAATGTTAGAAATAGTTTGAGATGCAGAAGAAAACACATTGCTCAATAGGCTTTTATAAAATGACTGCCCACCGTTTTCCAATGGTGTGCCTCCTTGAATGGTATTACTTCCCAATTGTCTTAACATTTCTCGAAAAATGCTATTTGGAACATATAGTCCTTTCATACCATCAATATCATACACGCTAAGATTTACAGGTAGAATTTCTCCGTTATCTAATATAGCAACAACACTAAGCTCTACTCTTTGTAATTTGAATCCGGAAATTAAACTGTATAATGTCGTTCCTTTTGGAATTTTAATGCCTTTAACATATATATCTTCTAATAATCTTAGTCTAATTCTGCTGCCCAAATATGATTTTGTATTTTCGTCTATCACGGCTTTAATCATTTTATTCTCAGTATGAACCTTTATGTCGTTGAAAATCCCTTTATTTGGATTTTTATTTACTCCATAAGTAGAAGTCAAAAACTTTTTCATTTTCTCCTTATTATCCTTCAATCTTTGCTCTGCTACTAACTTGGCTTGGTATTCAGGATCTCTTGATTTTTCAAGTGAATCCATCATAAGCATTTGCTGTCTCATCATTTTAATTGGGTCCTCTTCTTTTTCTTCATTATTAGAATTGGATAGATTTTCTTTTTTCATTTCATTTCTATCATTATTACTATCCCCATTCCCATTAAGCATTTTTATAATCCTTTCCGAGTTTTTGAAATCTTCATCATCGTCATTATTGCTATTGTATCTCTCTCTATTCCTTTTTCGGATTTTACTGCTGCTGTCCTCTTCTTGGTTGTTATATTCATCATCTCGACTTCTTTCTTTTATTCTTCTTAACTGAGCTAATGAATCTATCATTCTCTTTTGAGTTTCAGTAAGGTTGTCTGTATATACATTTGTACTGTCTTTCATTTTGTCCAACCCATCAATCATTGTCCTTGTATCGCCATTCCTATAAAACTTGTCATAAGCATTATTTTTAGTCATAATTGTATCGGGAACATCCCCAAGCGAAGTTTTCACTTCTTGACTTATTTCATTTTTTTCTTTTTTGTTTCCATCAAATAAATCAATAAACTGATACCCCAAAAAAAGAATGAAAGGAAATGCAATTAATGGATAGATATACTTCTTTTGCTTAAAATCTATATTCTTTATTTTCATCTTATTTAATGTTTTTTAGTTGAGATATTAAATAATCCACTCTCAGACTATCTTCCTTAGTGAACGCCCCTGCTTTTCTTTTTTCTTTCAGAAACTTGAGCTCTTCTATTATTTCATTGGCTTGTTTGCTGTTTTCAAAATCCTTGAATGATTTTTTCATTTCATTATCACTACTACTGTTATACATTAATGGAAGTGTAATCCCATTTTTTTGTTCCTTATTAGGAATCAGTAAATCTTTTGTTATTGAAATCATACTTAATACGCATAGTATTATAAATGATATTTTGAAAAACTTTTTGGGATTTTCATTAAGTTTATTAATAACTCTTTCTTTTATCCCTTTTTTTTCTGTTTCTTTTTCGTTGTTATAATCCATATCTTTCTTGACTTGATATTTGTTCATTATTTAGTATTCTCCAGTTTTCAATCAATACTCCGTGTGCATTATTTGGAGTTCTTTGAATATCTTTCAGATAACCTTCACTAATTAATTTTCTAATTAACAATTGGGATCTTCTATTGATAACTTCTTTTCCATAATAAGTGAATTTCATTTCTTGAAGATTTAGTTTTATAGAATCAGTTTGGATAGAAACCATACTATTAGAAGAAATAACTTGATTGTAAAAACCTTTTTCTTTCAAATTATTGTATTCTCGTTTTCCTGTGTCATCTATTAGGTATAACGATTTCTCTATATTATCCTTAATGTAACTGTCATCAGGTGCAAGAGTGAAAAACAAACGATGAAATAACTCAATTTGAGCTTTGTATTCTACGGGTCTATTAAGACTTAAATCTGTTTGTTTCACTAACACAGGAACTCCATTGTCCAATATATATATAGATTTTCGGGAGTTTTCTATTAATCTGTAAGAAAAAACAAATGCCGAAATTACCATTATCAATGCTGCTATGATGGTTGCTATAGCTATTGCTTTATTGATTTTTATTTTCTTTTCTATTGATTTTACTAACATATTTTATTTTTTTATCATTCCCATTAATTTACCTCCAACATTTGTTGCAACATTCCCAATCATTCTACCCCCTTTAGCAATTCCAGATGCTGCACCTTTTGCTTTTGACTGTACAGTAGTTGCTGCACTTTTTGCCTTACTCATTATTCCAGCACCTCCTGCACTAACTATCGTATCCGCTATCGTTGGTGTCATCAATATTCCTATAGCTGTTATTAAATAAGCTACAATAGGAAATAACTCATCATATATTAATCCGTCTTTAGAAATAAATAAGTAAGCCATAGCTTTGTCTATCGTACCTGAATCGTTTACAATTTGATTTAGTCTGTCGATTTGCATATGATATCCCGCAAGAATCAGCTCTTGACCTATATTCATTATTGTATAAGCGATAAATGTGTATAGATTTATATTAATAAATTTTGCTATCCAATTATTCATTGAGCTTTCAAACCCTGGAATGAGTGAAATTCCAATAGCAAAAGGACCTAATACAATGAGTACAAAAACCCATATTTTTTGAATAAAGAAAATCAAATAGATGCAAATTCTAAGAATTGCAAGACCTAAAAATTCTATGATACTAGCAACTAATTTCTGAAGTCTAAATTGAATACTTAAAGACCATTTTTCAATAGGTATCATTATTTCATTGAATTTATCATCTATTCCAAGATTGATCAAATCTTTGTCATTTTCTAATTTTTTTTTCGCTAAATTATCTTTCACTTTTTCTTCAATAATAAAATCAATAATTTTATTCTGAAGTTCAAACTTTTTAGCCCTCAAATCTTCTGCATCTTTTTGTACCTCTTTGAAAGATGCTTTCGTTGGATTTCCTAATGCCTCAAATGGAGCTTGTAACATTCTTGTAAATGGAACCCAATTTATTAGTATCATACCTACTATTATAGGTTTAATCATTGGTGTTACACTCCACGCATCCATTCCCTCTTGCATTCTCCAGCCTAAATATCCCATATACATTAACATACCTAAACTTCCAATAGCTCTTCCTACTAAACTTGCAGCACTTGCTTGGTCATTTATTTTAACTTGTAATTTGTCAAATATTTCGATGAACCATTTCTCTATAGCTCCATCACCTTGAAGAAATTTAAGCGTATTTGCTGAGTCAGAATGATTTTGTCCAAACATAAATACAGGAACAAGTATAACTACTGCAAACACTCCAAATATTACTAATTTTCTTTTCATTTTTTATTGCTTAATTATTATGTATCAATTGCCGATATTTTATAAATACTCTTTCTGCTATTTTCATATCTGTTTGATGATTATAGATTTCTGACGGTTGTTTTCTTTCTTTTTCTCTTTGTTTATAAGAAATCATTAGCGATGCATTTTTCTTTTCACTATCCAGATTGGATAAAAATTTCCTCCAGCCAATTAAAGTTTTATGATATAGAATAAACCTTTTCCCTCTTGGCATAGATACTGTTCTTGATATTTCGTACTGATTTTTCAGCAAATCCAAATTTTCTTGTAGCCTTGTAATTGTACCTAGACTATATAACTTTTTATATCCTTCTTCATCAAAGCCATTCCAATCACTCAATTTATCCGGAAATTCTTTTAGAGGCTTAAGCATTCTTTTATAATAAAGTAGCCACAAAGGGTCTGCATCTACAGTAAGTGGAGTCCAATATGCAAAATCTTGCAATTTTCTTTTATATATAGAGTCTTGCCTAATCTTTATTTTTTCGGCTAATTTTTCTTGTTCTTTTGCTAGAATCGTTCTTTTCATTTCCTCTCCCCCTATTTTAAGCGGTCTTATATCAGCTCCTGCTTTGTACCGCCTATTTCGCTTGGGAGCTAACCACCCCCATACTGTTGCGTACGCAAAGTTTGTTTGAATCCCAAGAAAGTATTTTCCGTAAGGTCTCCAATCTCCCCACCTGTCATAAACCATTCTCTTATGTTGGGAAACGATTGCTTCATCATTTAGCCTATTTTGAGAGTAGCATAAACTTAGAAGAAAATAAAAAAATAATATTATACTTTTTTTCATTGCTTAATACTTTAAAAGATTATATTTTATCATAATAGAGCCAATTATAGATTTGTCTTGAATTACCCAGTTATTTAGAAATGTATTATTAATTACATTTCGCATATAACTTTTTGTTTTTGCATATTTTATAAGATAAATCAAATAGTTAGTATTTATTTCTACAAGTCTTACTTTATCATACAATCTGCTTATAAAGAAATGTCTGTCGTAGTTATCCATCAATCTATTCCACACCTTCTGAGTATATTGTTTTAACTCTTCTCTTATATCTAATACTAATTTTAATAATTCTCTATAATATTTTGTATATAATATAGAATATTGGATATTCCCTGCTGATAATTCTGACAATTCAATCAATTTTATCATAACATTAGTGGTATGTTGCAATGTATAGCGTACTTGTTTTGAGTCTGAAATAGCATTATTAACCTTTTGAAGATTATCATAAATATATTGCTCTATAAGTGTAATTTCTGTAGCTTTTTTTTCCATATCCTCATAAAACTCTCTTTGTTTTTTGAAGATATTCGTTAGAACATTGTTATTAGCAACTCTTACAGCTTGGTTTTTAGATAACTGAGATAATAATTTATCATTAACAACAATAGTTTGAGAATGAATATTTACATATAAAAACAATGTACAAATGACTAATATTGAGAATTTCACATTCATTTTTTTCAATTATATATTTGACAATATTTCTTTTACAATTTCTTTATCTTGATTTTTCCAAAATTTAATTTTAAATAAACTAAATTCCATTCTTCTTTTCACTTCTCTTACCATAAATAATGTCATTTCAGACTCTCTTTCTATTCTTTCAACTTCACTTAATGCGTAATCCAATAAAATTTTCCTGTCAGCTTTTTCCATTTGGTTAATAGCTCCGTAAGATGCTACTATGCCTACTAAAAGTCTTAATGTCATCTGAAAATCGTCTATAAAATGAAGCTCTTTTTCTCCAGCCCAAGCAATTGTATATGGAGCAGATTTTACTTCTCTAATAATGGCTTCTTGTATTTCTTTTATTTTTAGCCCTTTTCGATATATTTTAACACCTGTAGGAGTCCCCTGCATTGCAAAGTCCACAAATCTCAATCTATTCTGAATTTTTTTTACTTTTTTTTCTAATTTCTCCCATTGAGTTTTATTTGTATTCTCCAAAGCTGTATTACTAACTTGCTTGTTTTTCATATCAACTTGCCTTTCATTTTCCTGCATAGAATGACGAATTTCTTGGTTCATCATTGGGAACGATACATTTTCTTTTTCCCAAGGTGGTTTCGGTCTAGGACCGTGAGAGCATATTACTAAATAGATGCTTATTACTAATTGACCTAATATTATCCTCTTTTTCATAGTTTTTGCTTAAAGTGTTAATATGTGAGTATCTTATATTTGTGAAAGATATTTTCTACTATACTTTTATCTGTATTGATGTACCCTTGAAATGGGTTTATAGACTGCCAAAAACCAACATTTACTGCTCTTTCTATTGCTAATGCAATACCTAATAATTGAATTTTAAGTAAAGCAGTCTTATCTTCTAATCTACTAAGCATTCTGTATCTATCCCCTGCCGTAGCTAGATTATTAGTTCCTCCTTTAAGAGTCTCATTTACTTCGCTAATAATCTCTAAAATCGTTTCATAGCTTTCAGATGTAGCCTTAGCTCCAAATACTGCGTACTGAGGATGTTCTCTTACAACTTTTGAAATTCTATCACTGTACATTTTACATCTCTCCAAATTGTCGTAAATACTTTTAGCTTGAAGGGAATTACTCATAAATCCTGATACAGTAGATAAGCCTTTATACACCTTATCTTGGATTTTGTTTGCTAATAATACTTGAGAAGCAACCCACCCCTGTGCTCTTTGTAATTTGGTTTGTTGTTCTACCATTTTATTTTGTTCCTTTTTCAAATTATCGGAATATAACTTTAGAGCCAATGTTACTGTAGGATCAATGTATGTATTTTGTGCAAAGACAGATATAGCTGTTGCAGAAAGAAAAAACAACACTAATAATAATTTCTTATACGGTTTCATATTGTTCATTTTTTATTAATTGCTCAAAGTTTAAATTTTCATCTTCCATTTTTTCTTCTATTATCTTGAATATATTTTTACCCTTATATTTTTTCTTTAAGTTCCAATAGTACTGAATAACTTCGTCGTTTATAGGTTTTTTGTACAGGTTAACTATTGGATATAAATTGTCAATCCCGTCTCTTAACCTTTCGGCATCTTTCACAAATAGGCTTAATGCTTTATTATAATCCCCCAACTCTTTTACATAATACTGCAAGGCTGATTTTTGGGGCTTTTCCGTAGTATAGGTCAAGTATTGATATATGGAAACTTCGTTACCATAAACTTCTCCTTTTGAGCCTCTTTTGAGATAAAATTCCTTGAATCGGCTTCTTCCGAATTTATTGTCAAGATTGTTTATTGTAAATATTTTATTTTGTTCTATTTGATTCAGAGACAATAAGGCGGCTATTCTATCAAAGTTATCTTTGAATTTGGTTTGGTCAAGCAATACAAAGGTATCAGAGTTGTTTATGATAGCATCTTTTACCAGTGTATTCCCGATAATATCATCTAACTCCTGAGTGACCACAATTGCCTCCCCCCAAAATTTTCTAACCGTTTTATACAGATATAATATATATCCTCCCATTAGCTTATTAGCTATCGCTTTCCACGCTTCCTCTATAATAAGTGCTTTCCGCCTATCACTTCTCAGTCTCATTTTTTGGATAAATGTATCCATAATGATTAGCGTTACAATAGGAAATAGCTTAGGGTTATCCTTTACATTATCTATCTCAAAAACAATGAATTTTTCGCTGAATAGGTTATTATTGCTACTTTCGTTTAGTGTTTTTTCATATCTCCCTCCTTTGTAAAAATCGGCTAAAACTCTGAAAAAAGTTCTTTTATTAAATTCTTCCTCTTTTATTTTGTGTTTTCCCTCAAGGAAGATGGGAAGACTTTTTTCACAATACTCATAAAAAGAATTGAATGACAGCTCTGTAACATTTAATTGTGTTTCATAGTGTTCTATCTTTTTAATAAGCATTTTCCTATACTCTGTTTCCCATTCCTCCCTATTTTTAGGTTTTATTCTCGGTGTGTTAGATACTTTTAGTATAAGTTCTGTTTCGTTATAAATTTTTCTTTCTTTCTCATCAGTTAATATTCTGTATGCCTCTTGAATTTTAAGATATTTTTCCTTGTCGTAATTTGGATTATCTATGTTATGGTCTGGGTGGTGTAACATAATTAGCTTTCTTCCTTTTTGCTTTATAACTTCGGTAGTATCATCATATGTTACTCCTAATATATCATATAGTGTTTTGCTTTCTTCAAAACCATTTTCCAATTCACGCTCTAAATCCTTTTCTGTATAGTTATACTTTCTAAGATAATGCTCAAGTTCGGTATTATTTTTATTCTCATACCACCTTGTACCTCCCTTGAAAAACTGATGATAGTAGGACATTAACAAATTATCTAATATGGATTTTTCGGTATTATTTATATTAGCTTCAGCTCCCCTCCATATTAAAAATATGAGATTACTTAGAAATTCAATCTTTTCTATATTAAATTCTTTTTCTTCTATATGAAAAGGGTTCATTGTTATTGGTTTTTCTTCAGTATATTGGATATACTTCCCCCCATAATATGCACAAGTACTGGAATATGAATCTCCCGTATCTACTATCACTACATCGTAGTTATAAGTCAGATACTGCTCTACAATATTGTTCATCAAGAAAGATTTTCCACTTCCCGAAGGTCCAAGTACGAATTTATTCCTATTATTAATTCTTCCTGTTTTCATAGGTAAATCTGCGGTATCAATTTTCAAGGGAACCCCTTGTCTATCTGAAAATCTCAAATAAAAATTGGATTCTTCATCTATTGGATAACTTTCCTTAAAAAAAAAACACAAGGCTGCTTCGCTTGTCGTTGTGAATAAATCATATCCTTTTAGCTCTACTGCATTGCCTGGAAGGGCAGACCTGAAGAGTTCTAATTGATTGTAAGCACTCCTTGACACTATTATCCCTTTTGTAAAAAGCTTACTTTCAATTATACTCTGATTAGTTTCCATACTTTCTAACGAAGATGTGGCAAACCCAATAGAAAAATGTGCATCTACTATAAATTGTCCATCGATAGCAATATTAGTGAGTAGAGCTTCTATTTCTTCTGCTATTATCCCATTTGATGGTGAAGAGCTTGCTGCACCTTCATGTCTTCTTTTTTTTCTGTCTAATTCTCTTTGTCTTTGAGCCTGTTGGGGAATAGATATCACTTGATTATATAAAATGGTATTATAGTCCTCCAATTCATTTATAAAAGTGAAATTATCTACTGCCGTTTCTTTTGCTGCACCATTTCCTCCTAATTCTGTATAAGTCTCAATTTCACTGGGTAGTTCTATGTTTTCAACATCAACAAGAGAGATAAATTTCACAAATTGATTCCCTATGTTAAGATATTCATTGCTTGATTTTATGTTATCGTATTTTATTCTATCTCCCAATTGCATTGTCAAGACTCCAGAAAGATACCTTTCAAAATCTTTTTCAAACATATATTTTGGATTGAAATCATATTGTTTCAGTAATAAAAATATCTTTGAACATCTATCTCTCAAATCTTTATACTTTCTTTCGGAAAACGAATAGCTGTTTTTTTTCTTTTTAGAATCTATGACAACATCTGTAAATAACAATATGGTATCTATCGTTTTATACAACCTCCCATTGAAATGTTCAATATATTTTTTCTGTAAAAACTCTTTTGGAATTTCTTTTTCTTTGTATATTTTTTTTGAAAAAATATCTATCTTTTGGATTATTCTATTCTCTCCAATCGTTTTAACAATTTGATTTAGAACTGTATGATACTTCAGATACTCTTCGGGATCTGCAGAATACTGTTCCACCGTATTCTTTATTTTTATTCCCACAATAGGATTGCCATATTTTCCTATTATAGTGTCATAATTCCATCCGTGTTCTTTTCCGTAATCATAACCAATAAATGGAATTTCAAATTCAAACCTTTTGTTTTTCATATTTTTTGTTTATGATTTTAGTTTTCATTCTACTTGGAACAATATGTATTTCTCCGTCGTTTCTTTTTTTATTGTACAGTCCTTTTTTATCTTGCTTTTTGTAAATCATCCATACGACTAAACCTCCTGCTCCTAAACTAGCCAACATTCCTAAGAAGCCTATAATGTTCGATAAAAATACGCTTATAACTATTGTCCCAACTGCACTTCCAATAGCTTGATAAATATATTTATCTTTTAACCCGAATAGAACAAGGGGTTTTTTAAGCCCCTTGTATAAATAGTAGCCCATTTTATACTACATTTTATACTATTTAACTATTGAAAAAAGCTGATATAAATGTTGGGACTAAGAGTAAAAAAATACAGGCTCCACCCCATCCCATAATTTCTTTATTGATGTCTTGGTCTCCGTTTTGCCACTTGTTGTAAATCCTAACCCCTCCGACTAATCCTACTACACCTCCTATAGCATAAATAAGATTTTTTACTTGATCATAGTATCCTTTTATACTATTAACAGCATCACCGATTGCCTCTGCACCACCTGCAGCCCATACTGGAGATATAGCAAATATCATCAAGACTAATGTTAAAATTTTAGATTGTGTCTTTTTACTCATTTTAAAACTAAATTTACTTTTCATAATCTCTATTTTTGTTTTTAATTAAACCATTAAACTCTTTTTGTTTCTGTTTTTAAGTTCTAATCATCTTCTTTCATATTTTTGTTTTTTTAGGGTTAAACATTAATTACATTCGAGACGCATAAACTTTATGCCCATTTAAGTTCTCAACCATATAGACTTTTGTCTCTGCCATTTTCATTATCTCATTAAAATCGTAAGCAACGAGTTTCTTTTCTTCTTCTTTGTCCTCTTTATACTCGCTTTCATTATTAAGTGAGTTCTCATTCTCGAATCTTTCTCTGAGTTCACTTATCGTTAAATCCTTTTCTCTTTCTATTTCAAATCCCTCCTCTCCAAAATTTACAGCATCGGGAATTAAGATGTCCTCTTCATCATCTATAGTGATATTTTTCACTTCTTCATCATCACTTTGAATAGAAAACACTTCTTGATGATTCTCTTTAGGTTCTTTATTACCTTTTCCTTTTGGTTTTACAAATAAATCGTATATTATATTCCCCGCATAGTAAATTATATATGTGCAGACTACGATTAGTACAAATTTTCCCATTTTAATTATATTTTAACTTTTATTTCTGATGAATTATTTATTTTCCGTATTAGTTCCTCAAATGTTGGTTTTACAGCATATTTCTGATTTTTAGACAACTCCCTCGTATTGATAGTTTGTAGGCAATTTCTCTTATACACAGGACAATCTATTATGTGTGCATTTATATTTTCATTTATAGCTTCGTTCATTCCGACTTCATTTAAGTAATTGTAACCTTTATCGTATCGAGACTTGATGAAAAACATCTCCGTTGTTATTTCAACTATCGATGTGAAATTTATAAATACCAATGTTGATTTAGCACTCACATCTGAATACTCAAATGGAATAACCAAACAATCACTATATCGAAGAATATCATCATATCTTTGGTCTAATGTACCTGCCAAATCAAAAATGAATATTTCTTCACTTTCTTTCATATCGTATATTCTTTCTAACTTCAGCTCCTCCTCTTCTACAACATCTACATCATATAATTTTGGTATATCAACCAAATCTTTATCCTCTAAAAATTTTGAATAAAAAGATTTTTGAAAGTCGTAGTCATACACATGTACCTTTTTCTTCTTTTCAAGCACTAAAAAGTTTGAAAAAGCAATAGCAAGAGTGGTTTTCCCGCTTCCTCCTTTCTGTGTTGCAAATGTTATTATCATTTCCTTTTTTTCTTTTTCTTTTTATTTTCTTTCTCAATCTCGTAGGGGTCTTTTGACACATATGTAGGACCTCCTATACTAAAAATACTTGTCGTTAAATCTTTTGCTGCTTCTTTTGCTAATTGAATACTACTTTCTTCCTGTTTAGTGATATATTTATGATATAATTCTTCTCCTATTAGGCTTTTTAACTCTTGAATATGATGAAACTTCATATGTGTCAAGTATAATTTCCCATTTTCCCCTTTTATAATACTTATATCATCATTCTTCTTGTTGCTTAAAAATTTGATTGCATCATTCCTAATCTCATTTACCATTTCTTTTTTCAGCCTTAGTTTATGGGATATGATATGATAAGGCTGAACCTTAACCCCTTTTTGTTCAAATAGCGTTATTAATATTTTCTTTTCTTCTTCGTTTCTTATGTTAAAGTCGTTTAGTTGTTCAAAAATCTTTTTGTCTATCTCCTCCTGATTGAACTCAAATAATTCATTCAACTTAATCAGATCACTTCCTTTGTATATCTGTTTAGTTTTGTTATCAATCAATGTATATCCGAATGATTCTTTCCCATCCTTGTGATGAAACACTATATCAATTCCAAACATATCCTTCATCCTTTTCGAAAGTTCAGATTGATATTCTATCTTAGGATTTTTATTTTCAGTTCCTACATCAGCTCTTCTATCAATGACCCTAAATACTTTATTGGAATATTGGTTTTGATATTTTAATAGAATAGCTTTTATCTGCATTTTTCTTTTCGCATCCGGTTTTCTGAAATTAATATCACTCGGATTTAATATTTTAACCAAGTTTCCATTCTTAGAGATAGAGTAGGAGTTATCCTCTTTTTCGTGAATTTCATATCCGTTTCTCTCTAAAAGGGACTTCAATTGATTAAAAGAACTATATTTATATCTTAACAGCTCATTTAATTTTTGTTCGCTCTCTTCAATACCAAATACTTTTTTTAAGCATACCTCCATTGCTCTTTGGGCTTTCAACCTCTCAAAACTGTCATTTATTTTTCTGCCTGTTTTCTTATCCACCCTTGTTGATACTATATGAACATGATTGTTTTCAGTATCATTATGAAACACCACAATATATGGTTGTTTATCATATCCCATTTCAGACATAAATGTCTCAGCTATCTTACTTAATTCCTCCTTACTGTTTTCTCTAAATTTAGCCGATATTACAGCGTGAAATTGAGGTTTTTTCACTTTTGGATTAATTGCAGAAATAGCTTTTAGATAATTTCTAACATCTTCTTGAGATGAGTTTTTATTTATATTTTCGGGGAAATTTTTCATCAACATTAGCTCTCCATCTCCTTTCTTCATTTTTTTATCGTTATATCTCACGCCATTAAATTCTCTACTTGATGAACTTAATATCTTTACAATCATATTTTTGCTAAAATTTTGTAAATATCCCCCAGAATTTCATTCTGCTTAATTCTAAGATTTTCCACTTCTTTCAATTCCCGAATGAAGCCTTTCAGAGTTTCATTATCTATTCTTTTTTCTGCATTAACCTTCTTAGCAATTTGATTTATATTGTTTCCTATTTTAGAAAACTGGTAATCCTGATTTTCAATGAACGCTATTACTTTGCTCTTGTCCGAGCTTAAAATTTTATTTTCTACAGAATTAATTATCAACTCTGTTAAAGAAATATTTTTTTGTTTACATATATTTTTCCATTCTTCTTTTTTATTTTTCTCTATTCTAAAATCTATTCTTTCTGCTTTTTCTTTCATTTTTTACATTGATGTCCATTCTGAACCATTCCACACTTTATATTTTTTCACAGAGGTGTCAAACCACAAGTCTCCGGCTTCTAAGTTTTCGTTAGATGGTTGTGTATTCGAAAAAATGACAGGAATATACTTTCTCCATTTCTCTCCATCATAAGTGTTTATTTTACCTGACAAATCTTGGGCATTCATACCCTTTTTAGGGATAAAATTTAAGTTCCACTGATTTCTGTAAGCATCAATAGTCCCTTGAGGATTTATCAGATTAAATTTCCAATATCCTTCATACCATACAGTTAAAGCATTTTGTTTTCTTGCTTTTGTTCCATTTCCTATCACAAATGCTCTATTAGCTCCTAATGTTCCACTGGTTAAGTATTCTCCCTCTTCCACTTTTTCATTATTTACTCCAATAACAAATTCAAGTGGAGATTGAGTGGTTAAATCCTTTCCAAAAGCAAAAGAGTATCCTCCGTTCAAAGTATTATCAGAGCCTGCGACAAAAGAATGTCCATATATTGTATTTATAGTATTATTTTCTCCAAATGCTCCAGAATAAGAACTGTTTATAGTGTTACTTTCTCCAAATGCGGAAGAATAATAACCATTTTCAGTTATCTTATTGTTCGCCCCTTGAATAAACGAATAATTTCCAAATGCCCCACCACTACCGTCTGAAAAATCTATTGCATTATATCCAATAATCTTATTACCCTTGTATCTATTCGTTAGAGTTAAATCATCATTAAGTCCATCTACAACATATCCCTGCCCTTGTTTTATGAAATAATTATAGTTTAAAGGTTGCCAAATTGCTCCATTATAATAAAAAAGACCGTCTCTTCTAACTTCTTGGGTAGTTAAATCTCCATTACCTGTTGTATTTGCAAATACAATAGTGTTTTTTGTAAGATTGTTTGGATTGATTTGTGCAAGCCGTGTTCTTGATAATTCCGGAATAATTATCCCTTCGTTAGAATCCGTTTTTGAGCTTACATTAATATCTAATGTAGCTCTTGGCGTTTCTGTATTAATTCCTACCTGAGCTTTTAATACTAAAGTAGCAAAAATCACCGAACCTAAAATTAGTATTTTTTGTTTCATTATACCTCTATAATTTTTAATAATTATTAATTAGTGCAAAAAAAACGAATTAAATATAAAAACTAAACACAAAAACTATTTTTAGATTAAATTGAATATAAAAGAAAATAAAAAGTTATAAAAAAACATATAATATAATGATAGTGTGATGATATAAGAGAATAAAAAAGCATATATATTTCATCTTTCTATATATCTGTACAGGTATATTTTACCTTTTTTGAGATTTACATAATAAAAAAAACGAGTTCCGAAGTTTTTTTCTCCTTTTTGAAAAAAAGGCAAGATGGTCTTTGTTAGAGCAAAATTTATAATTTTGTACGCACAAAGACACATCTTGCAATACACAGAATCAGGTGCAGAAAAAAACAAAAACGCTTTTCTCCCATTTTTTTCGAAATCAGAATACCATATATCTAATATTTAATATAATTATATGTAGGTTAATTTTCAATATTTTATTTATTGAATAATTCAAATAAAATACTTTTCGTTTTGATAACCAGCTATTTTTAAGCGAGAGTAGTGTAATTTTTACGCGAGAGTAGTGCAATTTTTACACAGGGGTAGTGCAATTTTTACGTGAGGGGAGTGCAATTTTTACGCGAGGGTAGTGCAATTTTTACACAGGGGTAGCATAATTTTTACGCGAGGGTAGTGCAATTTTTACACAGGGGTAGCATAATTTTTACGCGAGGGTAGTGCAATTTTTACACAGGGGTAGCATAATTTTTACGCGAGGGTAGTGCAATTTTTACACAGGGGTAGCATAATTTTTACGCGAGGGTAGTGCAATTTTTACACAGGGGTAGCATAATTTTTACGCGAGGGTAGTGCAATTTTTACACAGGGGTAGCATAATTTTTACGCGAGGGTAGTGTAATTTTTACAAAGGGGTGGAGTAATTATTACACAAGGATAGTGTAATAATTACCAAGGGCAATCAAAAGTCCCTTATTTAGTCCCTTATTTTTACAAATAACTGATTATCACAGTTAAATGTGGAGAATACGGGATTCGAACCCGTGACCTTTTGACTGCCAGTCAAACGCGCTAGCCAACTGCGCCAATTCCCCAACTGCTAAATACAGTACAAAGATAATATTTTTTTACAATTTTCCAAGTTCTGAAACCGAATTAAATTCGCTAATGATTCCTTTGAAAACTTCTTCCACCGTCAAAATAGAATCTATCATCGCTGAAACCTGTCCTATTTCCAGCTCTCCGCTATCTAAATCTCCCTCAAACATTCCTTTTTTAGCGCGCCCTTTTCCCAATTTCTCTCTAAGGCTTTCTGTATTAGTTCCCTTAGAATACATTTCTTCAAGTTCAAAAAAGAATTTGTTTTTTAAAAGTCTTACAGGTGAAAGTTCTTTCAAAGTAAGGAGAGTATCCCCTTCTTGGGCTTCTATTATTTTATTTTTAAAGTTCTGGTGAGCACTTGCCTCTTGCGTTGCGGCAAAACGCGTTCCCATCTGCACTCCCTCTGCTCCCAAAATCATTGCAGCTTTTATCTGTACTCCGGTAGCGATACCTCCCGCTGCTACTAATGGAATATCAATATGCTTAGCAACATTTGGGATAAGGCAAAAAGTAGTGGTTTCATCTCTTCCATTATGTCCCCCTGCCTCAAAACCTTCTGCCACTACGGCATCTACGCCTGCATCTTGACATTTCTGTGCAAACTTAAGTGAAGATACAACATGGGCTACCTTTATTCCTTCCTTTTGTAACAGCGAAGTATAAGTTTTGGGATTGCCTGCCGATGTAAAAACTATTTTTACGCCTTCTTCTATAATGATTTCAATGATTTCCTCTATATTAGGATAAAGCATAGGAACATTCACGCCAAAAGGTTTCTGTGTGGCATTTTTACACTTTCGGATATGCTCTCTCAGCACATCGGGATACATACTCCCTGCACTCAATAGCCCAAGCCCACCGCACTCCGATACGGCAGAAGCTAGTCTCCAGCCGCTATGCCAGACCATTCCGCCTTGTATAATAGGATATTTAATTCCAAAAAGTTCTGTAATTCTGTTTTGCATAATATTTATATTGATAACAAAAAGACTCCAAAAAATGAAGCCTTTTAATTGATTTACGATTAAGATTTAGCCATTCTTTCAGCTCTTTTTCTTTCTTCTTCTGTAAGGATTTTTTTCCGCATTCTGATGAAATTCGGTGTTACTTCTATACACTCGTCTTGCTGTATGTACTCCATACACTCCTCTAATGTCATCAGGATTTTAGGGGCTATATTGCCATCTTTGTCCTTACCTGCGGCACGCATATTATTGAGCTGTTTACCTTCTACAATGTTTACTACGAGATCTCCGGGTTTATTCTGCTCCCCTACTATCATACCTGTATAGACTTCTTCTCCCGGATCTACGAAGAAACGCCCTCTGTCTTGTAATTTTTCGATAGAATAAGCAGTGGCACTTCCTTGGTTCTTAGAAACCAAAACGCCGTTGTTTCTTCCAGGAATCTGACCCTTGAAAGGTTTATATTCAGAAAAGCGGTGTGCCATAATAGCTTCTCCGGCAGTAGCTGTAAGCATTTGAGAACGAAGCCCTATCAAACCTCGAGAAGGAATTTCAAACTCCAAATGCTGCATCTCTCCTTTGGTTTCCATAATGTGTAAATCTCCTTTTCTCTGTGTTGCCAGATCGATAACACGAGAAGCATACTCCTCTGGAACATCTACTACTAGGCTTTCATAAGGTTCGCACTGCTCTCCATTGATATTTCTAAGTATAACCTGAGGCTGGCCTATAGTCATTTCGTAGCCCTCTCTTCTCATAGTTTCAATCAATATCGATAAGTGCAAAATCCCTCTACCAAAAACAAGGAATGTATTGGCATCATCTGTTTGTTCCACTCTCAGGGCAAGATTTTTCTCTAATTCTTTTTCCAAACGCTCTTTCAAATGGTTAGAAGTTACATATTTACCATCTTTACCGAAGAACGGAGAGTTGTTAATAGAGAAAGTCATATTGAGCGTAGGCTCATCGATAGACAGACGAGGCAATGGCTCCGGATTCTCCAAATCTACAAAGGTATCCCCTATCTGAAAATCATCAAAGCCTACAATTGCACAAATATCGCCGGCAAATACTTCGCTTACTTTTTTCTTTCCAAGTCCTTCAAAAATATAGAGTTCCTTTACTTTACCTTTGATGATTTTCCCATCTTCTTGTGCCAATCCTATCCATTGGGATTCTTTTACAGAGCCTCTCGTTACTTTTCCTACGGCTATTCTTCCTAAAAACGAAGAATAATCCAAAGAAGTTACCTGCATTTGAAGTGTCCCCTCCTCTACTTTAGGTTCTGGCACATACTGTAATATTCCATCTAAAATAGGCAGAATGCTGTCTGTTTGTTCTAAACTTGTGTTAAACCAACCTTGCTTAGACGAGCCGTAGAAAGTCGGGAAATCTAACTGCTCTTCAGTCGCATCTAAGTTAAAGAACAGATCAAAAACTTGGTCGTGCACTTCCTCTGGGCGGCAGTTTGGCTTATCCACTTTATTGATTACTACAATGGGTTTCAGCCCTAATTCTAAAGCTTTATGTAACACGAAACGCGTCTGCGGCATAGGACCTTCAAAGGCATCTACCAAAAGAAGCACACCATCAGCCATCTTTAGTACCCTCTCTACTTCGCCTCCGAAATCGGCGTGTCCAGGGGTATCTATCACATTGATTTTTGTATCTTTATAAGTTACCGATATATTTTTCGATAAAATGGTAATTCCCCTTTCTCTTTCGAGGTCGTTATTATCCATAATAAGCTCTCCACTCTCTTGGTTTTCTCTAAAAAGATGGGTAGCGTGAATGATTTTGTCCACCAAAGTGGTTTTTCCATGGTCTACGTGAGCGATTATCGCTATGTTTCTTATGTGTTGCATCAATTAAATTTTACGAGGGCAAAAGTAAGGATTTTTTAATCAATAAATTAGAGATTACTGATTTTTTATTTTCAGTCGTTTTTTTTATCTAATCTATCCCATATTTAGGAAAAAGATGAAAAATGAGTTGCTTCAACAAAAAACAACTCATTTTATATATTTTGATTGAGGCTTAAAATCTAAAACTTATATCCTACTCCGAAAGAGAATGTTCTATCAGAGCTTGGCATTATCCCACCCCAATAGCTATATCTTTTTGTAAAATATTCTCTATCTAAGATATTCTGCATATTGAAGTTAAAGTTTATGTTATTTAAGTCATAATTGATTGTACCGCTTAGAATATTATATCCTGGTATTTTACCATGATTTCCATCTGCAGAAATAGGAGTACTGTTATCGTTGTCAGCATATTGTTTAGCAGTATAAGAGTCATAGATATTGATGGTAAGCAAACCATTTCCTAATGCTGTTTTAAATTTGGCTCCAGGGGTAATCATAAAATCGGGAGCATATGGTAGTCTATTTCCTTTGAAATCTCCATTAGAAAATGTAGCTTTCTGTAATGATCCATTTACATAGAATGAAAAGTAGTCCGTAGGTTTTACATTCATTACAAACTCTATCCCTCTGTGGAAACTTTTACCTGCATTGTCCGGAATTCCGTTTACACGAACGATCTTGTTATTGAAATAAAGAAGATATCCCGTTAAATCAAAACCTAACCAATCCGTAGGTCTTGTTCTTACACCTATTTCATAATTGTCAGATGTTTCCGCTTTTATGAATTTTCCGGCTGCCAATACTCTTGGGTCCGTTGCCAAGCCGGAGCTTGGAGGTTGATAACCTTTAGACAAAGTAGCATAGAACTCTGTGTTTTTAACACCTTGATAAACAAATCCTAATGAATAAATAAAACTATCACTATGAGCTTTTGTTCTTGTGCCTGAAGTAAGATTATTCGTTCCATATTTCACATAAGTATAGCGTAATCCGGGATTTATAATGAAATCCGGACGTAGATAGAATTGATCATATACATAAGCCTCATATACATTAGTATTTCCATCATTTCCATTCTGGAATATACCTGAGCGAGCATCTTTATCTTGCCCTTGAACCATTCTATTTCTAAAAATATCAGTATGATACCTCAATCCAAACAAGAAATTGTTTTTGGAATCCCATAATTGATTTGTATTTTTATAATCTACATAGGTTCCAAAAGAAGGAATATTTCTAAGTATTCCGGTATTTTTATTCTGTCCTAATACAGACCTGTCCGAACCTATCCACCAATCTCTTTGGAAATAACCACCATAAAGAACGGCAGAGAGGGTATTGTTTTCATCAAGATGCCTTGTATAGGTCATATTAGACATAAATCTTTTGGCAAGGAAGTTATCATGGTCATGAACAGCTAAAGATTGTCTTGGATCTTCAGCATATTGTTTAGCATTAAGCCCTCCAGGGGTTTTAGAATTTTCCCAGAAAGTGCTAAAATAGAATTTAAATTCATTTTTATTATCTGGTCTAGCTGCTAATGAAACGGTAAAATCATCAGTACTGAACTTAGAGTTACTTTTACGTGAACCATCACTTTGTCTTCTATTGTATCCTACATAGTAATTAAAAGTATTGGTTCCACCACCAGCCTCAGCACCAAAGTTAAGACTGTTGTAATTTCCATATGAAAGATAAACTCTCTTATAAGGATCGTAGGCTCCACTTTTAGTAATAATATTCATTACACCACCGATAGAACCACCTCCATATAAAACAGGCGAAGCTCCGCGAATGATTTCTATTCTTTCTACAGAGGCGGCCGGAACCATCGTATATTCGCTCATAGAACTATAGCTTTCACCCAACGGTATTTTACCGTCAATCAAAGTAAGTAGTGCGGAAGAACGCCCCGGATCTAACCCTCTAAGTCCTATACTTGGTTTTATACCTCTGCCATCTTCATCTACAAAATTAGCTCCTGGTATTAGGCGCATTGCATCTCCCACGGATTGAATACCTAACTCTTTAAATGTTTTTTGACTTACGGTACTTACAGAGCCGGCATAATTTTTTATTTTTTCTTTAGCTCCGGTAGCTGTAATTACAACTTCTTTAATTTCTTTGTTCTTAATAGAGTCTTGTTTTATTTGTGCAAAACCCTTCGCACCAAGAACCACTAATACAGCAGAAATCATTAGAGTGTTCTTTTTCATAATGTTTATTAATTTTGATTTCGGGGATCAAATTTACATTAATTTATAACTGGTCTAAATTTAAAAAAAACAAATAACGTTTGTCATGTTTTATATAAAGATTCCGATTCAGAAAGGGATTAATTAATTTTTAAAGCAACGGTATCACACGCTTTATCAAGTATTTGGAATACTTTTTCAAAGTCATTGATATCACCGTAATAAGGATCCGGGACTTCAGCGTCATTATCTAAAATGAGCATTATTTTATCCTTTTGTTCCTGATTTTCTGCCATTGCTAAGACATTTTTGTAATTATTTTTGTCCATACAATAGATGCGGTCAAAATAATTTAAATCCTCCTTAGTTATAGGTCTAGAGCGGTGCATACTGATGTCTATGTTGTGGTTTTTAGCCACTTCTATAGAGCGGTAATCGGCTTTTTCGCCTTCGTGAAAGTTTATAGTTCCCGCAGAATCTACCAAATGTTTATCATTTATTTTACTTCTAAGAATACCTTCTGCCAATGGACTTCTACAAATATTACCGAGGCAAACCATTAGTATTTTCATAAACTCTATTATTAAAATGAAAAAAGGAATTTTCTAAACCTTAGCCTAAAAAATTCCTTTTTCGCAATGATATCAATTTATTTTTTAATCTTCATTGTCAATTCTTTCATATATTTCTTCATCTGTTTATCGACTTCTATTCCATCTTTTATGGTTTTGCAGGCGTGCATCACAGTAGAGTGGTCTTTTCCTCCCATTTCGGTGCCTATTTTGGCGTAAGTGGCATCTGTAAACTCTTTGGCAAAATACATTACAAACTGTCTTGGTAATGTAATCTCCCTTTTTCTTGTTTTGGAGTAGAGCTGTTCTCTTTTGATACCGAAGTAATCGCACACCACTTCTTGTATATATGGTATGTCAATAATTTTCTTTTGATTGCTGGCTATTTTATTGATAACATCTTTCAATAAGTCTAATGTCAAATCAGATTTATATATTGTAGAATAAGCAATCACAGAATTTATCACACCTATCAACTCTCGTACATTAGACTGTACTTCTCCCGCTAAAAAATCCACAATATCCTCACTCAGCTGGATGCCGTCTCTGTCTAATTTGTTATTAATGATTTTCTTCCTTGTTTCAAAGTCAGGTGATTTGATATCTACGGTAAGCCCCCATTTGAAGCGAGAAATCACACGCTCTTGAATATCTATGATATCCGCAGGTGCTTTATCCGAAGTGATGACAATCTGCTTCCCATTCTGGTGCAAATAATCAAAAATATGGAAGAAAGACTCTTGGGTAGCCGGTTTACCTGATAAAAACTGAATATCGTCTATAATAAATACATCTACAATCTTGTAGAAATCCATAAATCCGGCTTTATTTTTTTCTTTACTTTCTTTGATGAAATGCTGAATAAATTTTTCCGAAGAAACATATAGAACTACTTTATCAGGAAAATTATTTTTTACCTCCAGTCCTATAGCCTGTGCGATATGGGTTTTTCCTACCCCTACCCCTCCGTATATGAACAATGGGTTAAATGAAGTTTCACCAGGTCTTTTGGCAATGGTTTTAGACACCGTAGTGGCAAATCTATTGCTTTCGCCTTCGATAAAGTTATCAAAAGAGTGTATAGGATTTAGATTAGAGTCTATTTCCATTTTTTTTATTCCCGGCATCACATAGGGCGTGGATATTTTCCCTGAGTAAGCGGGGGGCACTACTTTCTGCACTTTAGGCACAGGCGTATTGATTCCTTTTATATTATGGAATACCGGTGCTTGGTTTTCCGTGGATTTTTTTTCTAAAATAGAATACCAAAGTTTAACACCTTTTCCAATATTTTTTTTGAGCGCCGCAGAAAGTAGAGGAATATAATTTTCCTCTATATATTCTTTGTAAAAATCACTCGGAACTACCAAAGTGAGATTTTTATCCGTGAGGGACAATGGATAGACTTTATCAAAAAGTATATCAAAAGAATCTTTTAGTTTACCAAAATTTTCGGCATTTTCCATAGCACCGAGATTATCTCTCATAAATTGAAGACAATTATTCCAGATAAGATTTAAATTTTGGCTCATTTTCACTTGGTTAAATTGATTAGTTTTACTGAAAATTTTGTACGACAAATATCTAAAATAAAAAAACTAAAAAAAAATTTTGCACCCTTGATTATTAAAAAATATATTTGTATAGAAAAACAAATCGACAAAGAAATGATACACACAAAACATTGTATAAGAGTAAGATATGGAGAGACTGACCCTATGAAGTATGTTTATTATGGTAATTATGCCGAATATTTTGAAGTGGCGAGGGTGGAACTTTTTCGGAGTATAGGCATGGCATATAGTGATATAGAGCATAGAGGAATTTGGCTACCCGTTTCTGAATATAAAATCAAATATCTGAAGCCTGCGCTTTACGATGAAATTTTAGAAATCCATACTTACATAAAAAAAATACCGAGTGTAAGAATTGAGTTTGAATACGAAATTTTTAACTCAAAGGGAGAAAAAATTACCCAAGCCCAGACGACATTATTTTTTATGGACGCTGAAAAACAAAAAATATGCAGATGCCCCGATTTCTTAACGGAACTAATGCTTCCTTATTTTAAGAGTTAATCAATTTCCGTACCGCTTTTTACTTCGTAAGGTTCTTTTCCTTGCTCAAATATTCGGGTAAGGTGTAATCCTTCTACGGTAATTTTATTCCCTATCCTCCGTACCCAATTGCCTTCTCTCAGTCCTACCACTTTTGTATTGTTTTGAACTAAAAATTCTTTAATGCGCGTTTCTCTTGTTTCCCCATTATGTTTCAGCTCCGGAGTCGGATCCAAATAATGAGGATTAATATTGAAAGGAACAAGCCCCATACATTCCAGACTCGGTGGATATACGATAGGCATATCATTAGAGGTTTTCATATTCAGGCCTCCTATATTACTCCCCGCGCTGGTTCCTAAATATGGTTTTCCGGATTCCACATTTTTTTTCAGCAAATGCATTAATTTATTTTCGTAAAGCATTTTTACCAAAAGAAAAGTATTTCCCCCTCCCGTAAAATAGGCTTTACTGTCATCAATAGCTTTAGCCATATCCTGAAATTTATGGAGACCTCTTACTCTTATATTAATTTTCTGAAAAAATTCGGAAGCGATTACCGTATATTCATCGTGAGTAATTCCACTGGGTCTCGCAAATGGGATAAACAAAATTTCATCTATCCCCTGATAAAGTTTAACGAGTTCATCTTTTATATAATCAAGATATTGTCCCCCGAAAAGCGATGATGTAGAAGCTAAGATGATATTCATAGTAGTGTCTGTTTTAGAGCACAAAAGTAAAAAATAATCTGTAAAAAATTGGCTAAAAATCCATAATCTCTTTTACAATTTTACAAAAATTTTGATGAACAAACATACGCCGCCCCCTATTAGCCCTAACGGAAAAAGTACTATTGCGAATATAGATTATTATCACTATTTTTGCATTTCTAAAATATTTTATAAAAAATTATGGATACGGTATTCACATTATTTATGGTTCTTATTGTTATAGCTTGTGTACTATTAGTAGTTATCATTATGGCACAAAACCCAAAAGGAGGCGGTCTCTCAGGGACTTTCGGAGGGGCATCTTCTGCGTCTTTTGGGGTACAGAGAACCAATGATTTTATGGAAAAAGCCACTTGGTCTTTAGGGATTACAGTTGTTGTTTTGGTTATTTTAAGCATCGCTCTTACAGGAAAGCCAATAGTAAACCAAGTTTCAAGTTCTAAATCTCAAGAGCAAACACAGCTTCCTCAAGCACCTCAGGCACCGGTTCAGACGCCTACTCAGACACCAGCTTCTTCGGGCAAGTAATATTTTGGTTTAAGATTTTGTTTTTGAATATTTGTTAAACATTGACACTAAAATATAATGCGCAAAAAGAAAAACATTATCTTAGAAAATATAAAACTTACGACTGCCGGAGCCAAAGGCGTGTCTATAGGGAAAACAGATGATGGCAAAACGGTTATCGTATCGGGTGCCGTGCCAGGAGATGTAGTAAACGCCCGCGTAAGGAAATCTAAAAGTAAGTACTACGAAGCCGAAGCTGTATCTTTTATAGAATTGTCCCCCGACAGAGTATCGCCGGAATGTACGCACTTTGGCGTATGCGGAGGCTGTAAATGGCAGAATTTAAGCTACAATAAGCAATTAGAGTTTAAGCAAAACGAAGTTCTAAACAATATCAGAAGAATAGGTGGTATTGACGATTTCCAGACCTTAGAAATTTTAGGTTCTGCCCAGCAATATTTCTACCGAAATAAAATGGAATTTTCTTTTTCAGATGCCCGCTGGCTTACTTCTGAAGAAATTAACGCCGAAAATGAAATTTCCAATAAAAATGCCTTAGGCTTTCATATTCCCGGAATGTGGAGCAAAATATTAGACCTAAAAGAATGCTACCTGCAAGAGAGCCCTTCCAATGAAATACGCCTTGCCGTAAAACAATATGCAGATGAACATCATTTAGATTTTTTTGATGTAAAAAATCAAGAAGGATTTCTTCGGACACTGATGCTCAGACAAAATTCCAGAGGCGAATGGATGGTTCTTTTTCAATTCTTTAGAGAAGAACAAGACAGTAGAGAAGCTCTGTTTGCCTATTTATTGGAATGCTTCCCTCAAATCAAAACATTGGTCTATGCCATCAACTCTAAAAATAATGATTCCGTCTATGATTTAGATATAAAAACATTTTTCGGCAAAGGCTATCTGATGGAAGAGATGGACGGCTTAAAGTTCAAAATCGGACCTAAATCTTTTTTTCAAACCAATTACAGACAGGCATTAGAGCTTTATAGAAAAACATTGGAATTTGCCGACTTAAAAGGAGATGAAGTGGTCTATGACCTCTATACGGGAACCGGCACCATAGCCCAATATGTGGCACGAAAAGCTAAAAAAGTAATCGGAATAGAAGCCGTACAAGAGGCAATAGATGCTGCAACAGAACACGCCGCTCTCAACGGACTGGATAATTGTACTTTCTATTGCGGAGATATGAAAGATATTTTTACGGCTGATTTCCTCGAAAAGCATCCTCCGGCTGATGTCCTCATCACAGACCCGCCTCGGGATGGTATGCATACGAAAGTAGTGGAACAAATATTGAAACTTGCCCCAAAGAGAATTGTATATGTAAGCTGCAACTCTGCAACGCAAGCCCGAGATTTGGCTTTAATGAAAGGCCAATACAAAGTGGAAAAGATACTTCCTGTAGATATGTTCCCACAGACACACCATGTAGAAAACATTGCATTGCTAACCCAAAAATAACCAATATGAATCATCTGAAATTTTTTCTATTTACCATTATCGCTTCGCTGATGATTTATAGTTGTGCTAATGATGATGATATCTGTGAAAATGGACTGGGGACTCCAAGGCTTAAAATAAAATTCAAAACCGAAGAGGGTAAAATTACAAAACCAGACAGCCTATATGTAGGGGTAAAATTGGATAATACCGAAACGATAAAAACCATAGCATACGGCATTGCAAAACCGGACTCCGTATTAGTTCCGCTAAGGGTGGATGACAGTCCTTATACAGAAATATATGTCTCCACAAGAAAAACACAAATACCTTCTATTATCAAACTAAACTATACCCTATCCTCGCAGTATGTTTCTGTGGCGTGCGGACTGAGGCGGCTTTATGAGAATACAAGTGCCGTATTGGAACAAGCTTCTGCCGTAAGCAAAGTAGAAATGGTGCAAAAAAATATTACCGATGAAACACACACGCATCTATATCTTATTTTTTAGCATTGCAATGTCATTGGCGTTTGCTCAAAGTCAATTGCCAAAGGATAAGGATACGATTGTCAAAAAAAACAATTGGAGGTATACTCCTAACTTCTTAGTAGGTTTTAACATATTAGAAGCTGGATTGTCTTTCGGTTCAGAACAAAAATTCCAAGGGTATATTTCATCGGAAATAAAGGAAAATACAAATCTCATTGCTGAGGGTGGCTATGCAAAAAATAATTATAAAAAAAATTCTTATGATGCCTCAGCTAAAGGTATTTTCCTAAAATTGGGAGCGTTCTATATGCTTTCTACAGACTCTGAAAACAAGAAAAACGGATTCTATGTCGGTGGCAAAATAGGCGGCAGTTCCTACACTCAGGAATATTTTTCTCTGCCCGTAAAAGGTGCTGAAGGACAAGTATTCGGCGTAGCTTTCCCTGCTTCTCGGCAGTCTTCGTATTGGGTAGAAGCGATGATAGGCGGACGCGTACAGCTTTTTAAGTCCGATTTCTTTATCGATGTCAATGTACAGCCCCGTTATCTGATCTATACAACGAAACAAGATAAAATTTTCCCAATGATAGTTCCAGGATTTGGGAAAAGTTCTACGAAATTCGGTTTTGGCTATAGCTGGAATTTATCCTATTATTTCTAAGTTACAAGTCCTTAAATAAACTTTCGAGCATTACATTCGTTTGCATTGACAAGCTTTCCAAATCGCCATTATTATAAATAATGTAGTTGGCTCTTTTTGCTTTCTCCTCCTCGCTCATTTGCTTTTGGATAATATCTTTTACTTGGCTGTAAGTTTTGTGGTCTCGTTCCATTACCCTTGCTATCCTAATGGACTCATCAGCTGTTACCAAAACACTTTTGTAACAATTTTTATCCAAGTTCAGCTCAAATAAAAGTGCGGTCTCCTTAAAAATAAATTTTGATTGTTGAATATTCATCCAATGCTCAAAATCCTCTTTTACAGCAGGATGTATAAGTGTATTGAGCTTCATCAAAAGTGTATCGTCATTGAAAATTTTATCCGCCACCCATTTGCGGTTATAACTTCCTTCCTCATCATAAGCCTCATCCCCTAATAGATTGATGATTTCTGACTTTAAGATACTATTGTCATTTACTATTTCCTTAGCCCTAATATCAGAATAATAAACAGCGAAGCCCTTAGCCTCTATAAATTTAGCGACTGTAGTTTTCCCGGAACCTATCCCGCCGGTCAAGCCTATAAGATATTTCATCATCAATACCCAAACACTTCATTAAAACTAAATGTCTCATCTAAGCGAATGCCTCTCTCTGTCATTTTCAGTGTTGCTAATTCGTGGTAGGCGTCGTGTTCAAAGAAAAGAAGATATTCATTATCCACACATTGTTTCAGGAATTTTTCTTTTTCTTCCATAGTCAATAGAGGGCGGGTATCGTAGCCTACTACATAGACCAAAGGGATATGTCCTATTGTTGGGATAAGGTCTGCCGCAAAGATGATGGTTTTCCCTTGGTACTTCAGTATGGGAAGCATTTGTTTTTCTGTGTGCCCGTCGACAAAGATGATATCCATTTTCAAATCCGGTGCAAAGCCATAATTGCCGTTTACCGGTAGCGGCACAAAATTAAGCTGTCCGCTCTCTTGGATAGGCAGAATATTTTCTTTCAGAAAACTTGCTTTCTCTCTCGGATTAGGATTTACAGCCCAATTCCAATGATTTTGGTTACTCCAAAATTGGGCATTCCGAAATGCAGGTCTGTATCCCGTTTTATCATCATTCCACTCAATGGCTCCTCCACAATGGTCAAAATGAAGGTGCGTAAGGAATACATCAGTAATATCATCTCGCATGAAGCCATATTTTTTGAGGTTTTTGTCTAAGGACTCATTTCCCCATAGAGCGTAATGCCCAAAGAACTTTTCGTTTTGTTTGTTTCCAAGACCACAATCTACCAGAATGAGCTTTTTGCCGTCTTCTATAAGTAGAGAGCGCGTTCCTAAATCGATAAGGTTTCGTTCATCTGCCGGATTGGTCTTATGCCAAATCGATTTTGGAACAATGCCAAACATTGCTCCGCCATCTAATTTGAAATTTCCACATTGTATAGGGTATAGTTTCATTTTTTAATATGTGTTTTATATAAAGATTATTCTAATTTAATTTCAACTAAATTGTTTCTCGCAAAATTGATAACGATAGCTGAATATTTTGGTTAATTTATTTTTAATCATTTTTCCTGCCACCAGCCTTCCCAAAAGCCCCATTGGCAACTTAAAGAATATGAGGTCCGTCATTTTCACCTCGTCTTCCGACAATGGCTCAAAATGATGCTCGTGGTGCCATATTCGATAAGGACCAAAGCGCTGCTCGTCTATAAACAACTGCTTCTCTTTTACCAAAGTGATTTCCGTCACCCAACTGTGCTTCATCATGAGCAAAATTTCTATTTCGTAAGTGATGATTTGCCCTTGATAAGTCTTTGCCGGAAGATGGGGCGTTGTAATCTTAAACTTCAAGTCCTCGGGGGTTATTTTGTTTAAGTTTTCGGGATGAGAGAAAAAATCCCAAATCTCCGCTAAATTCCCCCGAAGCCGCTGTTCGCTCCGTAAAGTGTAAATGCCGGACTGGTATGCTATCTCTAATGCCATTTAGTCTGACTTTATTCTATTAAAGCAAATTTTCATCTACCATATTAGGTAGCGTTACTTTGAGTTTCGGTTCAGTTTCCATAGCACGTTTTATGGCAAAAATAGCTCCTTCGTTTCTTGCCCAGTTTCTTCTGGCGATACCATTGTTTACATCCCAGAAAAGCATAGATTTCAGGCGTCTGTCGGCATCGTCTGTACCGTCTAAAAGCATTCCGAAACCACCGTTAATCACTTCTCCCCAGCCTACACCGCCGCCATTGTGAATAGAAACCCAAGTCGCCCCGCGGAAGCTGTCTCCTATCACATTGTGAATCGCCATATCTGCAGTAAATCTCGAGCCATCGTAAATGTTGGAAGTCTCGCGATAAGGAGAATCTGTACCAGACACATCGTGGTGGTCTCTTCCCAATACCACAGGGCCAATCTCGCCGTTTCGGATAGCCTCATTGAATGCCTTAGCAATTTTGATACGTCCCTCGGCATCGGCATATAGAATTCTCGCCTGAGAGCCTACTACGAGATTATTTTCCTGAGCACCTTTTATCCATTGGATATTATCTGCCACCTGCTGGTGTATTTCCTCAGGAGAATTATCCATTATTTCGTGTAATACTTTAGTTGCAAGCTCATCGGTCTTAGCCAAATCTT
Source organism: Riemerella columbipharyngis (assembly GCF_900101995.1). Lineage (GTDB taxonomy): Bacteria > Bacteroidota > Bacteroidia > Flavobacteriales > Weeksellaceae > Riemerella > Riemerella columbipharyngis. Next base: position 1,526 of record NZ_FNAS01000002.1, on the reverse strand, counting down.
CTGATTTGTCGCTTGTACAAACCCAGCGGAATGGTCCGAAACCATAGTCAAAGCACATAGGTCCCATAATATCTTGCACATAAGACGGATACTTAAATTCCTTGCCGATAGTAGGATGTGCTGCCAATACATCTGCTCCGGCACGGCTTGCTTCCAATAAAAAGGCATTTCCATAATCAAAAAAGTAAGTCCCTTTCTCCGTATGGCGACCGATGGCTTTCACTTGTCTGCGAAGGCTTTCTTGGACTTTTTCTTTAAACAATTGAGGCTGGTGTGCCATCATTTTGTTAGACTCCTCAAAGGACTGCCCTACAGGATAATAACCACCTGCCCAAGGATTGTGCAAAGAGGTTTGGTCTGAGCCTATATCTATTTTCAGGTTTTCATCTGCAAATTTTTCCCAGACTTCCACCACATTACCAAGATAAGCTAAAGAAACGGTTTCTTTTGCAGACTGGGCTTCCCTTACTCTTTCTACGAGTTTATCGAGGTTTGTATGGATTTCGTCTACCCATTTTTGTTCGTAGCGAATTTTGGCAATTTTAGGATTGACTTCGGCACAAACGGTTACGCAGCCTGCAATATTACCTGCTTTGGGCTGGGCACCACTCATTCCGCCCAATCCAGAAGTTACAAACAAACCGCCTTTAGGGTCTTTTTTTATTTTTCGGAAAGCATTCAGCACAGTGATTGTCGTCCCGTGCACAATGCCCTGAGGCCCAATGTACATATAGCTCCCCGCTGTCATTTGCCCATATTGGGAAACCCCTAAGGCATTGAATTTTTCCCAGTCGTCGGGTTTGGAATAATTCGGGATAACCATACCATTGGTCACTACCACCCTCGGAGCATCTTTATGAGAAGGGAACAATCCCAAAGGATGGCCGCTGTACATTACCAAAGTTTGCTCGTCCGTCATTTCTGAGAGGTATTTCATCGTGAGAAGATACTGTGCCCAATTCTGAAACACGGCTCCGTTTCCTCCATAGGTAATCAGCTCGTGAGGATGCTGTGCCACAGCGTAGCTCAGGTTATTCTGAATCATCACCATAATGGCTTTCGCTTGCAGACTGTTACCCGGATATTCGTCTATCGGACGAGCGTACATTTCGTAATCCGGACGAAAGCGGTACATATAGATACGGCCGTATTGCTCTAATTCCTGCTTAAATTCAGGGATTAGCTCTGTATGAAATTTTGGATCAAAATATCTGAGTGCATTTTTCAGGGCTAATTTTTTCTCTTCATCACTTAGGATATCTTTACGCTTCGGAGCGTGGTTGATATAATAGTCGTATTCTTTTGGCTGGGGCAGTTCATTGGGAATGCCTTGTTTTATTTGTTCTTGGAAAGTCATTGTCTTAATAATTTAAAGGTCGTGTTTTAAAAAGTATGATGATATAAAAATTTGACAATCAGGGAATAAAGTTGTATTTTTGTTGAATGTTAATAATAATTAAACTCCACTGCCCCAATTGTCAAGGTACAAAGATAGTCAAAAACGGAAACAAAAAGAACAAAAAGCA